>CAZWEO010000006.1:0-80078 GCA_964633115.1 uncultured Desulfobacterales bacterium
AAAGTAACAACGTCCCCTTTAGCTTACAACCATTGACATGTACATGCAAAAGATGTACATTTACAACATGAAATATGATTGGGACTCAGAAAAAAATGATTGGCTAAAAAAATATCGCAAAATTTCGTTCGAACAAATAATATTTCATCTCGGACTAGGGGATGTATGGATGGTTGCTGATCATCCCAATCAGGTAAAATATCCAAAGCAACGAATCTATTTTGTTGTCGTTGATAATTATGTTTATTTGGTTCCACATATTATCAAAAAGGATGTCATTTTTTTACAAACCATTATACCAAGCAGAAAGGCAACCAAAGCCTTTTTGAAAGAACAGGATGATAAATTATGAAACTCGATCAAGAAGAAAAAGAAATTTTGGAAGCATATGAATCAGGACAATTAAAATTATCCAAACCCTCCAAAAAAGAAATCGCAGCCATGAAAGCGGCAGCAAAAAGCACATTTAATAAGGACAAACGGATTACAATTCGGCTTTATGACCACGACTTTAAGGGGATTCAAAAGAAAGCACTCCAAATGGGTATCCCATATCAGACCCTAATTTCCGGGGTTATTCATCGTTATGTTGAAGGTGATCTTGTTTCGAAAAATGGATAGTTTAATACCAGACCCTTATTTAAATCTTGTTGTTAGCCTCTTAACTTGTTCAATACCCTTTTGATGGGAAACAGCATGGACACTTGCTGCTGGTAATCCCTGTACTCCTCTCCGAATTGAGCCACCAGCTTGCGTTCCTCCAGCATGGCGCCGATCACGAAATAGCCGCATACCACCAGGTTGGTCAATATGGCGGCCAAGTCTAAAGGCCGGGCCCAGACAATTAAAATGCCACCTGTATACCAGGGATGCCTAACGATTGAGAGTATGCCGTTGGTATCCAAAGAGCAGTCGTCTGTGAGCACACTACAGGCTTTTTCAGCATGTAACTGACGCAAGCCCAGAAATTGGGCCAAATCATAGCGTCTAGCTCCGGCAACAAATAGAAATACCGCTAAAAGTATCATTACCACCCGCAGAACATGCCCTGTTCCACCCCAGCTGATAATCGTCGGCCCCTTTAATAGATAGGTATAATAAATGACCGGTATTAGGGTTAAAATTGATATACAGTTATAGATAATCCGATAGTAGCGAAAGAAACCTGGCACCCGCTTTTGGAGCCATTTGGTAATGGAAAGACTGATCAAAGCGCTATGCAGGGTGCACCAGGTCAACCACATTAAAATGAGCAGAATATATTCCAATCAACACCTCCAACCCAGGCTAGATCTGGTAATAGCGTGCACTTTTAGTGCGACTGGGCCCGATGCATGATGAGTTTAACAATTTTTCCCAGGCTCAATCCCTGGACCACGATGGAAAATACAACCACGAAATAGGCCATGGTAAGAATAATATCCCGCTCTGGGCCTGCCGGCAAGGACAGAGCTAGGGCAACTGAAATACCGCCCCGCAATCCGCCCCATGTGAGTATGGGGATGGCTCCGGGTGTAAATTGTCTAAACGGGCGTAAAACAGATATGGGAATGGATATGGCCGTCAGCCGGGAGACCAGCACCACGATTATTATTGGTATTAGCGCCCACCAAAGAGCGGTCGAAACACTGATAATCAGGATTTCCAGACCAATGAGCACGAACAACACTGCATTTAGGATGTCATCAATTAGCTCCCAGAACACATCCATGCGATGCCTTGTTTCTGGGGACATCCCCAGCATGCGACCCTGATTTCCGATCAATAGACCGGCACAAACAATGGCAATAGGGCCTGAGATATGTAACCAACCGGCCAGGGCATATCCGCCGGCTACCAACGCCAGTGTCAGCAAAACCTCCACCTGATAGTTATCGATGCTCTTGAGCAACCGGTAGCCCAAATACCCAAGTAATAACCCGAACACGGCACCACCTAAAGCTTCCTGGACAAACAGGATGCCCACATGGGCTGCACTGACAGCATGTGAACCTGTGGCCATTTCCAGAATGATTAAAAATACAACAATTCCGACACCATCATTAAAAAGTGATTCACCCGCTATCTTTGTCTCCAGGCTTTTGGGAACACCAGCTGTTTTCAGAATGCCCAGCACTGCGATGGGATCGGTCGGTGAGATCAGGGCACCAAACAGTAAACAATAGAAATATGATAATTGCACCCCCAACCAACCCAGTAGGAGCCAAGTCAAAGTTCCGACCAGGAATGTGGAAATCAAGGTCCCGATGCTTGCCAAAGCAGCAATACTCCATTTTCGTTCCGCCAAATCGTTGAGATTGATATGCAATGCACCGGCAAATAGCAAAAAACTGAGCATGCCATGCAACAAAGTTTTATCGAAATCAATCCGCCCGAGGAACAAGCGGGCTTGGTCTTCCAGGTGGACTCCGATCCAGGACAACACATTGACCAGCAAGGAAAGCCCCAAAGCCATTACCATGACGCCGATGCTGATGGGCAAACCAATAAATCGCAGGTTGATGTAGCTGAACACAGCGGTGATAGTAATCAGGATTGCGAATATGTTGATAACGTCCATACCAGAACCCTAAAAAATGCAATTACCTGGCAAGTGAACACAAACCTTTAACAGCTTCCGTTAAAACAGAAACACCTAGTTCAATATCTTCCCAATGGGTCCATTCCAAGGGGGCGTGGCTGATGCCGTTGACGCTGGGAACAAAGATCATCCCGGTTCGTGCCAACGCGGCCATATTCTGGGCGTCATGCACAGCGCCACTATGCATTCGCTTGGATCGAATCCCTGCTTGATTGGCGGCCGATTCAATCGCGCCTGCTATCCCGGCAGACAGCTGCAGTGGTTGTTGGATATCCGGTTTGAAAACCTTTACGTGCACCGAATATTTCTCGGCAAGTCCTTCTAGGCAAGCTTTGGTCTCAGCAATTAAATCGTGCATCTCTTCCGATGTGGCTGCCCGGATGTCCTGGCCCAACTCCACCGTGCCAGGGATGATATTGGTGTTGTTCGGTTGCACCGTGAGCCGGCCGGTTGTCCCCACAACACTGGCATTTGCTTTTTGGGCCAATGCCCGGGAACGATTGCTGAGAAACAAGACCGCATCAGCTGCCGCCACCAAGGCATCCTGACGTGCATACATGGGTGTGGTTCCAGCATGATTGGCAGATCCCTTTATAATGGCTTTTAGCCAGGCCAATCCATTAATACTTTCCACAATGCCAATTGGGATTTTTTCCGCGTCCAGAATCGGCCCTTGCTCGATGTGCAGCTCGATAAAATCTCCAATGTCCTCCACCGGGTACACATAGTCTCCCTGGTAGCCGATTTCTTGCAGGGCTTCGCCCAGGCTCTGGCCCTCTGTATTTTTAGTAGCAAGGGCCTCCTCTGCCAAAATGCTACCCGCTAAGACTGCACTTCCCAGCATGGTTCCGGTGACAAACGCAGATCCCTCTTCACCGGTAAAGGCTACCACTTCAATTGGGCGCTGGTTTTCATACGTTTCGTCCCCTAACCTCCGAACTGCTTCAAGACCGGCAAATACACCCAGAGCACCATCCAGGTTGCCACCGTTGATGACGCTGTCCAGATGCGACCCGATCATGACTGCCTTGTGCTTATCCTTTCCACCAACTTTCCGGCCAAAAATATTACCCACCTGGTCCACCCGTACGACCAGGCCAGCTGCTTGCATCTGCTGAACCGTGTAATCCCGCAGCATCTTGTTAGCCAGCGTGCCTTCGGGACGCGTAACACCCGCTTTGGGATCCAGATCTTTATAGGACGATACCTTTCTTCCGGACTCTCTGCCCATGGCACTGATATGAATTAGATCCGCCTTGAGTCTATTCATTAATAGGATTTTCCTTCAGTCTTTATTTCAGCGTTCAAACAAGTGGCGGCGGCGGCGGTGGCAATTCCCCCTTCGCGAGCATTTCTCTGGCTGATTTCACGGGAATTCCCGCCTCACAAGGTACGCCCACCTGACAGAGACCACATCCGTAGCCTTCAAATTGATATGTCTTTTTCACATATTTTCTGGCCGCTGCCAGATGCTGTCGGCAGCTTTCCTTATCATGACCAGTTGTAGTAATCGCACGTACTGGACAGCGATCGATACATTTACCACAAGTACCATTATGAAAATAGAGGCAATAGGCCCTGTGATCAGAATAGGGACGCGGGGTCGGTTCCAACCCTATTTTAGCGACCACAGACCCAACCCGCATGGCTTTGCCCTTGGCAGTGATGAGCCCGTCGCACAACCCGAACGTCCCCAATCCGGCGGCATGGGCAGCATGGCGCTCAGACCAGGAAGATGCATACGAAAAACGTAAGGATTGGATGATAGTCCAGTTTGACACCAACATGGGCGCTATGGCCGCATAACCAAGTGCAGTAAGACTTTCTGCCACATGCTGACGCAAAGCAGCATTAAAGGCTTCACCGTACACCCGAATGCGGGCCCACGCTTCCGAAGGATACTTCCGGCTGTGGCGATTGGATTGACGCACTGCTTTGCGCTGCGGCAAAACCCATGAAATCACCGTCAGCTCTGCCGGGCTGGCCGGATCATTGGGACAATGCTGATTATAGACTTCCCAGGGAGTCCAATGAAAAGCGCCCACATATTCCTTATACTGTTGCCAAATGGGATCGTCACCTGAAGCAAAACCGACCAATACATCATCCCAGGCTGGACTCCCGGTCTCATCTTTCATGCTGTTCTCCGGAGACTTGGCTATGAAGTCGCAAATCAGATTTTCAATGCTTTTACTGGAAATCAGTTGGTTGGTGTCCATATAGTCTCCTTTAGGTCAATAAAATCTTGTGTGTAATTGATATTAAAGAATAGTTGATATTGGATAGTACGTCAACATATGCTAATAAACCAAGTCTGAGTAAACACTGGTAGATAGCCACTAGTTGTCTAACTGAAAGGAAGAATGGCCATGCTATTAAATCCCCAAAAAAACCGCTATGAATATCTGGATGAAGCCTCTCGAGAGATCATGCTTAAGACCATTGAGTTTTTTGAAACCAAAGGAAAAATTAAACTAAAGCAAGATTATGAAAAACGGGAATGGTACGCCGATTTTATCGATTTTATTAAACAGGAAAATATATTCTCAACACTGCTGACTCCGTCTGAATTGGGTTCAGCTGATTGCCGCTGGGATACATTTCGGAACTGCGCTTTCAATGAAATTCTCGGTTTTTATGGGCTGCCTTACTGGTATACATGGCAGGTAAGCATCCTTGGATTAGGTCCTATTTGGATGAGCAACAACCAAAAAGTGAAAAAACAGGCGGCCAAAATGCTTTCTGACGGCGGCATTTTTGCTTTTGGTTTGTCCGAAAAAACTCACGGAGCAGATCTCTATTCGACCGAGATGGCCCTGACACCACTAGGAGATGGCCAGTATGTGGCCGACGGGGGCAAGTACTATATCGGCAATGCCAATCAAGCCGCCCTGGTCTCAACTTTTGCCAAAGATACCGAAACAGATGAATATGTATTTTTTGCCGCCGATTCACAGCATGATAATTTTGACTTGCTAAAAAATGTTGTCAATTCACAAAACTATGTGGCTGAATTTGCCCTACAGGGATATCCGGTTTCAGAAGACGCCATCCTTTCGCGGGGGCGCGAGGCCTGGGATTCATCTCTAAACACCATCAATGTCGGAAAATACAACTTGGGATGGGCCTCCATCGGCATCTGTACGCATGCCTTCTACGAGGCCATTACGCATGCATCCAACCGCAATCTTTACGGCAAGTACGTCACTGACTTCCCCCATATTCGCCAGCTGTTTGTGGATGCTTACAGTCGCTTGACAGCAATGAAACTATTCGCCTTAAGGAACGCCGACTATATTCGATCTGCTTCTGCTGAGGATCGCCGCTATCTGCTCTATACCCCTATGACCAAAATGAAAGTGACCACACAGGGTGAAGCGGTGGTTAACCTGATCTGGGATGTTATCGCAGCCAAAGGTTTTGAAAAAGACACCTACTTTGAAATGGCAGCCCAAGACATCCGGGCCCTACCCAAGCTGGAGGGCACCGTACATGTCAATATGGCGCTAATTATCAAATTCATGGCCAACTATTTTTTTAATCCTGGTGATTTTCCCGAGATTCCCCAAATAAAGGAACCTGCAGACGACACATTCCTGTTTAACCAAGGCCCCACTCGCGGGCTGGGTAATATTCGTTTCCATGACTACCAGATTGCATATGATAGCATTGTTTTGCCGAATCTGGCTGTTTTCAAGCAACAGATCGTGTGTTTAAAAGAATTTCTGATGACGGCAACACCGGATGAGGCCCAGCAAAAGGACATTGATTTTCTGTTGACCATAGGAGAGCTTTTTACACTGGTGGCCTATGGGCAGCTGATCATTGAAAATGCTGCTATTTACGAGGTTGATTCCGAGCTCTTGGATCAGATTTTTGATTTCATGGTGAGGGACTTTTCCAAATTTGCGCTACAGCTCTATGCCAAACCCAGCAGCAGCGACAAGCAGATGGATCTGGCTCTCAAAATGATTCGCAAATCTGTAGTGGATCCAGCACGGTTTACTACCATCTGGGAGAAGCATGTCGCACCGTTGAATGGCCAGTATGAAATGACACCCTAAATACCAGCATCAAAAAAAGCACGGGTGGGTAAACCCGGAAGGCGACCTTGAGAAAGCGGCTTCTGGCGGCCGCATCGATGTTTTTCATGGGTTTCATGTTCATCCCCAAAAATCCCCTGCTATTTGAGCCGTTTTCTCAGAAACGATTTCGCGGGCGCAGACCAAGTTTTTAGCATGAGAATTTTGCATTTCTAGATGGTTATATTGAAAGCTGGGCAAGGTCAAGCCTGCAATGGCTTATCGGCCGACAACATCAGTATAGTTGTAATGACGAGCATCTCAATCAGCCGCTTATGACCGCGGCTCTTGACACATTCACATTATATCACCATAATTGAATAAATCGCTCAACGCAGGTTAAAGGAAAATCATGTTTTTAAAGCTGTTTCTAGCCTTTACACTAATTCCATTCATCGAATTGTATCTTCTAATTGAGCTTGGCACGACCATTGGACCCTTGAATACCCTGCTATTGGTGATTCTGACTGGTGCAGTTGGCGCTTATCTTGCACGACTTCAGGGATTGGGTGCCATCATGCGTGTGCGCGCACGCCTTCAAAATGGTGAAACACCCGCAGAAGAATTACTTGATGCACTGATCATTTTTGTGGCTGGTATCGTTCTACTGACACCAGGCTTATTAACCGATATAGCTGGACTTCTGCTTTTATTTCCGGCAACGCGTCTGCACTTCAAAATATGGCTCCGTAAAAAATTTAATCAATTGGTGCAACAACCGAATGTTCATATGCGTAGATATCCTTGAAAATTCACGTTTTAGAATCCCGATCATCTGTTTTTAGAAAGAGACCCCCGCTGACATGATTAAATTTTTTGAAAAGGTGCTGAATTCATTCAGAACGAGACCCAATGAGCCCATTGAAGGCACGTCAGACTCATCACGGAGGCCGTCCCAATCAAAGCGCCCCAAGGCCAGCCCCGCTATAGATTCCAAACGACGAGGTCCCCAAAAGCTATCGGCTGATCAGAAACATTACCACAAAAAAGGCAGGAAGCCCCGACCGCCCAGACGTTCATCCCCAAAACCCCAGCATAAATCACAAAGCAAGCCATGGGATATTTCTAAATTCATGGTATCACCGGTGGAAGGCAAAACACGTTTTCATGATTTCGATCTACCACAGCCGGTAATGCATGCCATCAGCGATCTCGGTTTCCAATATTGTACCCCTATTCAGACAGAAATAATGCCCAGCACACTCGCTGGAAAGGATGCCAGCGGCCGTGCCCAGACCGGCACCGGTAAGACTGCCGCCTTCCTAATTACTGTTATTACCCGGCTTTTAAATTATCCCATTCAAGGACGACGCAAAGCAGGCACACCCAGAGTGCTGGTTCTGGCCCCAACCCGTGAGCTTGTTCTGCAGATAGTTGCGGAAGCACGCCAACTGACAAAATATACCAACGTAACCACCCAACCTGTATTCGGTGGCATGGATTACGAGAAGCAGCGACGCCAGCTGGTGAATGCAACCGTGGATATCATCGTGGCCACGCCAGGTCGCCTGCTCGATTTCCAGAGACGCGGTGATCTGAACCTGAAAAAGGTCGAAATCCTTATCATCGACGAGGCTGATCGCATGCTCGATATGGGCTTTATCCCCGATGTCCGCAAGATCGTATACAGCACGCCCCAGAAAGACAGGCGTCAAACGCTGCTTTTCAGTGCCACTCTGACCACGGAAGTAGTACACTTAGCCTCCCAGTGGACGCGTGATCCGATTACGGTTGAAATCGAACCAGAACAAATTGCTGTGGATACAGTCGATCAGATCGTTTACATTATCACCACCCAAGAGAAGTTTGCGCTATTATACAACATTATCACTAAGCAAGATTTGAAACGGGTGCTAATATTTTGTAACCGGCGGGACGAGGTTCGGCGTTTGGCAGACCAGCTGAAACGGCATGGGATCAATTGCAATGAACTTTCTGGAGACGTTCCCCAAAAAAAACGGTTACGGCGCTTGAATGATTTCAAGCAAGGCAAGATCCGGGCTCTGGTGGCCACCGACGTTGCCGGGCGTGGCATTCATATCGACAGCATGGATCACGTGGTCAACTATACCCTGCCACGCGATCCAGAAGGATATGTGCATCGAATTGGCCGCACGGGTCGGGCCGGCGCTGCCGGAACCTCCATAAGCTTTGCCGATGAGGAGGATGGTTTTTATTTAGCGCCTATCGAAGAATTTATGGGGCGTGAGTTGCACTGTATCCAACCCGAAGAAGAGTGGTTAGAAAAGCCCAAGCCTGTGCAGACCAAACTCAAATTGCAAACCCGCCAAAAACATAAGTCAAGGTCCGGCAGGCCCAGACAAAAATACCCCCAGCGAAGGCGACCACGTCGTCCCAGAACTGCCCCTAAAAAAGAATCCTAATCCATCTATTCCAGGTTTTCATGAGTCGGTGGGTATCGAATAGGATTTTTCTATCCAACAATGACTATTTTGAAGTACAATTCAAAATAGTCAGTCTTGTTCTGGCGCAGACTCCGATTGACTTAGCATTACATGTCTGATTTCATTATCGATTTTATTTATAATTTCTAATGATTCCGGGCTGGAAGTCTCTTGAGCGGCAGCGACGTCATTGATGTTTTTTAGCAATCGTTTTGCTTGTGCCTGGGTATAGGTTCCTTGCGGGGTAAAATAAGTTTTCAATTTCTTGGCCGTAAGGACCCGCATAATATTGACGCGAACAGCGTCACTCAGTCGAGCCTTGTTTAGTATGTGGTTTAGCACCAGGGTATATGCCTCCGCGGAAATATGCTTACTGGCGCAGGCCACATCTACCATCGCAAAGGCCAGATCCCTTTCGTATACCGCATCGCTGGTGGTGATATCTCGCTGGCTATAAACCGCTAGGGCTTCTTCACCAACAATGGTGACGATCCAGGTCAACAGATAGCGAAAGGTGATCTCCCTTACCGAGGTATAGGCCAGTTTACGCCCCCAGTACCACGGATTCAATACATTATAGGTCATCCAGGCACGGTTACCCGCCTTATACAGCCCTTCGAATTTCTGGAACCATTCGATCTTGTTTTTTATTTTTGTATCGTAAAGATTCTTACCCTTGAGGATACGATAAATATTGATGTCCTTTACTGTGTTTAGGGGAAACTCCTTAAGCTTAAGATTAAGGCGTGCAGCAATCCTCTCATTCAACTGCATTAAATCAGATATTGACGCCTGCAGGATTGGGTCATCTGCTCCCGGATGATAAATTGCAGCAATCTCTCGTGTAAGTTCGGCAGCCATTTCAAAGACTTTTTTAGGAGCGATGGAGGTCTGCATGGAAAATTTCCGACTCACTGCTTTAACGTGCGCTTCAATGCAATCGCAGGCCTGTTGATCCGTATCAGTTGGAAGTTGTCGCCGCAGCCGGGCAATTCGCGCAAGGGCGTTATCATTAGCATTAGCTAGCCTTTCAATTGCAGAGACCTTCCTTCGTCTTAGATGCAAAAGCAGCAGTGCTGTTACAAGAGACGCAGCGACGATGATTAGTATGATCGTATATATATCCATATTTGATAACTTAATAACTTGGACGATATTAAAAAATGATTCTACGCTTTTTGAAGTATGTAACTCAACCATATATAATGATCATTCACTTTAGAGACACCCCGGTTGAATATGCGCACCACCAAACTAAATTTTTGGAATATCTCCCGAAGGTCCTGATCCGACCACAAATAATAGATCCGGCCATCCGCTTTGCTGTATGACACCTGTCCTTCTTTTAGTGATATCAGAACGAACCCCTTCGTCCGCAAACATTTTATTATATTCCCCAAAGCAATCACCAGTCGATCTGGAGCAATGTGAAAAGTAGTCTCGTGGTAATCTTTAAACTGTTGCTGGTAGTAATCTGGCATAACCTAATCAGTACATTAATTTGCGGGACATTAAAATCCTATATTGATATTTATTGAATGAAATGCGATTAATACATCATATGGCATCGTAAAATCGATTCTGGTGTTCTGATAGGCTGGAGGATGGAACCAATGGACCAGGACAAAGTTCGCTGCGTTTACTGCAAGCAAAATGCCGAGTTGATTCGAAGCAATAACAAAACCGCCGTGATATGCAGTCGCTGCGGGATCGCGATCGAACTGGAGACCTATCGGGAGCTTTTTGACAACTATATCTATGATTCTGATACAGATGGTAATGTTTAATTACCGTGAGCCTTCACTCCTCAAAAAAAGAACGCCATAAGTTTTGCCAGTTGGTTGGGATGCCGGAATTTATGGCGCCGTGGGTGGATTGTTTTTATGAGCCCGGTGAAATCTCCTGGATTTTATCATACAGTGCCCCTAGCGGAACTGACCCAAAAGGTTCGAATATTGGCACCGGAAATCAAATTCATAACAAAAAGTTATCGACAGAGTTCCTGAGGCGCTGCTATCGCCGCGCTGTGGCGGATCTGGATGCCGATGGGACATATATCCCAGCAGGATTCCACAAACGATATGAGATTTGGGCCCTGTTTGAAGGCTGGCAAGATATTCCGGGTGAGATTAGATCCCGCTTGAATCAGTGGGAACTCGAATACTTTGTAGAAACCAAGAAACCGCATATCCAGGGGTATCAAAAATCCAATTCACGTGACCAAACGATTGTTTGGCCGGAATATGTCTTATTGGATGAAGCCCTGGAAGTTATCGATAGGGTGCCCCAAATCTATTTATGGCCCTGCAACTGCCGGGCCATGATGAGGGCCTGCAACAAGTCTGAATTTGTATGTCTCCGATTTCAAAACAACCGCAATTTGGGTTGGGAAATATCAAAACAGCGTGCCAAAGATATTATGTTGGCTGCCCATAAAAAGGGCTTGATGCAAAGCGCCGAGATCGGGATCGCCGCCGATGGTTCCATTCATGGAGCCATCTGCAACTGCTGTTCAGACTGCTGCTATCCAGTGCAACTCGCTAACCACCTTAATATTGCCGGATTATATCCCCTGCGACGTTATTTGGCTGATTTCAATGCAGAAAAATGCACAACCTGTGGCCGCTGTGTCAAACGATGTCCTTTTCAAGCCTTTACGTTGGCCCCAAGTCCATCCGATGACCCCAAAGCACCTCAAAAAGAGGTCTGCTTCAATGCTAACTTATGCCGCGGTTGCGGTCTCTGCAGTACCACCTGCCGCGACGACGCCATTGTAATGCAACCCCTGCCATCGTCACCGCTATCGATTCTTTCTGAAATCTGAATCGTAGCCTCCGCGAAACCCCCTACCATTACCGGATAATGCAATCACATGAACGGCAGGATCCAAATCAGCTTTTTCTACACAACTGCTTAATTCCACAGGCATTTATAGTGTGACCCCATTACCACGTTGTGGTCGGTTTAATGTGATTCGAGCGATGCACCCATCAACTGCATAGGATATGGTTTTCATTTTTTAATCTCCACAATTGACAGATATGCCTGGCGTTATTATCTTGTTTACAAGGTAGGGGGGGAAAGCCCATTTCCCCTGTTTGTTACACAGCTAACATAACAACCTAACCTCCTTCTGCTGGCCTCGGTTTTACCGAGGCCAGTCCTTTTTCGGACGTTGGTGTTGTGCATTAAGGCGTAAGTTAAAATTCGAGCGCTTATTTCCCTCAAATTGCCGGTGCGATTCTGAAATATTGTAGTGGCAATCCAGCAAACAAATACTTATGCCAGTTCAATAGCTAACTCAACGGCGTTTTTCAGGGTATTGGCCACAATACAACCCCGTTCGGCAATGCTTACCAGTTTTTGCAGCCCGTCGGGATCGCTGGTATCGGCGGATACTTTCATTTCCACAGCAGTAAATCGGGGTGGTGAAGAAGCCAAGCTAGCGCTAATCTCTAATTTGGTATTGTTTAAGTCGGCTTCCCGGGCTTGGGCCGCCGCCAGAAGATTGCTCATAAAACAGCCTCCCAAGGACATGAGCAGGTTCTCGCCGCCCATAGCACCCTGATTTTGTCCCCCTTTGGCCTCTGGCCTATCCATGGTAACCGTATGTTCCCGGGCTTTACCCTGGGATGCGGTGGGACCGATTTGATCGACATTGACGTTGACTTTTATTACATCGTTCATGGTATTTCCTCCTTCATTGCAATTATGATAGTAAACCTGATGAGCTAGTGGCAGACGTTATTAGTAGAGAACTCGCCAATAAGTAAGGTTGTATGGATATGGATGCTCGTCTTAAAAATGGCGTGAGAACCTTTAGATTTGAAGCAACTAAGTCCCATACCATAAAAACGCTTAACAATATAATAATCCTAAGCAACTTGGAACCACAATGCAACCAACTGTCAGCTTTCCTGTCCTGGAAGCTGGTTTTTCATCATTCAATATAATTGAGGTGAAGATCCTATTGAAAAATGAAGCTAGTTTGGGTAATAAAATTGAACTATTATGGCAAACGATATTAGGCAAAACATGCAACGCGATGAATACCTTGCGCGTATCAACCGCGTAATCGATTACATTGAAAAAAATCTGGATGGTGATCTTTCTTTGCAGAAATTAGCCAGTGTGGCTAATTTTTCACGCTTTCACTTTCATCGCATCTTTAAATCCATGGTCAACGAAACCCTGAACCGGTTTATACAACGGGTGCGGGTTGAAAAAGCTGCATCACAACTTATTAGCAACCCGCGGAAATCCATCACAGAGATTGCACTGGATACCGGATTTAGCGGATCGGCCTCTTTTGCCCGGGCCTTTCGTGAAATTTTTCAGATGAATGCCAGTACCTACCGCTCATCCGCAAAAAACACCCAGAGCAATATCCGTGAAACGGACAGCAAGATTCGGAAACCGATTGGCAAGAATCGTGAAGACGCACTTGAATTCTCCTTTTATATTGATGCACAAACCCATTACCCAACATGGAGGATTCAAATGAATGCACAACCTGAAATGAAAGTCGAAGTCAAAGAAATGCCTGAATTTACTGTTGCCTACGTACGCCATATCGGTCCCTACAAAGGCGACAGTGCCCTGTTTGAGAGTATGTTTAACAAAATTATGACCTGGGCCGGCCCGCGTGGGCTGCTACAAATTCCAGAGACCAAGGTTTTATCGGTATATCATGACGATCCCAAGGTTACCGACGAAAACAAACTGAGGACGAGCGCCTGTATTAGTATACCGGACGATACCCCCGTAGACGGTGAAATTGGAAAGATGACCCTGCCAGGCGGCCAGTTTGCAGTGGCCCGCTTTGAACTAAAAGATGACGAGTATGAGGCTGCCTGGGACGCGCTCATGGGAGGCTGGTTGCCGGATAGCGGTTATCAGCCCGACGATCGCCTATGCTATGAACTCTGCCACACGAGCCCCAAGGATAACCCTGAGGGGCGGAGTAAGGTGGATATTTGTATTCCTGTCAAACCCTTATAAAAACATGCCCGCCAGCATAGCTGGCGGGCATGCTTTTATTCTTCATAGCGTTCTTCCTTCCAGGGATCTGCGCTATTGCTGTAACCACTGGTTTCGTAAAAACCAGGCTCATCCACAGCAGAAAATTTGATTCGCTGCAGCCATTTGACGCTTTTATAAAAATAGCGATCAGGTACCAAGGCCCGTAGCGGTGCACCGTGTTTTTGGGGAAGATCTTGACCGGAAAATCCATGCGCCAGGAGTACATTCTCCTTTTTAGCCTCTTGAATCGGAATACTGCTGGTATAGCCACTGGGTGCTTCAAAGATAACAAAGCCAGCAGTGTCCCTTACTTTGACCAAATCCATAATGACCTGCATTGGTATCCCGCGCCAACGAGAATCGAGCAGCGTCCAGCCCGTGACGCAATGTACATCGCAGGTCTGAGTGACTTGTTTTAACGTCATCAGATCGGATAATTTCAAGTTCATTGGCTTTTGCACATCACCCTGAATTTCGAGTTGCCATCCTGGCACGCTGCCTTCACCGGTAGCACCACCCATGTTCCGTATCGTTTCAACAGCATGCTGTCCCGGAGGGATGGGGGGACGCCCATCCGGTCTCAATTCTGCCGCCAGGGCTTGATTGTCAAAGTCCATCAGCTTCATGAACACGCCAGGTAACCCGATGGATACAATACTGCCACCGGTAGCCGCCATAAATTTCCGACGAGATATTTTTTTTAAATTTTTCATAGTGATCCCTCTATATTACTCTTTGTTTTCTCAGCGTATCTGCTTACCGAGAAAATTCAGATAAAAGTGCGCCGCAGCTTCTGGTTTTTCCAACATGGGAACGTGCCCCACATTCTCCATGATTACTTTTCTGGCCTAATGATCACCTTTTTCATCATATCTGGCATATTGTCATCCTCAGACTGCCATCAGCAATATTCTAATTCCGAATCTAACAGTGAATTTTCCACAGGGTATTTATTAAGATAATAACATATCAGCTTCGAGACAAGTAATAATCTTGGCCCTTGGCTAAGCTATCGTCCTGAAATAATAGATTCCATTATTACAGGAAAAAGTGCTAAATTCTGAAATTTCTCAATAACAAGTTCAGATTTGGAGTTCTGCTGCAATTGTAGTATAATTTTGTATTGAAATTATCGACGATGTTTCACAACATGTGTTATAGCTATTGTCATAATAACGTTCCGATTCGAAGGAAAAGCGAGACACCTATTTTTTTCAGAACATATCTTTGACATTTGGTATAAAGCATTCGAAATACGATGCTCTCGCTTCCAATTATCATGAGAGGGAACCATTAAAAAAATTTGTACATTCGTCATTCTTTGGTTGGTTGCATTCAATCTTATCTGCTCAAACGCCATTGCAGATAATGCAGAGATGGTAGCGGTAAAAGCTGCGCAACAATGGCTATCCCTGGTTGATGCCGGAAAATTTGATCATAGTTGGGAGGCGGCTGCAGCACTATTTAAAAATGCGATTAGCAAAGCGAAGTGGCATCAAACCATCAAAGCCGTTAGACCGCCACTGGGTAAGCTAAAATCACGCAACTTGACATCTGCAACTTATACCACCGCACTGCCAGGCGCACCCGATGGTGAGTACGTCGTCATCCAGCCCTAATCAACCGTATCCCCAACATTGATTAGGCGAATTGCCTTCCATTTACCCTGCCGGTATCGAAGCAAAGAAACACTAAACAAGGTCAATACATATATTGTCAGGATGATCCAGCAGGCATAAAGGCGATGGCTTCTATAGAAATAACAATGTTGCTTGTTGCCAAGGCCACCTTGCCAAGTATACCCAATCTTTTATTGCCCTGCGCAGGCACAAAATCGTCCTTAGTCTAGCCCATGTGGATTAAAAATCAGATTTCTTATAAGTCAGATAAGCCTCGTCATAATTTTCGCCGCATTGATTTGGCAGTTTCCGGCTTATCTTTACGCGGATCAAAACATGACAGCACAATCATGCAATTCTGGTATGTGGATGATGGCGACGAAACAGCTGCGACACTATTCGAACAGCATTTTTCTAATTTTTATCAACCTGATTTCAAGCCGATTATGGCTTATAACAGTCGTCACTTCACACAGTCATTGGTTCAGCTGCATCCGGATTTATTTGAATAAAATTTTGAAGCACTCTCAGAATATATAGGCGTTGTCTAAAGATCAGATTTTTGTTCAAGATCAAGGCGGCTGATCGTTTCAATCCGCAGGAATACTTGTAGTATTTCGAGATGTTGAAACGTGAAGCCAACACCGATATTGAGCAAAAAGATTTCTTAAGACAAAGCCTATTGGCAGGAGTACCGAAAGGAATCATCCAAGTCGAGTGGCAACACCAGCGTGCTGAATTGCCGATTCAGTGCGTCAGTACACAGCGTTGTCCGAGCCGATGGATTGGTAACATACTCATTATCATATTCAGCACTGAGTACCGGTTTGCCGGCATCGATAAAGGCTGCCAGCAAATCGCACTCATCATAAGCAAAACATTCTTCGTTGACCCCAAAATCATAGTAGTCAATCAGATCTTCAACTTGATCGAGATCGTTTTTCAAGCCGACTGCCAAGTCGCGTTCATGGGCCAGATTGGCAATTCGCCGATTGTATGCCAGCTGGTCTGCCGCTGTGAGATCGAACCCAGAATTATTAACATATCCGTCCATGTTGTCAGGTTCTACCCCGTCGCAATTTTTTTGAACAGCCAAGTCCATACGATCTTGCATGATCGCCAGGATAGATTCGGAACGGATATCCAGCCAGCGTTCGTTTGGCCAACCACTCAGCGTATTACCCAGATCGTCGGAATCAAACGCATTGGCATCCGTTCGCCAGTCTTCGAAGGAGCCAGCCGAAAAATAGCAGATCACAATCCGGCCATCGGCTTGAAGCTGCTGGATTAGGGCTGCAGATGTATCGAAAAGATCGACATCATAGGCTGTGTTAATAGTGCCGATCAACTGCCATTGCCATGTGGTCGAAACAGAAGGACGGTACCAGTTGCCAGTCGTAATGGGTGCAATGTCCGCATCGGCGTCATCGTCGTCTCCATTACCTGAAGAGCCGCCATTGAAACAGCCACCCATTAATAATAGTACCAGAATACTCAACAGGCAGATTCGCATGAGCCCTCACGCCTAAACACTATTAGGTGGCCTCTCATTATTCTTGTGGTCCTAAATTTGTTCTGTTTCGTGTTAGAAATTGTTCATACTAGTTTGATTTTTAGACAACTGCTATGGTCTCGGACGACCTAGTCTTAGATAATCGCTTTTAATCGACCGCAGATATTGCCAGTGGGTCTTACGTTTGGGTCGTATTTTGATATCGACGATGCAATCTTCGCATAAGGATTTGCCGCAATACATGTGGACGCCACCGGCTTCTAATTCTGAGTTGCAGGAATCGCAGCAAATCAAGGGAGCCTGACTGATTTTAGTTTTGAATTTTAAATTTGAATTCCCCGCTGCTTGGCAGCGGCCGCAGTAAACAGCTGTAGATGAATTCAAATTCGGAGCGACGCAGTCGCGTTTCATAAAATCGTTCTACGATTTTATTCGGCTATTCGGCATGATCGTATGATAATCCCAGCCAGATCATGGCTTCCCCAAGAGACCGGAAAACCCCAACCGCGATGGATAGACCTTCCAACTGAACGAACAATTCGTACTTTTTACTGACATTGTATTCGAATTCTCCCCGGGCTACGATAGCGGTTTTCCCGCCAACCCGTTTTTCAGCATGCTGGGATAAATAGGTGACAATTCGCTTGAGGTCTTCATCCATGACTGTTTGGTCAGGGATAATTTCTCGCAGGTCCCAAACGATATTCAGTGTGGGTGGATGACCCGGATCCTCATAGATAGGTTGTAGAGATGAGAGTAATTCATCGACATCTAGCTCGCCTTCCAGAATAAAGGTGGTCAGATTATTGTGTCTATCTATATTTGATGAAATCGGCATGGATTAAGATTGTGCAATGCGGCTATTCTGGGTCCTGTCCATGTTTCTCGACCAAATCCTGAATCGCTTCTTCGGTTAGATCGGAAATCGATCTTTCTGTATCAACACTAAGATGTTTCAACTTCTTTAATAGTTCGTTATTGATTCGGGTTGCAAACATTTTTTTGGAATACATAATGATTTTATATCAAAAAATTAAATTGATTGCAAATAATTAATATATTATTTTAATTTGTTTACATGATTGCATTTTTATTAATTTGAATAATAACAAAATTAAATTGAATTTATAGCTGGTAAAAAATAGGTTTACGTTTATCTTTAAATGCCTGCAAACCTTCGCGTCCGTCTGGATGATCCGCGGCTGCGGATAGTCCCTCACGTTCCAGTTCCAACTGGGTTTCAAGTGAATGAACATATGAATCGTTAAGCAGATTTTTAGACAAACCATAGGCGTGCAATGAATTTTGAACCAGTCGATCTAACATATTTGTTGCTGCCGCCACTGATTTCCCATCGCCGACAACCTCGCTAGCCAATCCCCAATCATAGGCTTGGTCTGCCGATATGGGATTGTCAAACGCTGCAATTTCCAAAGCTCGTGTGTATCCCACCAGCCTCGGCAATGTAAAGGTACCGCCGCCGTCAATACAAAGTCCATTGGATGTATAAGCTTGCTGCATCACGGCGGATTCCTCCATGACACGAAAGTCGCAGGCCAATGCTAACGAGAAACCACCTCCTGCGGCAATGCCGTTTATGGCCGCCACTACGGGCTTTTTCATCCGTCGAATCTCTAATATTGCTGCGTGGAAATGGGATGCCAAGGTGTGAAAAGCGGCACCGGGATTTTTTGCAAAACCAGTTGCCCACTTCAAATCGCCGCCGGCACAAAACGCCTGTCCCGAGCCGGTAATGATAAGACCCCTTATATCATCATCGGCCGCCAGGGAAATTAAATGCGAGGCCAGGCTGGCGATCATCTCCAGATTGAATGCATTATAAGCTTTGGGTCGGTTCAATATCACATGAACAATGGTACCGGCTTTCTTCACATCAATAAATTCACTCATTGCTAGATCCTCTTGGCTTCAATGTTTTGGAGCAAATATTTTACGCAGTTCTTACGCCTTAGCCGCATCAAGTAAAAAATCGCTTGAATCGGGGGAAAGGCTTAGTTTATGGAAATAAGCAAGCTATCGCCACTGGGCGGTCCACAGACTAACTTTCTTAGCACGTATGCTGGAAAGTCATCAATAATTGATGTCAAGATAGATGAATTACTGGCCCGATCTGATTGGTTAGATGGTCTTATAGGATATCTGCTTGACCTCATTAGCGATATTTGTCATTCTGATAATGTATCACATTTCATTCAATATTCAGGTATTAACTGTGAAAGGAGGTACCATGTTTCGTGTCAAAGATATCATGACAACCGAACTGATTACGGTTTCTCCTGAGACGGAAATTCTGCAGGCAGCCAAAGTTCTATTAGGGAATCACATCAATGGAGTTCCGGTTGTAGATGAAGCCGGCAAGCTGGTGGGGATATTGTGCCAAAGCGATTTGATCGCCCAGCAAAAGCGCCTGCCCATCCCCTCGGTGTTTACATTTTTGGATGGATTGTTCACCACGTCATCCGCGAAACAACTTGAAAAGCAGGTTCAAAAAATCGCCGCCATTACGGTTGCGCAGGCCATGACCCCCGATCCAGTTTTTATAGAGCCTGAAATGAGTATTGAAGTCGCTGCCGGTCTGATGGTAGATAATGGTTTTCATACGCTGCCGGTGTTGGAGGGTGGGAATCTGGTGGGGATCGTCGGCAAGGAAGATATCCTCAATACCCTGCTGACCAAAAACAATTCGCATTGATATATTCACTGTGATTTGCTTTTGCTAAGACCTGGAATTTGCGCACGACGGAGGGGAATATGAGTATCGACGAATACTCACTATCTTTTGACGGTGGTTTACTCTCGCGAGGTTTCTGGCTGCAGGTCTGGGCAATTGGGTATAATGGCCAACAATATATTTATCTAGACCATACCGGTGATAATACTTGGGCCAACGCACCCTCCCCCTTAATTGGACTAAGTCAACATTTAGATTCGAGCAAGCATGCTCCTGATAATTCCCTGTCAACGCGCCTTCGTAAGATAGACATTGACCCCCAGGCATGTCATTTTCGAATGCTGGCATTGGGACCCCTTTTTGAAGAACAGCTAACCTTCCACAAGCACGAACCACTTCGTAATCAGATAAGCACACTTGAATATGAGGTTGCGGCCTATCTCAAATGGCAAGGTTTTCAAGTTATCGGTAACTGCCAGAAGGGGGGCTCAGTAACCCAATCTCTTCTTGATGAAGCAAAATCAAAAGTAAACAAGTTCCTAAAAATTTGAAAATAGGCTAAAATCAATTGTGCTTCAATTCTTTGTTCTGGTTCTCAAGCTGCCTCGTTAGCAACCACGACCTGATCTAATAAGTTTCGAACGACACGGGCCATGTCGGCCAGAACAACCGGTTTCATTAAAAAACCTTTGATTCCCATTTCTTGGGCACCATCGGCCGTAATCTGATTACTGAAACCGGTGCATAGTATGACGGGTACGTTTTTACGAATTGTATTAATTTCTTGAGCAAGCTTATCACCAGTCATTTGAGGCATGGTCATATCCGTAATCACCATATCAAATCTATCCGGTCGCGCGCGAAACAGGTCCAACGCCTCCAAGCTGTTGGTCCGAGTTTCTACCTTGTAGCCTAACCTTAGCAACATTTGTTCGCCGATATCAACGATGGCGGGTTCATCATCCACCAATAGAATCTGTTCTCGGCCTCTAGCTAATATGGGTCGAGAAATTGGCTCGCTTTTCTCTGGACCATGCCCAATGGTCGGCAAAAGAACTTCAAAGACTGAACCATGTCCCAATTCACTGACGGCGTGAATGGTGCCACCATGGCTTTTAACAATACCATGATCGACAGCCAGACCCAGCCCAGTGCCCTCGCCGCGTTCTTTGGTCGAGAAAAAAGGATCGAACACGTTTTCTAGAATGTTGGGGGTGATACCTTGCCCGCTATCACGAACACTCAGTTTAATGTAAGCACCTGGCTCTAAATCTTGAAAATTGTTTTCAAGCCTTTGCCCAATTTCCATATCTGTAATGTTTACTTCGAGTACCCCACCGCTCTCCTGCATGGCATGTCCGGCATTGGCACACAAATTCATTAAGATTTGGTGAATCTGTGTTGAATCGCCCATCACCAACGAGTCACTCAAGATATTTTGCCTTATTTCTATGGTTGTCGGCAAGGATGCGCGTAAAAGCCCAAGCGCCTCGTTGACAATGATGTTCACAGAGACCGGTTTAAATTTCTGTTCTGTTTGTCGGCTGAAGGTTAGAATCTGCTTAACCAAATCTTTAGCCCGATTACCGGCCTTTAGGATGTCTTTTAGATATTTAGCCGTACGTTTATCTACCTTGGCACTCATCTGAATCAATTCGGTATACCCGATAATGGCCGAAAGAATATTATTGAAGTCATGGGCGATGCCGCCAGCCATAGTTCCGATGGCTTCCATTTTGTGGGTTTGACGGAGTTGTTTTTCGAGCTGCCTTTTCTCTTTTTCAGCTTGCTTTCGAATAGAGATATCTCTGCCGACACCTAAAATTTCGATGGCCGTGCCTTGGGCATCACGAATGAAGCTTAATTTGGTTTCACTCCACCGGGAAGTGCCATCTTTACAATAGGATTCTAGTTCGATGACTTGTGATCTATACGGATCCACATGATCATCGCTCTCTTTTTCTAATTCTTCCTTTAATATCCGAACAGCGCTGGAAAACGATTCAGGGGCCAGTCGATCGGCAGCCTTCTGTGATAAGAACTCTTCAATGGAGTAACCCAGGGCTCTGACAACCGATGGACTGACAAACTTCATGTTAAGATCTAGATCAGATATCCAGATCAGATCGGTAGCATTTTCGGCCAGCAGCCGGTATCTGGCTTCACTCTTTTTTAAGGCTGCTTTGGAACGGGTATTCTCAGCAATTTTTTCTTGGAGGTCGCTATTTGTCCTTTGCAATTCCAGTGTTCGATTATGCAATGTCCTGCTTGAATCCATCAGGTAATTAATAAGCCGCCCCAATGACATGATCAACATGGTCGAGAACAGTGCAAATGCCAAGATTTTTGAAATCCATGAGGAAAAAGAGGTTGCGACTAGGTTCATGTCAAGATTGAATGAAATCCATCCGAGATTTACAGCGAGTGCGACTCCTATCAAAATCATAAAGCAGATGACGATGATGCCAATGCCATATCGTACCCCTCGAAACATGGTTGCAAAAATAACGGCAAAAACCATAAACATGATGCCACTCCCCACCAAGCCCATATTGACTGTGGCTACACAGCCAATTAATAGCGCAAAGATGACCAGAACCATAGACTTGATCGCATAAGAGATTTTTTGACGGCAAACGGTGGTAATCAAGATAAAGCCGTAAACCAATATATGTATGTACATGACAGGCTGCCAACCTATTGCCACAACCCGAAAGAGAGAGGAGCCTAATGGGATAACTGAAAATGTGCAAATAGCGACCAACAGTACATTCAATATATTTTCACGCACTGTATCGATGCATGGCTCTGTTACTTTTGTACAATCCATAGCGTCATATCTATGCATCATGCCTTCCTTTAGGTCCTAAGCGATTCGCAGTTCTGTATCTGCTATTCTTCATGTTGATATGCTTTTTCAAAATTGTGTATCTTACCCCTAAACATGGGATAATATTTGTGCATGCAATCGCTGCAGATCGTATGCGTGAGGCTCACACTCGAATGGTTTTGCATATACTGATCCAAGAAAATCCAGCTGCCATTTTCGTTGCGGATTTTATGGCAGGCCGTACACACTGGTATTAGGCCTTTCAGGACATCTTGCTCTGCAGTAATTATTTTCAGCAAGCGCTTAAGATATGACTTCACTCATGACTCCGTTAGGGTTGGCCTCCAAATTAGTTGGGCCATATAAAACATGCTGACAGTCCCCGCAGACGGTGTCGGTGAGCTCAGCATCGGTTTTAGATTTCACATATGCATCCAACGGCCACCAGACTCCGTTCTCATCCCGGATTCTTTTACAACCGCTGCAAATGGGCAAAAGACCCCTTAAAGTTATGACCCCTTTGAGTAGTTCTTCTTTCTCCGTTAGAGCCTCTCTGAGCTTACGCAGTAATTGGGTTTGCTCCTGCTCCCTGTGTTTGCGCGGGGTTATATCGCTGCTAACACCGACAATTTTCAAAGGCTTTCCGGATTCCTTAATAAAGCGGGCCTTCACTTCCGCCCAGTAGGTGCCCCCATTTTTATGAAAAAATTCGAGATCCAGTTTTCGAATGATTTTTTCACCCTTTTTGAATTTAGGAAGCTCTTCTGCTAAAATGGCAGCTACCTTATGGAATGAATCGGCTGTCATCCTTTCCTGAATGTTAAATTTTCGATATTCATCCACGCTATAGCCACTTAATTGCTGTATCGAAGATGTAATATAATCGAACTTCAGCGTATCTACGTCCACAGACCAAATCGCATCAATCAAATTATCTTCTATGAGGCGATGCTTTTCTTCCAACTTTTTTATTTTTCGCTTTATTCTGAGTGACATTATCTTTCGCCCTATAAATTCGTATTTGCGTAAAAGTCTATAACGTGTCATCTGCAACGGACTTACTATCGATTGCTTGAATTTGCTTTGTCGGTTCAATCATTGATGTTCAGGGATCGCTTGCATAGCCGCGACCACGAACGCCTTTAAGCATCCGATTGAACCATGGTCGCTTACGGACTTTTTTGTGCTCACCAGTATTGATTGATGTTGCCCCAACCAATGTAATCAGGCCGCTGATCATTGCCTTCAATTGGGCAGCCTGCGCATTCAATTCCTCAGAAGCAGCCGCCGATTCCTCTGCATCAGCCGCCCGCATAGCCAGATTTCGGACCTCGTCAGCCACGACGGCAAAACCGGCACCGGCTTCGCCTGCACGGGCTGCCTCTACAGCTGCATTTAGTGCCAGCAGGTTAGTCTGAAAGGCAATCTCATCGATGGTTTTGATGATCTTGGATGTTTCCTCACTGGCCTTTGATATCTCATCCATACTGTGGATGAGTGCTGACATGGAATCATCAGCTTGCTTCACAACCTGATTGGCTTCCTTCATCAAATTATCGGCATGCCGCGCATTGTCGGCATTCTGGTTGGTCATGGCTGACATCTCCTCCAGTGAAGATGACGTTTCCTCTATGGAGGCTGCTTGTTCCGAAGAGCCTTCTGCCAAGGATTGGCTGGATGATGATACCTGACCCGAAGCCGCGGCCACCTGGTCAGCTCCCGCGTTGAGGCCTAGGATTACCCTGTTGAGAGGCTTGGTGATTGATCGCACCGAAAGGATGGATAGGGTCGTACCGATAAACAGAATAATACCGGAAGTAATGTAGAGAATCCAAATGGTCGCTAGTTTCTGATTGTTTGCTGCGGCCACCTTGGATGCAATAATTTCATCGATTACTGCGTTGATATTGACAACAGTCTTCTCAACGTCATGCGCAGCCTGCCGCATAACCGGATACTGTTGCTCCATCAAAGCAATGTTGGCCGCAAATTGGCCCAAGCTGCCCACATAAGAATTCGTGTGGCTTGCGATCTCATCTTTCAAGTCACTTACCAATTCCATTTCAGCCAGATCAACAGCCATGGTTTCCATGACGCTATGGGCCTTTTGAACGTACTTGTCGTCTTCCCGCAATACATAGTCCTTCTCATGCCGTCGTAAAAGAAGATAGTGTGCCATGAGTTCGGAAGATCCGGTTTTCTTGATCGCAGACTCGATTTTATCCGCAAAGTAACGCATGTCACCCCGGATGCCTGAATCTTTATCCCCTTGCGCTAAAATCTGCTCAGCCACCTTAGCAAAAGCAGTTTTATAGGATATTATCGCTTTGAGAGCCGGTTGTATGTCGGCCACAACACCCTCTAATTGCATACGATCGCATACTTGACCCATCTCCTGGAAACGGGCGGTCATGCCGGAAAGGGTTTTGTCCATGCGGACTTTATATTTTTTGTCGCGACGGGCAATGAAATCCTTTTCATGCCGGCGGGCAGTTAAAAGCGATGTATGAATATCCTTGGCATCATCACCGATCTTTTTGTACGATGCGATCAACTCATCAAAAGTATGGGTAATATCAGTCAATTCAAAGATGGAAATGCCGGCAATGATCATTACAAGGAATAAAACGATTCCAAACGCCGCATATAATTTCTTCCCGATGGTTAAACTATTCATGCGTGCCTCCCTCCTATAATTTTTGATTAGGCGGCTTGCTCCAGTACTTCGACTTCCTGTCGGCTCAGTACCTGATCGATTTCGAACAGAATTTTTACGCCGCCCTCCATCTTGGCCATGCCCAGAATATAGTCTGTATTCAGCTTGGTTCCGAATGCCGGTGTTTCCTCGATCTCATGCTCTCTGATATTCAACACTTCAGATACTGAATCGACGACGATGCCGATCTGTACGGTTCCGGCCGCGCCTACAATTTCAACCACGATGATGCAGGTTCTTTCATTATAATCGATAGTATCCATGCCAAAGCGCAGCCTGAGGTCCATGACCGGTATCACCTTGCCGCGCAGATTGATGACTCCTTTGATAAATTCAGGCGTCTGGGGTACGGATGTAATCGGCATCATGCCGATGATCTCCTTGATTTTCAGAATCCCAATGCCGTATTCCTCTTGGGCCAATGTAAAAGTCAGGTATTTGCCTTCCTTGTCTGCAATTGAATTTGCGGTCTGAATCGCCTCGTCGGTTAATGCGGTCATTTCAATTTCTCCTCTATATCGATTGGGGATTTCTTTATCGTTTGCTTAGTACATTGGTTCAGGACATGCTAATTACAATTAGCATGCCAAAAATGATATCATTTATTTATAATTATATTATCAGATAGTTAATTAATCGAATTGTCAAATCAGGAAGGATCTTTAAAGGAGGTGTCCGTCTTTTACGAACAAACGATTCGCATAGAGTGAACCAAACCGGGATTAGTGGTTATCACTTGAGGCTGAGTTTGTGTTTCTTCAATAATTCGTATAGGCGTGTACGGGCTAGATTGGCCATTTTGAGGGCTTTTTTATGATTCCCTCTGGCTTTCGCAACCAACTTTTGCAGATACTCTTTTTCAACCAATTCCAATTTTCGATCTCGAAATTCCCGAAAGCTCGGGAAATCTTCTTCGTTATCCCAAACATCGATGGCAACCTGACTTTCCAATGATTTTGGTTCTGGTTTAATTTGCTTTGTAACGCGCGACTTTACACTTATAGCCCGGATTTCAACGGGCAGATGTTTGGCAAACAAAATCGAGTCGTTATATGCCTGGGCAACCAGTTCCATGGTGTTGGCCAATTCTCTGACATTGCCTGGCCAGTTATAGGTTTCCAGCATTTGAAAAAAATCTTGGGAAAACCCTTTTTCCGGGATCCCGAAATCCTGGCAAAGATTGTTGGCAAAATAAATAGCCAAGGCCTTGATATCTGAAGATCTCTCCCTTAAGGGTGGCAGGCTGATGGTAAAAGTATTCAAACGATAATACAAATCCCTTCGGAAATCGCCTTTGATAAGCATGTTCTCTAGATTGCGGTTGGTTGCTGTAATCAGTCTGAAGTCTATTGCTTGTTCCTGCACACCACCTACCGGTCGATAACGATGCTCCTGCAACACCCGCAGAAACTTGCGCTGCGTGGCAAGCGGCAATTCGCCAATTTCATCCAGAAATAGTGTTCCTTGATGGGCGGTTTGAATAAGACCGGATTTGGATCTATCTGCGCCGGTGAAGGCGCCTTTTTCATGCCCGAAAAGCATGCTCTCAACAAGGTTATCCGGTAAACTGGCGCAATCTACTACCGTAAAGGTTTGGTCTGCCCGATGGCTGTTGCGGTGAATCAAATTGGCAAACAATTCCTTTCCGGTCCCGGTCTCACCGGTTATGAGCACATTGGCCTCTGTGGATGCGGCTTTGGCCACCAAAGCAAAACAAGCCCTCATCCCGGAACTGTCGCCAATCACGCCGGCATGATCCAATACCAGCAAGGAATCTCCCAACCGCGACTGTGCGCGAAAGCGAATGGCGCGCTGCAAGGTTAGCGTAAATTTATCGATGAACACCGGTTTTTCCAAAAAATCCCAAGCACCGTTTTTTACGGCCAGTTCAGCGCCATCCGGGTCTCCGTAGGCGGTCATGATGATGATTTCGGGTTGACCCGGACCTACGCGCAAGATTGGTAGGATATCCAACCCACTCCCATCCGGCAATTTGATATCCAAAAAAACCACGTCAAATAGGTTGGCATTTCCAATAGCCAAAGCATCTTTGCAGGTGCCTACGGTTGTGATTTCATGCCCGAGATCTGAGAACTCACCCTCCAGCAAATCACGGATATCCAGCTCATCGTCGACAATCAAAATCGATGCCATCTTAAAACCTCATGCTTTTTTGTGGTCGTATCCTTTTATTAATTTGAGTTGAACTGATCCAGCACGCGCCTGACGGTGGTGGCAATTTCCTCCACCACTGCGGGCTTCATGATCATTTCTTTTATACCCAGTGCTTTGGCCTTGGCCGGCGTAATTTTTTCGCTGTATCCGGTACAAATAATAATTGGCAGGTCCGCTTTGAGGGCCAGCATCTCCTTGGCCAGCTCATCACCGGTCATCTTCGGCATGGTCATGTCGGTTACCACCAGGTCGAACAGGTCCGGATTTTGGCGAAACACCTTCAAAGCCGCCAGACTGCTCGTTTCTCCGGTTACAGAATAGCCCAGCAGTGTTAAAACCTGTTTGCCAATATCAACCTGGTTGGGCTCATCATCAACAAAGAGGATTCGCTCGGTACCCATGGGAAGGGGGGCGCGTGTAACCACTTTGCCAATCGATTCGGTATCAATGATTGGCAAAAACACACGAAAGCGCGACCCCTTACCAGGTGCGCTTTCCACGGTTATCAAACCGCCGCAATCCTTCACGATGCCATGCACCACGGATAGCCCCAGACCAGTACCCTCATCTGGTTTTTTGGTGGTGAAAAACGGATCAAAAATACGGTCTTTGGCTTCAGGTGACATGCCATGGCCGCTATCCTTTACAGTCAGCTCAATGTACGCGCCGGGAACGACGTCGGTATGCGTTTTACAGAAGTCATCATCCAGCATAATATCGGTCAGACTTACAGTCATTTTGCCACCACGCATCTGCATGGCATGGGCGGCATTGGTGCACAAGTTCATGATAATCTGGTGGATCTGGGTGGGATCGGCCATGACTGTCGATGCGCTATGAATATCTTGCGCAACATCGATTGTTGCCGGTAAGGAAGCCCGAATCAGTTTTAGGGCTTCTTTGGTGATAGATTTAATTTGGACCGGCTTGACGGCCCGTTCGGTTTGACGACTGAAGGTTAAAATTTGTTTTACCAAATCACCCGCACGGATGCCGGCACTTAATATCCGCTGTAAATTATCCTTCAATTTGGAACCGTGGGGTGCATCCCGCAAGGAGATCTCCGTAAAACCAATGATGGCAGAAAGGATGTTGTTAAAATCGTGGGCAATGCCACCGGCCAGGGTTCCAATGGCTTCCATTTTTTGGGCCTGGATGAGCTGTTTTTGGAGCTGTTTTCTTTCCTTTTCAACTCGCTTTTGTTTGCTTATGTCCCGGACAATGGCTTGAATATGGGGCCCATCACTCAACTCAACCCGGTTCAGATTGACATCCACATCAAACATGCTGCCGTCCTTGCGTATGTGTTGCCATTCGAAATGTTGGGTTTCGCCTTGATAGGCCGCCTTGATTTTTTGTAGGGCCTTTTCTTTTGATGTGATCCCGTCCGGTTGCAACACAGGTGAAAAGTCAGCTGGGTTTTTACCGATAATCTCATACCGCTCGCGACCGAACATCTCTAGTGTTTTAAGGTTGCAGTCCATAAATACATCGTCCTTCATGGTAAATATGGTATCATTGGCGGCATTAAATAGAGTACGATAGCGGCCTTCCTTTTTCCGTAGCGCTTCCTCAGCCAGCTTGCGTTCAGTAATGTCATAGATGACACCGTCAAGATACTGAATTTTACCATTCTCACCGTTGATCCCCACACCATGCTCATACACCCAAAGTTCATGTCCCTTTATGTCTGTAATTCTGTATTCTAACATAAAGGAATCGCCATTTGTGATGCTCTCTTCAATCGCGTTCCAAACCATGTCGCGATCGTCCGGGTGGATAATACTGGCAAATGTTCGCACCCGACTTCCGATGAAGTCAGACGCTGGGTATCCGGAAATATCCGTTACCACATCACTCAAAAAATGCATGGTCCAATCCGAATCCCGATCGCATCGATATACCGCACCCGGAATGTTTGCCACCAGCGAGCGGAAACGTTTTTCATTGTCGCGGAGTTCCTTTTCTGCCTTTCTAAGGCTGGAAATATCAATGAGCGATGCGATACTCTGTTGTGTTTCCACAATCAAGCCAACCTGAATAATCGCGTTTCGTGTTTGGCCCTGCCTATCGATCAATTCGAGTTCGTATTCGGAAGGGACGTTTTCTTCTCCTTTTCTTCTACCAACATGATAGGCCTGGATTCTTGCAAGATCCCTTTCACTCACAAAATCAGAGGTTTTCATTTTGCCTTCGATTTCATCTCGCGAGTATCCTATGAGTTCCTCACATTTTGTGTTGACTTGCGATATGGTCATATCTGCTTCAGCAACAAAAGTCGCGGTCCCCGTGTTTTCAAAAAGGCCTCGATATATTTTTTCGCTCCTACGCAACGACTCCTCCGCCAGCAAGCGATGGGTGATATCGCGTATCACTTCAATGGCGCCTACAATTTCTCCGTTGGAATTATAGAGCTTACAGGCGCTATTCCAAAACAGGGACGGTTTCGGTTTAAAGGGCGGATCGATGGTTTCTGATATTAGCACTTCGCCTATCTGCTTTACATAAGCATATTCCTTAGCGATCTTCTCTTCCCAATTGAGGGATAAGTCGGCCAAAACCGGTCTTCTAGCACCGTAAAAAGGGACTGCATATTCATAGTTGCCTTTGCCGATCATATCTTCTGCCTTGGCGCCGCTAAGCTCCTCGATGGCACGATTCCATGCCAATACTTTGCCTTCTGTATCGATGACATAGGTAGCATCCGGCAAAAAGTCGATGATGTCTGCCAAGCGGCGCTCTGAATCTTTCAGAGCATTCTCGATCTTTAGGCGATCCGATATATCTAATCCTAAACTCAGAACAAAATTTTGGTTATTCACCAAGAACCGTTTCCCGGTCAGCATATAAGGTATTTTCGAACCATCTTTTACGGTCGCGCAAACTTCGATGTTCTGGTTTTCTCCTTGTAACACCCGATCGATGCCTCGGATAGCCGCTGTTTTCTCCTCGCCCTCAAAGAAATCAGTTATGGGCATATGATCAAGCTCTTCGGAACTATAGCCGCTGAGTACTTCAAGATTGCTATTCCACTTTATGAGGTGCCGATTTTCATCGTAAAGATAAAATACACCCGGCAGGCTGTTCAATAGGGTTTCCGAGAAGTTCTTTTCTTGGAAAAGCTTTTCTTCGGCTTGCTTACGATCGGATATATCCTGGATGATGCCGTCAGAATAAATGAAGCGACCCTCTTTATCTTTTACGAGGCTGGCATTGATGGAGCCCCAAAAAATCGTTCCATTCTTACGCTTGAACTCGACTTCAATATCCTTCACGCTTCCTTGTGCTTTCAACAAACCCAAATTTTCTTCTCTTTTTTCAGGATCTTTATATATATCGGTCAACTTGAATTTGGAAAGGTCCTCTGCATCGAATCCGAACATTTTAAGTGCCGCAGGATTTGCCGACAAAATAACTCCTTCGGTAGAAGCACGATATAATCCCACAGGAACGTTTTCTGAAAGCGACCGATACCGTTCCTCGCTCTCTTTGAGGGCCTTCTCTGTTAATTGGCATTCTGCGACAATTTGCTTAAGTTCTTTGATGCGGGCCTCTAAGGCTTCTCGGGTGGGTTTATCAACCATTGGAAGATCCTCCGGTTGATTAAAAAGGGGAAACCGAACCGCTCAATATCAGTTGAGCAATACATTCTTCAAAAACAAAAGGCTCATACAATTGGCATGGTCTGATACCGTGTATGAGCCTTGTCTGTCATAGGGAAGCATCCCTGATTCGGTTGATATTTAAACTTTATTCAAGATAATTTCATTTCCGCATAGTCGATTGGAAGGCGTCCTCAGTTTAAATTTAAATAGCACAGCTCATCGTATACGGCAAATGGTATCCAAACCAGAAGAGATTGTTGACGCTAATGGGGATAGAAGATAAGCGTGGCATCTTACCGGCGGTGAAATTAGAGGGTAACTTCTGATAGCTTTTTATACAATGCTTTGCGCACTTCTGTTAACGCAAAAGGTTTCTTCAAAAGAGGAATATTTTCATGGTTGATGTATTCTATCATGTGATCTGTTGCCGCTCTGGACATGAAAATGAATCTATTGCCCACATCTTCGTACTGTTGTTTCAATTCTTGGTAAAATGCGATGCCATTCATCTCCGGCATGTCGATATCAGATATAATCACCGCATAATACGCACTGCATGCCATTTTGAAAGCTTCTTTACCATTGCTTGCTGTTTCTATATTCGCATCCCGGCTTAAAACGGTGGATAACAAATCCAAAATTGGCTCAGCATCATCCACGACCAATATCCTCTCCCGCCAGACCGGCGACAACTCTTTTAAGCGTTGAATATAGTCAGATCCATTGGAGATTTCCCTTAAAAATTCCTCGATGATGCGATGATGGTTCTGGATACTCGGTCCAATTACCTTGAAATGGGGACAATTAGCTTTCAGCGAATTAATGACATACAAAAAAATATCATTCCATTCCGAATATTCACAATTCAAAATAAACTCTAATATCAAGGATTTGTTAAGCGATCCTAATTCAATGGCGCTCTCAATTTTTTCTAATCCTTGTTCGATAAGTTCCGTTTCTTTTTGATTTAGCTCTATTTCCGAAACCAAGTGCGGATTATTTTTTAAACAAATAAGGGCACTGTTCATAAAGTGGAAATGCATGGCCTCATCTTCGGCTAATCGACTGACAAATTCGGAAAAATGCGCATCCTCCCCAAAAGCAGCGGCCAAGGCTTCATATACCCTGCTGGCTCGATCTTCCAAATATATCAACCATTCCACAAGATTTTTCATGTTATCTCATTTTCGATTTTGTTGATTATTGAGCCTGGGTTGAATACCAAACCTTTGGATAAATGTGACAAGCTGCCTTCTTTGATTTTTTGTTAGCTTGATAAATCGGATACCAACTTTTCTGATATCTTCATTTTTAGGGTTCGAAAATATCTTGCGGTCAGAAATCACTTTATAAGCAATGCTACCAATTAATCTGCTGTTTTCATTTGTCACGATGGATAGGGTACTGACATCATGCGGCCAAATATCTTGAGACACATATCGGGCACCCAGACCATTCAAGCTGATATCAACTATCGTTGCGATATAATTGGTTTCCTTTTTCCATATTTTAAATCGGTGTGGTTTTCTGATTCGAATATAAAAGTTTGATTTGAGCGTGTAACGCAATTTGTGCCGACGTTCACCCAGATTTTGTCTACGGTCTTCTTGGCTTCGCTTTATCAACACCCGCTGACCGGTATCCGATTTTGAGTCCGGCATGGTGGTTTCTTTACTGGTTGTTTTGTTCTCAAAGTCTGTTCCAACAACTCGAAATTCTATAATCAAATATTATGCCAACATGGAGTCTAATAATTTATATAACTAAATTAAATAGATAGATGAAGGGATAAAAAGGAAGGTAATATTTTGCGCTTTATATTTCCGCTCTTTACGAACAACTTGTTCATAAATAATGAACTTGGGCTCGATGAACCGGCTAGCATCTAAAGCATTTTGCCAGGTAACCAAAGGGCCAATGAGGGAAACAACATGGTTAGCAAGAGGACAATCAGCTGGATAAGGACAAACGGTGGGATGGATCGCCAGATGTCCTTGGTGTGAATTTCAGGCGGGGCCACACCTTTCATTAAAATGAGTGCCCAACCAAAGGGCGGCGTCAAATAAGCCACTTGCATGTTGAGGATAAAAATGATGGCAAACCATGTGGGATCGAATCCCAACAACACGGCAATGGGAATAAAAATGGGCGCACAAATGGTCAGGACTGCATAGTCGTCCATAAACATACCGAAAACAAGCAGGATGACTTGCATAACAGCCAGGATTAGCCAGCGGTTAACTGTCAAGCCTTCAACCAGTTCCATAACCATGTCTTGAGCCCCGGCACTGGTATACACCACCCCAAACAGAGTGGCCGTGACCAGGATCCACAGCGCCATACCGCTAATTTTCATGGTTTCCAGGCAAGAATCGGTTAGGACCTTCCACGTTAAGCGTCTGTAGACAATACAAATCACAAAAGATCCAAAAGCACCCACCCCAGCGGCTTCACTGGGTGTGGCAATCCCCTTAAAAATCGATCCCAATACCAAGACCACCAACATAGCCGGAAGGACAATATCTTTTAAGGACGCCAGCCTGGCTTTCCAGGTCGTATCTTCAACTGCTTTGGGAGCCAATTCCGGCTGGAGGTAACAACGTACACTGATGTAAATGATATAAAGACTGGCGGTGATCAAACCGGGTATGGCGCCGCCAAAGAAAATTTTACCAATCGAAATTCGGGAGATATAGGCAAATATGATCATGATGATGCTGGGTGGAATGATCTCTCCCAGGACACCGCCGGCCATGACACTACCCAGGGCCAGGGATTTGTCGTAGCGTTGCTTGAGCATCGCCGGCACCGCGATCAGACCCATGGTGAGAATTCCCGGCCCAAACCCACCACACATGGCCAGGGCCACACAGACACCCACGGATACAATCGCCAGACCGCCGCGCACACCTGTAAGCCAAAGATTCAGAGCTTTGAATAAACGATCGGATATACCCGAATGGATCAAAAAGTTGCCCATTAGGAGAAACAATGGAATTGTGATCAATCCTGGATCCGTAATTTGGCGGTAAGTGGTGGTAGCAACCACATAAAGACCATTGGTGCCGTCCAGTAAAGAAATAATCAGTACGCTGATGCCACCCAAGGCAAACACAACTGGAACACCCAACGCCAGCAGAGAAAGAAGTCCGCCAAATAACAGGACTGTCGACAATCCAATACTCATCATATTGGTTCCTTTTTGATCAATTTAGACGCCGTCGGAAAAAAGATATGCCTTCTAGTAGAAACAGAAATGCAACCACCGGTATCAACAATTTAAATGGGTAAAGGGGAATTCGGAAGGCTCCGGGTGCTTTTTCCCGCATCATCAGAGAATTCCAGCCCATCCAGCTGGACTGCCAAATCAAAATCCCAATAAAGGCGATAAAGGCGATAAAGGCGATCCAATCGGCAACTTTTTTAAAGCCGGGTGGGAAGTGGTCATAAAAAATTTCGATACGGATATGCTCGCCCTTGTAGAGCGTATAGGCACCTGCAAACATGATGAAGACGCCGAACAAGATCCGGTTGAGGAGCCATCCCCAGAGCAAGGGGTGATTGAAGACATATCGCGCGGTTACATCTATGGCCGTTATGGCCATGATGACAAAGACTAAATAGCATACGACGCGACTCGACCGATCGACTGCCAGATCGACCCAGTTGCAAATTTTATCAATAATTTGATTCATGCCGGCCGCCTGTAATATAAGTGTGTATACGACTTCGTACGCTTACGTGAAGGTTTTGCACCATTACGTGAAGGTTTCGTACCCTTACGTGACGGTAATTAAAAGCCAGGAGGGTAATCCGTTACCCTCCTGGCTTTTGGCTGTTGGTTCTTGTAGGGAATGATAATCGTCGCTTGCAATAAATATGGCGGAATTATTACAAATTTTTACGCCATTCTTTGATGATCTCAATGGCCTGAGCCGCGGCCGGATCTCTTTCGCCAATTTTGTCCCAGAGATCATAGGCTGCCACTTCGTGTTGACGATCACAGTCGGCATCTATCTCACTCTTTATGACTTTGCCGGCCTTAATTAGTTCATCCACTTTCTTCAGTTCGCCCACGTAAACTTTTAGCAGTTTATGGAAATAGTCTTCGGCAGCATCGGCCATGACCTGCTGCAGGTCGGCCGGCAGTGCATTCCAGGACTCCATATTGAATAGAATATGTCCCACAACGACATCGTTCTGTCCCCCCATGAGCCAATAAGGGGCCACCTCATGCCAATTCAGACCTGTAATGGCGCTGACATCCCACTGAGAGGCATCAATGGTACCCAACTTCAATCCCATATAGGCTTCCATACCACTGATATAGGTTCCCCGGGCTCCCACGGCATTATAATAATCAGCCCAAGACCCTTCCACGCGGAATTTTAATCCCTGCATATCTTCACACGTAAGGATTTTTTTGGTGGACATGGTGATAATGGGGCCATAGGAATGGACATCTAACCAATAGAGACCTTGGCTGGCATACTGCTCACGCAGCAAACGCACATAGCCGGTATTAAAAAACAGATTGCGGATCTCTTTCCCGGCGCTAAAAATATCCGGTTCACCCGGTAAATTATAGGCATAGGGCAGACCAAATTCGACTTCACCAATTGGCAGGATGCCACCCCACATGGCCGCTACGGCGTGGACCATATCCAGGGTGCCTTTTTGGGTGGCCTCAAAAAGTTGCTCGGCCGGAACCAGTTCCGGATCGGCAAACACCTGAATCCGGATGCGACCGTTGCTGTTCTTTTTTGCCGTGGCGGCAAAATCATTCAGCAATTCCATACTGAGATCGCCGCGTGGATAAGCAGACTGAATCTTTAGACGATAAACTTTATCGGCAGCTTGAGCGCTAACAGGGGCCATGACCAAGGTAGTGGCAAAAATTGCCGCCAAAATAACAGATAGTAGCAAAATTGTTCGATTCAATTTCATCACCCTCCTCCTTTCTGAAAAGATTGTTGAAGTTAAGGTTGCCCTAGCTCACATCACCTCCTTTACATGAACTGATCGCATCAATTTGTTTTGACTATTTGCTGATTGCTAGTATTGATTGGAGCAATAAAATCGTGTTCCACGCTTTTATGAAACGCGACTATTTCGCTCCTAAGCGAAAGGCTAAAACCCCTATCCCTGCAGCAAGACTCGTCAACGAGCTCAAGTCGATTCGCTACAGGGTAATACAAACTTTTTGCCGAAATCCTTCATATTTCTGCACCGCACTTTCGCAAAAAAGGGATCTTAATCCATAATTTGAATTCATCCCACGCTGCAAGACTTGTCGGCGAGGAGTTCGGCCGAGGCTCACTCGAAGCCCTCAAGTCGAGTCGCAGAGAGGAATTCAAATTTAAAGCTGGTTTGGAGCTGGATCCGCCTAAAGAAATCGCTTAGCGATTTCTTTTTAACACTCAAGCATACGCAGGTCCTTTGGGCCAAGTATGTTTGAGTGTAGATATCATTATGTCAGCCGTGTCGTCAAATAAGAACCGATCACCGCATCGGCTTCGATTTCGACCAGATGTTCGGGTCTAGCCAAGGCTTTAACTTCGGCCATAGTAATTACCGGTCGAATTTGTTTAAACCACTCCGAATACGCTTTAATATATTCCTGACCGCGACTGATATCGGTCACATAAAAACGCACACGCACAACGTGGGACATTTTGGCGCCGGCCCGTTTTAAAACCTGCTCTATTTTTTGCAGGATGATTTTGGTTTGTTGGTAAGCATCCCCGGGCGCTTCGACCTCGCCTTGGGCATTCGTGGTAGTGGTGCCGCCTACAAAAACCATATGACCGACTCGGACAGCCCGGCTGTAGCCGGCCTTTTCTTCAAAAGGAGCGCCCGAAGCAAAATTTTCTCTTTTTAAAAGTACCATTATGCCTCGCCAAATTCTTGGGCTATATTATTCAATAAGGTTTGCATCAATTCATACGAATCAGGCAATTCAGCCGTTCGAGCCAGAACCGTTGCCCCATCGTGGACATGCGTATCGGACACCCAATCCTGGCTGTGATTGCCGGCATAGAAGCGAACCATATCCAAAGTATATTCCGGGTGAAATTGCAAGCCCACAACCGGTCGCTGCCCGCAAACAAAAGCCTGATTTTCAGTGGCCTTGCTACTTGCCAATCGGATACACCCTTTTGGCAGTGAAAAATGATCGCCGTGCCAATGAAAGGTCGTAAAAGAATCGGGTACGTGATCAAAAAGAAATGATGCCCGGCCTTCAGAAGTAAGCGTTACCTTATGCCAGCCGATTTCCTTGTGTTTTGCGGAAAATATGCGTCCACCCAATGCCTCTGCTATAAGTTGGGCACCAAAACAAAACCCCACAACAATCTTTTGGGCCGTCAAGGCTTGCTGTAAAAAGTCTTTTTCCGCTGGGATCCATGGGAAGTTAGCGTTATCCCACGCGTGTTGTGATCCCCCCATGACCATTAAGCAATCAAACGAATCCGTTGCCGGTAAGGCCTCACCCTTGCAGATATAGGCTTGCCTTAGCCGGTGATTATTTTCCGACGCCCAGCGCGTTATATTGGTGCGCGAAAAATCTTCCGGATCGTGCTCGATCAATTGAATTCTCATACATGATGGCTTCGTGAAAAGTCCAATTTCCGTGTCTTGAACAATTTACTTTGCCCTCCCAATTTGGTTTTTTTCGAACTCATCATACATTGCTTCCATAGCGGTAGCGCAAATCATCGGTCATCACACAGCGCCGGATACGCGTAAACGACTTGGGCCGCGTATGGCCCTCACCATTGGTGGCAATATGAAAGCTGACATAGCCTTCCCCGGTGACACCCACGCCCCCCAAACCACAAGCACCATTTTTCACAAACGACGCGCAGCTGGCCCGGCTGGCCATCAATTGGATATTGGCCAGGTTTTTGGAATGAATCGCCATGGTGTGACCAAAATTTTGTTCGGCCGCAATCGCCCGGTCGATGGCCTCATTCACATCACGGCAGCGCACAAATGGCAGCACCGGCATAATCTGCTCGGTCCAGACCAGGGGGTGCTGATGATCTGTCTCTAAGATGACAATCTGCACCTCGGGTCCCACTTTCACATCGATTGCACCTAAGATAAATTGGGGAGTTTTACCGATATAGTCCATATTGATTTCCCCGGGCGTTCCCGCTGCGTTGACCTTTTTAAAAATATGTTTGATTAAGGCTGCCCCTTGCTGGGAACTGATTTCATGGGCACCCTGCTTCAGGAGTTCCTGCTTCAATTGATCCGCCACCGAATCGACCACGAATATTTCTTTCTCGCTGGCACAGGCGATGCAATTGGAAAAACCGGCACCCTGGATGATGCATTGGGCCGTACGCTTTAAATCAGCGGTTTCATCCACAACCACGGGTGGATTGCCCGGTCCACCAGCGATGACGCGCTTACCGGTCTTGGTGGCAAAATCCACGACGCCATGACCGCCGGTAACGGCAATCATACCGATATCTGCATGGGTCATGAGCTGCTGGGCGGATGGCACCGAGGGTTCCTCCAGACAACTGAGACAATTCGGGGGGCCGCCGACGGCCACAATCGCTTGGTTCAGATCGCGAATCACCCGGGCGGACACCTTTTTGGTTTTTGGGTGCGGATTAACCACCACGGCGTTTCCAGCGGACATCATCATAATGGCGTTAAAAAGGATACTCGGCGCTGCATTGGTCACCGGGTGTACCGAAGCAATGACCCCTACGGGTAGCCGTTCGATGATGGTGACGCCCTTATCGCCGGCAAATACTTCCGGGATTAAATCCTCCAAACCCATCACCTGGCAGGCCGATATGTTTTTATTTACATTATCCACCAGTTTACCCAGACCCGTTTCCTCGAACTCCATGCGACCGTAGGTTTCGGCATTGGCCGTACCGGTATCCCGGATGGCCGTGATCACCTTTTCCCTTGTCTCCAAGGGCAACGCCACCAGAGCTTTCTGGGCCGTCCCGGTTGCCTGAATACAGGTAATCATGTCCTGAAATACACCATTGCCGGAAGCTGTCGCCGGTGCTGCCTCCACAGCAGTCGTCTTGCTATCCCCATCCATATTAGCCAACTTGCGCACCACCGATTCCACAATCTGATCAATAACTTTGTCGTTTAGTTTCATTTTTGATTTCTCACCATCTTGATTATTCAGATCTGCAATTTACTATTTTCACAAAACGATAGGGGAAAATCCCAATAGCGTTTTAGGTATTTAGTCTAATAGCCTATTAGCCTGAATTGTCTTTTTCCTTTTGCGGCCACAATGTCGTGATAGTGGCTCGCTCGCGGTAAGCCAATTGTTGATCCATATCATTTTCGGTATAAAACTCATCCGCAGCTTTTACACCGCGATCAAACTTTGAAATACAGCGCATGGCCTCTTTATTATCAATAAAAGTTATTTCATGAACCAAAGCCCCCAGGAATGCAATCACGTGGGCAAAAGGATCCACAAACGAAACCCCTTCAATGTCCAGAACCATGTATTGGTCCGAGAGCGTGATGATGGGTGATTTGGGTGTGTCGCTTAGCCCGATTACCTTGACTTTACATTTTTTAGCATACTTCACTATCTCGATAGTTCTACGCGGATATCGCGGGAAGGCGATCGCAACCATCAAGGCATTGGGGCCACTCTCAAAAAGAGCATCCATCAACTCCCAGGAAAGATCGGTATTGATAACCACCTGTGGCCGCACTTTTTTTAACAGGTAACCAAAATGGTATGCCAGGGTCGCTGAGGCACGGTAGCCCACAACAAAAACTTTTTCAGCCCGATGAATCTTACGGGCAATATTTTTAAATTCTTTTTCAGATACAGAGGCCATCAGGTTGTTCAGATTGTCAATCGCATTCTGGCAATAACTCTGAATGGTTGTTTCGGTATGGCCCTTACGACTGGATCGCCGTAGCCTTTCCGCACTGGTCAGCTCGGTATGTAGCAATCCTTTCATATATTGCAGGAACTCGGTATATCCGGAAAATCCCATATCAACACTGAAACGGACAATGGTCGGTTCACTCACCTGACATTTTTCAGCAATCTCCCGCGCGGTCATCAAAAAAATATTCTTGTAGTCATCCATTATCAAATCAGCCACCCGACGCTTCTTGGGAGAAAGCTTGGGATAAATTTGAGCGATTTTATCAAAGAGATCTTTCTTGGCTGATTTCATGATTCTATTTCTCTTGTCTATACTGTCGCCACGGGGCGGTTTCTAGTGTTCCCTTCCGTCTAATGCTGCCAACGCCGTCTCCGCCGCCATCTTAGCTGCCTGAATATCAGAGGTCTCACCCGCCAAATAGACACGGCCACTGGCCCCAAAAACACTGACATGATTGATGGTGACCTCAGCGGCTTTCTCGGCCTCATTGGCGGCATAACCTGCATAGCCGGCTGGTACGACTTCCAGAATATAAAGGGTCTCATCACTCACGGACATGCTGGCCGATCGAAAACGATTTACAATTTGGCTCATATAGGGATTCAAACGTTCAACTGTCTCGGTCGACAATATCTTGGGTTTGAGACGATCGCTTTCTGTACAGCCGATATAGTCTAATATAACCTGGCCGGCTTCCTGGACATCGGCGGGATCGTCCGCATGTACTTCCAGCATGCCATAAGTTCTTTCCACCACCAATGCGCCAATGCGAACGTTGGCCTTTTTCATAACAGCATCGGTAATGGTGTTGATTTCCATGCCTGGGGCAATCTCGATAAACAGCGCAGCCTGTCCCGTAACCGGGTAGTAGCCACGCGCGCTGGAGCCGATGTATGCTACCATTTGCTTTTGTAATTGATCGATAAATGCGAACGCTCGGAGGTCTATCATATGATTCTTTCCCTATATGCTTTTAAGCCATTCACGCTTGTTGGGACACACCGCTGTTACCGTGGTGCAGGCGGCATTGCCCTGGCACGAACATTCATGCTCAGAACCTTTGTGAAAACGCCCGTAGCAGAAATCATTGATGGGCATCGATGTTTGGCAATCCATGATCAACTCGGAAATCAAGCGACCGATCACCGGCGCCAGCCCAAACCCGTGACCACTGAATCCGGTGGCGAAAACAAACCCGGGCACCTCCGAAGTATAACCAAGTACGGGTATGGCATCCGACATCTGAGCAATGAGCCCTGACCACATACGAATCACATTCAAATTTTTCAAAACCGGAAAATAATCTATTACCATCTGGGAAATGGCCGGGCCAATATAGTGAAAAAGCGGTTTGCCTTCCCGGTATATGAATTGTTCAGTCCCAACAAATCCACCCCAAAAAAAGGAGCCGTGTTGTGTTTGCCGGCCGTAAAACAAACCCTTGGCATGTCCGATCATCTGTTTGAAAAGCGGCGGATAGGCCTCGGTGATCAGAGCCTCAGAGAAAATGGGTCGCATGGGGATATCCAGACCCACCATGTTGGCGACTTTGCGTCCGGCGATACCGGCGGCATCCACCACCAGATCGGTGGCAAACTGCTGTTTATCAGTTACGACACCGGCCACTTTGCCTTTTTGCATCTGAATTTCTTTGACTTCTTCATGCGTAAAGAAGCGCGCCCCGAGGCTCTTGGCCTTCAAATAAAAGCCGTAGGTTACCAAGAAGGGATTGACATGCCCGTCGGTGGCACAGTAACTGGCCCCGATGACCTTTTCTCCCACATAGGGGTTGAGTTCCAGAACCTGCTGGCGATCCAGCATGGTCAGTTCCAAACCACTTTCGCGCTGATTAATTATAGCTTGACGCATGGTCTCCAGCTCTTCTTCCGAAGTGCACAGCCGCAGGTTGCCTTCGCGGACATACTCCACATCCATACCGAGTTCATCGTGCAGTTGACCATAAATCTGGATACTTTCCATGGCCAGTGGCATTTCCTTCAGGTTGCGGGCGGATTGGCGCACCCCGCCGCCATTGCTCCCGGAAGCCTCGCCGCCGATGTCCGACTTTTCGATCACAACCGGCTTCAATCCTTCTTTAGCCAGATTATAGGCGATGGCACATCCCATGACGCCGCCACCGATGATGATAATATCTGCTTTTTCGGGCATTTATTCTCCTAAAATAAAATCGCTGAGCGATTTTATTTGATGCGACTTCGTCGCTAGTATTAATCAAGTCTTTCTGACACTAAATTTGGATCTACCGATTTATTGGTACATTCCTTGATGTATAGGTTTTAACTCAAGACAAACATCCAACATTGAACACACAACACCGAATATGGAATTTTTCTCTTCTATATAAGTAAAATGGACGAGAGTGCAGCGACTCCTCATTCGACGTTGGATGTTGAGCGTTCGATGTTCGATGTTGATCATTTATCATCATCAATTTTAAAGCGTGCGAATTTTGTAGCACGACTTAACCATTGGAATCTTAAAATTTTCAGTTGTTTGCAAAAACACCCAAACGTAAGGGTCGCACCGGCCCCCTGGCCGTGGTGGGATCAATCATTGCCGGACTGATCCCCAACTCCTGGGTTAGGATCTGGGCCACAAGACGCTGACAAGTCTGTCCCTGACAGAGCCCCATACCGGCCCGGGTAACTCGTTTAATCCCATTTAAAGTTTGCATGCCATTGCGAATGGCCGATTTGATTTCACCCCGCGTGATTTCTTCACAACGACAGATAACCAGATCATCGATATTGTCTGACTCCGTTTCTGCTGCTTCAATTTCTTTTTTAGTCGGCTGAGCAACTGCGCTTGGAGCCGCCACTTTAGCTGAATCCTGCTTGGCCTTTAAATGCCGAAAACGTTTGAGGACCCGGTCTACAATGGCATCAAGCTCCGCTTCCGCTATCTCCAGGGTATCTTCGGAACGCGTGGATGCATTTTTTCCCTGCGGTACTGGTTTGTTGGTGGTTCTACGACAGTCGGGCACGGATGATTTGCGAGCTGTTTGTGATTGCTCATCTGTGCCCGGGGCCACGGTTATGACAGTGAGTTGATGCTCTTTAATCAGATCGGCAGCAGCTGAAGAAATACGAGTTCCTTCGGCAATTTTTATTTCCTTTCCGCCGGATCTGACGATACTGCGGACCTGTTCGCCAAATAGAAAAACGGGTGCCATTAAATGACTCTCCCTTTATATTAGGATTATTTTTTTCGCCTGCTAGGCGCAGCCTTGGCCGGCGCTTTTTTCGCTTGCCCACCTTGAACGGAAGCCTTTTCTGTCGGAATCATCAAATCAATTTCGTCATGCGGCCTTTCATCTGGCTTAGTGTTTCAACAATTTTCTGAGCTGCGGCTTGAACTTCCGATTCGCTGCCGGCTAAATAGATACGACCGGCCGCACCAAAGAAGCGGATGTCTACGAGTCTGATGTCGCAATATTTCTCAGCTTCATTGGCGGCAATTGCAGCGTAAGCCGCCGGCGTTACTTCCAACAGATACACATCATCACCCCCCAATATCATCATCCCTTTACTGTTGCGGTTGATGATAACGGCCTGATAGGGATCGATCTTATTAATAATACTCGTGGATAGGATGCTGGGCACCATACGATCTTCTTCTCTCAGGCCCAGCTCCTCCAAGATCATCTCGCCGGCATGTATGATCTCTTCGCGTTCGAAAGAATGAATTTCCATCATACCGTAGCGTCGTTCGACGATCATCTCACCTGGCTTTGAATTGGTGACCTTCAAACTGAGATCGGCCAGACGGTTGATGACAATACCCGGCAACACCTCCACAAACAATGAGGCCATACCCTCCACAGATAGAAACCCCCGGCATTTACTCGCAAAAAGGGATGCAAACTGGGGCTGCATCCGATCGATGTGACAGTAGGCTCTTAGTTCGGCCATGCGTTCATCTCCATATTGGTATCTGAATGTAAAATTATCATGCTCAGTTTGGTTTCGCTATGTGCAACAATCAATCGCCATCAGTAATAATCCGTATCCCATATTCCTTGGCCTGGTCGCGTGCCAATGGTGTAATCAGGCCGCCTGGAGCCACAGCGATTGTCTCTTGTTTGATATTTGCTGCGGCTTGAATATCCTTGGCAGTTAACAGGGTAAGAACGCCATTTTGCGAATTAATATTTTTAGAGACCCCAGCACCTGCTTGTGGACCCGGGCGGCCCTGCATGTCTTGAAACGTTGCAGCCAAATTTTCAGTTTTACACATGCGCATGCCAAAGCCTTCCAGTTTGGCTACGATTTGGTTAATTTCGGATTTTATGCCTGGGTTGGCCAGTCCCTTTAACAACATGAAACCGTCATTGCTAGCCAATACGCGTTTGCCTTGAATTAACGCTGACAGCACCATGCCGCTTTCGTCATCATCCGTGATGAGGCGGGCTACTTTTGCGGCAGTCTTAAAACAGAAAGTCGGCAGCACCAGGATGTCTGCTCTTTGCAGCACCTTTTCGAGCCCATCCCTCTTAACCGTATCTAAAATACACCGCGTGCCAGCCTGATTCTTTACATCCTGGCCGCACACCCAGGCACGGGCCGCACCCACCGTGTAAACGCTCGATTTGGCGGCCACTTTTTCAATTTGCTTTATCTGCACCAATGCCTGTTCCAATTTCCGAACCCCGGGATGGAAAACACTAAGTATCACCGGACCCGAAGATCTGTGGTGGCGTCTGTTTAAAGCCAGCTTGCCAGCCGCACGGTCCACCAGGTCTAATTCCTGTAAAGCTTCTTGCACCAATTGGCGTATGAGTTCTTTTTGCATAACCACCAAGTATTTACACTAGCTTGCTTGCAGACACGAAAGCGCAATGCCTAACGGCGTAATAAATTGAGGCTTATCCGGTCGAAAGGTATTGATCTGCAGTACGTCTTGAACGATTTCAGTAAAACCGTCCAGTTCGCAAGTGCCACCCACCAAACAGACATCGCTGAGGTCTGTAAAAGGTTCTAGGCTTTCTTTGACAATGCTGGCGATCTTTTCGATAACCGGCCGCACCACCGGAACGATTTCAGAGTGTCTGTTCGGATCGGCCTTTAATTTTTCAGCGGCTTCATAGTCGATCTTATAGTTGCCGGCCACAACCAGCGATAAGTGTACCCCGCCGGTGGCCTCATCGCAGGTAAAATCGATCTTACCATCCTTGATGACGGCGACGCCGGTGGTGCCACCGCCCACATCCACGACGGCCCCGCTGGTCAATTTTAAAATCTGATTGGCAGCTGATGGTTCATCCAGAACGTTCAATACGTCTATACCGGCGCCTTCCAGAATATAACGGGTGGCGTTGACATTGGCATATTCGGTCTGGGGCGGGAATGAGGTAGCCCCTTTTTCAATGGGCAGCGGGCTGGCTGACCGCAATTGAGCCAGCATATCGCGAACAATCTGTTGGGCGCCGGCATAGTCGACAATCAATCCACTGCGTACCACTTCTGCCCGTTGCATCAGTGCTGCTCGGGGTTGCCCGTTTTCATCGATGATAATGGTAATAGCCTTATAAGTTCCCAGATCCACCCCGGCATATAGTTGTGCGACGCCGGAAAAATCCCAGTTTTCAGGTTGGTTGACAAGGTTTCCTAGTTTAAGGCCAGCTGCGCTCATAAAATACACTTTCTTATGTCTGGACTGGGAGAAGGTATCACCACATGACTCAAAATCAGGCCAGTACCGCGCAACACATCGATACCGGCCTCCACCGCTGAATTAATCGAGGATACATCGCCGGTCAGATAGAGAAATGATTTACCCCCCAATCCGGTAGCACATCTGATTTCAATTATGTCCACATCAGCTGCCTTGACGGCTGCATCGGCCGCCATGATCGAGGACGCCACAGAGAAGGTCTCGATAACAGCCAAAGCGTCAATGTCCTGGATCCGGGTCGTCGCCGTTAGGGCCGGGAAAACGGATGCATGCACATTGGGAATTACAAAATCGTCCACCAGAAACTCACCGGCAGTCTCTTTGCCGATATCGGCGGCGCGTTCCACCGAATCCACATCTCCGGATACCAGCACCATGTATTTGCCGGCACAAATCGGATGCGCCATGACCAAATCCACATCGGCGGTCTTCAGCATTTCATCGGCGGTTTCGACGCCCTTGGCAATACTGTTCAGTTCAACCATGGTAATGGCTTTTAGTTCCATACTTTCCAATCCTGCGATTAAGACTTGAGCAATTAACTATAAAATTTTGACCATATTTACTATTATGGGATAAAGGGTCCAAGGATCCGAGGATTCAAGGGTTCGAGTGATTTAACTGATAGCCTACAGCAGTAAGCTCTAAGCTTTAAGCAGCTTAGGGCTGAAAGCTTATGGCTGATAGCAGCCTAACAGTCTAATTGCCTTCAGCCTAAAGGCCTGGTGTTCGCTTGACCCCTTGAACCCTGGAATCCTTGGATCCTCAGCTGTTTATCACCACACTATCCCCCACCGATTCAACCACGCCGTCAATACTCGCATGGACTCTGGCGCCCAAAACACCTTCGGGGATTTCCCCCAGCAGGTCACCTTTCCTTACCCGATCCCCCGGTTTGACCACTGGCTCAGCCGGTTGGCCCAGGTGTTGCTGCAACGGTACCCGGACATGGCTGACATGAAAATCCCCTACATAGAAAGGCGGATGGGTGTCGTATGCCAATACCTCCAGGCGTTGCATGAGACGCTGGAGGGGAATTTTGCGGGTATCGTTAAACATGGATACTTGGTAGGTTGCACGTTTGGGTTCACGTTTTACGCCGTCCTGCAGCAACTTATGCTTAACGGCTGCGTTAATCTCTCTTGGGGAGAGCATCATGGGACAGGCAAATTTTTCACAAACCCCGCATTCCGAGCATATCAGTGCATCTTCCAATACCTCACCCTGCATACCGGGATTGTAAGCCAGATGTCGCATGATCCGATGGGGTTCCAAGGAATGCCCGATCAGATAACGTGGACATAAATCCGTACAGCGTGAACACTGGGTGCAAGCGGACTTGGCAATGAAGCGCATCTGATCCAGACTTCTATTTTTTCCACCGATTATATTGTGATTTGCAGGCAGCACGATGATGCCGCTGGTGGTTTTGGTGATGGGTTCGGCTTCACTGGTAATCACTTTGCCCATCATGGGTCCGCCCATGACAATGCCATAATCATAAATTTTGGGACCACCGGCCAACTGGATGATATCGCTAACCGGCGTACCAATTGGAACTTTACAGATCAGCGGTTGCTGAACTTCGCCGCACACCGTTAGGTAGCGCTCCGTAACCGCTTTTCCGATCATGGCCCTACTGATATTCAATAAGGATTCGATATTGTTAACCACCGTCATCACATGCAGGGGGATACCGCCTTCGGGAACGATCTTTCCAGTGACTTCATTGACCAGGATAAATTCATCACCGGCCGGATAAAAGTCTTCTAGTTCAAACAGATTGATTTGCCCGTTGCTGTCCCGATTTTCAATGTGATCCTTCAGGACTGCGACCGCATCGCCATGCTTCTTTTTGAGACAGATGCTGCCGTTTTGTGAACCGGTGCAATCCATCACGGTTTGCAGGCCATCCAGAACAACATCGGCATGCTGGGTCATGAGATAGGGATCACTGACCAAAAGCGGTTCACACGAGGCCCCATTGGCCAGGACCTGCTTGGCCTCAAACTGCAGCTTGATATGGGTCGGAAAACCAGCTCCGCCCGCACCAACGACGCCGGCAGCCCGAACCTTGTCAATAACATTTTCTCTCATTTTGTTTTTCTGCCAGCCGGTTCAGCCAATTCCAGGTTGTCGGCAATGCCTACTACCACCGCATCCACCGGGATCAAGGCACTTTTGTCAAAGGCCTGCATGGCCGGCGCACCCTGAGTCACAATCACCAATTCATCAAATCCGGCCCCGACCTCATCAGCGGCCACAAGCACATTGCCTTCTGGCTTAAGCGTCTTCCCCAGCGGCTGGATTAACAATAATCGTAAAGCAGAAATTGAGTCCTTCTTTTTAGTGGACCATACATTTCCGATCACTTTGGCTAATAACATACTGATTCTCCTTCAGCCTTATACACAATCCATATACCAGGCCGGGTTATTTCAGATCTTCGGCGTTTTCAATGGCTGCAATGCTGGCTTCCACATCGGCAATATCACCAAAAATCCCGATCATGGTAATATGTTGCGGACACAGTCCACGCATGTCGAAAACGCGTACATCGCCGGCTTTCTCGGCAACGTCGGCGGCAGCGATCATATCGACCAATTTCCCTTGCACCAGCCCCACAGCCGTGAAGGGAACCTCGGCCTCGGCAAAAACTTTTTTGCCGGTCACACCTACACGCTGTCGCAAGAATTCAAAGACACCCGGTGATGGGTGCGAAATTATACGCGTATTCAGTGCCATGATGAGCCCCTTATTCGGCTTGTGGAATCGTAAACTCGATATCGCTGTGCGGTCTGGGGATCACGTGTACGGATACGAGTTCACCCACGCGTTCTGCAGCGGCCCCACCCGCGTCGGTGGCTGCCTTCACGGCCCCCACATCACCGCGTACAAATACGGCCACCAGTCCGCCACCCACAAATTCGCGTCCAACAAATCGAACCTTGGCTGCCTTTACCATTGCATCGGCGGCCTCGATGGCGCCAACGATCCCTCTAGTTTCTACCATACCCAATGCGTGCTCTGCCATGTTGCTTTCCTCCTGTTTGAAGTTCTCAATTTACGTCGTGTTTAAGTTTACAGTAATTATCTTTCACTTGCCTTTTGCTAAATCCGAATCATTTTTATTTGAATAATGAATGTCGAATAAGAAATGTCGAATGCTGAAGTGAGCTGGTTGCCATATGCATAACTTCGAAATTCAATATTCTTCCAATCGACATTCGATATTTTAAATCTTGAATCAAGTCCCATGGGCTATATATCCATCCATAAGTCATCACCCCAAATTAGAGTTTATGACCTAGTTTTCAGTTTAAGCGCGCGGGCCTGCATGGACCACGACCGCGGCACTTCGATGGTAACGGTTGCGGTCTGATCCATTTTCTTGGTCTGCCGAACCTTAAGGACGGTGGCATCGCCCAGTTCCCTGCCGGCCCGGTCCAAGGCCGTCACACTATCACCTTTGGCCGGTAGCGGCCGATATTCATATGGCATCATGACACTGGCCCGGTCATCGGCTAGACTTTCATCGATCATAAATATAGCCTGGCCCGGGCAGATATACACACAGGTCTGACAGGCCACACACTTATCTTCCAACAGATGGGGAATATTGGTAATGTCATCCCCCACCACAATCGCATCGACGTTGCAGCTCGATTCACATGGATTACAAGGGATATCCTGCAAACACTCAATGGCCGCCACCGGGCCTTGGCGACGTCTCTTTTCACTGGGCAGACCCGGACTGTCTTTTAATTCTTCACCCGATAAATATCCAGTAAGCACCGACTCAGGCGGCATGCGTCATTCCTTTCATCACCGCATTTAAATGTTCTTTGGCTTTACCGCGCACGGAACCGTGACTTCCGCTGCGCATACCGAGCATGCTTTGATATTGTTGCCCGCGTTGTTCCAAAAAGGAGACCTTGTCAATATACCCGAGGCTATGGGCGATGGCCAATCCGGCAATGCGACCTTCAATAATTGCGGTACTGGCCTCTTCGATTCCGGCAATATCGCCACCAACGTAAACGCCCTTGATGGAGGTCTGCATGTTTTTGTCATGCGCCGGAATTTGACCGCCCAGGACCGGTTCGAAACTGGTTTTACAGCCAGCCATCCGTAACAGTTGGGTCATGGGGCTCAAACCGACGGCAATACAAATGGTGTCCACATCAAAGCTTTTTTCAGTGCCCACAACCGGCTGCCACGATTCGTCCACTTGAATAATAGTGGCACCCTCGACGCGATCTTTGCCATGCGCCGCCTTGATGGTATGTGACATCATGAATGGCACCCCAACCCGTGCAATTTTGGCGGCATGTACGGCATAACCGCCGATTTTGGGTGCGGCATCGATTACGGCTGCAACCTTACAGCCGGCCTGCATCATCTGATAGCTGACGATTACGCCCACATTACCGGAGCCAACCATCAGAATCTGATTGCCGGGACGGACACCGTGAATGTTGGCCATAGTTTGAGCAGCTCCCGCTCCGATGACACCAGGCAAGGTCCAGCCCGGAAATGGAATCATGTTCTCGGATGCGCCCGTGGCAACTAAAATTTTTTGGCCTTGGACATGTTCGATGCGATCACCGATCATGACATTGATACCGCCGTTCTCATAAATACCCAGCACGACTGAATTTAAAGAGACTTCCACGCCGTGCTTTTGCGCTTCCTCCAGAAAATTACGGCCGATATTGAATCCGCGCTCCTTGGCATGGTGCTCGCGCGATCCGAAAAACTTGTGAATCTGCTTGAAAAGCTGACCGCCCGGCCGTTCGTTTTCATCAAAAACAATCACCTGAACACCGTTTTTGGCGGCTGCCACGGCCGCGGCCAATCCAGCCGGACCGGCGCCCACACAAATCATTTCGTATCTACGCATAGCTTACTCCGTGGGCTTGTGCAGGCCTTTGCCCTTTTGGGTTTCAACCACCATGCCGGGTTTTAGCGGCTCCACGCAGGTGCGGATGTTTGGCTGCCCATTAACGACCATAATGCAGTCGGTACAACGACCGATGCCGCAAAACATACCGCGCGGTTCATTTCGGTGGGTTGTGTAACGATGAATCAGGATGCCGTTGCTGCGTAAAGCCATGGCGATGGGTTCGCCCTCAAAACCCGCCATGGATTTACCGTCAATCGTAAACTGGATCTTAGGGCCTAGTTCAAATTGCCCTAAGATTGGATGCTCATCGATTCGCATGCTCATAATACTTCCCAACCCTAAAAAATTCTCGCTGTCCAATTAAACCATGGCCATGATTTAATCTTAAAATTTTTCATCTATGCTACTCAAAAGGCCATTGCTGGTATTGAGCGAATTATTGAATTCATGTTACCTGATTGGTGCCTGTGAAAAATTTTAGCAGAAGCCAAACATCTCCCCGAATGTATAATTACTGCCCACCAGGGGGATGCCTGTCATGGCACAGGATTCCAGGGTCAGTGATCGCAAATCTTCCCGTTCCAGGCTGCTCAATTTGGTTTTTCCGGCGGCCTTGGCCAATATGGTGGCTTCAATCGTCATGGCTTGGATATAATTGGCCACCCGCTGGGCGGCTGCATCAATGTCCAAACGTTTACGCAGTTCCGGATCCTGGGTGCCGATACCAAAGGCACATTTGCCTTCATGGCAGCGCAGGCAGACCACACACCCCATGGCAATCATGGCACCGGTACCGATCGCAACCGCATCGGCTCCAATCGCCAGCGCCTTGGCTACATCAGCACCATCCTTGATGCCGCCGGAAACGATCAGGCTGATATCCTCTTTGACGCCCATATCCTCGAGCGAGCGCACCGCTTGTACCAAAGCCGGCAATGTGGGCACCCCCAGGTTGTTGGAAGCTATTACGGGGGCTGCCCCGGTACCGGCTTCGGAACCGTCGATGACGATGCCGTCCGCGCCGGCCTTAACGGCGATTTTAACATCCTCCCATACCCGTCCGGCAGCTAACTTAAGAAAAATCGGTATTTCGTTGTTGGTGATATCGCGTAGTTCGTCCATTTTGAGACATAAGTCGTCGGCACCAAATATATCCCCATGGCGTGGATGGCTGTGCAGGTCAATACCCTCGGGTAGCTGACGAAATTCGGCAATCTCCTTGGTGATTTTGCTGGCCATCAAATGCCCGGAGAGACCAGGTTTGGCACCGATACCCACAATAATTTCCAAGGCATCGGCCGCCTCGATGCTACGCAGTGAGAAACCCATACGGCTGGGTAGAATTTGAACCACCTGTTTGTAGGAATTGGCTCGTTCCTCCGGCAAAAGACCGCCTTCGCCATTATTGATGGAGGTGCCCACGATATCGGTGGCCTTGGCCAAGGCGATTTTGGCTTCTTTACTCAAGGCGCCGTAGGACATGCCGGAAATCATTACCGGGGTTTCAATAACCAGCGGCTTTTTGGCTGTGCGGGCCCCCAGAACGGTCTGGGTTTGACAATCTTCGCGATAGGTGTCGATGGACATCCGGGTCAGCTGGGAAGGCAGCATCAGCAGGTCATCGAAATTGGGAAACCGTTGCGGCGTCCCGCAACCCCGGATGCGATGTAAGCCGGTTTCAGCCTTATGCTTTATCTCGGACACGGCTTCCGACATCCACACGCCTCTTTGGACATCTTTGACCCGAACTTTCTTTTGCTTCTGTTTTTCGTCTTTTGCCATTATCCCCTACCTCACCTGCTTATGGGTTGGTTTGAATAGCACGTACTCGTGCCGCCCGACGACTTTGGGAACGATGCTTTGAAAGGCACCAACATCCTGCTTGATCCCGTATTTAGCAAACAAGGCGTCCAGCTTTTTTTGCTCGTCCGGTGCTATGGGAATTAACCTGACATTGCCGCCCAGTTTATCCCCGACAGCCGGATCCAGCACGTGTATGATGCCGCCGTACATGGATTCGCCAATGCCTTCGCCCACTTCACCCAGGACAACAATCCGTCCTCCCAGGGTCATCTTTCCGGTCCAGCGCCCCACATTGCCACAGACAATCAAATTGCCGCCCTTCATACCCCAGCCGGCGCGACTACCGCTATTACCCATGACCACAATGGTGCCCCCAACCATGGATGGAGCCACGTTACTACCGGTGTTCATTTTCACCACAATTTCACCAGCCATCATGTTATCACCTGTATACCAACCGGTATTGCCCTTGATGGTCAGGCAGGGGCCTTCCAGGAAACCGCCGGTATAAAAGCCGGTGCTGCCGTTGATGGTAATGGTAGCATTTCCGATCAAGGCCGTGGCAAAGTTGTGCATAGAGTGCGGATTGTCGATCTCAATCTGGTCTTCCGTCTTTATCATTGCCTTGAGCTGGACGTTTACCTCACGCGAATTTTGCGCTTTAATATCTAAACGGGCCATACCTTTACGCCTCCTGGATCCATCTCCGTGGCGTACACATCGGAGACAATTGGGGTTAAACAAATTTGTTCGGATCCCAAAAGTACTGTCGCGCCCTCCTGTTCATAAAACAGCATGGGTTTGATCCCCAGTTGGTCCCTCAGTGCCCCGACCTGTTTGCCAGTGCTGACCAACAGGGTAAATACACCATCAAACGTTTCCAGGCCCTGATAAAGCGCCGCTTCCAGGTCCAGACCCTTTTCTTTCATCTGATAAGCCAGAAAATGCACCGCCATCTCAGAATCGTTGTTGGTTTTGAAGCGAATGCCCCAACTCTCCATTTTGCGACGCATGTTAAAATAATTGGTGAATTGGCCATTATGCACAATGGCCAGTTCGGGCATTAGATAGGAAACAAACGGGTGCGCAAAATTAATATTTTCGACACTTTCCGTGGCCAGTCTCACATGGCCGATCCCATGCGACGCTGCCACCGCAGGGATTTGATGTGTTTTTTGGAGATCTTCGGCCGAGCCCTCATCCTTATAGACCTTGATCTGTTGGCCGATAGAATGCACGCACAGTTGCGGGTGGCTGTCAATTTCCCAATGCAGCCTTGGCATTTCAGCGGCATCCATATCAATGCTGGCTTCAAAAAAATGGAATACACCCTGTCCGGAATAGCTGCGCGGTGCTGCCATGGTCCCAAATTTCTGAATATAGTTTTCCAAGTCAGGTTGGTATTCAGCCGAAGTTAAGGATACGCGCAGATCAATGGCATCCCGCTTTTCGTAGACCGCCACGCCGGTGGCATCCCGTCCCCGGTGAATGAGTTGCTTTAACATGTCGATTAAGCCATTGCCCTGGGTTGCTGATTCCCCGGCAATAAAGCCTGCAATACCACACATAGCTTACCTCCTATTCAAATTTAGAGGTGATAGGCATACTCATTGAATTCCCAATCGGTGACACTAGTTCGGAAACGTTCGACTTCATGTTCTTTGAGAGCCAAATAAGCCTGAACCAACTCAGGTCCCAGGGCTTCACATAAAACCGTGTCGGCTTTAAAATCCTCAAGCGCGTTTTGCAGCCAAAAAGTTACCGTTTCCAAGCTACCCGGTTCGGCCCCGTAGACATCATCGGGTGCTGGTTCACCTGGGTCTATCTTATTTTTGATACCGTCGAGGCCGGCGGCTAACATGGTCGCTATGGCTAAATAGGGATTAGCTGATGCACATGGCGCCCGATTTTCCACCCGCGTGGCCTGACCGCGTTCGGCCGGAACGCGGCAGTATACGGTACGATTATCCCAGCCCCAAGCCAGGTAAAATGGGCAAAAGTTGCCCAACACAAAGCGGCGGTAGGAATTAATGGTCGGTGACATGATCGCTGCCATGCCCCGAGCATGCGCCATTTGCCCACCCAAAAAATAACGCAGCAGGTCGGAGACACCATCGGCAGCGGCCGGGTCGTCAAACAAGTTTTTATTGGACTCGGGATCATTTAGCGACGCATGCAGATGATAGCCACTGCCACCGTTATCGGTTTTGGGACGCCCCATAAACGTCAACAACAAGTCGTTTTGGGCGGCTACTTCCTTGCAGACATACTTAAAGGTAAAAGACTGGTCTGCCATTTTAAGCGCCCGGTCGTGTTTCCAATTAACCTCAAATTGTCCTGGAAAGAATTCATGATTGATATAAATGATGTCCAATCCAAGCTCGATAAAGAGATTCTGAAATCGCCGCATCATGCCTTTGGGATCGACAACCGGATTAACCTGATAGACACACGAAGGACTGGCGTTATACACCTCGCCATCGGCTTCGCCACCCTGGTTAAAAAGGAAAAATTCCAGTTCGGATGCCACAATGGGATCCAGGTTTAGATCTTGATATTGCTTGATTATGCCTTGCAACACATAGCGGGGGTCCATGGCCAATGGTTGGCCGTCATGCCCAAAGGAATTTCCTATGAATCTGGCAGTGCCATCCAAATATGGGAGTACGGTAAACGTATCCGGATCTGGTTTGATGGTCATATCACGCCATTGAATTTCGTCACAGAGACCACTGCCCATGGCAATATCATTGGCTAAATCGACGGAATAGGTGGCGGTCACATGGTTGCAACCTTCCTCCAGAACCGCTTCAAGTCGACTGGCCGGTACAAGCTTGCTGCGGCAGATCCCATGTAGATCCGGAAAATCAATCCGCAACGAATCAATATCGGCTGCCTTAATTTGTTCCTGAATCTCTTTTACTTCCATATCCCCCCCTTTGGCTGAAATTAAACAAATAGAGCACTATATTTGATTAGTTGAACAGGTATCTTGGCAAGGGTTATTGTAATTTATCTTTCAGTATGATATCGAAATTGTAATACTTCATTCATGTTTTACTGTCAAGTAAATTATCCCGGAGATTTATAGCCATGCTTGAATCCACTGACGAGCGTGCCGCCCGTGAAATGCGTTTACACGGATATGATCACATGGTTAAGAGCCATTGTCGCATGTGTCACGGCGGCTGTGGCGTATTGGTTTACCTCAAAAATGGCCGTGTCATGAAAATTGCGGGCGATCCGGGGTGCCCCATCAACCACGGCAGTCTGTGCAGCAAGGGAATCGCGTCACCGCAACTGGCCTATCATCCGGATCGATTGACCTATCCGATCCGGCGCATTGGCCCTAAAGGTAGCGGCCGCTGGGGACGGATCACATGGGATGCGGCTCTGGATCTCATCGCCGAGCGAATGCTGACCTATAAAGGTACCCATGGCGCTGAATCGATTGTCATGGGATATGGTACCGGGCGGGAAAACGAGGCAGTTATTTATCGATTCGCCAATCTATTGGGCAGTCCCAATGTACTCACTGCCGGCCATTTTTGCTACGGCCCCAGAATCGCCACCAGCATCATCACCTGCGGATCCAATCCCATCGTGGATTACGAAAACAATCCCGGCTGCATCATGGTTTGGGGCAATAATCTGGTTATCTCCAATCCCGATTGCTACAAAGGCGAACCCTTTTCCTCCAGTGTGGCCCAAGGAGCCAAACTGATTTGCATCGATCCCAGGTTGACCCGCATCGCCGCACGATCCGATATTTGGCTGCAGCTGCGTCCGGGGACGGATACGGCCTTGGCTTTGGGGATGCTGCATGTGATCGTAAACGAAAATCTTTTCGACGCCGATTTTGTCAAAAACCACGTTTATGGATGGGAACCCTTCGTGCAACGGGTGGACGCATACCCGCCCGAAAAGGTCGGACAGATCACCTGGGTGCCCAAAGAAAAAATCATTGCTGCCGCACGGCTATTTGCCACCACCAAACCGGCTGCCATTCAATGGGGCGTGGCCATCGAACAGCAGATCAATTGTGCCGATAATAATCGTGCTTTGATGGCCCTGATGGGGATCACCGGCAATATCGACCGGCCCGGGGGTCAAGTTCTTTTCAACCCACCCAAAATCCGTAATGTCGGTCGTTTTGGTGCCCATCGCATGCTGCCTCACGAACAATCGTTAAAGCGTTTGGGTGCTGAGCACTTTCGCCTGGCCGGAAATTTTGCCATCATCAATCCCAAATATGTTTGGGATGCTATTTTAAAAAAGGAACCCTATGATGTAAAAATGCTTTTTTTGATCAGTTCCAATCCGGTTATCACCCGCGCCAATGCTCGCGAGGTCTATCAAGCCCTCAAAGCTGTTGATTTCATGGTGGTGTCCGACTTTTTTTTAACACCCACTGCCGAATTGGCCGATGTGGTGCTGCCGGCGGCCACCTGGCTGGAGATGGATTATGTGGGCGATTTCTGGAAGCGCCATGGCTATCTGCTACCCAGACGCAAAATTATTCAAGTGGGCGAATGCCGTTCCGACCATGCCATGTTGAACGATTTGGCTCACCGTGTCGGTCAAGGTGATCACTGGTGGGATAATTTTGAGGGGGGGCTCGATTACATCCTGGAACCTTTGGGCATCACCTGGCAAGAATTCAAACAGATGGATTATATCAGGGGCGATGTCAGTTATTTTAAGTATAAAGAACACGGATTTTCAACCCCCACCAGAAAGTTTGAGCTCTATTCGACCCTGCTGGAAAACTGGGGCTATGATCCCCTGCCACGTTACCAAGAACCGCCCGAAAGTCCGGTCAGTACCCCGGATATTAAAGCAGGCTATCCGTATATTTTGATTACCGGCGCCCGCTCGCCCGGATTTTTTCACACCGAGAATAGGCAGGTTCCCTGGTTGCGGGCACTGCATCCCGATCCTTTGGTTGAGATCCATCCAGATACGGCTAAAAAGGAAGGCATCCGCGACGGCGATTGGGTGGTGTTGGAATCACCCCGCGGCCGTATCCGCCAGCGGGCCAAAATTTTCGCCGGTATTCATCCCCAAGTCATCCATGCTCAGCACGGGTGGTGGTTTCCGGAAAAAAAGGAGCCAGGCCATGGATGGGATGAATCCAATGTCAATATTTTAACCGACAATGCCTTTGAAAGCTGTGATCCGGCCATGGGAGCCACCAGCGTACGCACGCTTTTGTGTCGTATTTATCCTGAGCAGGCCAAAGGGGAAACCGCATGAAATCCCTATCTTTAGATATCGATCAAGCATCCTGTTGGGGTTGTCTGACTTGCCAAGTGGCCTGTATCCAAGAAGCAAGCGTAACTGAAAATATCAGTATGATCCGGGTCTCTGAAAACGGGCCTAGCATACAAAACGGCCAGCTTGATTTTTCATATGACGTCACGGTCTGTCAACACTGTGACGATCCCGACTGTCTGGCGGTCTGTCCGGTGGAAGCCATCATAAAGCGGGATGACGGGATTGTTATTTTGGATAACGAGTTATGCACTGGGTGCCAACTCTGTCTCGAGGCCTGCCCTTATGACGCCATTTTCTTTGATGATTCTATTGAAATTGCCTATAAATGTAACCTGTGTCATCAGCGTATTGACCACGGGCTTAAGCCGGCTTGTGCCGATAATGTTTGCCTGGCACATTGCATTCGGCTGCAAGGATCATTATCTTAATATTCTTAGGTCATATTCCGATGAGATGTAGCTGTTTAATAAAAATGAAGGTGCTCGCACTGGCTTTTCGACCTTATAGGATTCAAGGAGTCAAGGATCCCAGGGGTCAAGTGGAACTCAGGCCTCAGCTTTAAGCCCCAAGCTTTAAGCAGCTTAAGGCTTAAAGCTGATGACTGATAAGCCGTTGGTTAATCACTTGGATCCTCGAATCCTTGAATCCTTGGACCCTGGTATTCTCCAGCGCTTTTGGAGAAGAACCATCTTATTCATCTCATAATACGCATAGGGACCAAGCAATGACTTTCGATTTCAATGCCGACAATATACTGGAAGTTGCGCAGCAACTTGAGCGCAATGGCGCTATATTTTATCGCCAAGCTGCTGAGACGGTCAGCGATTCATCCAACAAGTCCTTTCTGTCCGAATTAGCCGATATGGAAGCTGAACACGAAGCAACCTTTGGAGCCCTGCGCGCCGAATTATCCCAGAATGAAAAAGCAGGTAATCTATTTGCTGCGGGGGGGGATGCGGGTGTCTATTTACAGGCCCTGGCCGATACGCGTGTCTTTTTTGAAAAAGAAATGGATCCCCAATCGATTGAAGATATTTACAAAGCCGCTATTACGGCGGAGAAGGATTCAATTGTCTTTTATTTAGGCCTAAAGGACATGGTGTCTGAAGCATTAGGCAAAAAGCGTATCGATCAAATTATCAATGAGGAAAAGGAGCATTTAACACTCCTCAGTCAAAAATTGATCGAAGTAAAATCTTAGCTTAAAACATCAGACTTTAGCCTATTAGAATAAAATGCTAAAGATGTATCCAAGCCTTCCAGTTCTCGGTTGTCATCCCCATGAAAATGGGGATCCAGAATAGGCCTCAAGCAGATGGCTTTGTTTGGATTCCCTCTTCCGAGGGAATGACGGAAGGTATTGGGAGGGGTGGCGGGTGTTGCGGGTTGCTCGTTGAGCTTTGGGCTGTGAGCCATAAACAGCCTACGGTCTAAAAAACTACCGCTTGTTATCTGAATTTAAAACTAAACTCAAGAAAACGAGTAAAGCCATGTCGGACACAAATCTATTAAATGAAAAAAGAATTCTGATCGTCGATGATGAACCCGATGTCTTAGAGGTCTTGGAAGACCTGCTCAGCATGTGCCGGATTACCAAGGCCGCCAATTTTGAAGAAGCGCGTGACCTCCTGGAAAATCAATATTTCGATTTGGCTATTTTGGATATCATGGGTGTCAACGGCTATGAATTGTTGGACATCTGCGGCCATAAAAAAGTGATCGCTGTGATGCTAACGGCCTATGCCATGACGCCCGAAGATATCAAGAAATCGTATCAAGAAGGTGCGGCCTCCTTTGTGCCCAAAGAAAAAATGGCCGATATCGACGTTTTCCTAACCGACATATTTGAAGCCCGTCAAAAGGGAAAAAGCCTTTGGTGGCGCTGGTTCGACCGTTTGGCCGATTACTGTGAACGCAAATTTGGTCCCGACTGGCAGAAGGAGCATGGATTCCGGGTCCGCTAGCGACTGCGCTTAAAGGTCATTCTCCCCTCTTCTGCCATGCTGGCAGCAAACTGATCATAGCCGTTTTGACGTATGGCCTTGATGCAGGCAGCCCGATTGCTGTTGAAAATCAATCCAAACAGTTTGGCCATAAAATTATCGTATTTTTTACAAGCCATTACATCGGAAAACTGAGTGCATTCGACACAGGACGCATAGCCATTTTCTAGGCAGCAACTGCGTACCTTGCACCAGGATGCCTTTTCATTGTGCATACACCCCGGGCACTTGCCCTTTTGATACTTACCGCAGGCACCGCAATACAATCCACATTTGGCAATCAGATTGGTGTCAACTTTAATCTGTTTCATAACAATCCTCCTTTGATGATGTTATTGTTTGTTTCCTGTCTTGGAAACCTATAGTAACAGACCCCTTTGACACCCCTATGTCAGGTTTAGTTTCAGAATCTTGTATAAACCTTGATATCAGTTTTTGAAGTAGCGATGAATATTGATTTTATAAGGAAAGTTTGAGGCTATTAGGTGTTTAGACTGTTAGGCTTTTAGCTGCTAACAGCCTAATTGTTTGAATAGATACTGGCCATTGCGGCAATCCGTTCCTGGACATGTTTGACCAAGCTATGCGGTTCCAGCACCTTCACCATGGGGCCATAGCTTAAGATCATTCCCATGAGCCACTCCCCATCGGGCACCTGAACTTCAATGGTCAGCCAGCGGTCGTCTTTAGCCAAGACCTGGGCATCATCAAAATAGTCTTCTACCAAATGTTTGACCTGGTTTGAAAATTTTAAAACTACCCTGATGTGTTTTTCTTTGGATTCCCAGCGTGTGTCCGTTTTTTGGTAAGCTTGATTTTTTCTCTCAAAAACGACACCCAAGACTTCGATTTTTTTGAGGCGGGTTAATTTAAACAGTCTGGTATCCTTGCGTTTGCGGCAGTAGCCGTATACATACCAGGCAAATCCTTTCATGATTAAAGAAAGCGGCTCGATCTCTCTGTGGGAAGCCGCTCCATAGCTATCCATATAGTCAATCCGTATCACAAGTCTGCTTTTGACAGCTTCATAGATCTGTTGAATTCTGGCCCCGGTTTTATCCTGACTCCCCCAACCTTGGGTATCAAAAATAATCATATCGGATTCGGATGCGTGTCCCTCCCGTTCACTGTCGGGCAACAGGCTTTGCACTTTTTCGAATATCATCGCCATATCATCATCATCCAGGACGGCATTAACCCCTTTTAAGGCCGATAGAATGGAGCGTAAATCGGAAATGCTCATAAATTGTTTATTGAATTTGTAATTATCCGGCAGTTCGTAACCGCCGCCGGTTCCCTGATTGGAAATGACAGGAATGCCGGCCAGATTCAGGGCATTGATATCACGGTACACGGTTCGCAGGCTGACCTCAAAACGGTCTGCCAATTCCTTTGCTGTGATCTTGCGGCGATTTAAAAGAATCACCACGATGGCAAGCATTCGATCGATTCGCATTTGGGGAACCCTGTATTTTTTTCGACTAGTACCAGATTTTTGCAAAATTCAGGTAGCATATGTGTCCGCTTTTAGCATGTCCGGTTACTGAGCATGGCGATGGTATGTTACTCAATTCAATCATTCAGACGAAGCTGATTCCTTTTTGATAATTTTATAGGTCTCTTGATAAATCGTTTTACGTGGCCCGACTGCAATTAAATCAATAGTTTGCCCTGAAGAAATACGATATATAATCCTGAATCTACTGATTCGGTAGCTCATCAGTCCGCTAAGATCATCCTTAAGAAGTTTACCAGATTCCGGTTCAACTAAAATGTGTCTTAGCCCCGCCCTTATTTTCCTCTTTAGATGCGGATGACACCCTCTGATCAGTTCAACGATCGAATCAGGGACTCTGAGCTTTCTTTGGATGCTTCTTCTCGAAATCATATTCTATTCGAAAAGCTCTTCCAAGGTATATACATTCGTACCTTTGTTAAGATCATTAAGACCTTGTTTTATCTCGCTCATTAAGTCGCCATCTGCTTTGATTTCAATGGTTTCACGCCAGGACTCAAATTCATCCGGACTGACCAAAACCGCGGCAGGTCGACCGTTCTTGGTAATGATGAACTCCGCGTCCGTGGATTGAACCTTTTCGATCAGTTCACTCAGTTTCATTTTTGCTTCGGATAAAGAAAGTGTATCCATATTATGACCTCAATTATAGTTGACCAATATTATGGTCATAATTTAACCCAACATCACCACATTGTCAAACTTAAATGCCTATAGCCTTATATGTTATTTCCCTACCTGATCAGGTCTGTTATTGCGTCGATCACGCAATCTATTCAAAATATCCTGCTTTTCCCGAGGTGTGAGATTTTGCCAACGTTGAAATCGATTGGAAAGGTTTTGGCGCTGTTCTGGTGTTAAATTCTGATAGTTACGATAAAATTTTCGCATCCTTTCTTTTTTATTTAGGGGTAACTTTTTCCAGCGTTGATAATTTTTTAACAAGGTATGTTTCTGTCCTGTTGTCAACTGGGCAAAACGTTCAAAATTTCGCTGCAGCCGTTGCTGTTCTTCGCGTGGTAGTCTTCGGTAGGCTTTTATCCTTTTGCGTAGCCGATCCTTTTGATCATCTGACAGGCTGGTCCACTGTTGATACTTTTGTCGTAGGTTCTCTTTTTCCTGGGACGAAAGTTGCTGCCATTTCTGAATATCCTGCGGTGTAACCGTTTCAGCCTGTGCCAATTTTAGGCCCCAAAGATTAAAAACCAACATAACGGTAATTAGGATGCTAGTCTTTATTTTCATTTTGATTTTCCTCAATCAATACGTCCATATCTTTTATAATATCTATAGATTCCATCAGATCCATCAGTTGAAGGATATCCATCACAGCGATGATTTTCAGATCTTCTTTGCTGGGTTGCTCAGATGGCTTGGGTGGTGCGGTACCGCCATCTGCCATAGCAGATCCCGCCCACAAAAGAGTTGCTATGATGATTACAATCAGTCGCATACCCTTATCCCTGAGAATTTATGGTCTGCAGCGCTTCCCAAACTTCAAATAATTCCAAATTTTGTATCAGCTCTAAGTCATCTAACATGTCGATACTCTCTGCGATGATGACTTCCTGAACACTTGGCACTGGTGGTGTGTATTGCCATAATGCTAGACCAGCAATAATACCGACAGTTAAACCAGCAGCTAAAATCGGCTTCCAGTGAGCCAACCAGCGCATTCCCCAGAAGGACTGGGATCGGGCCATCTCAATCTGATCAATTTTTTGCCAAAGCTCGCGATTGAATTCTGGCCTTGCCATTATACCTGGAAGGCCTCGGATCATCTCATCGCCCAATTCATAATGCTCCAATGCTTTACGACAGGTGGTACAATCACCTAGATGCCCACGAATCTGATGCATACGCTTGTCGCTTAAAGCCCCATCCAAAAATGCACTCAAGCTTTGCTCACTCGGACTTTTTTTTTTCACATTTAATCTCCGAAATATTTTGCCAAGGCCGCTTTAAGCCTGCATCTGCCCCGGTAAATTAAGGTTTTAATGTGGTTTTCAGATCGATCCATTTGCTGGCCTATTTCCTGATAACTAAACTCCCCTTCTACACGCAGGAGCAATGCTGCGCGTTGGTCGTCTGGGAGTTGGGCCATGGCTTTTAGAACCATGTGTCTTTGCTCTTCCTGATCTAGAAGTTCGTCAGGGCGTTCCGGCCTATGCCCAGACTGACGGTTGATTGTAGCTTCATATTTTTTTGAATCGGTCCCATCCAATGACTCGGATCGTATCTTATAACCGGGTCGTCTGATCTCATTCAAACAGACATTGGTTGCAATCTTGAAAAGCCAAGTTCGAAAACGAGCCTTGGGGTAATAACGGGCTGCAGCACGGTAAACCCGTATAAACGTTTCCTGGGCCAGCTCCTCGGCCACACGCTCATCTCCGCAGAAACGATGACAAAAGAGAATTACGCCATTCTTATGACGATCAAACAGTTGTCGGAAGGCGTCTGAGTCACCGTCCTTAAACCGAAGCATCAAAGCCACATCCGGATCTGTCTGCATATATTGTTTAAACCCGGCTCGCTAAAAAAAGTTACACGTCAATCCCAATGATAATAATGATGCCGCCTCAGGCGTCTGACCTTCCTGGTCTTCAAAAAAATTGCCATATTCAAAATGGGCATACGCCAGATTGAGTTCATATCTTTGTAAAAAAGTATATTGAAAACGAAGGTCAAACTCCCAGCCATATTGGTCGCGATCATCCTGGGGTGCATCATATGGATAAAGTATCGCTGCAGTCGACTCAATTAGGGCGTCATTAAATGGTGCTAGCGTTAGTTGGATACCGGGAGCCTTGACGCCATAAAAGGTGCCCCCACCATAGGTCAATACGCCTTCAATGCTACTGTCTTGCCATTCTGGATCAAAAAAAATTAGCAAGCGTGAATTATATGGCAGGGGCGAGATAAACGTCGTCAGAGTGTCCTCCCGAAACGAGTCGTCGCCTGTGGCCGTAAAGAAAAAAAATGCCATGCTGAGACGGTCATTCAGATTGGTTTCTAACGAGATATCGGCTAAATAGGCAGCAATGTCCCGCTTGGTCTCCCCCGTCAGATGGTCAAACTTCACCTGGCCGCCTTCATAAATTGTGTGTAATCGTAATTGTGTATTGCCCAAAAAAACTTCAGCCGACACTCCCAGCCACCAAAGTTCACTGTCGCTGGTGGGCTCCAATAGCTGAAATCGATCAGGCAAGGTATGCGCAAAGGCATCATCCTGGTCTTGAAACCAGGCTCCGAAAAGGTTTACTTGCTCAAAAAGTCCAGGTTCATAAGCCAGCGTCATTCCCAACATAGGGGAATGATCCATTATCCGCGCTGCTTGCAAATGCCATTTCCAGGGAGACTGATGTACCGTCAATGACATGGCCGGGGCATCATCGATACAGATCAATCCATTACCGAACACCACGGGCTGCAACCCCACAATGGTCTGTAGAGGCGCCTTGCCCATATTGATATAGGCGTTGGTTATCGTATCTTCTTGATCCTCTTCTAGGTTACTGTAAGTTTGCTCGCCATTGTCATCAAATTCCCACTGCAAATCCCCACGCAAATAAGCAAAAATGTCCTTTTCAAAAAACAGCATCAGTGACGGTGTTATGCTTAAAAGATCCTCATCCAGATCCCGGTCATATTCGCCCGATATGCCATCAAGATAATTAGTTTGGCTGACATAGGTATTCCGCAATTCAAGATCGATTTGCGATTCTAAGGCCCAGGCATCAATGCCCCCCAGAATCAGCATGATTAACAGCGGCAACATCCAACAGCTGCGTTCATATGGTTTATACGAACTATGCATGAATGGAATCTTTTTTATCAGCAAATTGTAACTTTTTCCAGCCCGACGTGTTTATCCCTATTAGATCGCAAGGTTTTTGAAACCACGCAGGGTTGATGCCCTGATAAGGTCTCAATGAGCGGCCATTAGGTCTCGAAATTGAAATCGATATCGGTATCGGTATCGAAACTGCCCAAACGCGAGTTGTCACGAGCACATTTTTACAAAATGTAAACGAAACCGGAGGGGTATTATGCATACTTTTTGTTTAAACCAAATTCGATCACTCAAATTTCTAGCCGTGATAATGGTAACGGTTTTTTCATTATTAGCCTGTGCTGGCGATGGAAATGACACAGGCACCGATGATAGCGACCAGAGCGGTGACGTCACCATTAGCCTGACGGATGCGGTTGGCGATTTTGCCACTTACAGTGTCGATGTGGTCTCTCTAACCCTAACCAAGGCCAATGGCACCGAGATCTCATCCCTGCCTCTCTCCACACGAATCGATTTTACCCAGTATACAGACATGACCGAATTTCTGACTGTAGCTACCGTCCCGTCGGGCGTTTATGTGGCCGCCACCCTGACCCTGGATTATACCAATGCCGATATATGGGTAGAAGATGAAGTCGGAGTACTGGTGCAGATACAGGAAATTGTTGATGAGGATGACAATCCACTGATCCTGGTGGAAATGACGGTTCAACTGGAAGACCGCAACCAACTGGTCATTGCACCGGGTATCCCCATGCATTTGCAGTTGGATTTCGATTTGCAAGCCACAAACAAAGTTGAATTTGAAGAACCGGATGATCCCAAACTGATCGTTGATCCCTATCTGGTTGCAGATGTTAATCGGGTTAGTTCAAAAATTCACCGTCTACGCGGACTACTGGATGAAGTCATCCCGGAAGAACAATCCTTTACGGTCTTCATTCGGCCCTTTTATACTGCCCTGACTGGAAAACATCACCGTTTTGGACGCATGACAGTCGTGACGGACGAAGAGACGCTCTATGATCTCAATGGCGGGACCTATCAAGGAGAAGAAGGTCTGAAAGCCATGCAGGACCTCGATCCCCTGACAGCGATAGTTGTTTTGGGTGATCTCAAATTTAATCCTTTACGCTTTGATGCCAAACAGGTATTTGCCGGCTCCAGTGTGCCCTGGGGTGATCAGGATGTGATTTCCGGAACGGTAATCGCCCGCCAGGACAATGAGTTAACCGTCAAAGGTTGCACCCTGGTGCAAGACGACGGCAGCATCATTTTCCATGATACGGTGACTGTAACCGTCGGAGACGAAACCCGTGTAACCCGCCAGCTCTCCAACCAGAGTTTCACTATTCAAGATATCTCCGTGGGTCAAAGGGTCACTATTTTTGGCACCCTCACCCAGGATCAACCGCTGAACTTAGCCTTGGACGCCACCCAGGGACGGGTGCACATGAAGCTCACAACTGTCCGGGGTACTGTTATTGAAGTCGATGAAGACAATCCTGTTGCGCAGATAAACCTTGACCTACAATCCATCAACCGCCATCGTGTGACCATCTTTGATTTCAGTGGTACAGGTATCGATCCTACCTACAATGCCGATCCCAGCGATTATGAGGTCAATACCGGTGCCTTAGATCTTAACAAACTGGAACTGGGTGATCCCATCAAGGTGCGCGGTTTTGTGCAGCCCTTTGGTGCGGCCCCTCCCGATTTCAATGCCCAAACCATCATCAGCGTTGCCGATGTACGTGCTTTTATGAAGGTCAAGTGGCAGCCCGCCAGCATGGAAGCGTTCACTTCCATATTACCTGACAGTCTGACATTGAACCTGGATGGCGTTGGCTGGCCCCATCACGTCTACCGTAGTTGGGTCGCTACTGATTTGACCGAGCTGGATCAGCCCACAACGATCCAGCCTTTAGAAGATGGGAGCGGCCTCTTTATCATTCACTATGGTAGCGTATTCGAGCTGTTCTTAAACTTTGAAGATTTTAGCGCGGATCTGCAAAACATTATCGAAGAAGGTTGGGCTGTTCACAAGGTCTGGGCCCGGGGCGCATTTGACGATGCCAGTGCCACCCTGACTGCCAACATGGTGGATGTGCACCTTAAATAAAATCGCTTTGCGATTTTATGGTATGAAATAAATAATGCTCTGCCGTTTCGGCAGAGCATTATTTATTTCTTTTTGAGCTTAAGCCATCGCTTGGCATCTCCATTGCCCATGCTGGCTGCTTTGCGAATATTCTGGACGCCTTTTCTTTTTTTCCCCATCTTTATCAGCGTGGCCCCGCGTTCGAAATAAACCCTTGAGATACCAGAATCTATTTGGACGACAGTGTTGAAATCTTTCAAAGACTTTCTATATTCGCCGGTTTTTCGATAAGCCCTGCCACGATGGTAGTAATAAAACCATTTGGGATTGGCCTCGACACGGGCCTTGAGACGATAGATTTTACCGTCCCAAGATTCCTCCAGGATCTCAGTTTTTACAATTCCGGCGCTGAAAGATACGATTTCATCCCTGGTAATCTGGTGATCGGTCACCACGGTATTGCTTTCTAAATAGGTTCCCAGTCTTTCCACCAGGATCCGTTTGACCTGTAGCAGCGAGATGGAGCGACAGGTCAGCTTGCTGTCAGCTTCACCTGCGTCATAGTCATATTGTTCCACAAATGAAATTGCTTGAGCACACGGATTGAATCCGAACATCAGGCAAATCAATCCGAAAAATAGGATCTTTTTCATTGTTTGGTTCCTCCGTAGGCAAATGGGGCAGGTTCAATCATGGATTCCCTCAGTTTTAACTGCTTCAGGTTTTCTATTTTGTCAACACTGTTCACATGTTTTGGTCGCAATCTTAAATATAATCTAAAATTATCAGAGGTAATCCGCGCCCACATCACCTTATACTGTGCTTTGGATTTTTTTAGTTATCGTCCCGGAATCATGGCTTTTACTTTTGCTATGAAACCGCCTAAAATCTTAGTACGCAAGGTTACCTGTGTTAATTTTCCAAAGAATTTTGGCATTACTTATCCCTTCGTTTTTCAATATAATATTTTTAAACCGGACCTAATCCGATTTTTTTCCATCTTAAGCTAATTTGACCATATAAATATATTGGTAGGTCGGCTTAAAAACTTTAATTAAAAAACGATATTATAGAATTTAGTTTAACGGCCTCGAGGAGTTCTAGATAGGAAAAAAATGTGGCTCCGGTCCCATCAAACCGGAGCCACAAGACGAAAGGAGGTATGAAGGAGGGCTAGATTTATGCCCTATGGCGGTACATTTATACCATATATAGTACATTGTCAAGCATTTTTATCAATATATGGTACAATTTATGGTACAATTTATATGCAATTATATGCAATTAATATCATATTTATGGAATGTATGGCGAAATTAATAGATCACCCATGCATTAAATTGCGAAATGTCAATTAGGCAAAATGAAAAGGCTTCCCTGAATGCCGTTATTTTATCCAGTGCATCTTTTTATTTGTTTTTTTGAGGATCACTGGATTAAAAGATGCACGTACATTCGAGAAGCCTATTAAATGCCATCCCTTGCCTTTATACTTGATAGGCATTTGGTACGCTGTTTTATGTATAACTATAGAATAATGTCTCTCGGGAGTATGTCAATTAACGCTTTTACGGTTGAAAACCGGTTGTGTGTGCTCCGCGAGTTATGTGAAAATAATTTATACCTTTTTAAAGTGGTTTTTAATTAATAGCTCGTGCCAGCCGCTCAACACCTTCTTTCAAATCATTTTGTCTATAGTACGCAAAACACAGCCGTAGATGGTCGCGCAAACCCTGCGCGCATGAAAATCTAATCCCAGGTTGATACACTACCTTATGTGACTTGGAATCGGCCAGCAATAATTCGCTATCAGCACCTTTTATCAATCGTGCCCAGATAAAATACCCGCCGGACGGTTCCCTAAAATGTAGAGTAGGTATCTTCAAACTTAATGCGTCACACAGGGTGGCCATGCGATTTTGATAAATTTCTTTAAGTTTTTTCAGATAGGATTCTTGCAGGCCCAATTCTATTACGCTACTCACAATGCTGGAAACAAATGGATTCAATCCGCCACCGCTATCCAGATAGCCACACCCCGTAAATGGCGACAGCAATTTGTTTTTGGCGTGCATCCAACCCAGTTTTAATCCCGGCGCGAGGATTTTGGAAAATGATCCCAATGAAAGAACCCTTTCGCCTACATCGAAATATGTCATGGGGGGTGGGGGTGTAGACGTGTAATTCAGCAATTGATAGACTTCATCTGCGATGATAAAAAAATCATATTTCTCACTTAGGTCGATGAGTTTCTCTCGTCGTTTTGCAGAAAGGGTGACACCGGCTGGATTGTGGAAAACCGGTACGGTATAGATAAAAACCGGGTTGTGTTTCTTCAGCTTTTCTTCCAAGGCATCGATGATGAGACCATCTTCATCAATTGGCGTTCCGATGACATTTAGTTTGTAATCCGCAAAAATGCGCAGTGCCAGAAAATAGGAAGGCTCTTCAACGATTACCGTATCACCCGGACGCGTTTTAAGTCCGCAAATCATATCCAACGCTTGGGAAACGCCACCGGTAATAAAAAGATGATCCGGGTCGACCGGCCTCTCGTATTGGGCGCTTAAAAAACCAGCCAAGGAGATTCTAAAATTACCATTGCCCTGTTCTATACCGTACTGCAATATACCGCGGTCCTTTTGCTGGAATCGATGATTCGCGGCTTGCTCCAATAATTCTATGGGAAGATTGTCTATTTGCGGTTGCCCGATCCCGAGATCAATCCAATCTTTGGGAACACTTACTTGAATCACCTGTGCTTTCGTCATTAGGTTTCCTCCGTGATCTCCTGAGCCTTATTCAACACCTTTTCCACAAAATCACTATCACCCAAAATACGTTCATCGCCCTTCATCAAGCTATTCGTCTTGCGCATTGCTTTAACAGCTGACCAACCGCCCATACTCCGGATAAGACCACCACCCCTCAGTTCAGGTCGCTTTCCTTCGTTAATACCTTTGTTGATAAAGGCACGGTAACGTCGACGTGCGGTGGATATATTGCTCTCAAAAAGCGACAAGACATATTCAGTATCCTGTCAGCAACCGCCGCATCACGGTCGTGATCGGAGCATTTCCTGTTCGTAACAGCAGATGAAAATGATTGGGGATACCTGCCCAGGCAAAGCAGGCCGTATTGGTATCGATCAAAATTTTACTGAGCCGATTTACTAAATTATCCTGATCTTCATTATCATAAAATATATTTCGACGTGCGATACATCTTACTATGATGTGATGCAGCGCACCCGGGGAATCTATGCGGGATTTTCTGGGCATGAAAATTTAATAGCGAGGTAGCAATCGTGTGTCAACCAATAATCCAATGGACGTTAATTCTTACTTTGCAGGATATCGTCTTTTTGATGATACGTAGACTCTGCTATAATTTCTTCTCAGCATATCATTCAATGCCCTTGAAATTGATGATTGCTTAAAAGCCTACAAATCACTACGACAACCGAAGAAGAGCGATAATATAATATTTCACAACCTTATTGCAGGGACTAAAATTAAAGGATAAATTCTTGATGCTCCACTAAAAGAGTAAAAATTTTGAATCTAGTGACAAGAAAATAGCATACATTACAGCCGATTAGTTTGAAAGAATTGATTATATAAACCTTGCTCCAAAGCCCCACTCATCTGACCAATCGATCTCTGCGGGCTTGACAGTATGGTTGTCTTCACATTGCATTGATATGAATATTGTTTTTCCCTTTAGGTGGTAAGATGAGTTTCGCGTTCTAATAAGAACTCCATCATTGCCAAGGGAATCAATTCTGCCGGTATATTTATTATCATCAATATTAATTATGACTTCTCTTTTCCATATATTCCCTTTACATGTTCTAACATCTTTATGCATCATCTCCTCCATAAGGAACCTCTAATGTTAGGCTATTTTTAACTATAGCTAGCAAAATTCATGCCGAGATCTCACAACCATCTAAACTTATGATTAACAACACTTTTAGAAGAATACTATAAATTTCGGCCACAGAGATTATAACGTAGATTACATAATTATCTATCAAGATGTTACTAAAAGTTGACACCGTCAGGTCAGAATTGTAATCTTGTAAATAAAACATTATTAACACCAAACTATAAGGAGAATAAAATGGTAGATAAAAGAAGTGGTAATGACCGAAGGATTAATCCAGACAGAAGAAAAGGTGAAAGATCTTCCTACAACGGTTCTGAAAAGAGGGAAATAGAATATCGGAGACTCGAGATAAGCAGGAGGGAAAAGGAAATTTCAGATTGAGATTTCAATGGTTGAATGTAAATACGCCTTTATAAACGATGCGCCTACTTAATCCATTAGAATAATTTGCATTCACGTCATCAACCTCTATCTAAAAGTTTGCTATTGTTACCAATGGCTGAACAGATGCACTATGAATTCTCTTCAACTTGGCCGATTAGTTTTTGTAAGGCGTTTTCAGAATCTGGCAAGGACGTGGTGTTGAAACCCAAATATCGGCATGTTATTGCTTAACCAGACAGTTAGGCAGCCCTGACCCCCTCCGGCCAATGACTCGAATATGGCCACTCAACCAAATATAGCCGTCTGAAAAGCAGGCTGTGACAACAACATTACATCCAACCCTGCTACGGCGAGCTTATACAAAATCCAAGCATCAAATCCAACCTTATTACAAATATTCCTAGATCAACATCCTCTCCCGATCTATTAGTAGTTGCCAGGGCATTGTCTGCTGCCTACTGTTTTATTTGCAATAAATCTACAATTAGCAATTTCAGTTGTGTTCTCATCATAGCTTTGATATTCTCCTAATTTCGAGTTGATAGAATCGTAAAAAGTTTTAAATAGACGGTTTCGTAAAAAGTTCAAATTCAAGGCGTGCAAATTTCGTAATTATGAGGCGTACTTATTGTACGTTGAATGAGTGCGAAGTGAAGCACAACACAGAAGTTGGTCTTTTTATAAATCCGTCTTGGATTGTGGATGATATACCCATTGTCGCAAATATGTTCCGAATCAACACTTAATCTAAAGTAACCGGAATATTATGCCGACAACTCCTGTAGAACGATCATGCGCTAGATTTGCAAAACGATGTGTTAACCTGATTTCTCCGCTATGATTCGCTGTTCATAAAATCGTGTGACGATTTTATTATGCTAAAAAAACTCTTCGGGACCAACCTAGTCCAAATTTCCCTTTTAACACTTGTGGTAGTGTTGTGTATGCTTTGGCCTTTTTATCCGCTGGATCGCTTGGAAAACGAGTATTTTGACTTCTGGGCCGGCCGATTCAATACCGGAGATCACCCACCAGTGGCCGTAGTTGAGATCGACGATAAAAGTCTTCAATCTATTGGGGCCTGGCCCTGGCCACGATCGTATGTTGCCGAAATGGTACAGGGTCTATCAGATGCTGGCGCTCAAGCAATTGGTGTCATGCTGCTCTATTCTCAGGAGGCCTTGAATCCCGGCCTGGAGGAAATCCATACTCTGCGGGAAATCAATCGGATTAAATCACAACAATCCACGAAGGCCTCTGCAAAAATACCGGATACCGAGTTTTCCCGTTCCGAGAAACGACTGAATCATGATGAACAGCTTATATCAGCCGTTAAATCCTCTCGAAATGTGGTTCTACCTTTTCGGCTATTAAATTCAGCCTCCCCTTTTGAAGGTGACGACAAACTCTCGGGCATGCTCATCATCAATTCGCTGAAAGGTGAAAAAAATGATGCCTTGGTAAACAGAGGTTTTACGGGTCTGAGTGCGTGGATGCGGCAACGGAGTGGGACCGGCAATCCCATTTATCCAATTCGTGAACCGTACAAAGAATTGGCCGGTAAGGCTGGTGCAATCGGCCATCTGAATTTAACCGTTGATGCCGATGGCATCGTCCGCAAAATCCCCCTACTTCTCGATTATAAAGGCCGCCTATTGCCATCTTTTGCCCTCCAAATGGTACTCAAATACAAAAACAGCAATCTCAAAAAACTAAAAATAGGCAGCAATGGCGGTACAGCGGGCGGATTGCGGGTTGGAGATTTGGACATACCCACCGACCGATCCTATCAGATGTTGTTTTCCCATAATCCCAACGAGTCTAAATTAAAAACATATTCATTCGTAAATGTTATGAATGATGCAGTTGACGCCAAACAGCTTAAAAATGCCATTGTCTTGCTCGGTATCACGGGGGGTGAATATGCTCGACTTTACCGAGCAGCGGGCGGTGATGAGATATCCGAAGTGGAATTTTTTGGGAACATTCTGGAAAATATCCTAAGCCCGCGGCACCTCTCCCGCCCAGGCTGGTCCTTACCGTTGGAAATTCTCGCTGTTCTTTATTTCGCTGTGTTTCTCATTTTTATCATCCCCCGGATCAATTTCAAAGTCGCTGGGTTGATCCTGGGTATTTTTTTAGTGACCTGGGCCGGCACCAGTCTGGCCCTTTTTTGGGTGAACGGATACTGGATTAAAATATTTCCACCCGTGATCCTGGCAGTGTGTGGTTTTGGACTGGTGGGTTTCAAATCTCTTGCCTCAAAAAAACGCTATGAAATGCTGGAGGCTAACAAGACCTTGGGATTGTCTTATCAAGGGCAAGGTATGCTGGATAATGCCCTGGAGAGATTTATGCAGTGCCCGGTCGAGGACCAATCCGTGAAAAATTTGCTTTACAATCTAGGCCTTGATTTCGAGCGTAAAAGAATGGCCAACAAATCCCTGGCCATATATGAACATATCCGTAAGGGCGGGAATTTTAAGGACCTCAAAAAACGAATTAAAAAGCTCAAAACCAAAGGCGGTGCGCGACCCATCTCATCAACTAGCGGCCTCGGTGGCACTACCATGTCCGTGGATGATACTGATACACATCCGACCCTTGGCCGTTATGAACTTTTATCGGAGCTCGGTCGGGGAGCCATGGGCACAGTTTTTCTTGGGCTGGATCCCCGAATCAATCGAGAAGTTGCCGTAAAGACATTACCCTATACAGAAATCGAGACCAATGAATTGGATGATGTCAAAACCCGTTTCTTTCGAGAAGCTGAGGCTGCCGGAAAATTGTCCCATCCCAATATCGTTGCCATCTACGATGCCGGAGAAGAACACGACATGGCCTATATCGCCATGGAATATCTGCAGGGCCATGACCTTACCAGCTGCTGTACAAGCGATAATCTGCTACCCCTTGAACAAGTACTGGAGATTATTACCGCTGTGGCCTCGGCTCTCGAATATGCCCATCGCGAGGGGGTTGTCCATCGTGATATCAAACCCTCCAACATTATGCTGGTGAAAGATAACCTGGTTAAGGTCACCGATTTTGGTATTGCCAGGGTCATCGATACCTCTCAAACCCGAACAGGGGTTGCCCTGGGGACACCCAGCTACATGTCACCGGAACAGATTGCCGGGAAAAAGGTGGACGGCCGCTCGGATCTTTTTTCTTTGGGTATTGTTTTTTACGAACTGTTGACGGGGCAAAAACCGTTTGCAGCTGACTCCATCACCGCCATTCTCTATGCCATCACGCATTCATCCTATACGCCGCTATCAGCAGCCGCCGGTAAAATTCCACCCGGCTGTGTGGCCGTAGTAGATAAACTGTTGAAAAAAGGTTTGACTAAAAGGTTTGCTTCGGCATCCCAGGTTATAAAGGCTATTGAGGCTTTTCAGAACAAGCTGTAATATTTTCACTAACGCAACCATAGAAAAAGATCCCAGGAGGTCGCCATGTTAAAGATTCTTTTAAAATTTAATGATAAGCTTTTAAAAACCATCGAAACCAAAAAACAAGAACTCTCAATCGGCCGAAACCCCGGCAGCGATATCGTAATCGACAACCTGGGGGTATCTGACCGGCATGCCCGCATCGTCGAACAGGACGGCCGGTACACGATTGAGGACTTGGATAGCACCAATGGTACCTTCGTGGACGGAAAAAGAATTGCCAGTGCCGTGTTGGAACCAAACAGCGAAATCATTATCGGTAAGCATAGCTTGGTTATCGAAGAGATACGCGCCAAAGGTTCGGACAACCTATCAAAAACCGAAAAAACCATGAAGCTCGAAACCAGTCAATATAAGGAGATGCTGAAAAAGCAGTAGACCACTATGAGTCAACTCGATAATAAAACTATATGCGAACAATTGCTTTATGATTTCCGTGGGGTGCTAACGTGGAAATGGGATGACTGGGTCGGTACCTTTTTAGCTGAGTTTGACATCGATCAAGAAAGCGACGTCCGTTCAGTCTTGGAAAAGCATCTACCTATCGCATGGGATAGTTCTAATATAAACAAGGCACCCAAAGCTGTACTGCAACTTGACGACTATCTTGGTGGCATCAGACCTACGCAATACTTGTTTAGTTCAGATCCATTTGATGAAGCGTTTGTATTTTGTGCATGGTGGCCATGGGGAAATGGAAGTACCATTTCTCTTCGGATTGCGCCTTACAATCAAAACCTTTCTAAATCTGAGGAAGAAGAATTAAAGCAGCAGCTGATGGTATTGGCAGGCATTTAATGTATTGGGTGATGCGGATTTGATGTTGCGTCCAAGAAAGCCAGTGACGTTTAAGTGCAATGGCAGGCTCAGAGAGAGTGTTAATGGTGGATAACGCTAAACTTGTATATTCTACTGAATCTGGAAGGGCCTGCCCCGATTGTGGAAAACCAACGAGAAGTTGCTCATGTAAAGCAAGGAAGACAAAATTCCATAGCAATATAAAGTCTGATGGAATCATCCGTATCAGACGAGAAAAGAAAGGCAGGAAAGGCAAAACAGTCACAACAATTTCGGGATTCCAAAAAGGTACCGATGACCTTAAACAGATTGCTAAGGGATTGAAAAACAAATGTGGAACTGGTGGCTCAATTAAGGACGGCGTTATAATTATTCAAGGAGATCATCGAAAGACAATTCAAACCGAAATACAGCAACAGGGCTTCACAGTTAAACTTGCTGGTGGGTAAGTAATACGTTCGTGCAGAACATACATTAAGTAAGCTTTAAACAGATGTTAATTTAAGCAATGAAACTTCGGGTCTGCAATTAAATCGCACAGGAACCGTGCTGCCTATTCCGCGTGTGGTATAAACCCAACGATCTGTTCCTGAGATACGATTCAGACCCAAAGGATATTTTTCTGAGAGATATGGATAGTAAGGAGATCCAATAAAAGGAAAAGAAATTTGCCCACCATGAGAATGCCCAGATATCCAAATCCCAGGCATACACCAATTCTTAACAAATAATCCAAGAAGCTGCGTTTTGATAACTTGATTGTCATAGGCTCGATTTAAACCAAAGATAGCGTACCAATTGCGCAACAGAACAAGGTGTGGCTTACAACAATTGAATAATGCCGGCATCCGCACTCGGAAGATAAATCAGTTTCGAATAAATAACATTTTGTATTGCATCTTTTCTGCAAACTCAACAATTTCAAGAATTCGCGGTTTAACCGGCCTTACTTTATCATCAAGCTCTTGATAGCCTTCTCCCTCTTGGATGGTAGCATTCTGTGCGAATCTCAAGGTTTCAGAATTGTTACTGTTTGAGGGCTTGTATCTGTGTAATCAAGGCTAGAATAGGGTGTTTGCTAAAATTACAGCATAATCGCACAATAGAACTAATTAATCAAAAGTTTCAAGTAATTATGATACTGCGAATCAATATTAATAGCAAATAACTATTGATATCTGCTTGACATCATTACCCATATTTGACATCTTATCTATATCATACTCTCCCGTACCAGCACAGCCTTAAAAGACCTAAACTGGCACGAACCGCTGCACAGTGGTGCCTGTTAAAAAGGAGCTGGCGCTATGAAGGATCTAATCACCAATATTGCAAAGGCACTTGTTGACAATCCAGAACAGGTATCAGTTGCTGAAGTTAGAGGAAGATACACAACTGTGTTGGAACTAAAGGTGGCTAAAAATGATATAGGAAAGGTCATCGGAAAGCGTGGCCAGACTGTCCGTGCTATCCGCACAATACTGAGCGCAGTATCAGGCAAAGCAAAAAAGCGTGTGGTACTTGAGATCGTAGAGTGATTTTTTCCTGAACTAGGAAACAGGAGTACAACATGACACAAACAAAAAGTGATATAGTGGAAATTGATACGATTAAATGCTTCTTCTGTGGAGGCAAGGCAGATATCAAGGAACAAGGCGATCAGACGCTTGTGTCCTGCCCTCAGTGCAAACGTGAAACTGAGTTAGTTGAATACCAAGATATTTTTGACATATGGATGGGTGACATACGTACCAAGGATGGTGAAAGGTAAATGCTCCGGTAAATAGTGGACGCGGATTAATGTATCGTAACAGTATCAGAATAGCGGATATTTTTAAAATGATGTCCTACAGGCATATGAGAGTCATCTTCATGTCTGTATTATTACTGATTACAATCCTACTTGCGTCTGGCCATGATATTCAAGCCGATCCTTTTGAAAAAGGAAGTCTTAGGGTGTCTATCGTAGCCGGTTCGGGGGAGGCATTTGAAAACGACTATACAATTATAGGACTTGGTGCAGGGTACTATTTCAATGACGGTATTGAACTCGGACTTGATGGTGAGGCATGGTTGGGTGGTGACCCGGCCATCTATAAACTAAGCCCTCAAGCAAAATATATCCTGTCAACGCAATCCAGATTTCGACCATACGTTGGTGCATTCTACACCCATTCATTTGTCGACCACGACGATGATTTGGATAGCATTGGCGGTCGTGGGGGTGTTTACTTCATACAGGATGAAAGATGGTACATCGGAGTAGGCGCAGTCTATGAATCGTATTTGGACTGTGATGAAACGATTCTCGACTCATGTAATGAAATTTATCCGGAAATTACGTTCTCATTTTCATTCTAAAATCCCTCAAAACCATGAAAACATAAACGCCTGTCTGTCGTCGGATGGCCGCTATATCGTCTTCGAGTCCGTTGCCACCAATCTGGTTGGCGGTGACACCGACGGCCGCGTCGACATCTATATCCATGATCGCAGCGGCGGTGAAACCAACCTGATCAGCATTAATGCAGATTGCGTCAGCGGCAATAACCACAGCGGCTCCATGTCCATATCTAGTGACGGCCGCTTTGTGGCCTTTGAATCCGACGCCAACCTGCTGGTCAGCGACGATTTCAACGGTGTCACTGATATCTTCATTCACGAATACATCGACATAAATAGTGTAGATATCACCCTGAGAGGCACCGCCGTCACTGAATTGGCGGATCTGGCTATTGATAAGACGGCGAACAACATTGAGGTCTCACCGGGAACCACCGGCTCGGATCTGACTACCTTCACCCTCACGGTAACCAACAACGGTCCCGATGCCATCGACGCGGTCGCTTTCGACCAGTTGCCTGCCGCAATGGTGATAGCGTCCGGCCAGAACCCCAGCGCCAGCCTGGGCAGCTACGATGTCAACAGCGGTGAGTGGACCATCGGTCCCTTATCTAACGGACAGGTGGAGACCCTGACCATCCCGGTTCACTTAGGGCCCTATGTCATGATTTAAAGTGCCCGCAATCGCTACTTCCATGGCCTGACCATGATTGAAGTTTAGGAGGGGTGATACTATTAGAATTATTTTTGCTGCTTCTCGCTTGCGCTAATTATTAACCTCAACGATGAGGTTAACTAATCATATCTCTTAGCTTACGCCATAAACCAGATCCTATCATCTTGTCGGCTTTTGCAAGAATGTCCTGAATCAGTTCAAGAACATCCCCTTCACCAGCCCAATGTCTTTTTATTATTTCAGGATTTGTGTTGTTGACTATCTGATTTAGTACGTATGCTGCCAAGGATATATCATCTGCATAGCCGATGGGTCCGACAAGGGCTTCGGGTAACAGATCTATAGGGGAGACAAAGTATGCTATCACACCTGCCAATTTGGCCTTTTCCGTTATGGGAACATCTTTGTCGATTGATAGTTTGCATAGCAGGTGGAAAAGATCAGGTGTAGCCAAAAGGTATTCTGCCCACTTATAATTTTTACCTTCGTCTGTTTGAATCCATGTTTTAAATTTCGCACGGAGTTCATGATAAAAATCTGGATTTTGAGTTGCCATAATATCCTCCGCTTTATTGCGCCATAGATTAAATGTCTTACCGCACGATCCCCAATTTTTGTGTCTCCATTTCAACACCTAATTGCCCACCTGATATGATTCTTCCATCTTTTGATTTAAAATCAAGCACTAGGTCTTTTGATTACCATTATATCTCTGGTAATAGGCTTGCACTTCATTTAATTTATCATCAAACTCTGTTTCGGTGAGAATGCCCTTTTCAACTAAAAGCCGATACAAGGTATCAAATTGGAGCGCATTTGATACAATAAGATCCTCTATTGATTTATGGTCAGTTTCATGTGTCATGCGGCCTCCTTTCCGTGTTTCAAATCGTTACACGGTCTAAATTGCAGCGTCTCGGTGTATGCTATTTTGGCATGATAGAACCTCAAATCGAGGTTAGTTGGTTAACTGATACTGTCAGAATGGGTGGTGATGATCAAGACGTAACTTTTATCCCCATACTTACGTGCCATACAACCTACCTGTTCCTTTGCACATAATTCCATGAAAACAAAAACGCCTTTAAAGTGTATTACTTCAAAGGCGTTTTTGGTGGTGCCGAGGGACAGAATCGAACTGCCGACACGGGGATTTTCAGACCAAATTAGACCAAATTCAAAAAGCCAGGGATTACAGATAGTTATCTGTTTTTACTAGCATGTCCTTTTCATTATTTGTAAGCGGTTGATAAACAGCACCTGTTGCTATGAAGCGGCGAGATTTTCTTTGT
>CAZWEO010000007.1:0-78994 GCA_964633115.1 uncultured Desulfobacterales bacterium
TAATAGTAGATGTTTCATGCTTCGTTGTGCGCGTCAGAGCATGAAAATTTATGACTACCGCTATAGTCGATTGCACCCAGACAGGGTGTGGTTCAACAGATGCAAAATCCGTAAATGCGCTGTCAGGCAGCATGTTCAACTTTTGCACTAATTTTTTCACCAATTTCAAGTTCAGTTTTAGCAAGTTCATATCGGGTCTGTAGATTCATCCAAAAACGAGAGCTATTTCCAAAATAGTGTGATAGACGTAATGCGGTTTCAGCACTGATTCCACGTTTGGCATTGATAATCTGGGTGATACGGCCTGATGGTACGCGTAGCGCCAAGGCAAGCTTGTTGGCTGAAATGCCGCGTGCCTGTATTTCACGCTTGAGAATTCGTCCTGGATGGATTGGTTTCATGACTTTACCCCTTGTGGTAATCTGTGATTTCAACATCGTATGCATCTCCGTGCTTAAATCGAAAACAGATGCGCCAAGGACCGTTGACCGTCATTGCCCACTGAATTTTATGAAACAAAAAGAGGCGCCATATAAAATATCATAGCACCTCTTTTTTGTTTTTGGTAGGCGGTACTGGATTTGAACCAGTGACTTCTACCGTGTGAAGGTAGCACTCTCCCGCTGAGTTAACCGCCCATATTTGTAAGGTCGCTTAAGTATTGTTAATTCATATGACGCTTAGGTTTCTTCGTCAAGCCCTTTTTGGTCCGGGTCTGAATCGGCGTCTTCCTGGAGCTCTTGGTCTTCGCCACCGGGTTTTTCATTCGGATCTGATTCTTCCGGGTGGTTGTTATCAACCTTGGCGTCACCCGGTTGATCATCCTCGAGATCCGGCTCCCGGGCCAAGGCCTCGATTTCTTTGGGCGTCGGCAGGTCCTTCAGGTTTTTAAGGTCAAATACCTGTAAAAATTCTTTGGTCGTGGCATATATCAGGGGCCGCCCTGGAATTTCCTTGCGACCCAGAACCCGTATCAACTTTCGTTCCAGCAGCATGCGCAAGACCCCGCCGCAGTCAACCCCCCGCACTTGTTCCACATCGCTACGGATTACCGGCTGCTTGTAGGCAATGATCGCTAGGGTTTCCAACGCAGCCTTGCTGAGTCGGGCAGGCTTGGGTTGTAAAAACCGTTTAATCCAGGGTACGTATTCGGGTCGCGTTCGAAATTGATAACCACCGGCAACCTCGTGTAAGCTAAAGGCACACTGGCGGCCTTCGTAATCCTGCTTGAGTTCATTTAAGGTTTGGCGGATCATTTTGGAATCCGGCAGGGTTACAATCTGCTTGATTTGATCGACCGTAAGTGGGTTCTCAGCCACAAACAACAGGCTCTCGATTATGTTCTTTAAATCGTCCATTTAGAGGTAGAATAGTCTAATGATTCCGGATTCGACGTGCTGTACAATCTGTAACAAGTTCAACTTGACCATTTCCAGCAAAGCCAGAAAAGTTACAATTATTTCGGCTTTATTCGCGTCGTTGGAAAATAGTTCATAGAACGTCAAGGAATTTTTTTCTTCGAGAATATCAACAATTTCGGAAATCTTCTCTTTGACCGTGATACGGTCGGTGGTCAGTTCGAGTCGATGGTCATCGGAGATATTGGCTAATATTTTTTGAAACGCTTCGATGAGTTCAAATAACCCCACCTGCACATAGGGTTCTTCATCTGGTAATTTGGTATAGTCTTGTTCCGCTAAGGGTCGCACAAACGTGTGTTCACCAAGAAGGTTTCGGCTGGCTAGCTGTTCCGCTACTGATTGCATTTCCAGATATTCCTGTAACGGTTTGGTTAAGGCTAGGCGGGGATCCTCTTCATCGTCTTCGATGCCATGGGTCGGCAATAGCATGCGCGATTTTATCTGCGTAAGCGTCGATGCCATTACCAAGAAATCGCCGGCAAAATCGATATTCATCAGCTTGATCCATTCTATATATGCCAGGTATTGTTGGGTGATCACGGCAATGGGAATGTCACAGATGTCCACTTCATTCTTTTTGATTAAATGAACTAGAAGTGCCATGGGACCCTCGAATACTTTATCGAGTTTAATTTCGTATGGCGTTTCGGTTTGAGTCATATCCAAGATCGTTGCACGGCTTTATGGAACGCGACCCTTTCGCACCGGACGAAAGGCATTATCGCTCCAATATATTCATGTCTAATTAGATTTTTCGGTTTGTCCGGATTGGTATTACCCACCTAATCCGATGGCGCTACGTACCTCTCGCATGGTTTCACGGGCGATTTGGGTGGCTTTTTCACGGCCTGCTTCAATAATTTCGGAAACCAATTGGGGACGGTTATCGTAGTATTTCCTTTTATCGTGGATGGGTGTTAGCTCAGCCAACAGATTTTCGGCCATGATCTTCTTACAATCTACACAACCAATCTCAGCCTTACGGCATTCCTGGTTGATGCGTGCCTGGGTGTCTGTATTTGTGTATAGTTTATGAAATTCATAGACGTTACAAACGTCGGGATTGCCCGGATCCGATTTCCTGGCGCGTTGCGGATCGGTGATCATTTGGGCAACCTTTTTCCGGACTACATCCGCAGGGTCTGTGAGATATATGGCATTATCATAACTTTTACTCATTTTGCGGCGGTCCAAACCCAATATTTTGGGTGTTTGCGTTAGGATGGCTTCTGGTTCGGGAAAGACGTTGCCATATAGGTAGTTGAATCTGCGTGCTATTTCACGTGTAATTTCAACATGTGGCACCTGATCCACACCCACCGGGACACCATTGGCCTTGTACATAATGATGTCAGCAGCTTGAAGCACCGGATAGCCTAGGAACCCGTAGGTGGACAAGTCCTTATTGTTCAACTGAACCATTTGATCCTTGTAGGTGGGATTACGCTCCAGCCATGGCACCGGTGTAATCATACTGAAGAAAACAAAAAGCTCGGCGTGCTCCTTGATGTCCGATTGGATAAAAAGGGTGCTTTTCTCGGGAGACAACCCAACGCTTAGCCAATCTTTGATGATATCCTGTGAATAGTTTGATATCCGGCCCGGGTTTTCATAGTCACTGGTCAGGGCATGCCAATCGGCGATGAAGTAGAAACAATCATAAGTCGCCTGCATCTCGACCCAGTTGAGAAGGGCGCCGTGCAGGTTCCCCAGGTGAAGCGGTCCGGTGGGTCGCATGCCGCTTAACACACGTTTTTTTTTCTTGGTCATGTATATTTCTTCTCCTCCCCTAAAACTAAAAATGCGAAGCATTTTTAGTTGTTAGGTGATTTTCTACAAATCTCAATTCATCATCTCGGGTTTTAAGCAATCCATCCAGCTTGGCATCCAGGACGCGTTGCATGGTTTCACGGAAAATTGGCCCTGGTTTCAGTCCATAACGCATGAGGTCTTTCCCGCTCACAGTGATGGTGACATAGCGCAATTTGGTGACAAAATGCGATATGGCTCGTTTGACATCACGGCTGTGCGCACAGACCATCATATACAGGATCATCTCGATACCCAGTCCGGACAAATGCTTATGTAGTGAGCGATTATCGTTTGGGAGATTTCTTTCCAGCCGGTTCAAGGTAACATCAGCAGCCATGCGATCCTTGAGAAAAATTTTCCGGTAACGGGGTGCCAGTTCCAACCGCTCACAGATGGCACGGGTGGTCCGCAGATCACAATTCCGGATGAGGACCATAAAATAAACGGCCCACTTTATATAGGATTCCTCTAGAAAAAGCAAATCATGCCAAGCGATTACTTCTTTAGTTGAATTGAGCAATGATATCTGACTGTTATTCATTCGAATATCTGGGTGAATCACTTGCAGAAGCTGATAGTCTTGCAAACGAATTATGGCCGGAGTTGGATTTTCTTCTTCCAGAATCAGTCGCAGTTCGGTAAAGATACGTCTTCCGCCGAGGCGCTTAATAAAATTCATTTTTACTGCGTTTGCTATCAAGCCGGCTGTTAGCTTACCAATACTGAAACCAAAACGCTGCTCGAATCGGATGGCCCGGAAAACCCTTGTGGGATCTTCCACAAAACTCAGATTATGAATCACACGAATAACTTTTTCTTTGATATCTTTCTGGGCCGAGAAAAAATCGACCAGCGTACTAAATTTGTCCGGATTTAACTGAATAGCCAGGGTATTCATGGTAAAATCTCTACGAAAGAGGTCCAATTTAATGGAACTCATTTCAACTATTGGCAGTGCCGCCGGAAATTTATAGTATTCTAACCGGGCAGAGGCGATGTCAATTTTAAATCCGTCGGGGAAAATGATAACAGCCGTACCGAACTTGGCGTGCGAGTGGATGCGGACCCTATGTATGGACGCAAACCTTTTTGCGAAGGCAATGCCGTCCCCCTCGATGACAATGTCGATATCTTCGTTTGAGCGATATAAAAACAGATCGCGCACAAACCCTCCGACTACATAAGCTGGATAGTCTAGTTCGTCAGCTACTTGGCCGATTTCCCTCAACATGTCCAGACGTTGGGGGGTGAGGCGTTCTTTCATAAAGTTTAGAATATTACGCCTGCGAGCATGAATCTGCCTTTGACTTTGGGGCATGCTGGCATCATCATCATATTGCTGCTGCCGAATGAGCACTTTTAGCAAATCTGTCCTGGTTACCACGCCCATAACAGCGCCATTGTCGATTACAGGTAGAATCCGCTGTTTACTTTCGATGATGTTTTCTTGAATTTCGAGAATCCCCGCTGTGGGTGCTACCGACACCATCTCCGTGGTCATGTATTCCCTTACCGGTACATCGTGGAGTTTATGGTAGAGGGCTTTTTCGAGAATCTGACGGGATATAATGCCGGACAGTTCTTGATTGTTAGCGTGGGTGACCAGCAGGGCATTTATATTGTAGCGGGTCAACATTTCTGCAGCTTCCCGACAGGAAATAGTCTCAGCGATCATGATCGGAGGCGAAGACATGAGGTGTTTGGCTAAACGTTTGGATTCGATTTTTGCGTACAAATGTTTCAGCAGGGCCTGTTTCACTTGGGTTGTGGTTTTATTTTTGATGGAAGCCGCTGCCGCATATGTGTGACCACCACCACCCATGCGGGTGATTATTTCGCCCACATCGACTTCCGGAATCCGGCTTCGGGCAACCACATAGACCTTGTTTTCCATTTGGGCGATGGCAAATATAACAGCCAAATCCTCCATTTTAACCATTTTATGGACCAGAAATGCAAAATCGGGTACATATTGATCCGTGGTGATATTTGTTAGCACCACATCGACGCCATTAATATCATAGCGATTGGAAGCCTGGATCATATCGTTCAAGAGACCGACCTGCTCCGGACTGATTTCGCGTGATATTAAATTGGCAATCATGTTTAGATTGGCGCCTTTGGATAATAGAAAAGCGGCTGCGCGGAAATCCTTTTCGGTGGTGGAAGGAAAGGTAAAAGAGCCGGTATCTTCATATATTCCCAGACACATGATAGTGGCTTCATCCGGTGTGATATCAATCTGCTTTTGCTTCAGTATGTCGGTTAAGAGCGTTACCGTAGCCCCCACTGTCTCCTGAACCAAAACCTCACCATCAATGTCGTTTTCCATGGGGGGGTGGTGGTCGTAAATATGGATCTGAAGGTCGGGACGGTCTAAGATGGATTCAAATAAGCCAATACGATGGGGTTGTCTGGTATCCACCAAAACCAGGCGATCAATTTGAGTGATATCGATTTCTTTAACGCTGGTGATATTAAGCAGATAGACCATCGACTGAATAAAAAAGTTTCTTAGATTTTTTTCCTGGGAACCTGGAAATACGACCAAGGAGTCCGGATATAGCTTTTGGGCGGCCAACATGGAAGCCAGTGCATCAAAATCGGCATTGATGTGGGTGGTGATGACTGTCAATTTGTCGGGTTGGGGCATACCGGCAGCCTCATTTTTTATTGAATAATTCCGCTACTAACGAACTTCTCGCCGAAGTCCGAGGCTCACGCGAGATGGTCAGCCGGCTTGCAGTGCCGGAAGAATTCCAATTTATAATTGAAAACCAAACAGACGCAATTTGGCAAACGTTCTGGCAGTTGTTGCGAAAAGAAAGGTGATGTTAGCGAAGCATCCAATCGTAAGCCACGGACATCACTATTAAACATACGCACAATCCCCACACATAATCAAGATAAACTATTGTCGTTTTATTGATAGTGTGATAATACTATCTACTTAATAATTGATTAGAATGCGTCATAATCTTGCGTCGCACCGGGTTTCATTGGGTGGCGATAATTCGCAATGATTTCCTGACAAGGGAGAGAGAATATGCCTGTCTATCTTTGGGTGGGAAAGAATCGAAACAATGAGGTGCAAAAAGGTGAACTTGATCTGGCCAGTGAGGATGCTGTACGGAATCATTTGACCAAACTCAGGATAACGCCTACGAAGATAAAGAAAAAACCAAAGGATCTATTCGAAAATGTGGCTTTTTTGCAGCCACCGGTTAAAGAACAAGATATTATTATTTTCAGCCGGCAGTTTTCAACCATGATCGATGCTGGGCTTCCTATTATCCAATGCCTTGATATCCTTTACTCCCAGCAGGAAAACAAAACCTTCAAAAACATGCTAAAGGATATCAAGGAATCTGTAGAAGGTGGACAGACCCTTGCGGAAGCTTTACGTAAATATCCCAATCATTTCGATGACCTATTTGTCAACATGGTTGCCGCAGGAGAGGCTGGTGGTATCCTTGATACGATTTTGCGCCGGCTTTCAGCCTACATGGAAAAAGCTGCCAAACTAAAAGCCCAAGTGAAGGGCGCCATGACCTATCCCATCATCACCATCATCGTTGCCATCGTCGTAGTGGGTGTCATCTTGGTTTTCGTCATACCTGTATTTCAGGAGATGTTTGAAGGTTTGGGTGGTGATCTGCCAACACCCACAAAGATTGTGGTGGCAATGTCTGATTTCACCAAGGATAAAATTCTCTATATTATCATTGCGGCGGTTATATTTTTTATTGCATTCAGCCGATATAAAAAAACTGAAAAGGGTCGATTAACGGTGGATGCGATTGCATTGAAGCTGCCTGTTCTGGGGCTGCTGCTGCGCAAAGTTGCGGTGGCAAAATTCACACGAACCATGGGAACCATGCTCTCCAGCGGGGTTGCTATTTTAGAGGCGCTCGATATTGTTGCCAAGACATCCGGTAATAAAATCATCGAGCGGGCAATTTACAATACTCGGTCCGGGATTGCAGAAGGTCGCACTATGGCGGATCCGTTGTCCGAGAGCGGGGTGTTTCCAGCCATGGTTTGTCAGATGATTGCTGTGGGCGAGTCCACTGGTGCGTTAGATGCCATGTTAGTTAAAATCGCTGATTTTTATGATGACGAAGTCGATCAGGCTGTAGACAATCTGACATCCATGATCGAACCATTTATGATGGTATTTCTGGGCACTGTAATTGGCGGCCTGGTGGTGGCCATGTATCTGCCGGTTTTCAAAATGGCCGGTGCTATTTCAGGATAAAATTTGAATTTATTTCACTCGTCCGCTAGGTTTGGGCTTATGTTTTCATTCGGATCGACCTGCCGGATAAATTGATCAGAATTCAAATTTTATGAAAAAACCATCCATGACAGCCGAAAGAGACCTCGATCAAAAGCTCAAGCTGCTGATGCTCTTTCGGCTTCTTTTCACTTCCATTCTACTCGGCTCTACTATCATTATCCAGCTGAATGAAAATGTCTCCCCATTCGCACGTCCGCTTTTATTGCTATACGGCCTGGTTGCAATAATTTTTATTCTATCTTTTGTCTATTCCTTGGCGTTGTCTAAGATTCAACAAAAGGTGGTACTTGCCTATATTCAGATTAGTGTCGACACAGTCGTTGTTACCTTAATCGTATTTGTAACTGGTAGTTTTTTAAGTTTTTTTTCGTTTTTATACCTGGTTGTAATAATTTATTCCAGTGCGCTTTTATTTCTGAAAGGCAGCATGGTCATGGCGGGGCTGTGCAGCTTACAGTACGCTATATTAATAAGCCTGGAGTATTACGGATTTATTGAGTCTTATGGGATCGGTATCAGTCCCTTGATATTTGAATTCGGTTGGCGACAGGTGCTGTATAAAGTGATGATTACGGCAGGTGCCTGCTATGCCGTAGCATTTTTAAGTGGATTCCTTTCGGAACAAACACGACGTACGCGTCGCGAACTTCAACGTATGTCGGAACACGTTAAACGCGTGGAAAAAATGGCATCCCTGGGGGAAATGGCTGCTGGCCTGGCTCACGAAATTAAGAACCCGCTGGCATCTTTATCGGGATCGATTCAGATCCTGCAGGAGGAGATAGGCTACCAACCCGAACATGATAATCTCATGCGCATCGTACTGCGTGAAACCGATCGTTTAAGTACTTTGGTGAGCGATTTTTTGCTTTTTGCTAAGCCCCCAGCTGGCAATCGGGAATGGTTTGGGCTGGATGGGGCCATCCTTGAAATTCTGGAATTATTTCAGAAAAACAAATTCATTAAAAGTAACTTGGTTATTGATCATAACCTTATTCCGGAAGTGTTGGTGGAAATGGATCCGATCCATTTACGGCAAATTTTATGGAACCTTTTACTTAATGCAGCTGAAGCCATCAAAGGCCAAGGGCAGGTTAAGGTTGAAACCGTGGTGCAAAAAAGCAACAGGGTTGAAATCATAGTGACAGACGACGGTGAGGGGATATCATTGGAAAAGGTTGATTCGATTTTTGACCCCTTTTATACAACCAAGCGGAGCGGTACCGGATTGGGATTGTCAATCGTATATCGAATTTTGGAGTACTATGATAGTAGACTGGACGTGGAAAGCGCAATTGGCCAGGGTACGTCGGTTCGTTTCAGTCTTAAGACGATGGATAAAAAAAATAAGCAGGATATGTTCTATACGATGATCAAGGTTTGAGGTATATCTCTGAAGCCAAACATATTACGAAACTGTCGCGCTTGACACTCCCGATGAAATGCGTTACCACAATCCGTTCGAACAGTTAATACGAGTCCCCAAATCCGTTGGTGGTTGATAACTTTAGTATGACGAATGGATGCCGGCGGCATTTTTACATAACTCATTGGTATTTTAAAGAAATAACAGATGTCGTTTGAATTTTTTATAGGACGTCGATATTTAAAAGCTAAGCAAAAACAAGCCTTTATATCGATGATCACGATTCTTTCCATCGCGGGTGTTACCGTGGGGGTCATGGCCCTGATTGTCGTCATCGCGGTCATGTCTGGATTTGAGGCAGACCTGAAATCCAGGATTTTGGGGATCGAGTCCCATGTTGTCCTCATGAACCAGGCCGGCCCCTTTGAAAACTACGGAGAGATCCTCAACGCCGTTCAAAATGCCCAAGGTGTGGAAGCAGCGACACCCTTTATTTATTCTCAGGTGATGCTACGCTCGGCTCATAGTGTATCTGGTGCGGTGTTACGGGGCATCGACCCTGATACGGCCGGAACAGTCATCAAGGGAATCAGCTACCAAGGGCTTAAAACCGTTGCAAACAATCAGGTATCAACCCAAGCTGATCCGACTGGTCCTGGAATTATACTAGGCAGCGAGTTGGCCAGAAGTCTGCATGTTCTCAAAGGAGATAGTGTCTATATCATAACACCCAAAGGTATGATTTCACCTATCGGCCATGTGCCGGCCATGCGCCGTTTTATTGTACGAGGGACCTTTGAAACCGGCATGTATGAATATGATGGATCCATGGCCTACATTCGCCTGAAAGAGGCGCAGAAATTGCTGCGAATGGGCGCAAGTGTCAATGGCATAGAGGCACGTGTAACCAATATTTATGAGGCCAGGAAAGTTTCCAAAGAGATTGTTGCCAAACTAGGATATCCATTTTGGGCCCGGGATTGGATGCAGATGAATCACAACCTATTTTCAGCGCTTAAGCTGGAAAAAACGGTCATGTTTATCATTTTGGCCCTGATTATCTTGGTTGCAGCCTTTAATATTGCCAGTACGCTGATCATGATGGTTATGGAAAAAACTAAAGATATCGCAATATTGAAAGCCATGGGTGCAACGAATCGATCCATACGTAAAATTTTTGTACTAAACGGGATGATTATCGGCACCATTGGCACCTTATTGGGAACTTGCATCGGATTCATTTTGTGCGGCCTTCTGAAAAAATATAAGTTTATCGAATTGCCTGGAGATGTTTATTACCTGACAACACTGCCGGTTCAGCTTGAAACGTTGGATGTGGTCATTATCGCGTCATCAGCGCTGATTATTTGTTTCTTGGCAACTCTTTATCCGGCAAATCAAGCCTCTAAACTCGATCCCGTCGAGGCGATTCGTTATGGCTGATGATATGCGCCACAATATGAAAACAGTTGCTGATAACAGGCGTGCTTCGGCCGTGCCCGAGAATAAGTTTATTGAGATTCAAAATCTCTCGAAACGATTTCAAGATAGCGGAATGCCAATAGAAATTTTGCAGAACGTGCGCTTGAGTTTGGATGAAGGCGAGAGCCTCGCCATGGTGGGTGCGTCTGGAATCGGGAAATCTACATTTTTACATATCCTAGGGACACTGGATCGCCCCAACCAGGGAAAACTCCTATTTCAGGGGGAAGATGTATTTGATTTTGACAGCAGCCGGTTAGCACGGTTTCGAAACCAGTTTATTGGTTTTATGTTCCAATTTCATCATCTTTTACCGGAATTCAGCGCGCTTGAAAATGCGGCCATGCCAGCGCTGATATGCGGATATACGCGTGAAAAAGCCAAGGCGGCTGCAGAGGCCATCCTGGTGCGTGTTGGCTTGGAAAGTAGGCTCACCCACCGGGTTTCAATGCTATCCGGCGGTGAACATCAGCGGGTCGCACTGGCTCGGGCTTTGGTCATGCGACCACGTATTTTGCTGGCGGATGAGCCCACAGGCAATCTGGACACGCATAATAGCGATCAGGTCCATGCTCTCCTGATGGAATTAAACCAGGAATTTTCAATGACCATGGTTGTGGTTACCCATAATATGAAGCTGGCTGCTTTGATGTCGCGCTGTGTGACAATAGTTGACGGGCAAGTCGTGGAAAAGAGCCGAGGGACCTGTTCATGATAAAACGCTGGTGGCTGGTGTGTATCCTCCTTGTGGGAATGATTCCTGTCGGAGCTTATTCACAACCTGATAAAAAAGTTGCTATTTTGCCGTTTCAAATCAACAGCCTGGAAGACCTATCCTACCTTGCAACCGAGATCCCCAAATTAATCAAAACTGATCTACAGCAAGAGGGTGCTTTAATTGTCGAACCCGACCGGGCCGACCTTAAGGGTTGGACCGGTACCCAGCTCGAAGCCCGTAATGCCCGCCGGATTGGTCTAAAAGCAGGACTTGATTTGGTTGTATGGGGCAGCCTGACTAGAATTGGTGATCAATTTAGTTTGGACATTCAGGTAATCGAGCCGTTATTAGATGAAGATATAAGTACCTTTTTTCTTTCCTTTGAAGGTATCGAAAATTTATTGATTAGCCTCCAGGAGTTGTCACGGGATATTGGTTTTAAATTATTTGACCGTGCAGTTATTTCTGAGATTATCGTCACGGGCAATAAGCGCATCGAAGTTGATGCCATTGAACGGTATATCAAGAGCAAGTCGGGTGATGTCTACCTGCCCAGTAGACTATCCAATGACTTAAAATCCATTTATTCCATGGGTTATTTTGAGGATATCCGTATCGAAGCCAAGGACGTGCCCGCTGGAAAACGAATTACATTTCAAGTCAAGGAAAAACCAACCATACGAAACATTAGATACAAGGGCAATCGTGTTTATGATGATGAGGAGATCGATGAAGCCCTCAATATCAAATCTGGATCCATACTCAATGTCTTTGCGATCCAGAATAATATCATCCGTATCGAAGATCTGTATAAAGAAAAGAACTATCATAATGTGACTGTTCAATATGAAATTGAAGAATTGGACCATAATCAAGGCGATCTGCGATTTCTTATAAAAGAGGGCAAAAAGATAAAAATCGAGCGCATTGGTTTTGAAGGCAATCTGGTCTATTCAGAAAAGGAACTCAAGAAAATAATCAAAACCAATGAACGCGGCGTGTGGTCCTGGGTGACGGGATCTGGTGAGCTGGACAAAGAAAAATTAAGCCAGGATACGACCAAGCTACGTAATTATTATCATAATAATGGTTTCATCCAAGCTAAGGTCGCTAAGCCCGAAGTTGAATATCTAACTGATATGATATATATCAACTTTAAAATAGAAGAAGGTCCCAAATATAAGGTTGGCCAGGTAAGTATTCAGGGCGATTTGATAGGCTCGCAAGAAGAATTGTTGAGTCTGCTTAAAATTACTCAAAAAGAATTTTACAGCCGTGAAACTGTTCGAAACGACCTGCTAACGCTTACGGATCTGTATTCCGATCAAGGATATGCCTACGCCGACATCTATCCCCGCATTCAAAAAAAGGATGACACGCTGGAAGTCAACCTTGAGTATGTAGTCAAGCAGGGCAAAAAGGTTTATTTTGAATCCATCATCATCAGCGGTAACAACAAGAGCCGCGACAAGGTGATCCGGCGGGAACTCAAGGTATATGAACAGGAACTCTATAGCGGCAAGGCCCTGAAACGTAGCATTCGAAACCTATACCGACTCGATTTTTTTGAAGATGTGAAGGTTGATACCGTTGCAGGTGAAAAAGACGATGAAATCACTCTGAAAATTGACGTAGTAGAGAAACCGACCGGCAATTTTATGTTCGGTGGTGGATACAGCAGCGTCGATTATGGTTACTTAATGGCTTCGGTCGCCCAGAACAACCTATTTGGCCGCGGTCAAAAACTACAGCTTAAAGCTACGCTAAGTGAGAAATCGCGCAACTATACTTTGAGCTTTACCGAACCGTACTTGTTTGACACCAAAATTTCAGCCGGATTTGATATTTACGACCAGGAAAAGGAATTCGATGATTATGATAAAGACAGCCAAGGCGGTCGGGTTCGTCTCGGTTACAAACTAATCGATTACACGCGGCTTTTCTGGGCCTATACCTATGATATCAGCGAGGTTTCTGACATTGATGACGATGCCTCCGACGATATTAAGGAGATTGACGAGAACTTCGATGGTAATCTTATCACCAGTGCCACCAAAGTGACGCTGCGGTATGATTCCCGGGATCGTGTTTTTAATCCGACTGAAGGAACCCTTGACAGTATTTCGGTCGAATATGCAGGTTTGGGTGGTGATGTGGGCTTTAGCAAGTATGAGGCCCGGACAGGTTGGTTTTTCCCCCTCTTCTGGGGTACGGTCGGCATGCTACACGCTAAGGGTGGATATGTCCATGAAAATGGTGCTGGCGAAATCTTACCAGATTATGAGAGATTCTATTTGGGTGGTATGCATTCGGTTCGCGGATTTGACTGGCGGGATATCAGCACATTAGACAGAGATGGTGATGAAATTGGTGGCGAGCGATTTGTTCAGTTCAACATCGAATGGGTGATCCCCCTGCTCAAGGATGCCGGTGTCATGGGAGTCTTCTTTGTTGACGCGGGCAATGTATTTGGGGAAGATGATGAACTGGATATGGACGACCCTACCCGTGAGGGTGGTGGGGCCGGCATTCGCTGGTACTCACCTTTAGGGCCTTTGAGACTCGAATATGGGTGGATATTGGATCCCCGGGAAGACGAAGACACTGAAGGCCGCTGGGAATTTTCCGTAGGATCTTTATTTTAAATTTGAATTCCCCGCTGCGACTCGACTGAGAACCTCGAGTGAGCGGTCGAATTCGGCAAGCTCATTCGACATAGCCGAACTACTTATTGAAGTTTTGCATCGGGGAAGAATTCAAATTATGGATTTAGATCCAGCGGAGTTTACAGTATAATAATGAAACCAGAATCCGAAGAATTTCGGCAAAATTCGGTGATACCCTACAGCTTGCTGCAGGGGTAGTAATTTTGGTCTTTCTAATAGGAGCGAAGGCCTTTCGCCCTGCGGCGAAAGGTACGCGTTATCATAATATCGTGGAACACGATATTATTGCGAGGTGCAAAATGATTAAATGTAAAACGATAATTATAGCAGTAGTATTGACAGTTGCCTGGTTGGCGACACCGTGTATGGGTGCCGACGTTGCTAAAATCGGTGTAGTCGATATCCAAAAGATCCTATTGACATCATCTGCTGGTAAAATGGCCAAGGCCCAAATTAATAAAAAAGCGCGGGAGATGGAGGCCAAGCTAACCGAGAAAAAAGAGGAAATCGATAAGCTCAAGGAAGCGCTCGAACGTGAGGCCCTGGTGATGAGCAAGGAAACCCGCGAGGAGCGCGAGCGTGAAATCCGCATCAAGATCAATGATATTAAGTCACTCAAGAAAAAGTATGAGAAGGATTTGAAAACCATTGAAGGCAAGGTGGTCAAGCGGATTCAGTTTGATATGGGGTCCATTGTACAAGAGCTGGGAAAAAAAGAGGGCTACCTGCTGATCATTACCAACCAAGTAGTCCTATATGCACCGTCGACAATCGATATTACCGATCAGTTGATCCAGTTATACAATACTGCGCTGGCTGAAAAAGGCGGTGATTTTAATATTGATACCCTTGAATAGAGTAAAGGGAAGTTTTGGGAAACAGGGATCCTAGATCCAATGGCTGAATCTCCATTTAAATTGCAATTGGCTCAAATCGCCGAATTGGTGCAAGGGAAAATTAAGGGTGATGATCAGATCACCATTAGTGGGGTAGCCCCTTTCGACCAGGCGCAGCATGCGGATATTGCCATGGCTGCCGAAGCAAAATATATGAATCGGATCGAAGGGTGCCAAGCCGGCGCCTTGATTGTGCCGGAAACCTGCCCGGTGACCGCTGGCAATCTTTTACTGGTTGAAAATCCCCGGGCGGCATTTGCTAAAATCATGGCCCATTTTCATCCGGTACCCACGCCCCAGGACAAGATCAGCAAAACTGCTAGTATTGGCCAACAGGTATCTATGGGCCAACAGGTTGAGATTGGTGCCTTTGTATCCATTGGCGATCATGTCCGCATCGGGGATCGCGTGATTATATCCCCGGGTGTGGTTCTGGGAGATCATGTTCACATCGGCAATGATGGGGTTGTGGGTCCCAACGTCGTCATCGGGGCGCGATGCCGTCTGGGCAGCCGGGTACTTGTTCAGGCCGGAACGGTTATCGGTTCAGACGGATTTGGTTTTGCCCAGGAAGACGGACGCCATCTCAAAATTCCGCAAACCGGCAATGTGGTTATCGGGGACGATGTTGAGATCGGGGCCAACAACACCATCGATCGGGCAACCTTCGGAAGCACGACCATCGGCAATGGCGTCAAAACCGATAACCTGGTGCACATCGCCCATAACGTGGCGGTGGGCGACCATACCATGCTGATCGCCCAGGTGGGAATTGCCGGCAGTGTCACCATCGGGAAACACACCATTATAGCGGGGCAGGCCGGTGTGGTACCGCACATCACAGTGGGAGACCATGTCATCGTGGGACCCCAGACCGGCGTCGGTAAACCCATCCCGGACCACCAGGTGATTACCGGTACACCGGGGATGCCCCACAGGTTGTATTTAAAAGTTGCCAGAATTTTCCAGAACCTGCCGGATTTAAGGAATCGGATACGCCAGATGCACCGCAGGCTGGAAAAAATCGAAAAGCAAATCCGGATGTAAAGGCTTCGTTTCGTCGGGTCGTTCAGGAGGATCACAGATGCAGACATATAATATTGGGGAAATCATGTCGTTTCTGCCCCACCGCTATCCGTTTCTACTGGTGGACCGGATCCTTGCGCTGGATCCGGGTAAGAGCGTGAAGGCCTTGAAAAATGTTACCATGAATGAGCCCTTTTTTCAGGGGCATTTTCCTGAGATCCCGGTGATGCCGGGGGTACTTATCCTGGAAGCCCTGGGACAGGCCGGGGGTGTGCTGGCGCACTGCTCTATGCCGGAAAAACTGAAAAACCGGCTGATTTATTTTACCAGCATTGACAAGGCCAAATTTAGAAAACCGGTTGTGCCGGGAGACCAGTTGATATTGGAAGCCAAAATCATCAACATGCGCTCCAAGGCCGTTCGAATGGACGGATTTGCCAAGGTCGAAGGAAAAAAAGTAGCCGAAGCTGAGCTTATGGCTGTTATTGGAGAACAATATGATTCATGAAACCGCAATTATTCACCCAAAGGCAGAACTGGATAAAGATGTCAGTATCGGTCCCTATACGATCGTTCGGGAAAATGTGCAGATTGGGGCCGGTACCACCATCGGTCCGCATTCAGTTATTGAGCCCTATGTAAGCATAGGACCGGGCTGTCAAATATTTCAGTATGCGGCCATCGGCGCTCCCCCGCAGTCACTCAAGTTTCAGGGGGAAAAAACCTATGTGAGAATCGGACCTGAAAATATCATCCGCGAATTTGTTACCATCCATCGGGGGACGGGTTTTGGCGGCGGTATAACTGAGATTGGCCAACGGAATTTCATTATGGCATACTCACACGTGGCGCATGATTGCCGCATCGGTAACGAGGTGGTCCTCTCCAATAACACAACCCTCGGCGGGCATATCATTATTGGCGATCATGCTACTGTCGGTGGATTGGTTGCCGTACATCAATTTGTTCGTATTGGCAGATATGCCTTTGTCGGCGGCAAAGCCGCAGTTGTTAAAGATATCCCACCCTTTATGATTGCATCCGGGGATCGGGCAAGGTTGCACGGACTCAATTCAGTTGGTCTCAAACGTCAAGGCTTTTCAAATCGTACCTTGAGCAGATTAAAGAAGTCCTATCGCCTTATATTTCGAATCGGCCTGACCCTTAACGAAGCTATTGAGCGTGTGACGGCAGAAGTGGAACAAATACCCGAAGTCGTTCATCTAATTGAATTTATCAAATCCTCCGAAAGGGGGATAACGAGATAATTATGGCGGGTAGGTGGGGTGGAGGTTTGAAGGGTTGGAGGGAATCCAGCTTTGAGCAAACAGCCATCAGTGTTAAGCGGCTGATCGTCTAACAGCATAAAGCTACAGCCTGAGTATTATAATTTCTACCCTCCAGCCTTTCACCCCTATAACAATCCCTCGAATCTTAGGAACCAGCATCTCATGCGCATCGGACTCATAGCAGGGAGCGGCCAGTTCCCGATCATTTTTTGCGAACGCGCTTCAAAGCAAGGTTTCGAAATCTATGCCGTGGCTTTCAAGGATGAAGCCGATCCATCTTTAGCAGACCATGTGAAAAAGATGGTGTGGCTTCCCGTGGGGCAGTTAAGTAAACTGGTAAATTTTTTTAGATCCCATCAAATAGATGCGACGGTTATGATGGGGGCCATTCGCAAAACAAGACTTTTCAAAAACCTCAAACCAGATATTAAAGCCCTTTCCCTGATTGCCGGTATGCGGCATACTCATGATGATGGTATCTTGAGAGCTTTCGCTGATTTTTTGGAAAAAAACGGAATCCAAGTGAAGGCATCAACATTTTTGTTACCAGAACTGCTGGCCGAGCCTGGTTGCTGGACCCGGCGCAAACCGTCCCGGGCTGAAAAAGCAGATATCCAAATGGGCTGGCAGCTTGCCAAGGAGATCGGCCGCTTGGATATTGGCCAATGCGTGGTGGTAGGGGGTGGTTCCGTGTTGGCAGTCGAAGCCATAGACGGCACCGATGCCACTATTCGGCGTGGCGGTGAACTGGGTCAAGGCAGTGCCGTGGTGATTAAGGTCTGCAAACCGATCCAGGATGAACGTTTTGATGTGCCGGCAGTCGGTGTTCAGACCATCGAAACCATGCACGACTCCGATGCTCGTTTGTTGGTATTGGAAGCCGGCAAAGCGGTTGTTTTTGATAAACAGGCCATGATAACGGCTGCTGATGCAGCCGGGATTAGTATTGTGGCGATGGCAGATCCATTAACTGAATAGGCTGTAGGCTGAAGACTGTTAGGCTATTAGGTGTTCAAAGCTCAATGCTTATGGCACGACCTAAATTTAGATTACAGACGAGGGAATGAAGGGAAGGAACTGGGGACCTTGATGCGAGTTGCGGGGTTCGGGTTATGTAGTCCAGCATCCCGGCATCCAAACCTTCCAGAGGAAGTACTCGTTTATAGAATTAAGTAATATTACTTAGGAATAATTTGATGCAGAAAACAAGAGTCGCAGTAGTGGGTGTCGGTTATTTGGGCAAATTTCATGCCCAAAAATATGCGCGAATGTCAGATGCCGAGCTGGTGGGTGTTGTGGATATCGATGAAAATTTGTCCAAGCAAGTCGCCGCTGAAACCCAAACTGAGGCATTCTCAGATTATCGCGAGCTTTTCGGAAAAATCGATGCCGCCAGTGTGGTGGTGCCGACACCGTCTCATTTTAGCATCAGTCGAGACTTACTCGCCCAGCAGATAGATTTAATGATCGAAAAGCCGATTACGACGTCTTTAGCTGAAGCTGACAAACTGATCGATATTGCCAAATCGCAAAACCGATTAATCCAAGTGGGGCATTTGGAGCGGTTCAATTCAGCGGTCGTGGCCTTGCGCGACATTATTCGCAAACCCCGATTCATCGAGTCTCATCGACTCAGCACCTATAAGCCCAGGGCAACGGATGTCAGTGTGGTTCTTGATTTGATGATACATGACATCGACATTATACTTAACCTGGTCAATTCGGAAGTTGATCATATCCATGCAGCTGGTATACCGGTGGTTAGTAAGCATGTGGATATTGCCAATGCACGTATTGAATTCAAATCTGGTTGTGTCGCTAACGTGACGGCTAGTCGAATTTCCACTAAGAATGAACGCAAAATGCGCTTGTTTCAACGTGATGCTTATATTTCCATCGATTTTGCCAACCACGATGCAACGATTGTACGCAAAGATGATCAAACCGAAGGCCAAGGATTGATTCCCGGGTTGGGAATAGAGAAGCGGGTTTTTGATAAGGGTGATGCCTTAGACGATGAATTACGGGCCTTTGTGCAGGCAGTCCAGACCCGTGAGCCTCCCCCTGTAACCGGTCAAATGGGGCGCGATGCCTTGGAAACCGCGCTGGACGTGATGAGCCAGATTCAGAAAAACGATAAAAGTTAGCTTATTCTATATTTTTTACAGGCCTTAAAAGATTCGGGTGATATATGATCAACATCCAACACCGAACATCCAACATCCAACGTCGAATGTGGCATCGCTCGCGCAGCGCAGGCGCTTTCGCCGCGTGTCGCTCTCATCTATATATTAAAAAGGGTAGGATTCAATATTCGGTGTTCAGCGTTCAATGTTCGATGTTGGATGTTCATTTTTTGCTTAAGTCCAAGGCAACGATACAAGTAATATTAAACAGTTTGATCCTGTTTTAATGTTTTATTTTGACTGGGGTGTAAATCAGACAAATGTCCGGTCCTAAATGCATCATGATTATTGCAGGTGAAGCGTCGGGAGATTTGCATGGTGCCAAATTGGTGCAGGCATTGTTGGCTCGTGACCCATCGCTTTTTATTTGCGGTGTGGGCGGTCGTGCACTCCGCCGGGCAGGCGTACGCATCTTGGTGGAATCATCGGAACTGTCGGTTGTGGGCATCACAGAGGTTTTCTCAAAAATCGGCTCATTGTTAAAAGGTGCCGCGCGCGTTAAAAAACTTCTTAAGAGTTTGAATCCAGATCTGCTGATTATTATCGATTTTCCTGATTTTAATCTGCATGCTGCTGCCATTGCCAAACGGAACGGTATACCAGTTTTTTACTATATCAGTCCGCAAATATGGGCCTGGCGCAAAGGCCGTATCAACAAGATCAAGCGGCTGGTGGATCATGTGGGTGTGATTCTGCCCTTTGAAGAGGCATTTTACCACGAGCATAACGTACCGGCCACATTCGTAGGACACCCGCTTCTAGATGATGCCGCCTACGGTAACGCAGATCCCCCAGCAGCTGAACAGGAACAGAAAGCTGGCGATTACATTGGTATGCTGCCGGGATCGCGCGACAAAGAGGTGTTTCGGAACCTTCCGATCATGCTGGCAGCCGCAACACATATCCAGCAACGCTATCCCGACATACGTTTTGTAGTTTCACGCGCTCCCAGTGTGGCCTCAGAACTAGTGGACCGTATTCTGGACTCATCAGACAGTCAAATCGATGTCCGTATTAGCGAAGATCCTGTGGCCAATCTCTTTCAACGTTGTCGCCTGGTGATCGCCGTGTCCGGAACCGTAACTCTGGAGGCGGCCATATCTGCAACGCCTACGGTGATTATTTACGGTGTATCCTGGCTGAGCTACTGGATCGGACGAGCCCTCATTCACGTGGACCATATCGGTCTCATCAACCTGATTGCCGGTAAGGAAATCGTGCCCGAACTGATCCAGAAAGATGCGGCTCCACAACCCATCGCGGATTGTGTGCTGTCTCTTTTGGACGAACCGGATAGACTGAAGCGTATGCGCAGCGAACTCGTTGAGGCACGCAACCGGCTGGGCGGACCCGGGGCCTCACAGCGTGCAGCCGATTTAGCCTTTAACATTTTGGAGCACAAAGATGTCTGAACCACAAACCAATAAGTCAGCAGCCCCGGGCGGATTTCAACTCAGGGACCGCCATCGGCGCCTGGTCGCTATGGTGAAGGCCAATTGGGTTCGTCTGGCCCTATCCATGGGCTGTATGCTGGTTACGGCAGCGGCAACATCTGCCTCCGCGATCCTGGTAAAGCCCGTTCTAGATGATATCTTTCTTAATAAAGACATAGCCATGCTGAAGCTCATTCCCCTGGCTATTGTGGCCGTCTATTTTTTACATGGATTGAGCCGTTACGGGGAGGAGTACCTGATGAATTTCGTGGGCGAAAGCATTATTCGCAACCTACGGGATCAGCTTTATGCACGTATTCAGGAACTACCCCTGGCCTTCTTTCAAGCGGAAAAAACCGGCGCCCTCATGTCGCGTGTCACCAATGACGTTCACACGATCAAAAATATGGTGTCAACTGCTGTGACCAGTTCCCTCCGGGATGTTTTCACCATCATTGGGTTGACAGTGGTGATTTTCTACCGTGACTGGAAGCTGGCACTCATCGCCATGGTAATATTGCCGGTGGCGTATTTTCCCATCGTGGCCTTCGGGCGACGCACGCGCAAGGTCAGCAAGGGCTACCAGGAAGCTCTGGCGGAGATGAACAGCTTCCTGCACGAAACGTTTGCCGGTAATAAGATCGTCAAAGCCTTCGGCACTGAGGGTTTTGAAAAGAAACGTTTTTTCAAGAAAACCAAGCGGTTGTTCAAACTGGAGATGAAGACTGTCAAATACCGGGCCATGACATCTCCGGTCATGGAGTTTCTGGGTGGAATCGGCGCCGCCCTGGTTATCTGGTACGGGGGCTACAAAGTGATCACCGGTTCCTCGACACCGGGAAACTTTCTGTCATTTTTGGCGGCAGTCATTCTGCTATATGGTCCCGTAAAAAAACTGGCCAAGATCAATACGCAAGTCCAGCGGGGACTGGCCGCTGTCGATCGCGTATTCGATATTCTAGAAATGGAAAGCGACATCAAAGAGAAGCCGGACGCGGTCATTATACCTGACGGGAGCCACCGTGTAAGCCTGCGGGACGTCTCTTTCCGATACCAGGATGATTCGGTTCTCAAACAGATAAACCTCACGGCGCATGAAGGCGAAATCATTGCCCTGGTGGGTATGTCCGGCGGCGGCAAGACCACCCTGGTCAATCTGATACCTCGGTTTTTCGATGTGAGCGAAGGCGCGATTCTGGTCGACGACATCGATATTCGTGACGCCGCGATTGCCTCGTTGCGCAGGCAAATTGCCATCGTGACCCAGGAACCGATCCTTTTTAACGACAGCGCGCGCAACAATATCGCCTACGGCTGCCCGCAGGCCACCCAAGAGCAGATCGAAACAGCGGCTAAAGCTGCCTATGCCTATGATTTTATCTGTGGATTTCCAAATGGCTTCGACACCGTCATCGGTGAGCTGGGGGGCCGGCTTTCCGGCGGCGAAAAACAGCGAATTTGTATTGCCCGGGCCCTGTTGAAGGACGCACCCATTCTAATATTGGACGAAGCCACTTCCGCGCTGGACTCCGAAGCGGAAAGCACCGTCCAAAAAGCCCTCGAAAATCTCATGCAAGGGCGTACCACTTTCGTAATTGCCCATCGCTTATCGACCATCAGCTATGCTGACCGTATTGTTGTTATTGTAAACGGCCGCATTATTGAAGAAGGAAACCAGACCGCCCTCCTGGATTTAAAAGGCGAGTTTTACAAACTGCACCAGATGCAATTCGGCAATGAAAATTCGTCAAAATAAAATCTTAAGTACGATTTTATTTTAACGAATTTTCATTTTCAATACCCGCATCATGGCTTCGGCAATAATGCGCTTGGACATTTTAGATTTTCCGGCACGCCGGTCCTCAAATATTATAGGATGCTCTAAAAGGGAAAAGCCTAAGCGAAATGCCTTGTATTTCAGTTCGATTTGAAACGCGTACCCCTCGGATTGAACGCTGTTCATATCAATTTTTTCCAGTACTTTTCGTTTCCACAAGTTGAATCCACCGGTCAAATCTTGGATGGGAAGACCGAGAATTAAACGCGCATAAAGTGAGCCCCCTTTGGAAATTAATTTTCGGGGAATCCCCCAGCCCTTAACACCGCCTCCCGGCACATAACGCGAACCAATTACGACATCATGCCGGGTAGTTTGATCAATCATACCAGGCAAGTAAGCAGGATGATGGCTTAAATCGGCATCCATTTCGATAAAAAGCTTATAGTCCTTATCCAAACCCCATTGAAAGCCTTCCTTATAAGCCGTACCCATTCCCAGCTTTCCACTTCTATCTAGCAGAAAAAGGGACTTGCCGAAAGATTGATGGATTAGATTTTCAACAATAGCGCCCGTGCCGTCAGGTGAATTGTCATCCACAACCAAAATATGGACATCCATATGCGCGGGTATATGGTCAAATACCGATCGAATCATGCTTTCGATATTTTCGGCTTCGTTGTAAGTTGGTATGACAATTAAGGTTTTCATTCGCGGCTTTCCCTACGTATATCGCCTTTTTGTGGTGGTTGCCAAGGAATACCGCCCTTGAAGCCGAAAGCACGATAAAGATAATACTCGCTAACCGGCGGCTCATTAGAACGATCCATACCAAGCAGGCTGGTGCGGCGAACTTCAATGCGTTCCGGGGGCATCACAACACTAAATATCTGTTTTAAGCGGTGCGTGTTGCGGCTGCGGGCTGTACATATGCCTACGGCATCCCACCCCTTAAGATCGTCATCCTGCCACCAATATTCATAAGCACTGGGCCGCCGCCAACGATTGAGGGAAACTGTATATGGTTGGCCCGGGATATAAAAGGCCAGTTCGCTGGCCAACTGATAGCTCTGGCTGAAGATAAACGTTTTTTGAGGCCGCGGCATGGATTGCTGCAGTTTGTCTGCTTGCCGTGCCAGCGTTTGCCACCCGAGTGTTTCTTTGGCAACTCGATCCAGCTTAACGGAGACAGGTATTATCGGCCAAACCACATGCAGCATTATCAGCCCAGACATTAAATACGAAAGACCAACAGCCCAAGGCCACATTTTTACTGAAAAGCGGCCGAGAATATTGTTTTTGATTGCCTGCGGTGGTTGACTCACAAGCGCACCTAGCCAGACGGCAGCTGATAAATAGGCGGGACCGGGCCAATTGCCTTCAACCCGAGTACGTAAACTAATCAATGCAAACAGGACTACCACTGGCAAGGATGTTAGCAACAAGTAACTGCCCATCCAGGTTTGCCGTCCGATCGGTTGGCGGAAGTACTGAATCCAGGCAATGATTACCAGCAAGAAGACCAAGGGTGAAAGCAAACCAACTTGGGATCCGATATATTCCAGCAGGTAGATTATTTGCAGCCCAGCCACTTGTCCAACACCACCTTGGTGGGCGGCATGTCGAAAGGTACTCCATCCATTGTCGATGTTCCACCAGATAACGGGGGAAAACATAAGACAACCCAATAAAAAACCTACATATGGCCAAATGCGCCTAAGCTGTTGGCGTGGCGCAGCATGCCAAAGTCCGAAAACAAATACGAGTGGTGCCAAAATGAACATAGTGTATTTGCTGAGCAGCCCCAAACCAAAAAGGATTCCGCCAAGTATCCACTGGTACCAGGTGCCGTCTTCATAAGCCTTGGCGATATGGAAACAGGCACCGGACCAGGCCGCCATCAGCGGGCTGTCCGGGGTAGCGATGATGCCGCCGGCATTGAAAGCCAGGATGGAATGGACCAGAATAGTAGTCAGAAGTGCGGATCGGCCACCAAACCAATGTTGCGCGAACTTCATCAGGTAAATGGATGTTGCGGCCAGGCATAGTACAGATGGTAACCGTACTGCCATTTCATGGTGCCCAAACAGCGCGGTGGCGAGATAAATGAGCCAGGCAATCATGGGTGGGTGATCATGATAGCCGGGAGATAGATAGCGGCTCCACTGCCAATAGTAGGCTTCGTCCGGTACGAGGGCGAATGCGCCGGCAAACAACAGCCGTAAGGCGGTGATCATACCAATGATTATCCAGCTTATTTGGATATATCGATGTTCTTGCAAGGAAATCATGTGGTTCCAATTAATGCCGGGGTGATTGAATGTCAAGGTAAAACAGGGTGATGCTCCAGATTGGCGTCTATTTACTCCTTTCATTGGCCACCGGTTTTGCCCGTATAAATTGATAATGTTCTACCGATCCAGCAAGGTTGGAACATACACATATAATTGTGATATTTTGAAATTGGTGGCAGTGAAGGGAGTAATATCCAGGATATTTTGAAAAGAATAATTTGTTGTTGTCAACCGCTGTCTGCTTTATATACCATATTACTTTATAGGAGGTATGCAATTATCTGGTTACGCATTTAGACCTTTAGACCCAGAGCGAAATGAAATTTATGAAAACCAACACCGTCATCAGTCGCTATATTCTCAGGGAGATGATCCAACCCTTTGTGGTCATCAATTTTTTTTTGATTTTTATTTTTTTAATGATGAGTATCCTCGAGATCACCAATTACATCGTCAATTACAAACTCAGTCTGACAGCTTGTCTGATGTATATGTTCTATTATCTGCCTTTTTCGATGCAATTTATCATACCCATGTCAGTAATGATGTCCATTCTGTTGACCTTTTTACGTATGTCCAGTGACAATGAGGTAATCGCACTTAAAGCCAGCGGAATCAGTATTTACCAGATGATTCCACCGGTGTTGTTTTTCTGTCTATGCGGATGCCTTATCACCGGTTGGATGGCGATCTATGCGGTACCATGGGGATGGTCGTCCAAACAGCGCCTGATGGAGGAGGTTATTGCTTCCAGCTTTGAAATCGGTTTGAAGGAACGCACTTTTATTGAGAGCTTTGATGGGCGCATGATCTATGTGAATCAGATCGATAACAGTACCGCCAAGCTTGTGGATGTTTTCGTTGAAGATAGAACCAATCCCAACCTTGTCAGCACCATTGTAGCTCCCGAAGGTAGGCTTCTAAGCGAGCCCAACAGCCTGCTGTTCAAACTTCAACTGATGAACGGCATTATCAATCAGGTTAGCATCAAGGGGAAGGAGTGGACCATAAACCAAAGTAATTTTGAAAACTATGAAATTAATTTGGATGTGAAAAGAGCCTTGGAGAAAAGAAAAGGATCATCCAAGCATCGATTGGAGATGAGCCTGAAAGAGATGCGTCAGTATCTGCAGGCGAGTTTGGAAAAAGATGTCATTTACTACCGGACCCTCATGGATTACTATAAAAAATACGCCATTCCCGTGGCCTGTTTTGTCATGGGAATGCTGGCCCTTCCCTTGGGATTTCAATCGACAATTTCAAAACGGTCATATGGCCTGATACTGGGTCTGATGTTTTTCATTCTGTATCATATTCTACTGACAGCTGGCAGGGGCTATGGTGAAATCGGTAAATACCCACCCATCATCGGCATGTGGCTCCCCAATTTTATTTTTGGGGTATTAGCGCTGTTTTTTCTTTATCAGACCGGTGAAGAACGTCCCACGATCATCGATAATTGGTACCGGTTTATTGAGTGGCTGGTACGCTTGATTCCCAGGAGATAGGCGCCCGTGTCCGTTATCCAGCGATATTTAACCAGAGAGATTCTCAAACAAATCGGATTTGTATTGGTCGCGGTAGTGTTTCTTTATGTACTGGTGGACTTTTTTGAAAAGGCCGATAATTTTGCCAAGTCTGGACTGCCGTTAGAACGTACATTGATATATTTTTTTCTAAATGCACCCTTTATCATCGCCCAGATATCACCGGTTAGTATACTGTTGGCGGTGATAATCATTTTCAATTTGATGAACCGTAACAATGAAACTTTGGCTTTGCGGGCCAGTGGCGTCAGCTTTATCAGTCTGCTACGTCCAGTGCTTATTATCGGATTCGCAGCTAGCTTCATTCTATATATTTTTTCAGATATTATCGTACCCATCACGACAGCCAGTGCCAACCGGATTTGGTTAACGGAGGTAAAAGGCAAATCGTTGGCAAAATCAAAAGAACGGAATATCTGGATAAAGGGTCAGCGCAAAATTACGCATATTACCTATTACAATGCGGCAAAGCAAACAGCCCATGATGTGGCTGTCAGTTTTTTTGATGAAGAATTTCGCCTGATAAGAAAAATTGATTCACCCCGGGGCGTCTTTGATGGGGATCGATGGCAATTTTATAATTCTGTGGAGCAGATCTATAATTCATCAACAGGTTCATATGACAGCGGCTTTCGTCCGGAATTGACAGCGCAGCTCGATTTTGAGCCGGATGACCTCAAAAAAATTGCCAAGTCGCCGTCAGAGATGGGATTCAATGACCTGCTTAATTATATCCGCAAGGTGGAAAGGGAAGGCTATGATGCCACGTCCCATTGGGTGGATCTGCATGCCAAACCAGCCTATGCGCTCACATGCCTTGTCATGAGTATTATCGGTGCCGGTATTGCTTTGCGACAGAACCGACGTCAAGGGATATTTTTTCATATCGCTGCCGGGATTACGGTCGCTTTTTTGTACTGGATTTTTTATAGTTTCAGCCTGTCTCTTGGTTATGGTGAGATGTTACCACCGGTGATAGCAGCCTGGACAGCCAATATATTGTTTGGGTGTCTGGGTATCTTTATGATCATGAATATCGAAGTTTAAATTTTCGCCGCCCAAGATACGAACGGCGAAATTTAAACGTATAAAATCGAAGAGCGATTTTAAAAATGGCACTACGAAATCGCATAGAAGCCATTATGAAGCAGGATGACCCATTGCCGCCCGGTTGGCTGGGGAGGTTGCTGCTGGCTGCTTCAAAGGGTTATGGTTGGGCTGTCCGTCTGAGATCAGTTGCCTATGACCGGGGGATTTTCAGAGCCAAGCACCTGCCCTGCGTTGTGATCTCCATTGGCAATCTGACTCTGGGAGGTAGTGGCAAGACACCTTTGACTATTTATATTGCTAAAACACTAGGCGATTTGGGGTACCGGATTGCAATCATTAGCAGGGGCTACGGCGGTCGGGCCGAAAAATCAGGCGCTATCGTGAGCGATGGCTTGCAGTTATTCGTATCCGCCGATGTCAGTGGGGATGAACCATACATGATGGCCCAGATTTTAGAGGGGACGCCAATCCTAGTCGGGGCAGATCGATACCGATCTGGAAAACTTGCGGTCAGATCCTTCAAACCGGATGTCATCCTATTGGATGATGGGTTTCAACATCGCCGTCTGGTACGGGATCTTGATTTGGTTCTTATGGATGCGAACAAACCAGGCGGCAATGGACATCTGTTCCCCCGGGGCGTTCTGAGAGAACCGTTAACATCACTCGGTCGGGGACATGCCGTTGTATTGACCCGTGCACAATTGGATGGCAAGAAGCTAAGCAACAAGTTAGGTTCGATGCTGGAATTGATTCCGGTCTTTGCGTCCCAGCACCATCCCAGGATCGTAAAAATAATTCCAGCCGATAATTTATCTGCGTGCGTGTCAGGCAAGGGGACCCTGTCACAGGATCTTGATTTAATAAAAGGAAAACGGGTTTTGGCCTTTTCCGGGATTGGTGCTAATGAGAACTATTTTAAAATGCTTAAGGATGCCGGTTGCCTGCGCGTGCATGCGATGCCTTTCCGAGACCATCACCGCTACAGCCGAGCCGACATCGATCGGATCCGGCAAGGCGCGATTAGCCAACATGTCGATATCATCGTGACAACTGAGAAAGATTATTATCGTTTGCCGCATGCAACCGATTGGGGACGCACCCTTGTCGTTGTGGGTGTGGAAATTGTGTTCCGGGATGAGAATTTTGATGAATTCCTGGCAGATAAGGTGGCATTCCACTTAAAAAAGAAACGTAACATGAGGACAACTTTGAATGGTTCAGGATGAACACATAGATAAAAACTTTCGTTTCGATACGTATCCGGCGCCTCTGGACAAGGTAACGGCCTATACGCAGGAGCATTCTATAAATGTGGCAGTAAAGGGACACTATGGCCTCCGGATTATGATAAAGCTGCTGCTTTGGTTTGCACAAAGTCTATCATGGACGTGGGCTTACCGGATCGGTACCGGTATCGGGCTGCTGCTTTACGGTATACGATTGCGTCGCAATATAGCCATGGTCAATCTGGATATTGTGTTCGGGGATCAAAAGTCACGCAAAGAAAAAATGAAGATTTATAAAACCTCGCTGATTAATTGTGGGCGGGTGGTCATTAACTATTTACGGATCCCATTTATGGGGGCGTCATTTTGGCGCGAAAACGTGGAATGGAAAAGTGAAGAGATTCTCCGGGAAGTCATGAACCGTAAAAAGGGGGTGCTCCTGATCGCCGGACATTTCGGCATGATGGACCTACCGGGCGGCAAACTTGGGATGAGCGGTTACCCGGTAGCCGTGGTTGGCAAACGTATTAAAAACCCGGCCATCAACCGTTTTGCCATCGAAACCCGCAATGCCATGAATCTGGGCACCATTGCGCATAAAGATTCCATGAAACGGATACTGGACGGCATCGGCCGTGGTGAAGCGGTGGCCATGGCCTTAGACCAGAACATGAAAAGCAAACAAGGGGTCTTCATCGATTGGATGGGACGCACAGCATCGTCAGTCCGCTCGGGTGCCTTTGTGGCTAAAAAGACCGGTGCACCGGTTGTGGCCGGATATATGGTCCAGTTAAGTCCCGATCGATTCGAATTTGTGGTGAGCGAAGAGGTCTCCTGGAAATCTTATCCAAACGATTTGGAGCAGGAATTATTGATCAACACCCAGCGGCAGTCCAACGCCGTGCAAAGAATAATCTTAGCGCAGCCGGAGCTGTGGTTCTGGATACATCGACGCTGGAAAAGGCAGCCGGAAGGCGTCCCCAGCCCCTATTAATAAAATAATTGTGAAACAATTTTTTTGAGGAAAACATATGCAAATAGATGTATCAAACGGCGAACTGGTGGATAAGGTCAGTATTCTCAAAATAAAGCTTGAGCGCATAGCTTCAGCCCAAAAGCGATTCAATATACACAAAGAATTTGAATTACTTTATGGGAAATTAGCGGAGATTCAGATTACGGAGCAATCTGATTCCTTTCAGCGTTTATTAGAAATCAACACACGGCTTTGGGAAATAGAAGACCAAATTCGAGATAAAGAAGCCAATGGTGAGTTTGATGAAGATTTTATAGAATTAGCCCGCCAAGTCTACTTTCAGAACGATAAGCGTTCCCAGGTGAAGCGCGCAATAAACATCCAAACCGAATCCCCGATTATCGAAGAGAAAGAGTATGCGCAGTACAGTTGATCCCCCAGATCTTGGCTTGATTCAAAAGATTCTCATTATTCAGTTCAGGCCTTTTGGGGATGTATTGCTGGCAACGGCTTACCTTAAGGCATTGCAAAACCATTTTCCAGATGCCAGTATTGATTTCCTGGTAAAAAAACCATTTGATGTACTGTTGCGAAAAAATCCATGGATATCAGAGGTGTTTGCATTTAGCGACCTTTCAAGTATCCACTATTTTTCCGGCAGACTCAAGCTTTTTAGTCTAATCCGAAAGCGGCGCTATGATCTGGTTATCGATCAGCAAAGTGGTACCGGATCCGGCCAGGTGGTACTATTCAGCAAAGCTGTGCATAAACTCGGCTGGTCCACAGGCAAGTGGCGCTGGTGCTACAATTTGAAAGCAAAAAAAGGACCGGTTCGATACCGGGCTTCGCAGAATTTCGATATGCTGACGCCCTTGGGGATCAATGCGGGGCCGCATCAACTTTTCTATCATGTCAGCAAGGAATCTAAGGCCTACGCACGAGATTGGATGAGAGGAAAAGGGCTGTCAGCCGCCAATACGATTATGTTTTCACCTGGCAGTCCACGTGAAAAGAAAAAGTGGCACGCAGACAACTATGCTGCATTGGCCGATCAAATTTTGCAGGAGACCAGGATGCGGGTGGTGATCTTATGGGGGCCCAAGGAGTATGCTGATGCCCAAGCAGTGGCGCAAAAGGCCAAGCAGAAACTCATCCTGGCACCAGCCACAAATTTTAATCAGGGAGCGGCATTTTTAAAGCAATGTCGCTTGTTAATTTGCAATGATGGTGGCATCAATCACCTATCTGTGGCATTGAATGTCCCCTCGCTGGCTATTTTCGGGAACACTTCGCCTGAGAAATGGTCACCCCAAGGTTATTTTAAACACCATTACCATCTCTATAACACCGCTCGAGAAAATAAATCCGATAATCATTTCGGCATTAGCCCCCCCACCGCCTTTAGGAAAGTGATGGAGATCTTGTCAGAGCTGCCATAACTGGTCCTGTTTCCTCACTTTGAACATCGAATGGTTAGCATTGAATAACCAGAAGTTAGAATTCAGGAGACAGAACCCAGAAGCCAGGCTGTAGGCTTAAGATTGTTCGGTTATTAGGCACTAGTTGAATATAAGATACCGTCATTTTCGCGAAAGCGGAAATCCAGACAAAGCCATCAGCAAAATGCATACCCTGGATCCCCGATCTCTCGGGGATGACAGAACGTATTTAGGTATTGGGTCCACCCTGGATCGCCGTTTTCATAAGGATGACAACCGAAAGTTGGGACGCCATAAAGCAGTTGACAGCTTAGACCTTACTGCTGTCTGTTTAAAATATCTAACAGCCTAACAGCCTAACAGTCTTCAGTCTATTAACCTATTAATTTTGCTTACTGCTTAGAGTTCTGACTCCTTTACTTGAAAAGGGGTTCGATCTTAACAGGGGCTGTTACTGTATGTGAGAATTGATTTTCGGTTGTTTTTATGATGTGGTCATTAATACGCCAGCCGACAAGCCTCTGGAGTGGGTGGGTGTCCACGCTGAGCGTAATTTTGGAACCGGCAAAGTACCAGCCCTCATATGGTAGGTCAGCCGGATAGCCATCAATTGTTATGCCCCCTGCCGTGGGCCCGATAACATCGCAGCCATGACTTTCCGGGGAGTCATAATAGGTGCGCATCAATTTACGCAAATGGGCAGGGCGATGTTTGAGAAAATCCGCCAGCGTTTTAAAAAAGGCCTGGTCGTCGGTGTTTAGCGGCATGATAGCAGCTTTCTGGCGATCGAGCCAGGAATTGAGATAAGCTGGATTGATTTTATGATTTAGCGTGTCCATCAACAAACGCTCAAAGTAGGTTTTGTAGGCCGGGTCTTCCTTGCTCAACCTTCTGAATAAGATGGCGCGTGGATCCTTGTTCTGGAACCGGGCGGTACGCGGGTCTTTTCGATTTCGTTCGGGATTGCGGATGACGTTGTGTAGGTTAAGACTTTGTTCCCAGAGTTCATTTACATCGGCCTCATAAGGATTTACAAAGCTCTGATCCATATCCCAATTGACCCAGAACCAGCGGGCATCTGGTTTGGTTATGTCTCGCAGCAATGGCCCCTGATACATATCGTTACCGGCCGTAAAGAATTGAGAAATAAACCAGAGTGAGAGATTTTTTATGTCAACCCGTTTGCTAACTTCCGGCATGGTCATGCGAATGTCAGGATCGTTAAGCCATTTTTTAAGTTTCTGATAAGCGCTTGATATTTTTCTTCTTTCAGGATGACCAGTAGTCCGCAGCAGGATGAAATCATCGTGCCCATAGCGCGATCGCAGCCAGTCTTTGTTCAGGTGTTCAATCAGAGCGTAGCGCTGCCCATATCTTTGACCATTGAGATATACCACCGCCGACTGGGCTGAAGGCGCCAGACACCCGATCTTCTTGGCCAGGTCAAGAGCTAATAAATTAGCGTATCTGTTCTCGATGCGGGCGATAACGCGCTTGATAGGCACACTCTGATTGCTGAATATGATTCCGGGTTTGAACTGGTCATAGCCATAGGCCTTGCGAAAATAGAAACGTAGACTTTCCATGGGGCGTTTGTTCTTGCTGCCACCATGGATTCGAATTCCGGCGCCACTGGCAAAAAGGAGTTGGCCTTTGTCGTAGTAAGAAATAAAACAGGGGCGTTCCCATTCCTTGCCTTTTCTTTTACGATTGGCGATGATGCCGGTTTCGGGATCATTCAGATCCTTGTCGGCAACCACGATAGACAGAATCGGTAGTCCCCGAGCGACAATACCGGAGTCTAATACCGAGCTGCTGGGATAGGCTTCCAAGGGGATTTGACGATGGTCAATCCAGTTTTGGCGATACTCTGGCAGGCGTGAATCCAGGCTGATAACATGGTCGAAGTTTGATTTTCGGGTGATGGGATCATAATATTTGGAATAGTCTTTGGGGAACAAATACACTAAGCCCAATTGCTCTAACAATGTGGCCCGTTTGCCGAGCTTTGTGGGTGTTGTCGGTAGGGTAATTTTTTGAAGGCGTGCCTTGGTATCTTTAAAGCCATCGGCCTTTTCAATCAGATAAGCCCCTGCTGTGAAGATGGCTAAAAATAGAATTATCAGTAGCTTTTTTTGCATGGGTTTCAGTGGCAACGCGGTTATTCAGAGCTTAGATATCACCGCTGCGATTGAAGAATATATTCGATTTGATTTGGGATGAAAGCGCCTTTAAACCAGCTTGAACTTCCAACATAAGTGGTTGATCAAACTGATTAAAACTGTAGGAAACCACCGATTCATCTTCATTTTCAATGACACTCTCCAGTTGACCACCCGGCAGATGCTGTTTTAGAAAATCCAGAATGGATTGGCTCTGTTGACTATAGGCCAGGGCTGGTACGCTCACCAGGATGACACCGTCATTCAGGTTCTTATTGAAAAGACGGGGCCCTTTGTTCAAAAGCAGCAATCCAATAAACGTAACCACCAAGAGAACACCTAGAAATACCAGGTTGAATGTTGCACAGCATATGGCTGCGGCTATCACGACCATAATAAAACCGATCTCTTCGGGTTCCTTGATGGGGGTTCGAAAACGAACAATCGAAAGGGCTCCCAATAGACCCAAAGATAGCGGCAAAGAGAATTGAATACATATAAAAATACTGGTGATGGAAACACCCAACAAAGGGAAGGAGCGATGGATCTGGCTGCCCGTGGCCCGGTTCTTATAGAAGGTTAAATAAAGAAACGACAGGAACAGCGATACGATAAGAGAAATGAGCATGAGCATTAAAAATTGTTCGATGCGAACGTCTTTCATGGGATTACCTCTTTGTGGCGTTTAGCGGCCTGTCAGCTTTTGAAAACAGGCACCATATTTTGAAAAGGAAGCTTTTCTTAATCCCAGTTTCATTAACGGAAATAGGGAATAGGGAAGGTCTGTTGAAGCTCCTTTATATTCGAATACCGCAGTTTGCAGCGCCAAAGGATATTGTCTGGCGATTGCCATCGGATTTACTTGCGGGATATGGATATCTTTATCAAAGCAGATTCTACCGCCGTGCAGCGGCTCCAGAAACCGGAAGCGTTTATATTCAATGCGATATACCGGGAAATGAGCTCGATCTATTCGGATCCCATGCGACTTGAGCAGTTGAGGGATACGCAGTAAAACCGGATTCTGCAGATCTATATCTGCCAAATTGGAACCTGAGAACGGTGCCTGAATTCGCCATTTTTTCCTTTTATAGCCAATTTTATATTTTACTTCGGCAAAGGATTGGTCATTGGGGTGGCTACCGTCAATTTCAGCATACCAGCGCAACCTGATTTTAGTTTTAAGATAATCACTATTTATTTTTTCACCCAGGGATTGCCAGTCACGGGTATCGAAATAAATACTGTTTACCACCCCAGCAGGATATTGCGGATCTAGTCGGCAATTATATTTAAGCCATTGCAGCACCGAGCCGGAACGTTGGTTGCCAATAAGATATTTAAGCTCATTGCCTAGTTGGCGGTTTACTACTTTTTCATCTGCATTGTTAAGCCGGTCGTTCATATCACGCTAGCAAACACTTTTGCCAATTTTTTGGTTAGTGTCCGACGATCAAATTTTTTGATTTCATTCCATTCCGGATCGATGCTTAGCTTGCCTTGCGACCATTGGCGCTGCAAACGCAACAGCACTTCAACGATGGCCTGATGATCATTGATGTCCACCGTTAAGCCTGTTTGGGTTTGGTCTATAATTTCGCTCAAGAACCCGTTCTGGCGGTGCAGCAGTAGTATGGGCAATTGCATACGAAGATATTCAAATGTCTTGGCGGGCAGCATGCCCTCGGTTGCTTGGAGGTCATTTAATATCAACAAGGCACTATCTGATCGGGCCAGACTATTCAGACTTTCTTGGTGTGGCAAAAACCCTAGATGTTTAATCAGGTTGTGCTCGAAACAATAGGGGTACTGTGCCGTCAGTTTTTTGGGCGGTATGGGTGTGGCAATGTTGAGCCGAATCGAAATACCGTGGCGCTGATGGATCTCTGTGATGGCCGACACGATGGGTTCCAGCGGCACCAGGCGGCTGAAGGTTCCGTTATAACCCAAGGTCATGACATCATTATCGACGGTAGAATCCAAATCTTTAAAATCATCTTCATCATAGCCATTGTGAATCAGACTCGACTTGGAGGTGATAAAAGGGTACATGTGTTCATATTTTTCTTGCCAGGTTCGGCTTACGTTAACCACATGATCGGCAGCTTTAAGCACATGGCCTTCTACCTGTTCGGCTCGTTTTTGCCAGCTCGTTTTTGCATCCAGCAGGGTATACTGCCGAAATGAAAAGGGATCCCTGAAGTCCACAACAAAAGGAATGTCGAAAGATTGTTTAAGCCGCTGGGCCAGGAGCATGGTCGAATGCGGACCCACACTCGTGTAAATCAAATCGATTTGCTGATGAGGCAACACCTTATCGCGGATATAGTTGAAGGCAAGCCGATTCCATTGCACATATTTATCCGGAAAAAAGATGCGACTAAAAATGGGTCGCAACAACTTTGCTAAATCCCCACCAATAAATTTGCGATAGTCCAGAAAATATGGGCGGTGGATTTCGATTTCAGGCGAAATTTCTCCTAAAAATGTGTCGTCTAAGATTCGCTTGGTGGCTTTGGCGGGCAAGGTGACCACCAGGGGCTGCCAGCCAAAGGCGGGTAAATATTTGATGAACTTGACGGTGCGGATGACACCGACCCCGCCGGATGGGGGGAAGTTTACTGCCAGGATCAAAACTGTTTTCAATAGCCAGCCTCGGTGAATCGTATTTTGATAAAACATCGTAGCAATATTGAGCATGTACAATAACAAAATTAATTTAGTTGTGCACCCCATTTGTTGCTGTTTTATTTTGCAGAATATTGTTACAACAGATTTCATCCCAAATGTTATACTTATTATCAGAATTATGTTCCGAACAAATCCGAACGGTTGAAATTTGATAGTGTGTATATGCGACTACTTTACATATCATCCAAGAAAAATTGGGGTGGCGTCACCAATTGGATGAACCAAACTGCCTTGGGGCTGGGAAATCGCGGTCATGAGGTTCATATCATCGCCCACCCGGCAGGACGCTTTGTTCGGTCAGCCTCCCATAAGCTCAACGTGATTCCCAAGAAATTGGGGATGGATTATAATCCCCTAATGATAGCCTATATACGGCGTGTAATCAGGCAAAATCGATTCGATTTGGTGGTGACCAATATCGAAAAAGAAGTCATGATCGGGGGGCTGGCTAGCCGGCTTTGCCGGATTCCCAATGTCCGGCGGGTTGGTAGAGAGGATGATTTCAATGATAAATTGCGGGTGAAATGGCACCATCGCTGGCTGGTGGATCGCTGCATTGTACCCTGCAACTTGATCCGCGACAATGCCATGCAGCGGGCCAAATGGTTGGACGGATCAAATTTTAAAACCATTTATAATGGGCGTAACCTGATTGATATATCGCCTGAGGATAGACAGCACCAAAGACGGGACTGGGGCTTTTCTGACGATGATGTCGTCATCGGTGTGACGGCGCAGTTAATACCGATAAAAGGCGTAGACCGTCTCATGCGGGTGTTTGCACGTCTTGTGGCGACCCAGCCCAACTGCCGCTTGGTGATTACCGGTGAGGGACGCGAACGCCCAAATTTGGAAAAACTCGCACGTAGTTTGAATGTGGCCGAAAAGGTAGTGCTTGCCGGGTACGCCACTGAACCAATTAAGACCGCCGGGGCCTATGATATCGCAGTTTGCCCCTCCTTGTACGAAGGTTTTCCCAATACGGTGGTGGAATATTTGGCTGCAAGTAGACCGGTTGTGACCACGGACGCCGGCGGCGTGCCCGAGATGATCAACCATCGGGAAAATGGCCTGTTGGTTCCTTGCGATGACGAAGAAAAACTTTTTGAGAATGTCCTGGAACTGGTTCAGAATCAGAATCTGAGAAAGACCTTACAATTTAATGCGCGCGAGACCATTCGGGAGAAATTTTCTGAAGATATCATGTTGGACAAATTAGAGGCATTTTTCCGTCAAACCATCGAGCAGTATCAGTTGCCATGATATCAACGTTTATTTTGAATGATCTGGTAGACCTTTTCCGGTGTCAGGGAGCGCATACAATCAAAGTGGCCTTGGGGGCATTCTTTATCGCCGTGAAGCGAGCAGGGCGAACAGTCCAAGCCGGCATAAATCAGTACTGTTTTTTTGTTATAACTGAACATATTGGGGTCGGTGGGACCAAAAATGACATAGGCCTTGGTCTGGGTGCCTCTGGCCATATGGAATGGCCCCGAATCATTGCACACGATAAATTTGGCAGTCGCAATCAGGGCACCGCTTTCTTTTAGACTGAGCTGACCGGCCAGGTTCTGGCAGCGGTTGCCGATTGCATCGCAGATATCTTGAAAGATCTGGTATTCATCCTTCCCACCTATCAGAACGATGGGACCATCTAGCATCTTGCCTAAGCCAGCAAAGTGGCTTAGCGGCCATTGCTTGGTGGGATTGGCGGCGCCCGGTGCCATTACAATGGCTCTCCGGTAAGGCTTCACTTTGGCCGAATTCTGGGCGTCGAAATCAAAGGTCAATTCTTCCTGGGTGAAATAGACATGCATTTTTTCCAGGGGTTTAAAGTAGTTTCGGACGATAGTATCGTCCACGTGATATCGTACCAGACGGAGCGGGACCAATAGAGATTTCCACAGGGCACGTTTTTTATACCGCAATACCTTTCCCTTCACAAAAAGAGCGATCAATCTGGATCGTATTTTGGCGTGCAGATCGATGATCAGATCGTAGCGTCTGCCTTTTAAGGTTCGGGCAAAACGGTAGATACCGCGGATACCTTGATATTTCTTTTTGTTAAACAGAATTAGATTGTCAATGTTTGGATTGCCGCTGATGGCATCTTTAAATGATTCCATAACCACGAAATCGATAGTGGCATCGGGATACTTTTTCTTTATGGCCGCCAGAACTGGGGTGGTCAGGATTACATCGCCAATGGAACTTAGCCGGAGAATAAGCAATTTTTGGTTTTGTCTTTGTTTAAGACGCTTATTCTTTTTGAAAGCACGCCAGGACCAATATAAACGACTATAAACACCAGCGATACGGTATGCCAGGGAGCTGGTATCTAGATCATAGTATCGCTCAATTCCAGGAGCACTTTTTTGAAGATAGAAATACTCGACGAATTTTGAAATCGGACCCAATAGCGCTTTTTTCAAGCGAGTGTCTAAAGTGATAATAGCGTTTTTATCTAATAAAAAATTTTCAATTTGAGCATCCCCATGCAGCAGATTATGATCATGAAAATGTTTCAGTTTCCGCACTACAGCCGGATACTGAGCTTCACAACATGGTAGGCCCGTTTTGAACTCATAAACCAGCCACGAATCGACGACCATTCCCCATCGCCGTTTCTGCATTGCCAGCAAGGGCTGATTGGATTCAATTTGAAGATTTGCTAGATGGGCCAGGTTTAACAGGCTTTTAAAGGCTTCGCCTTTACGATAGAGGGTTGTAAATCGTATCCATTTGCGGGTATTTTTCTCACGCGGATTTTTCAATAGGATCGGTTGGCCTTTATAATCAATTAAAACCAGCAAACTGCGGCTGTTGTTTTTTATCTCACGCTTAATGTGTTTTTCATAGCGTGTGCTGACAATATCATCCACAAGGTCAAACAAAGCTTTGTCACCGTTATAAAGAATCTGCCATCCGTTATATTTTGTCTGCTGCAGCTGCATCTTGACACGTGGTGAGTTCTCTGACATATGCTTTGCCCATGGTTACAACTTTGGGGCTCGTAATTTTTTCAAAGCGTGAGCCAATTGCTCCGAGTGATATATAGGCCGAAGCGATGTCCGAAAACTATCTCCTATTTGTAAACATATCTTATTCTTTTTCTATCCTAAGGCCCCTTCAATCGGCGATCCAACAGAAAGGTGCAAGCGCGGCCTGGTATCTTCACGGGCTGGACACCGCACATTTGAAACCTCAAGAACGTTTATTACATTCCATAGATGAAGTCAAAAGATTCAACCCCCGCGCGGTCTATGTACCGGGCAACTGGGTCCCTGATTTTTTTCCGGGTGTCAAGGTGCAGGTTTTTCATGGATTTGGGATTGAGAAAAAAGGGCATTTTGATATTAGAGGTTTTTTTGATCTTTATTGCACTTCGGGGCCGTTAACCACAGAGCCTTTTAAGCGGCTTGAACACAAATATCGCTATTTTCGGGTGACAGAAACAGGTTGGCCCAAATCTGATTATTTGTTGCAGTATAATCCCGACAAGACCTGGAAATCCGTGCATGGGATCGAGAAACCGGTGGTATTGTATGCGCCTACCTTTAGCCCGTCGCTAAGCTCGGCCTCAGCACTCATGTCGATGATTGAAAGGTTGGCCGCGAAGGGAAACCTTCATTGGCTGGTCAAATTTCATCCTTTGATGGATAAACAAGTTGTTGGTCACTATCGCGGAATGCAATCTCAAAATTTACAGATTATTGATGATGCCGATATCATCCCATACATGCACGCTGCCGATGTGTTGGTCAGCGATACATCCTCGGTGGTGGCCGAGTTTTTAATGCTCCATAAACCCGTCGTGACCTACCGTACCAAATCGCCGGCCGATCATATCCTCAATTTTCAGCGGCCTGAGGATCTAACGGCTAGATTGGACCAAGCGCTTTCCAACCCGGATAAGATAGTGTCAGCGGCCAATATCTTTATTGAAAAAATGCATCCCTATAACGATGGTCGATCCAGCGAACGGATTTTGGCGGCCACGGATTTGTATATCAAACAGGATCATGGCAAGTTGAAACCAAAACCATTGAATCTTTATCGAAAACTCCAGGTTCGAAGGCGGATGAAATATTATCATTGGAAATAAAATCGTGGAACACGATTTTATTTTTCAAGATGTTCTAGAAACCAACGTTTTGGCTCGCTGCAGATCTTCTTTAAAGTCAACTTCAACACAGGCGCCATCATCAACACTAAGTGGTCGAAAGACTGGCCCAATGTCCTGGGTCAGTAATTCCATACCGCGTTCAAAATAATCTTGGCGGTCACAGGCTTGCAAATTGTTTTTAAATGCCTCCAGATGACGGGCTTCAATCAGGTTTATACCCAAAGCTTCCCCCAAAGGATTGTCAACCTGTTTGGAAATGATGCGGATGTAACCGGCATCATCGGTGGTATATTTTACTTCCTCCTCGCCAACCTGAGAATTGTTGACAACTACCAGAGAACCTTTGTGTTGTAGCATCTGCCCAATGATATTGGCCTCAAATACAACATCGCCATTGATCCACAGTACGTCTTCAGCCTGAATATGCTGCAGGCCGCAGTAAAGGCTTTTGGATGTATTGGTTGTGTCGAAATCGGTGTTATAGGCGTAGAGCACATTTGGATCGGCTTCCATGATTATATCTTTTTTAAATCCAACTACAACCAAGATGGTCAAACCAAAACTGCGCAATATTCGTAGCTGTCGTGAGAAAATTGTTTCGTCATTACCAAGGGGGGTCAATGCCTTGGGGTAGGGGTTGCCCAACCTACTGCCAATACCGGCAGACAAAATAACTACCTTGGGATGTCTCATGCTAACTCCTTCAGCGTATGTTCGATAAATTGGACGGCCCGTTGGGTGCTTTTGCCGTCGTTATAGTAAAAACAAGATTCTAATAAACGTGCATATTCTGATTGTTTTTTTGCATGCATACGATAACTGCGTTCAATTAGGGAGACAATTGCAGCAGATGCATCCCACGTTTCGGCAACGCCGTCGATGAGCAGGTGGTCAGGCATATGGTGGGTGGCTTCGAAATCGTTTCCAATGACAATGATGGGTTTTGCGGTGATGAGATATTCATAAACAATCGAGGAAGTCCGGTCGCTGATCAAAATATCGGATGCAGCAAAGTCGCGCATGGTGTCGTCCTGGGCCAAATGGGATGGATTTGAAAAATAAACGTGTTTAAATCCCTTTTGGTCGATCCAGCGGCGTAGTTGCGGTATTTTCATGCGGTCGTGCCCATGCGGACGGATGATGAGATTGTAATGCGGGCTGATTTCTTCACAGAATCGATGCGCATGCCTCGCCAGGGATCCCTGGCCCCATTTCCAAGTGGGCGCGTAAAGAACATTTTTACGCGCTGGATTTCGAATTCCCAGCCGGGCGCACTCGGTTGCCCGATTTATTTGGCCATTTACATAGGCGTCAAAGCGCATATTGCCGATTTTAATCAGTCTGTCCTTGGGGATGTCGACATGCTTGTCTTTAAGTTTCTGCAGGTTTTTAGGACCGGCCAGAAAATGGAAGTCAAAGGAGGCCATTTTTTCATATATGCGTTCCCCTAAATAGGGTTTGTCTCCGCTGCCGTGCCCGGTGTAGATATATACCATTTTCGAATTATGGGGACAAAATCCTTCCACCGAGGGTGTGATTAAAATCCCGCTCAACTCTTGGTCTTCATAAGGATTCTTTTTTTTGACAGCGGGAGTGTTCAGCAAATTTCGAGATAAATCAGTTCGCCCCAGTCCGCGCATGTATTTTTTGAATTGAATCCATTTGCGAATGTTTTTTACCAGGAATGTTCCGCCCACAGCCCGATATAGCGGCAGCGCGTAGGAAAGTTGATAAATTTGACTGTATGCGAAAAAGAGGTTGGGAAAATTCGGCATGGGCACTATTTAGAAGGCCGTTTGGCGGTCTGGATCACATTGGATGTGCTAACACCTTCCAGCAGGGGCACAATGACTACCCGGCCACCATGTTTCTGGACGATATCGTGTCCCACAACCGTTGCAACCGTGTAATCACCACCTTTTACAAGGACATCCGGCTTAAAATGGCGTATCAAATTTTCAGGCGTTTCTTCTCCAAAAATGATCACTAAATCAACGCCCTTGATATTTGACAAGATGGCAGCACGTTCGCCTTCGGGTACGATCGGCCTGGACTGGCCTTTCAAATTCCTAACAGACGTATCGGAGTTGAGGCCCACAATGAGTCGATCGCCTTGCTCAGAAGCAGCATGCAATAATTTAATATGCCCCACATGCAGGATATCAAAACATCCATTGGTAAAAACGATATGTTCACCTTGGGATCGCCATTTGGCGATGAGATCCAAGGCGATGCGATCGCTAACAACCTTGTTGGTGCTGCCTTGGGCATTGTCCTGAATTACTTGCTGCAGGACAACACCATCGATGGGCTGGGTGCCGATTTTGCCAACGACAATACCGGCAGCCAGGTTAGCCAATTCGGCCGCTTCGGGCATGGATATACCGGCACCATAGGCCGCGGCTGCCATGGCGACAACCGTGTCGCCGGCCCCAGATACATCGAAAACTTCCTGCGTTTGGGCTGCAATCTGCTGCGTAGGTTGCGCCGTCCGAAAAAGTGACATGCCGCGCGCACCCTGTGTGACCAGCAGACATTCGAGTTGGAACTGCTGGATTGTTTTTTGGGCCTGGCTTTCCAACTGGGCATGGTCGTCGTCTTCAAACGGTGCAATCTGACTGAGTTCTAAACTGTTTGGGGTGATACAGAAGGCATTGCGATACGATTCCCAGGATACTCCTTTGGGATCGACAAATACAGGTATCTGTTTAGCCCGACATGCCGCGATCACATGGGTACTCATCTCTGCGGAGAGAGTACCCTTACCATAATCAGAAAGGATGACGGCAGTTGCCACGGCTAGGCTTTGTGTCAGGAATTTTTTAATTTGGTCGCTATGGTCAGCTCCGATGGGATCGGGTATTTCGTCATCCAGACGGAGCAGTTGCTGATTATGACCGATTATGCGCGTCTTGGTGGTTGTGGGGAGATTGGATCTGGTAATCAAAAAGTGCGGGATATCTGAAGTCTCAAGCAAGTCGACAACTTGTCGACCGGCTTCATCATTGCCGATGGCACCAATCAGGACCTGGGGGCAACCAAGGCCCTTTAAATTCATGGCCACATTGCCAGCACCGCCCAGATTCATGGTCTGGCGCCGAACTCGGACCACGGGCACGGGCGCCTCGGGTGATATTCGCGCAACATTACCCCAGATATAGCGATCCAGGATAATATCGCCCACCACAATGACTTTGCTTGTTTGAAACTCAGGAAATTTGATCACATGCCACCTTTGATTAAATCGGGCTATAGTTGGGGTTACAGCTCTGCCTCAATGCATTGAGCCCAATAATGTAGAATAAAAATATGGATTTCCTGAATTTGGGGGGAAGTATGGGCAGGAGCTTTAATGGCGAAATCCACCATGGCTGCGAGATCCCCCCCGCTGGCACCGGTCAACCCAATGGTAGCCATATGTTGATTGCGAGCTGCATCGACTGCTTGCAGAACATTTTTTGAAGTCCCTGAGGTTGACAGAGCGATCAAACAATCATCTTTTTGGCCGAGGGCTTCAATTTGGCGGCTAAAAATTGCATGATAACCATAATCATTGCCGACGGCGGTCAAAATTGATGTGTCGGTTGTCAGGGCAATGGCAGCTAACGACTTTCTTTCCCGCAGAAAACGACCAACCAATTCTGCGGCAAAATGCTGAGAATCGGCCGCTGATCCACCATTGCCACAAATTAATATTTTTCCACCCTGGCGAACGCATGCCGTAAGCTGCTCGGTGGCACGTTCAATGGAATCAGACATCTCCGCTAATTTATTAAAATTGCTAATGTGGTCTTGAAGCACTTTCTCTAACATAGGTGTATACGGATTCTATTGGTTATGATCTGTATTTATAAAACAGCATTATTATTTCAAAGATTAGATGAAAATCAAATCCCTTCCTTATAGCATAAAGCTTATAGATATGGGTCATCCTGCTGTAAATAGTTTTTCACATAATCAACGATGGCATCTTCTAATTGGGTAAACTGGACCGGGCAATCGGTCGCTTTCAGCTTGTGCATATCCGCACAGGTATAGTTTTGATAGGCACTTCGAATGGGTCTGGGCATATCCATATAGTCGATGTTAACAGACAGATTCATTGCCTGGAATAAGGCTGCGGCTAGATCATTCCAGGAGCGGTCCTGACCAGTCCCAAGATTGTATAATCCATTTGTTGACGGGTTTTCTACCAACCACCCAATGACATCAGCACAGTCCTTAACATAAATAAAATCCCGACGTTGGCCCCCATCTGGATACTCAGGATGATAGGATTTAAACAACCGCAAAGAGCCATTGGCTCCTATTTGCGTAAATCCTTTATAAACCAGGCTGCTCATGTCACCTTTGTGATATTCATTGGGACCAAATACATTAAAAAACTTAAGGCTGGCCAAATGAGGCAAGGCCTCATTGCGCACCGCCCAACAATCGAAAAGATGCTTGGTATAGGCATACATGTTCAGCGGTTTTAGGCAGTTAAGTTCGTCAACAACATCACTGAAACCATGGGAACCGTCCCCATAGGTTGCCGCACTGGAAGCGTTGATAAAACGAACACCCTTTGCCAAGGCATGCGTTGCCAGGGTAACCGCGTAATGAAAATTATTTTCCATTAAATAATCAGCGTCGGATTCGGTGGTGGAAGAACAAGCACCCAGATGGATGATGGTATCTGACTGGTCGAAACGGTGTTTTTCAATGGATTCCAAAAAGACAGATTTATGGATATAATCGCGGTAACGCCGGTTAACGAGATTTTTCCATTTCAAGCTATTCCCCAGATTATCGACAACCAGAATGTCATCTATGCCCTTGTTATTCAACATCCAGATGACGGCGCTGCCGATAAACCCAGCTCCACCAGTGACAATTATCATGCTTCCATCCTCCTAAGTTGAGTATTCGAAAAACCATTGCTCAAATTAGGTTAAATTAATAAAATCGTGCAAAGATTTTATAGCAACTCGACATTTGTTTTTGCAAGCACCATTTTATTCTGCTAATAAAAACAGTATGTCAGAAGAACGCTGACATACTGTTTTTATGAGGAGCGGCTTCGCCACTCGGTCTTATGAAAAACGGTTAAACAATCAAGATATTAATGAGAGGGGGAATGATGGCAATCAAGCAGGAACTACTTGATATTCTAGCCTGCCCAAAATGCAAAGGTGATATTTATCTGAACGAGAATGGTGAGGGGCTGAATTGTGATGCCTGCAGCTTGATGTATGAAATTCGGGACGATATCCCTATCATGCTGATTGACGAGGCCAAACCCATTTAGTCCCCATCCATAAGTGGTCTTTTCGCGTCCTATCGGCGTTGGGCGGTATGATTTCATTCCTCAAAATAGTTCACTATTCGGGCGGATTAAATACGCCGTCCGTTTTGACATAATACGCAATCTCAATTTCTGCAAAGATACGAACTATCAAATGCCCGTTTGTTCTGCAAAGCGAAGTAATACCAATGAGTCAACCAAAATCATCCAAGCCTGCCAAGCTCATCATTGGTTTTTTTTTAGGTAATAAGGACCTGAGTGAGCCTGTCATTGAAAGCCTGGTACAACGCTATGACCAGATGGATGTCATCAGTGAATGGATACCCTTTGATGAAACGGCCTATTATGAGCCCGAAATGGGCCACCCACTCTATCGGCGAATGTTGGCCTTTAAAAATCTGATCCATCAGAACCAATTGGCCCAAATCAAACTTGAGACCAATAAAATCGAATCACAGTTTGCAGTAAATGGTAAACGGAAAGTTAATATTGATCCGGGCTATCTGTTGCTGGAACGGTTGGTACTGGCAACCGGCAAAAATTTTTCACATCGCATCTATATTGGTAAAGACATATATGCCGATTTAACTTTAATCTACCGACAGGGTCGGTTTGAATCTTTGCCCTGGACTTTTCCCGATTACGCTGGTGTGCAGATTCAGCAATTTTTACAGCGCGTACGGTCTAAATATGCGCTAGATCTGAAAAAGGATTCAAGGATTCAAGGGTTCGAGGATTCGAGTGAGTTAAATGATGATTGATTTTGATATGTTTTTTAACGCACTGGGTGGTTAGGAAGCTGGAAGGCCTTAAAGTAGCATTCTGCTGTAAGCTATCAGCGGCCTAACAGCCTAACAGCCTTCAGCCTAATAGCCTCACTTGAACCCTGGGATCCTCGGACCCTTGACCCCTTCAGGTTCTATGGGTGAAATTGAAAATTTGCAAATAATCTGAGTTTAAACACGATAGGGGAGCTAAAACAGAATGCTCAAAAGTATGACCGCTTACGCTGACGGCGAGCAATCCACCGATGATATGTCCATAAGCGTTGAGATCAAAACGGTTAACAGCCGCCATCTTGACGTCCAACCTCGAATTAATCATGAGTACCGGGCCCTCGAAGATAAAATTAAGGCCCAGATTGCCGGTTCGGTTGTACGCGGACGAATCGACGTCAAGATTCAGATTCGTGAAACTTCCGAGGCTGCGGTTGCGTTTGAAGTGGATCAAGCCAAGGCCAAAGCTCTATACCAGGCATGGGGGAGCTTGCAAAGCCTTTTAGGCCAAGAAGGCCCCTTGCCACTGGAATTAATTGTTTCCAGAAATGACATTATTATACCCCAAAAGGCGGTTTCCGATCTCGACAATGTTTGGATTCATTTGACCGGATGTTTGCGGACAGTGCTGACGGCAGTTGAGGAGATGCGTAAGCAAGAAGGGGATTATATCGCCAAGGATTTCCAAGAGCGCCTGAATTTTCTTTCTCAAAGTGTCGGCCAAATTGAATCCGCCAGCGCCGATGTATCTGCCCAATACAAACAACGCTTGATGGAGCGCATTGCGATCCTAACTGAAGATCGTCACTCCTTAGACGAAGGTCGCCTTGAGCAAGAGGTTGCATATCTTGCTGATAAAAGCGATATTTCTGAGGAGGTGCTACGGGTCCGTAGCCATCTGGAGCAATTTAAAGCCATAATGACCGGAGACGGGCCTGCTGGGCAGAAATTGAATTTTCTATTGCAGGAAATCAATCGGGAATTCAACACCATCGGTTCCAAAGCAGGTAAAACCGAAATTGCCCATTTGGTAGTAGATGTTAAATCCGAGTTGGAGAAGATACGCGAGCAGGTCCAGAACATCGAATAATAAATTCGCTGCGCGAATTTATAAGGGGGAAAGACATGGAAAAGGCATTATTGAATATCGGTTTTGGCAACACCGTTGTCGCGGAGCGGGTGGTCAGTATCGTGGCGCCCAACTCAGCCCCCATGAAACGCCTAAAGGACGAAGCCAAAGATGACCGGCGGCTCATCGACGCCACCCATGGTCGTCGGACCCGTGCGATCATAATTATGGACAGTAATCATATTGTCTTGTCGGCCATACAGGCGGAGACCATTTCGCAGCGGTATAGCCTACTCAAAGAAGAATAAATTTGCGGGGCAAATTTATGAATTACGGAAAGGGAAATCTATTCGTGGTGTCGGCGCCATCGGGTGCCGGAAAAACGACACTGTGCAGAGCATTACGCCAAGCCTATGCGGATATCCGTTATTCCATTTCGCATACCACCCGTAAACCGCGCCCGGGCGAAACCAACGCTGTTGATTATTATTTCACTAACGAAGCCGAGTTTCTTAGGATGCGGGATCAAGGCCAATGGGCAGAATGGGCCCAAGTTCACGGGTATTACTACGGCACTTTAATGCAAAATCTGGATCAGGCCCTAACAAAGGGTCGGGATATCCTGTTGGATATCGATGTTCAGGGCACCCGGCAGCTTCTACAACGCTATCCTGAAGCGGTTACAATCTTTATCATGGCGCCATCTTTGGAAATTTTACGACAGCGATTGCAAAACCGGGCTACAGATGATCCTGAGACCATTGACCGACGTTTACACAATGCTGAAAAAGAGATCGCCCAGAAATCAATTTATCGCCATGTAATCGTTAATGATGACTTGGAACGGGCCACCAAGGAATTTATTCAAATTGTCGCCGATTACCACAGCAGCATTTATGCTTGATGCCAGAATTGGATGCAAGGCCGATGAATGAATTAATCTACGGATATCATCCAGTACGAGAATCCCTGCGGGCTGGTAGGCGACATATTTCCAAAATTTATATAACTGAAAATAAAAGAGGTTCACGGTATACAGATATCCAATCCCTGGCGAAAGCGGCCCAGGTTCCAGTTAACCACCTAGCCCCAAATGATTTAAACGCCATGCTGGGCGCATCGGGAAATCAAGGCGTTTGTGCATCGTGCGGTCCATATCAATGTACCCACCTGGATGAATTACTGCAGAAATCCCTTCACAAAAATCCCTTGATCCTGCTGGTAGATCAAGTCGTTGATCCCCAGAACCTGGGAGCCCTGATACGAACTGCCTATTGTGCCGGCTTAAATGGCGTGATCATCACCAAAGATCGTGCGGCCGGACCTTCTCCGGCAGTTTCCAAAGCATCTGCGGGTGCCATGGAGTATATGTCCTTGACCCGTGTTACCAATATGGTTACAACCATAAAAAAGCTGAAGAAAGTTGGCATTTGGATTGCCGGTCTTGAAGGTTCAGCGGGGCAGAGTATTTATACCTGCGATTTGACCGGTCCGCTGGCCTTGGTTGTTGGCAGCGAGGAAAGAGGGATGCGTGCATTGGTTAAAAAAAATTGCGATTTGTTGCTGGCGGTGCCCCAGATTGGACATATTGATTCCTTGAACGCCGCGGTTGCTGGCGGTGTGGTTATGTATGAGGCGTTCAGGCAGAGAAACAAAGATATTTCAGCATAAACACATTAAGGCATTACCAATACTGTGCATGCCGGTTCTGGTTGGTAAAGAAAAGAGGACACCATGAAAATTACATTCAAGGCTGGAAACTTAAAAGTTCCCGATGAGGCCAGCATACCTTTTATCGAAGGTGACGGAATCGGCCCGGATATTTGGCAGGCGGCCAAGAACGTTATGGATAGCGCGATTACGAAAACATACGGCTCCCAAAGAAAAATAATTTGGCAGGAAGTATACGCAGGGGAGAAAGGAAAGCGCAAGACCGGTGAATGGTTGCCCCAGGCAACCTTGGATACCATCAAAGAATATGTGGTTGCCATTAAGGGTCCGTTGACCACCCCTGTGGGTGAAGGTATTCGCAGTGTGAATGTAGCCATCCGCCAAATGCTAGACCTGTATGCTTGTGTGCGGCCGGTGGCCTATATCGATACGGTGCCGAGTCCGATGAAGCATCCTGAACGCATCGATATGGTCGTGTTTCGGGAAAACACGGAGGATCTGTACGCCGGGATCGAATGGCAGGCCGGCGATGCCAAGGTGGAGCAGGTAAAAGCATTTCTGGCAGAACAGATGGATGTGAATTTAACGGGAAATACAGGCATTGGCATCAAGCCTATCAGCGAAGCAAACACCAAACGACTGGTTGCACGAGCTATAAGCTATGCTATCGACAAGCAGATGAAATCCGTCACCCTCATGCATAAAGGCAATATCATGAAATACACCGAAGGTGCCTTCATGAAATGGGGTTATGAAGTGGCGACGGAGGCTTTTAGCGATGTCGTTATCTCGGAAACCGACCTTTATGGTCAATATGAAGGCCGACAGCCAGACGGCAAAATCGTCATAAAGGACCGCATTGCCGACATGCTGTTTCAGCAGGTGCTGTTGCGACCGGATGAGTTTGATGTTATCGCCACCCCCAATTTGAATGGAGACTATATCTCAGATGCATTGGCAGCACAGGTGGGAGGCCTGGGGATGGCGCCGGGTGCCAACATCGGTGATGCATGTGCCGTTTTCGAGGCCACCCATGGTACGGCACCCAAATATGCCGGACAAGATAAGGTCAATCCAAGTTCGTTGATTCTGTCTGGCGCTATGATGCTCGATCATTTGCACTGGATTGAAGCCGCAGCCACCATCCGATCGGCGTTGCAGGCAACTATCCGGCAGCGCATTGTAACCTATGATCTGGCACGACAGATCGAAGGGGCCCAGGAAGTGGCTTGTTCTGAATTTGCTGCCGCCATTGTTCGGGCATTGTAATACAAATCGTGTAATGCTCTTATTATGCATTCGGATTCGATTCGCAGGATTTCCTGGCGTGTTGCCCATTTTTGGGACTGCTTCAAACTGGCTTTTTTGCCCTTAAAGTGTTTGAACTGCGGCAGTCTGTTTCAATCGCAATCGTTTGAAATCATTAACTCAAACCACCCGTCATCGGCGAGTTCGCTGACGGGTAAAATTTTAGGCACGGATCTCCAAAGAGGCAATTTTCAAACCATATCGCCGGCAACGATGTTTACACAGTCGATGGCTGAGCACCTTTGTCCGATCTGTGCGCACCAGTTCAGGCCCACGGAAACACCCTGCTGTGTCCACTGCGGTCTTATGTTTGTCAGCCGGGAGGGTCGTGATCATGTTTGCGGAGAATGTCTACAATCTCAGCATTTTTTTGGTATGGCAAGATCCGTAGGTGTATATGATCAAGCACTAATGGCGGTTATCCATCGTTTTAAGTATCGGCACCGGGTAAACCTGGCAAGACCGCTTTCACTTTTATTGTTGCATACCTACTGTCGTTTCTGGCATGAGCACCCTATGGATTTGGTTGTCCCGGTACCATTGTATCGACATCGTTTTCGGGAGCGGGGATACAACCAAGCTTATTTGTTACTACGTCCCTGGAAGGAAGCGAACTGGCAGCAGGCTCTGCCTAAGCCGCTGGCTATAAGTAGAAATATCTTAATGCGCCGTCGCCAGACAGCGCCCCAAACGGGTTTGGGGCGCCAAGATCGCAAACGGAATGTAAGCAAAGCATTCGGTTTGAAGAATGGGGACCAAGTTAAAGGCAAAAAAATATTGCTAATGGATGATGTTTACACAACCGGAGCAACAGTCAATGAATGTGCCCGCGTAATAAGGCAAGCAGGCGCTGAGCGAGTTGATGTTTTAACTCTCGCACGGGCCATTTGAATCGTTTATGCAAACCGTTACATTCCCAAATATCAGTGCCATTGCAAGTGTCCGGCACGCGGTTTTCACCCGTAAAGGCGGTTGCAGCCAGTCGCCTTATCACAGCCTCAATGTGAGCCATAGAATTGGCGATCCCAAAAATGCTGTTGAGGGCAACCGGCGCATGATCGCTAATTATTTGGGTGCCAAGATACTGGCTATGGCCGAGCAAGTACACGGGACCAACATTTTGGTCCTTGAAACAATTCCTGAGTCCACAAAGAATCCATTTTTTCTTGCGGCTGGAAGCGGTGATGCGCTTGTTACCGATAAACAGGGGGTGCATCTGGTCATTCAAACGGCCGATTGCCAACCGGTGATGATGGTTGATCCCCAAAAAAAGGTGATTGCCAATGTGCATGTAGGCTGGCGTGGAAATGTTCATAATATATTGGGTTTGACCGTAAGAAAAATGCAGGACATTTTTGGATGTCAGCCAGTGGACTTGCAAGTAGCAATCGGTCCGTCACTGGGTCCTTGTTGTGCGGAATTTGTTAATTACCGCCAAGAGTTTCCCAAAACAATGTGGCCCAAAAAAGATGATCGGGATCGGTTTGACCTATGGCAAATAAGCTCCGATCAATTGCAGACTGCCGGTGTCGCCAAAGCAAACTTGCATATCAGTGAAATATGCACCAAATGCCGGGCCGATCAGTTTTTTTCATATCGAGCGCAGACAACTACGGGTCGGTTCGCATCGGTTATCGGGCTGATTTAAATTTGAATTACTTTTATTCAGTACAAATACTTCGTATGATTACCGGATTTCGAATTTCCATATGCGAGGGAAAATATTGTCGATGACGAATCATTTATATGGACTTTGTATTGTTAAAAATGAAGCCGATATAATCGATTTTTCGCTTGGGCATGCATCCCAATTTTGCAAGGCTATTTTTGTCCTGGATAACGGCAGCGACGATGACACCTGGGAACGGGTGATCGCATTAAGCCAAGAAAATGCCCGTATCGTGCCATTTGAAAGAAAAACTTGTCAATATGGTGTGGGTTTGCGGGGTTATATCTTCAACCAGGTGCGTTCCCAATTCAATCCCGGTGACTGGTTGCTAATTCTTGACAGCGATGAATTTCTGGAAAGCAATCCACATGCATCCATTGCAATTTGTGAGCAACGCGGATTTGGGCTGCTATTTACCTTTCAAGCACAATTCTATATTACCAGCCAGGATTTAGAGCAGTCTTGGTGCCAACAGGGTTTTGAGCGGGTTGAGCGGTTTGACCAGCTTCCCACTTTTTATCAGATCAACTGGAGCGAACCCAGGCTCTTTAAATATAATTCATTCCTGGAATGGCATGATATGGATGATACGGGTCAACCAACGCAGATCGCCTATCCGCCGGGTTTGGGTTTGAGAGCACCCTTTAAAATAGTTAACCGGCACTACCAATACCGCTCCCTGCCTCAAATGGAAAAACGCCTGGCACTGCGGGCACAGGTCCATAACCAAACCGGACGCTTTAAGCACAATCAAGATCAAGATTATCGCAAATACATACGCAATCATCGGCGCCTGAAGCATTGGGTTACAGGCATACCCATCGTGCCCACCCACAGCGATTTGTTGCGGCTTTTTTTGATCAAACGATCTCGCAAAATGAGACGCTATATAACCAAGCGTACACTGGAGAATCGATGAAAGCAGGATACCGGAAATGGCCGGGCCATATAGAAATTTTGGGACTATATTTACTGGCCTTTGCCTTGCCTACCATGGAATCCGTGAAATGGGCCGGGCTCGGTCTTTACCTGATGGGTACTCTGGGAAGAAGAGGGTTTGAGGGGCAAATTTCATGGCGTCGGCCGGATCGATTTGAATGGGTATTGATCATCATAATTGGGTCAGCATTCCTCAGCGCATTGGTGAATTGGCCGTTAGCAAACAGTACTTCGGGTCTAAAAAAAGTACTGACATATTGTTTGTTGGGCTGGTTGATCTATACTGGCGGGTACAACCAAAAACAGGTTCTGGGATTATTGGTTGCCATAACAGCCGGTATTTTGGTGGGTCTGGTATGGAGTACCCATGATCTTTTTGGCGGACAAAATCGGCATTTGGAGTTTCATTCCATTCCCAATTTGAATCGATCAACCATTTATCACCTTATTGCCATGTTTATCATGCTGGGGGCACTTTTGGATGCCAAAGTGCATGCATTTGGATCCCGTCTATTTTTTGTTGGCAGTTTTGTTGTTTCCATCTTTGCCTTGATCGTCATGGGGAGCCGCGCCACCCTTCTTGGATTTATGGTGGGATCAATTGTAATCGGCCTCATGCTCATCAAGAAAAAAATAACCTGGCTTTGGCTGTTTTTAGGTTTAGTAGCAGTTATTGTCATCATGGTACTGACGGTTCAGGTAACCGACAAACCACACCTAAACAGAGGATTGAGTAGGTTCACCAATTACTATCAGGTCCTACGTACTGGTGGCGGTTTTCACGCATTATTCAGTGAAAGTGAAAGAGTTCGCCGGGACTATGCCAAGCTCGCATGGGCCCAGATCACCCAAGGTGGCCATTTCCTCTTGGGAACTGGTCCGGGTACCTACAAATACTTTGATGCCCGCAAGCTTGAATTTGAAAAGCCCTTATATATTTTTAATAAGAAAAGCTGGACCGGACCGACGCATCCGCATAACGAATTTTTATGGCGTTGGGTAGAAGTCGGCCTGGTAGGGTTAGCCGTCCATATAGGCTTTTTGGGGTTTTTAGCTGTGACGCTCTATCGTTGTCGCCCGAATCACGATGCAATAACCTGGGATTGGGTCGCCTGTGTTGGATTCCTGGTTACGGCTCTGGTTTGCGGCCTGTTTAATACAGTATTGACCAGCGAAATGGGTTGGTTGGCCTTGATGGTGGTGGGCCTTTGCATGCGAACATGCCGGGAAAAAGGGGGTAATCTAATATCATGACGAGAATGCAATCGCGGCTGTCGACCAACGAGGTCATCGAAAATTCGGAAATCTGCCCCGGCTATTTTCGCATGCGTATAGCCTGTGGCCAAGTATTTCAAAGTGCATTGCCAGGTCAGTTCGTCATGATTCGAATCCATGGTCAAACAATGCCCCTGTTAAGCCGGCCTTTTTCGATTCATGATGTAATCATGCCGGACTCCGGTGTGATGGCCTTTGACCTATTGTACAAAATTGTGGGGGCGGGGACCAAAAAGTTCTCATTGATTCGGCCAGGCGACCAAATTGATATTCTGGGACCTCTTGGAAATGGTTTTTCGACTCAGGGTGACTATGAGCGAGTTTATATGGTGGCCGGCGGAATTGGTATCGCACCGTTTGTTTATTTGGGAAGGCATTTGATGAGCAAGGGTTTACAATCCAGGCAAATCACTCTTTTTATCGGAGGGCGAACTTCAGGTGATCTGCTTTGTCTGGGCATGTTCGAAGGTATGGGTATTGATATTCAAATATCCACCGATGACGGCAGCGCTGGGCAGCGCAGCCTGATCACCAAACCCTTGGAGGAGGCTTTCGCACAGGCTAGACCCAATGCCATTTTTGCATGTGGCCCAATACCCATGTTGCGGGAAGTCATGAAGCTGTCCAAGCAAAACGGTTTAGCTTGCCAAGTATCCATAGAAACCATGATGGCCTGTGGTATGGGAGCATGTCTGGGATGTGCAGTGGAACAATCCAAATCGCAAAATGCTTATTTGCATGCCTGTATGGATGGCCCGGTTTTTGATGCAGGCAGTATTGTGCTGTAATCGATGGGGTTCAAGGGGTCGAGATCATAGACTGTTAGGCTGAAGGCTATTAGACTGTTAGGTTGTCATCCGCAATATTCTCCCAGAATTTTAGCCTGCAAGCGCGCTATTATACACAATTGGCCGATAGTAGAACGGATTGGAGGATTGAAGCGGCGGAGGGTAGCTTTCGGTATTAAGCTTTAAGCAGCATCAAGGCATCCCAGCCCTGTGGCATCCAAACACACATTGTGGGGTGCGGGTTGTGTGTCTCGATGTCCGATTTTTGGATTTGTGCTGTGAGTTTCGGAGCGTAAATCGGTAAAGCAGACATGATATGTTTCTGTTTGTTATTATTAGGTTTATTAAAAATAAAGATAGCAGTGCATATGCCGCAAAGCGGCTCCCACAGTAAAATCGCGAAGCGATTTTAATTTTGTTTGACTTGCGTTTTCGCCTATGTTAGGTCCTGAAAGTCAATTTTGGGCCGGGATTTTGAAAGCCTGGAAAATGGTTCTTTGGGTATGAAAAAGGAGACATATCGGTCTATAAGGGAACTGGCTTATTATAGCAGCCTGGGGTTCTCGGTGGCACTCTCCATTTTCATCGGTCTCGGCATCGGTGTTTGGTTGGATCGAAAATTTGAAACCGCTCCCTGGCTGACTCTTATTTTTTTGGGATTTGGTATTGCAGCCGGGTTTCGAAATATCGGGCTGGCCATTAAAAAAAGTCGCAAGTTGTAGTTTGATGAAGTCAAAAAAAGAATTCATGCGGTCTTAGGTAAGAAAATTCGTTCCATGCGCAATTGCTTAAAACTTAACACCTAAAACTTATAACACTTGTTTTTGATATTCGTGTGAAAATTCAGGAAAGAATACTTAAATTTGTAACCCGCACAAACTGGGTGTTATTGGTGGTTGTGGGCGCCTTGGGGCTCGCATTTTTGCCGGTCCCATTTGCCAAGGGCATCATTTTTGGCGGCCTGATCGTCACGGTCAATTTTCATTTACTCTACCGGACCTTGAAAAAGGCCCTGACCCCGCCCCGGCTTTCTTCACACAATATCGTTATTGCCAAATACTATTTCCGTTTTTTTGTCAGCGGGTTGATCCTGCTGTTTCTAATAAAAGGGCAGTATGTGGCCCCACTGGGTCTTTTTGTCGGCCTATCTGTAGTTGTGGCGAGCATATTTCTGGCCACGATACTTGAAGTAAGTAAACTTATCATGAAGGAGGCAGTCTAAGGATGGAGCATCCCTATTTATTTTTTGTTAAACTGTTTGAACTCATCGGTTTGGATCACTTTGCACATACGTATCCGCATGTCATCTATACATGGGTTGTTATGGCCATTCTTATCGGGTGTGGCTTTTTTGCAGCCAAAGTGGTGACCTTGGTACCCTCCAAAGGACAGAATTTTTTTGAGATCCTGATTTCAGGTTTGGAGGAGTTCGCCGTTGGTTTGACTGGAGAAGAGGGGCGTTGGCTTCTGCCGCTCATCGCTACCATTTTTATCTACATTGCCACCTGTAACCTGGTCGGATTGATTCCAGGATTTTTCCCACCCACCGCCAGCTTGAACACAACCATATCGTGTGCTTTGACGGTGGTTGTTTTTACGCACGTCATCGGGATCAAATATCATGGTGCCAGTTATATCAAGCATTTTCTGGGACCGGTCTGGTGGATGATTCCCATCATTCTCCCCATCGAGTTGATCGGGCATCTGGCGCGTGTGCTATCACTGTCCTTCCGTCTATTCGGTAATATGATGGGGCATGAGTTGGTTTTGGGAATCCTCTTTTTTCTGGCAGGTGCATTTTTTGCTCCCCTGCCGATCATGGCACTGGGTATCTTTGTGGCCCTGGTACAGGCTTTTGTTTTTTTCTTGCTATCGGTCATGTATTTTACATCAGCCATGGAACATGCACATTAAAAATGAAATCGTGTTGCGATTTTATTTTGGGGTAAAGGAAGAAGCGAATCATTAAATCTTAACAAGGAGGAAGAGCGAGTATGGAAGCAACTGCATTAAGTTTTTTTATTGCCTGCGTAACGGCAGCTGGATTTGGGATTGCCATTGCAGCTTTTGGCTGTGGCCTTGGACAAGGTATTGGTTTGAAATCTGCGGTGGAAGGTATCGCCAGAAATCCGGAATCTTCCGGTAAAGTGACGGTAACACTGCTGATCGGCCTGGCAATGATCGAGTCTCTTTGTATTTACGCACTGGTTGTTGCTTTGATCCTGATTTATGCACATCCGCAAGCAGGAGCCATCGCGGGTCTGTTGGGTCATTAAAAAACAAAATTAGAGCAAAAAAAAACCGCGCTTATTCAAGCGCGGTTTTTTTTTGCTCTAATTTTGTTTTGAGATATTGTCCGGTGTAAGATTCCTGAATGTTCACCAGGGCTTCGGGTGTGCCGCAGCCCACAACCTGGCCGCCCGCATCCCCGCCTTCAGGTCCCAAATCGATGATATAATCAGCTGACTTAATAACATCCAGGTTGTGTTCAATGATAATGATGGTATTGCCGGCATCCACCAATCGATGCAGGACTGTCAAAAGGCAGCGGATATCTTCACTATGCAGGCCCGTGGTGGGCTCGTCCAAGATATAGAGGGACCGCCCAGTTGCTTTCTTACTCAGTTCTTTGGCCAACTTAATACGCTGGGCTTCGCCGCCCGAAAGTGTGATGGCTGACTGCCCCAATCGGATGTAGCCAATGCCTACATCCACTAGCGTTTGGAGCTTAGCGCGGATTTTACCAATTTTACTAAAAAATGCCAGTGCCTGGTTGACGGTCATGTCGAGAATGTCGACGATGTTTTGACCACGGTAACGAATTTCGAGGGTTTCGCGGTTATATCGCTTTCCCTGGCAAGCATCGCAGGGGACATAAACGTCCGGTAAGAAATGCATCTCAATTTTAACAATACCGTCCCCGCCGCATGCTTCACAACGGCCACCTTTGACATTAAAGCTGAAGCGGCCGGGTTTATAGCCGCGCATACGTGCTTCGGGCGTTTTGGAGAACAGCTCTCTTATAAAGGTAAATAATCCGGTGTAGGTTGCAGGATTGGATCGCGGTGTCCTGCCGATGGCTGACTGGTCGATATGAATGACCTTGTCTATATGCTCAATACCACTGAGATCGCAATATTTTCCGGCACTGATGGTTTTACGATGGAGTCTTTGGGTGAGGGCTTGATACAGGGTCTGCAGAATCAGTGATGACTTACCGGATCCTGAGACACCAGTGACACAGATTAAACACCCCAAGGGGAAACGAACATCAATATGATGGAGATTGTTTTGAGAGGCTCCCTGGATATAAATTTTGCTACCATTGCCCTTACGTCTCTGTTTGGGAACATCAATGCTGGCTTTTCCAGACAGATAACGACCAGTCAAGGAGAACTCAGAAAGCATCAGTTCTTCTGGCGATCCGCAAAATACAACCTCACCCCCGGCGATTCCGGCGCCAGGTCCCATGTCAACAATATAGTCGGCGCGACGAATGGTTTCCTCATCATGTTCCACAACCACAACCGTATTACCCAGGTCGCGCATTTTGGTGAGCGCCGACAAAAGTTGTTGGTTATCACGTTGATGGAGTCCGATGCTGGGCTCGTCCAGAACATAGAGAACGCCGGTTAATTTTGAACCAATCTGGGTTGCCAGCCTGATACGCTGACTTTCACCACCCGAAAGGGTGTTGGCGCTCCGGTCGAGGGTTAAATAAGGCAAACCAACATTGATTAGAAATCCAAGCCGCTGGGTAATTTCACGCAGGATGCGTTCAGCAATGGCCGCTTTTTTCCCGCTCAGTTTAAGTTGCTGGAAATAATCACGTATGCGTCCGATAGGCATGGCGGTTATCTGCGAAATGGTATGACTGCCGACCTTGACCGAACGACTGGCTGGATTCAACTTTGTTCCTAAACACTGCGGACAGGCTTTGAAATTCATATATTGTTTGATATCCTGCCGGGCTGGACTTGAATCGGTTTCCTTGTATCGGCGTTCAAGCATGGGGATGATGCCTTCAAATATCCGATGATATGCGAAGCGACGATCGTTTTTCTCGAAATAAAATCGAATTTGCTCGTCGCCGGAACCATATAAAAGCACCTGTTGGAATTTTTCGGGGAGATCTCGATAAGGTGTATAGATATCGGTTCGATAGTGGGTGGTCAACGCGTCTAAAAACTCGGCAAAATGGACTGAACTCCGGTGGGCCCATACGGCCACGGCACCTTGGCGCAGGGACAGGCTTGGATTCGGTACGATTAGATTTGGGTCAAACTCGCTCATGGCTCCCAATCCATCGCATTGGGGACAAGCTCCTTGGGGTGAATTAAATGAAAAACTGGCCGGCGTGAATCCAGGATACTGAATACCACAGCGCAAACAGGCTGCTGTTTCACTAAATAAGATCGGTTTCCCATCAATCACATCGATGGTGACCCGGCCACCGGATAAGGAACCCGCCAGCTCCAAAGAGTCTGCCAGGCGATTACGGATACTCTTTTTGATGATTAAGCGATCTACAACCACATCAATTCGGTGTTCCTTGGCGGCAGTCAACTTGGAAACCTGTTCAATTTCAAGTGTATTTCCGTCAATCCGGACCCGTGCAAAGCCTTCCTTGCGCAGGCGTTTCAATAGATTTGCATGCGTTCCTTTTTGTTTGTGTACAACCGGGGAGAGAATTTGGACCCGTGATTTTTCCGGTAGCGCCATGACCTGATCGACTATCTGATCAATTGTTTGGGAGGTAATGGGTTGTTCGCATTGGTGACAGTGGGGTGTGCCCACCCGGGCAAACAGCAGACGTAGATAATCATAAATCTCCGTGATGGTTCCAACTGTCGATCGGGGATTATGGCTGGCGGTTTTTTGCTCGATGGCAATGGCCGGCGATAAGCCCTCGATGGCATCTACAGCAGGTTTTTCCATGCGTTCCAGGAACTGACGCGCATAGGTGGACAAAGACTCAACATAACGTCGCTGACCCTCTGCATACAGGGTATCAAAGGCTAACGTGGACTTGCCGGAACCAGATAGACCAGTTATGACGATGAGTTTATTTCCAGGCAACACGAGATCGATGTTCTTGAGATTATGCTGCCGAGCACCTTGTATGCTTATATCCATTCAGGCACCATACGGCATATCAGATGCCGGATCAACTGCCGAAATTGCGCTAGCGTATGGCTATGGTAGTTGTCAGAATAAGGTTCCCATTCCTGTAGAAAATGTCTGAACAGCATATTTTTTACCTTTTTATTTCGGAAAATTTTCCTGCCAGCTCGTATAAAAACAAACTCATTTATAGAGCTATTAAAACAAGCTTTAGCTAGCATGATGAAATGATTAGAGTTTTATTAGTTTCATGTTTGCATGATTTTTCTTTGCTTAAAACTCTGCCCAAAAAAGTTAAAAATAAAAGAAAACAGAAGAAAATAGATGAAAATAGGAGAAAAGTAGATTGTCAAAAAATTGTTCATAACTTCGGATATGCCTAAAATTCTTAAAGAAAATTGGAAATCCTAAGGGCCGTGTATCAAAGAATTGACAAAATTTATCATAAAAAAATTATTGATATCAACGTGTTAAAGTGAGTCAAATTCTGTGGGCAGCATGAGTTTTCAAATCGGCCCTATCCGGTTTGACAATTGTTCAAGGCTGGCTTAAAAATCACCCAACGATTGAGGATATAGATCTCATCCGGTTTTTTCCAAAAAAACCGATAAATTTCGTTATTTTATCCAGTTGATTAATCCCTGAACATATCAACGCATAATTGAATCGGATCCACGAGAAATCTGGTATTTATGGAAGCTGTTTGGAACGAGATAAAAGCTGCAGTCAAGGAAAAAATTCCTGGACATTGTTACAAAATGTGGATCGAACCGATTCAGTTCGATAAGACAACCGAAGAGGCCATCCACCTGTCTTGTCCCAATCAATTTTATAAGAAGCGTATCCTAAGCAATTACGCCAATTTGATGGAAACTGAACTAGCCCGTATTATGGGACATCCCTGTGACCTCGTTTTCAAGGTGAACCATCAGGCCGCTAGATCAACATCGAGTCACTTAACGGGGCAACACCAGATGTTGCTTCCGAGTATCCATTCCAAAGCCTACAGTGGTCGGATGTTGCGCCATAATTTCACTTTTGATGAATTCGTAGTCGGTCAGTGTAATGGCCTGGCTTATTCTGCTGCACTTTCTTTGGCTTCCAGGCGTTCGTCTCAGCAAAATTCTGTATTTCTACTTTCCAAAACCGGAAATGGCAAGAGTCATTTAAGCCAGGCTGTGGGCCATCATATCCTGTCTGCATTTCCGGCTGAGCGCGTGTTTTATATTACCGCTGAAGATTTTACCAACGAAATGACCTACGCATTCCAAAGCAATACGATTGGGAAGTTCAAAGAAAAATATCAAAAGCAATGTGATGTATTGCTTCTGGAGGATGTACATCATCTCAGTGGAAAGGATCGTACCCAGCAAGAGCTGGCCCTGGTACTGGACACACTATTCGAATCTGATAAAAAAATTATCTTTTCGAGTTGCTATCTGCCCGGAGAAATTCCCAAATTAAATGAGAAATTACGCTCCCGACTCAGTTACGGTCTCATCTCTAGCATCGAAAAACCGGAATATCAGACCCGGATTAAAATTCTGGCAAAAAAGTCAGCCGCCAATGGTTGTAAGCTCCCTCAGGAAGTAGCTAATTATCTTGCCGACGCACTCTGTGATAATGTTCGGCAGCTGGAAAGTGGACTTATCGGTGTAGTGGCCCAGTCATCTCTGTTGGGAATGGATATTGATTTGAAGCTGGCTGAGAGCGTGGTTAGCAATATTGTACAGCAACAAAAGACCATTACCATCGATGTCATCAAGAAGCTCGTGTGCCTGCAGTATAAGCTTAGTATGAAGGAGCTGGTATCGCGATCGCGCAAACAGCGTATTGTCAAACCCAGACAGGTTGCCATCTTTTTGGCCCGGCGATATACAGATCAGCCCTTGCAAGCCATCGGTAAGAGTTTCAACCGGTATCACGCCACAGCCTTACATGCCATCGGATGCGTCGAGAAGGAACTAAAACACGACGCCCCCCTCAAGCGGCATGTAAAGTATCTGAGCGAAAAACTCGAATCAGGTGATTTCTAAAAGCAAAAAACAGCCCTTGTTCAGGAACAAGAGCTGTTTTTTGCTTTTATTGGGTTTTAATAAAGGTATCGTTGGAGGCCACAATATCCTCAATGACCTCCAGCCGCAGATTGCGGTTGTATTCGATGAGGCAACGCAATTTTAAAGCGCAGTGTTTTGTGCATAAATCATCGGCAGGATCATATTCCCCAATGCAACCGATTTGATCGTCCAACACTTCAATTTCAATTATTCTATTTTCCATATAAACCGCTCGCCTTTCTTACTAATTATCTATCCGACAATATGTATTATTACATTAAATTATTCAATCATTATTATGTTTGCAATAGTGACAGCATTTCGTCATGTATGAGCCCATTCGTCGCCAAAATCTCCTGGTGTTCGATCTGGAATGGGTTGTTATTAAAATTTGTAACCACTGCCCCAGATTCCTTAGCGATAACCAGAGCTGCTGCTGTATCCCATGGATGGAGATTTTGTTCCCAGTAGCCATCAAAACGACCACAGCTTAGGGCGCATAAATCGATCGCAGCAGATCCCAAGCGGCGAATGCCGCGGGCAGCTCGCAAACAGTTAGTCAGTCGCTGGGTAATGGTATCAAAAACAGACCTTAGGTTGTAAGGAAAACCAGTTGCTAGCAGACTGTCGCCAACAGTGGCCGTGCTGGAGACTCGGATGGGACGGTCATTTAAAAACGCGCCTTTTCCGGTGATAGCTGTAAATAGCTCGCCATTTATGGGATTTAAAACAACTCCCATTTCCGGAACCCCATTTCGGGCGAAGGCAATGGAAATCGAGAAAATCGGTACCTGGTGTGCAAAATTGACGGTGCCGTCCAGCGGATCAATAATCCATTGATGCGCAGCTTCTCTTTGATCTAAACCGCTCTCCTCGGCTAATATCGTATGATTGGGAAAGGTACGGCGGATAATTTTGATTATGGCTGCTTCGGAGGCTGTATCTGCCTGAGTAACCAAATCAACCGCACCTTTTTTACGAATATCCAGGATGTTCCCGAAATGTGATTTAAGGATCCGACCACTTTCAAAAGCAGCTTTAATAGCGGTCCGTTTGATCTGGTCCATATTCATCCCTAAATTTTGCATGAAATTTGATGCGAACCTTATAAACGCTGGATTGTGTTCATTTTAGGGGAATTTTCAATCATCGTTGGCCAACCGCGTAGGTTAGCATATTTTTATCTTTTTTTTACCATCAAATTTCACCCAAAGTGCAGCCCGGAGGCTTTCATATGCTGTGTAGCTGAGGGGTCAAAGTAAGACAACTACGTCTTCACCCTCAGGCGCCTTGCCTATGAAAGCCTCCGGGCCGTGCAAAATTCAGGTCGGTGGCATCGTTATAGGTGATAATGAGAGGAAGTCAAGGGTTTTTGGACGCTGCAATTGAAAACATCCGACAGGAGAATCATAAGCACTCAGCTACAAGCAGCAGAATGCTTATGTCTGAATGCTCAAACATGATCTTATCCTACAATTTTTTCCAGATGCTTGATTAATGGCCTCAACGTATTCGCGCTTCGGGCTGAAACAATAAAACCTTGGTGTTGATTGTGTAACCGGCTTTTTTCTTCGGCAGAGACCAGGTCTTTTTTGTTGAGTACGCGTATCAGGGGGATATGTTGCAGGGAGAGATCATATAACAAAGATTCCACGGAATCGATCTGTTCCGGATGACGGGGATTGCTGATATCGATCACGTGCAGCAGAATATCTGCATTTTCGAGTTCTTCCAGGGTGGCCCGAAAGGCCACCAGGAGGTCTTCTGGCAGGTTTTTTATGAAACCAACCGTATCTGTAATTATAACCTCTGTGTCGCGCGGAAATCGAAGCCGTCGGCTGGCCGGATCCAGCGTCGCGAACAATTGTTTTTCGGCCAGTACGCGGCTGTGGGTTAGGGTATTGAGCAGCGTGGATTTACCGGCATTGGTATATCCGATGATGGAAATAATGGGCAAAGCATTGCGCGACCGTCGGGCACGCTGCTGTTGACGTTGTTTGCGGACATTCAGGAGGGCTTTTTCCAGTTGGTTTAATTTGGTGCGGACCCGTCGACGGTTGATCTCCAGCTTGGTTTCACCCGGGCCTCTACCACCGATACCACCGGTCAGACGCGACATAGCCGTGTTTTTGGATATGAGTCTGGGTAACAGATACTTGAGCTGGGCTAATTCCACCTGAAGTTTACCTTCACGGGTTTGCGCCCGTTGGGCAAATATATCTAGAATCAGTTGGGTTCGGTCAATGACCTTGAGATCGATTTGGTTAGTTATAGCACGAATTTGGGAAGGATTAAGTTCTTGGTCGAAGACTAACAGCGTTGCTCCTTTCTGCAGGGCGGAAATGGTCAGGCTTTTGAGCTTACCCGAACCCATCAGATAGCGACTGTCTTTGTTTTTGCGTTGTTGCAGGACGCGGCCGACCAATCGGATGCCACTTGACGATACCAGCTCTGCCAGCTCATCGAGGGAATCCATGGCTTCGTGTTTGGGGGCTGTGGTGACACTGACAATCAGTGCGCGTTCACCGCCTTGATCGGCCACATGCAGGGATGCAATGTGGGCGAGTTCTTCTTCAATGGAGCGAATAATTTGGTGACAGCCGATGTCCGTTTTGGTCGGCGCCAGACTGGTTTGCTCACTGGTCGGCTGCCCAGTTGCTTGGGGCATAATATGACTCATCAGAACTTGTTTGGGGAGGCCATCTGGGCCCACCTGGACCACAGCCATGAGATCGAGTCTGAGTAAGGCTAAATCTGTGAGATCGTCCGTAGTCAAAGGTTCATCATTAAGATGGGTATGGACACAGCGGAGCCCCCGGAGGCGTCCGGGCGCTGAACGATATTCGCGGGTATCCGGGATAACGATTCCTTGGTGGTTGCCGACAATCACATAGGGAATCTTGCCTTTACGGTCGATCAGAAGACCGATTTGACGATGCAGGTCGCGGGAAAGCTGACTGATATCCCGAGCTAATTGGGGAGTAATGATGAATTCAGGCCGGATTTTCCTTCGGTAAAGGTTCTCAATCTTGCGGAGCTGACTGATTTTAAGGCCTTTGATGTTGCCAAATACTCTTTTCATTTACTGCTTTATGTATTTGTCCTCGGCCAGATTTTCGAAGCGTGTGTAGGTGTTTAAAAAAGCAAGTTTGATGTCACCGGTTGGTCCGTTACGCTGCTTTTTAAGCAAAAGTTCGGCTGTGCCTTTATTGGGATTATTCTCATCGCGGTTGTAGACTTCATCTCGATAAATAAAACATACCACATCGGCATCCTGCTCAAGCGCCCCGGATTCCCTGAGATCCGACAGCTGCGGTCGCTTGTCATGGCGCTCTTCGAGTTTACGATTCAATTGTGATAAGGCCATGACCGGCAAACTCAATTCTTTAGATAAGGCCTTAAGGCTCCTGGACATTTCGGAAATTTCAAGATCCCGTCTTTCCGCCGAGGCAGATGATCGCATGAGCTGAAGGTAATCGATAATAATCAGCCCAATGTCCTTGTCCATTTTGAGACGGCGTGCCTTGGCACGGATTGCCATGGCTGAAATATCGGGCGAGTCATCAATATAAATGGGGGCTTCAGAGAGAACTTCGGCGGCACTGGTTAAATTAACCCAGTCTTCACGGCTGAAAAACCCGCTACGTAGTCGCGAAGAATCGATACGTGCTTCCGAACACAAAAGGCGCATGGATAATTGTTCCCGTGACATTTCAATCGAAAATACAGCCACCGGGATGTTGGCGTCCACGGCAACATTTCGGGCGATGTTGAGTGCCAGCGCGGTTTTGCCCATACTAGGCCGAGCCGCCAAAATAATCAGATCCGATTTTTGGAGTCCAGAGGTCAGATTGTCCAGACGGCTATAGCCGGTGGGCACACCGGTGATGAGTGCTTTATTCCCCTGCCGTTCTTCCAGGGCATCGATGTTTTGTAGTATCAAGGAGGAAAGCGGGTAAAAAGATTGCCGATTTTGATTGCCAGATATTTCAAAAACAGCCTTTTCGGCGAAATCGATTACATCGTCCACATCGCCCCGGTCCTCATAACAGCGTTTGGCGATGGTGTTGGCTCTGTGAATCAATTGCCTTAAACTAGACTTATTGTGGACGATGTTGGCATAGTGGGGCGCATTTACTGCCAGTGGTGCGGTATCCACGAGTTTAGCCAAAAAGGTGGCCCCCCCAATGGCTTCTAAATCACCTCTTTCTTTGAGCTGGTTGGTTAGGGTAACCAAATCAATGGGTTCATTCTTTTGAAAAAGTGCGATAATGCCTTCGAATATCTTCTGGTGGGCCGTCCGATAAAAATCCTCTGGAGTCAGTTTTTCAAGGATGTCAAAAAGGGTACTGTTGTCCAGCATCACAGCGCTAAGCAAGGATTCTTCGGCCTCCAAATCCTGGGGCGGTATGGTATGCAGGGAAGGCTGGTTCGTGATTTTAGGTTTGGTTACGGCCATAATAGAATTATTACCATCAAATTGCGTGGAAGTCCTATTCTTTTACACACAATTTCAGCTGAAAGCAATAGCAGCTGTGATGCTTGGAGGCTATGATGCTGGGATGCTTCAGCTGATTGCTGAATTGCATAGTCCGTTTAAAAGATAAGTCTTCAGTTTGTTCAATACCGGATCTCAGAATTACTGGCAAAATGCCACAAGCTTTGGCCTCTAAATACCAAGGATTTCTTCAGTTTGCTAAAGGAATAACTGATTATTTGGCAAAGTATTTGCCAATGTAGATCATACCCAGGTATAAAGAAAGAAGCGACGAAGTCGCATCCCATAGGAAATTCCAGCCTTGCAGGGATTTCCTATTCGGGTACCACTTCCAGCGTAATTTCAGGTTCTACTTCTTTGTAGACGCGAATAGGAACTTTGTGGGTACCAATTGTTTTGATGGGTTCGGTCATGAGAACCATGCGTTTTTCAACCTCGACACCTTCGGTTGCCAGGGCTTTAATGACGTCGCGAACCGTGATGGATCCATAAAGGCGATCTTCTTCACTGACCTTAGCAGTAATTTTACAGGACACCTCGGCCAAACGCGCTGCCATCTCCTCGGCAACCTTCTTTTCCTTGGCGATCTGCAAATCAAATTTGGTTTTCTCCTGGGCAAGTGCTCGGTGATTTTCGGGTGTGGCCAGAACCGCTTTTTGTTGAGGCAACAGATAGTTGCGCGCATAGCCTTTGGTGACATTTACTTCAGATCCGATGATACCCAAAGAATCGATGGTTTCTTTTAATATTACCTTCATTTTCTTACCTCCAAAATAAAATCACTTCGTGATTTTATTTTAAGATTTTCCATTGAATGGAATTGTTTTATTTCGTTTTTCTTTTAGGCGATTTTGGCAGTTGCATTTGCTCTGGATCAAAATCACCATTCATGACGCCAGCATCGTCTTGATAATAAACACGACATGTTGATTATAAACAATAAAAATATTGCGGCGAAGCTGCACTCAAAATAAAATCAGTCCGTTGATTTTATTTTTCGGAAATTAAGCCACATGTCAAATACACCCAGACCGATGATTAACAGCAAGATGATTTGCTGAAAGGCAATCAAGCTGTACAAAAAAACCCGCAAGGGCCGGGGAAAATTCTTTTTCGCAAACACAAATGACACAATGGCTATGCCTTGAAAAAAATAAACCATCAACAGCACCAGCAGGCAATTTAATCCAATAATTTTAAAAATGCTGCCCGGTATTACTAATAGCCCCCCAGAACCTATCAATACCCAAACGAGGTTATCGGGCGTCTTCCAAAGGTTCAATGGGCCGAATTCCGGGAAAAAAAGCCCGCGGCGTTTCAGGAGTGGTCTGGCCATAAGTAAATTCGACCAGGTCACCAATAAAAAGGACGCTGTCACCATGGCCGGAATGATACGAATTAAGCCATATTGGATCTGATCCAATGATGCTGAAAATTTTTGAATGAAGTCTTCGGACGCACCCATACTTCTATAGAGCGCAATGCTCAACTCAAGATTCTGAGCGATATAGTTTGCGAGGATACTTTTAATACTAGTAGCCGATAGATTGCTGTACAGGATCAAAACGATCAGCGCCGTAAGGATGACACCGCCGCAGGCATAGAATATCGTCTTTTCAATCGACAGATTCATTTCAAAAAGTTCACTCAACAAAAAACCAAGAAGTAGCATCTCCACAAAGAAAAATACATCGATTGAGATGCCGCCGGCCAGAACAAACAAGATGCCCACAGCTACGGCAGGAACAATCAGACCGGTTTTACGGCCGAGCTTGGATCGATAAAATAATATCGGTAGGGGCAGAAACAGGGAGCCAAAAAATCCGATTAATGGCATGTATACGGCTACAGTGATGATTGCCATGGTAATGACCACGCCGATCATAACATCCCGGTATATTTCCCTACTCATAGTTTGTGGCACGTTTATTCTCTTATCTTTTGATGCCTTAATATACACCGTCTGTCATTCCCGCGAAGGCGGGAATCCAACAATGAGCCGGATGTAAAACATCTCCCGGCGAAGCCAGGTTTAACGCGGCTCAGGTCTGGAAAGACAGCGTTGCGATTACCTAGTCAAATCAGCTGGATAATAACGATGGATACTGCATTATCTACAGAGCGGAATTGTTATAGATCCAATGTGCCCACATACGGCAACAGTGCGATGGTTCTGGCCCGCTTTATAGCGCGAGTCAATTCACGCTGATGCTTGGAACAGGTACCGGAAATCCTTCTGGGAATGATTTTACCCCGTTCGGTGATGAAGTATTTGAGTAGTTTCTGATCCTTGTAGTCGATTACGATTTTGCTGTCAGCACAGAAGCGGCAAACTTTTCTGCGATGGTAGACGCGTCTTTTTTTCTTTACATTACGGCCGCGTGCCGGTTTATGATAGGCTGCCATTTTTTACTCCTTCTCATCGGTTTCTGCTGGTGCGTCGGTTTCTGAGTCTGGTGTTTCTTCGGTGGCCGGTGTTTCTTCAGGTGCTGAAGTTTCTTCGGGTGCCGGTGTTTCTTCAGGTGCTGAAGCTTCTTCGGGTGCCGGCTCAGATGCGGCAACATCTTCTGCTGCCTCAGTTTCTGCTACGGCAGATTCCGCCACCGCCCCTTCCATTTCAGTCTGATGAATTTCTTCGGCCACAGCTTCCTGAGTTTCTGGCGCTACGGCCGCAGCGGCAGCTTCGGCGGCCTGTTTGGCAGCCTCTTCTTCGGCAGCCTTTGCCGCAGCCTCGGCTTTTTTGGCTTCTCTTTCAGTCATCTCAGCCTTGATACCTTCCAGGTCGGCTTCTTTTCCCAGCATGACGGTCATATATTTGAGAATACGGTCGTCGATGCGGTAGAAACGTTCCATTTCATCCACTAGATCACCCAATCCACAAAAATCGATCTGGGCATAAAATCCGCGCGGCTTTTTCTTGATTTCGTAGGCCAGCTTTTTCTGGCCCCACTCGTCGATGTCGATCAGGAAACCGTTGTACTGCGGGATGAGCTCTTTGAGCCTGTCAAAAACGGGTTGGCGGGTGTCCTCGGATAGATCTGAATCGAGGATTACGATCTGTTCGTACCTTCTCATAGTACCTCCTTGTGGGTATTTCCTGTGTTTTAAATAAAATTAAAAAACCCAGGGGGTTAGCCCCGGCCAAAAATGGCGATGTGCATGAAAAGTGTGCACCGGAGCAAGGATTATGTAAGAAATGATTTAATATCATTTCGGGATCAATTCCAGTCGGAATTGAAATACTATATATATTGGGCAGTAAATGTGGTTGTCAAGAAATAAAATTTTGTGCCAAAATTTTATAGTATATTGTGTCTAGCATATCGCTGTGAGGCTGGGATGCCAGGATGCTGGGAATCTGCATTGGGCTTTCAGTTATTGAACGCCCTATATATCTACAAGATCATCCACTTTTCAAGGGCGAGCCGACCCTGATCCCTAATTTTGATTTCTATAATTCATGGCGCAATATGTTTTGTGTGGTTTAAAATGCGACCAAAATAAGATGAATCGCGGAATGGTCTCGACCATTCCGCGATCCATCTTATTTTGGTCTTGAATATAAATTTAAAATATGATAATAAAAACAATATGAAAAGGAAATATGAACAGTTATTAAATGACCATTTTAACCAAAATAATCAAATGGCTTTTATTGCGGGTCCCCGTCAGGTAGGTAAAACAACCCTTGGCTTGTCTTTTGCTGAGCATCCTCACTACTTCAATTATGATAATGAGGTTCATCGTGCGTTAATCGTAAAAGGTCCTACTGCAGTGGCTGATGCGGTAGGTGCAACAACGAGTAGAATCATTATTTTTGATGAGCTCCACAAATATCCAGAATGGAAGAATTTTCTAAAAGGCTACTACGATACATTTGCTCTAAAGCGTTTCCATATCGTTGTTACGGGCAGTTCCAGTCTCGATATTTACCGAAGAGGTGCCGATAGTTTGATGGGGCGATATTTTATGTATCGGATGCATCCATTCTCGGTGGGTGAAGTTTTGAATACGGAATTGGCAGATGAAGAAATTGTGCAACCCCGAGAAATATCAAAGGAAGATTATAATGCCTTGTTACAATTTGGGGGATTCCCGGAGCCATATATCAAACGCAATACTCGCTTTTATAATCGTTGGAAATCGATGCGATTAAAATTACTTTTTCGCGAGGATTTGCGAGAAACTACACAGGTCCTCGAAATAGGTCAGGTAGAAGTGCTGGCCGAATTACTCAGGCATCAAACGGGCCAGTTGATCAACTTTTCATCCTTGGCAAGAAAGATACGTGCCTCTGAAGAATCAATTCGCCGGTGGGTATCGGTACTGGAATCGCTCTATTTTTGTTTTCAAATTCGCCCTTGGACAAAAAATATTTCTCGCAGCATTTTAAAAAATCCCAAAATATATTTGACCGACTGGTCACTTGCAGACAAAGTTGGCTCTAAACACGAAAATTTTGTGGCTTGCCACCTACAAAAGGCTGTCAACTGGTGGCAGGATGCAGGCTATGGAACCTATGGATTATACTATCTGCGCACAAAGGATAAACGGGAAGTCGATTTTTTGGTAGCACGGAATGACAAACCCTGGTTCATTGTGGAAGTCAAATCATCGTCAAATAAAAACATAAGCAAAAATCTGGAATATTTTAAGATACGAACGGACGCAGCGAATGCCTTTGAAGTCGTTATGGGTGATCCCTTTGAGTCTGTGAACTGCTTTGAATACAATTATCCTGTCCGTGTTCCAGCTGTGACATTTCTATCTCAATTGATATAAGGCGGTATTTTTTTCTGGTTGATTTTCCGAGATCCGTTCCTCTTTGGCAAGTTCCCTGATGGTTCGGTTGTGCGGCGGCATCATTTTTCGCAGCACGGCTTCTTTACGTTCTGGTGAATATCGCATGAAAATCCCTCCCTTGCCCCCTCTTATAGCGGGTTTTAATTCATGCGACAACTACCCTGACACAGGGGGCCGTTTATGTTCTCTTATCCAGATATCAATAAACGAATCAACATGGTCTGGTAATTCTTTAAGTTCTCTTGCACCCAAATTCCAGGTAACCTCTCCAAATCGCCGGAGAAGAGGTACATGCTTGTGGACAGTCCTTGCTGAATAACCTTGGTCAGAAAGCCAAACAACATACTCTTCAATTGATTTACCGATCCATGTTTCTCTAATGCGGTCAGCTGTCTCTGGTTTTGTAAAATAATGCTCTAACATAAAACAACCTCCTTTCTGGTTAACGGGTTTTGAGGTCATTCTATCTTAGGGCTATTAAATTATGTTACCAATAAATAGGGGTATGGTGCTTCTTTGTTGAGGATAGAGCAAATAGGAAACATAACGAGGAAGGGAACATAATTGAAAGTATTTTAATTGAAGTTCCTGATCTGCTATGTTTGAAAAAGGCTTTGAGGTCGGAGTACCTTTACCTGAAAGTTTATCTGTTCTTTAGCTAAAAAAGCAATCATCGTTTTCGGTATTTTCCACATCAATTTCATTAAGACATGGGGTTGAGTTGTTTAAATGATAGAGCGCAGGTCTTGAATCAAGCATGAAATAAATATAATTCTCTATATAAACTGCATTCATTTTTTCTTGACAATAGAATTAATAGAACGTACAGTTAATTAAATAACTGATAGATCCTACCTATTCTATTGATAATATGAGAAAAAATTTAAACGCCGATCTTCAAAAGCCAAAAATACTTGAAAGCTATTATCAAGTGATGATCGAAAAAGGAATTGAAGGGGCCTCTATAAGCATGATAGCCCAGCGGCTGGGTATCCATCCTAGTCTGATTATTCACTATTTCAAGACTAAAGAGAACATGAAGGTCGAGCTTGTTGACTTACTGATTGAAAAATATGCTGCTCCGGCGTTTCTTGATTTCAAGCATATCGAAAATGATGAACATCGTTTTAAGGCGCTCTTAGATACGATTTTTTCCTTTGAATGGTCACGAACTGTGGACCCCGGGGTGCATTTTTGTTTCTATTATCTAAGTTTCCGAAACGAGGAGATAAGGAAACGCTTCAAGCAGATGTTCAAAAAATTCAGGGATTATCTTCAGGAACAGTTGGTCTATTTCGATCGCAAAGGCATCATCAATGTCAAAGATAAGAAAAAAGCCGCCGATATTATTGTTACTTTGATGGAAGGAATGGAATTCCATACTCAATTTTTAGCAAATAGTGAGCCGTTTGAAACGTTTGCCAAGACCGCAAAGAAAACATGCTTAACGATCCTTACAAGCGGGGTGGTGTAAAAGATTTGAGAATGTGTTTTTTATTTAGGATTAAATTAGTTCACTGATGTACGTGTGAAAAAATTGAAAGCGCAGTAACACCGGGAATAATGAGGGTTTTCGAAGTTTTTTTTTAAAACGGTATCGACTTCAATTTAGTCAAAGATATCGCTGTCAATAATATTGATAGGTGGGAACACGAATACTCTTATTATGGCGTTAAATTGGGTGCCATTTAAATTAACTGAACGTTCAGTTAGCTTGGGTGGGTAACACCTTTGCATCTCAAGAAAAGATTCTAAGGAGGATACATGAGTAATTTACAAGGAGCAATTGACTATGCAACCAAATGGTTGGAAATCATCAAACAGGATTCTGTAAAACTGGACGATAAAACTGCTAAATGGATCTCGGAAGAAACGCGCAACAACTTTGTAAACCATTTTAATGCCGGTTGGGTTGAATACCGCAAATCAATGACGGAGGCCGGCGACTACGCAGCCATAGAATGGCGTGGTGAAGGCTCAAGGTTTTATGATACCTTTGGTAACGAATACCTTGACTTCCTTGGTGGCTACGGCGCGCTTGATCTGGGCTGGTCACATCCCGAAGTTGTTGAAGTCGTAAGAGCCCAGGCCGGCAAATCCGGTATTCCCAGTCAGGAGTTGATGGATCCGTTACGGGGTGTGCTGGCAAAATTGATCGCCGATATCACACCCGGTGCTATCGATCACGCTTTCTTCGTTGCCAGTGGTACAGAAACTGTTGAAGGAGCGCTTAAAATCGCAAGACTCCACACCGGCAGACACAACTTCATCTCTACGGTTAAGGCTTTCCACGGTAAAACTTCAGGCTCACTCAGTGTCATGGGCAAAAAAGATTTTCGTGCACCGCTGCAACCCTATGGCAGCCAGACCTTCTACGTTCCTTTTGGTGATGCTGTGGCACTAGAAAAGCAGCTTGAGATCTGTGAAATCATCGGTATCGAGATCGCTGGTTTTATTGCCGAGCCGATCCAGGGCGAAGCGGGGGCCATTGTTCCTCCGGATGATTACTGGCCGAAAGTTCGTGAAATATGCACAAAATACGGCATCCTGATGATCTGTGATGAGGTTCAGACAGGTCTTGGCAGAACCGGTGCTCTTTGGGGTGTTAACCACTGGAACGTGGAGCCGGACATCATGATGGCCGCAAAATCGCTTGGCGGCGGTGTTATGCCGGTCGGTTGTTTTATGGGGAGTGGCGAAATCTGGAAATCTTTTGAAGAGCCCAATCCGTTTATACATACCACGACAACCGGAGGAAACCCAATGGCGTGTGCAGCGGCGATTGCGACTATCCGGATAACACTGAGGGATAACTTGGCCCAGCGTGCGGGTGAGCTGGGCGCATATTTCATAGGCGAACTCAACAGCATTGCTGAGGAGTTCCCCGGCGTATATGAGAAAATCACCGGAAAAGGTCTTCTTATCGGACAGCACTTTATCAATGATGAAGTTGGATACAAAATTGCTGCCGGTCTATTCAGACGCAAGGTCCTCGTTGCGGGAACCCTCTTAAACGCAAAGGCGATTCGTTTTGAACCACCGCTTATCGTGACAAAAGAAGAGATCGACGAGGTTCTCAACAGGCTGCGTGATACACTCAGGGAAGTTACAAAAAGCTAGCGGTCAGCTTAATATATCAGGAATGGATCGACTATTTACGGGAAAGGAGATGCCATGAACTTGTCTTTGGGAAGGAGGTGATCCTAATGAGCAACTGACGTTCAAGGACAAACAGCATGATTCTCGTATATAAAAACCAACATCATAAAAAAGGGGGTTGAAAAGCTATGAAATTAAAAAATTGGTTAATCGGAGTAGTATTGGTTCTTTTTCTGGTAATTTCGTTCTCTCTTGAGGCTACTGCTGCTGGGACTAAGTGGAGGATGCAGCATTCATGGGGGGCAGCTGAAAATCACTTTTTTGAACACTATGCCACAATCGTTAAAGAAATGTCTGGTGGCGAAATTGAAATCAAGGTGTTTGCAGACGGCGAGCTGGTGGACGTGGAAAAGCTATGCGACGCCGTAGCGGCTGGTACGCTTGAGATGGGACATACGCATCCCGATTATCAGATGGGCTCAGTCCCTGTGGGTGAGCTGGAAAGTGCTCCCTATTTATTTGGTAATTTGAAAGAGGAAATGGCTGCCATTTACAGGTATGGTTTAGGCGACATCTACAAGGAGGCTTTTGAAAAAAGATACCGTATTAAGGTTCTTGGGTTTCAGGCAGATGACTGCGGTGCCATCATGTTTACCAAAGAGGTCAACAGCCTCAAAGACATGAAAGGGCTGAACTTAAACATTCTGGACCCTTATGCTACATTTTTACACGATTTGACAGGCGCTTCCTCGGTCTATTTGGGAGCTGAGGAACTGTATACAGCCCTTTCCCGAAATGTAATTCAAGGGGTTGAATACGGAGGGGCAAAAGCCATGTATGATATGTCCCTGCACGAGGTAACAAAGAGTTTCCTTCTCCCCAGACACCAGGTCGCCTATTTCCCCTTTTATTTTATTAACAAAAGAGCATGGGAAAAACTGCCGGCCAATCAGCAGGCAATTCTTGTGAACGCTGTCCAGGCGAATACGATATACATGGCGTCCTTTTATGCTGAAAAAGAGCAGGAAGCGTTGAAAACCATGGTGGATAAACATGGCATTAAGGTCACCCACCTGCCGGAAGAGGATGTAAAGACCATTACCAAGAAGTCTGTCGAATGGATTAAGAATGACTTTGCAAAAAGAGGGCCGTTTTGTAAGAGAGCGGCTGATGCTGTTTTGAAAGCGATGAAAGACTTCGGACGAATCAAGTAAAGGAAGGCTGGTTTGCAGGTGATAGATATCACCTGCAAACCCTTATCCGATAGAGGCTGTGTCACAATTTTTATACTAAGGCAGGAACGAAATGGACAAACTAAGAAAAGCTATTCATTTCATGGACAGCTTAGGCATTGAAGCGGCGAAATGTGTCAAGTGGTTTATCCTCTTTTTTGTGGTTATTACTCTTTTTGATGTGGCGTTAAGATATTTCTTCAAATCTCCGACCCTATGGGCCCGTGAACTGGTTGCACTGCTGTTTGGCCCCATGTGGATGCTGACCGGCGCCTACCTCTTAATAACAGATGAGCAGGTACGAATGGATCTGGTGTTCCACCGTTTCAGTACCAGGAAAAAGGCTGTTTTCGATTTGATCACATTCACGCTTTTTTTCTTTTATTTCGGGGCAATCGTATTCTACGGATGGCAGGACTGGTGGAGCTGCCTCATTAATAACGAACACTCTAGATCAGTTTGGAGACCTGTGCTGTGGCCTTTCAAATTAGCGATACCTGTAGGTGTTTCCTTACTGCTGATTGCAGGGATAGCCAAGTATATTCGCGACTTGTATGTAGCGATTACCGGGAGGGATTGGAATGGGAATTGAATGGATAACAATATTATTGTTTGGCAGTATGTTGCTGTTGCTGCTGACAGGCTTCCCTATAAGCTACGGACTGGGAGGTATCGCCATGGTATTTTCTCTGTGGTTATGGGGGCCGCAATCCCTTTTCATGGCCTATCTGGCAGCAGTGAGTACGGTGAATTATACTGTTTTGGTTTGTATTCCCATGTTCGTATTCATGGGCATGCTGCTGTATTATTCCGGCATAGCCGATGACCTCTTTACGACCTTTCAGTATTGGCTGGCTCCTATACCGGGTGGTCTGGCTTCGGCTACAGTGGGTGTTTGCACCATGATTGCCGCTCTCGTGAGTTCTGAAGCGGCCGGCACGCTCACTATGGGGAGGATCGCTCTCCCCTTAATGCGCAAGCGGGGATATCAAAAAGAAATCGCTACCGGATGCATTCAGGCAGGAGCCGCTCTCGGATTTCTTGTCCCGCCAAGCTGCATCGCAATCCTTTATGCCGTTATCGCAAAGGAGTCCATAGGCAGACTCTTCCTTGGTGGGGCTATACCTGGACTGCTCCTGGCTCTAATGTACATCATTTACATCACGATACGATGCAGTCTCCAACCGCATATCGCCCCCCCCATACCCAAGGAGGAAAGACCATCACGGAAAGAAAAAATAAAAAGCCTTAAATACCTTATCATGCCGTCTGCCATCATAGTTTCGGTTATCGGAACAATTATGATGGGACTAACCACACCTGTTGAGTCCTCTGCGATCGGTGTCTTGGGAGCCATGATTGCTGTTGCGGTTAAAAGGAGGCTTAACCTAAAGCTTATAAGCGACGCGCTTATGGATAGTGCAAAGCTTACGGCGATTATGATGTGGATATTCATGGGAGCGATGACGTTTGGTCAAATCTATGATGCGCTGGGAGCCAAGGAGATCATATATACAGTGACGCATGCTCTCCCACTTGGGCCGTGGGGCGTTCTGATTATGATACAATTTACCTTCTTCATTTTAGGGATGTTCATGGATGATACCGCGATTCTGTTCATTACCATGCCTATATATATCCCTATTATCAATGAACTGGGATTCAATCCAATATGGTTTGGCGTTCTTTACATTATCAATATGCAGATGGCCTACATGACTCCCCCTTTCGGATACTGCCTGATGTTGATAAAGGGAGTGGTACCGCCGGATATAACAATGGGGGATATATACCGATCAGTCATCCCATTTGTAATAATACAAGGAGTGGCCCTTGCTCTGATTATGTTATTCCCCGAACTCGTGCTCTGGCTTCCAAGAGTTATGCTTGGGGGAGGATAATAACACGCCTGATGGATAAAGCTTGGAAGAGGTTGAAGTTTTATTAATATGGGGTCGAAGCGCCGGCAGTTACGGGGAACGCCTCCGTAACCACCTGTGAATCGAACACAACGCCTGCATAGAAATAATTAGAAATAAATGTCAACAACGTTGAGCAGTACACCCCGTGAAAACGGCTTCCGGATGCCCGGTGAATTTGAACCCCACCAGGGCTGTTGGATGCTGTGGCCGGAGCGGTGCGATACCTGGCGGCTTGGAGCGAAGCCAGCCCAAAAGGCATTTGTGGATGTAGCTGCCGGCATTTCGGCTTTCGAGCCGGTGTCAGTTGGCGTTTCCCATCAGCAGTATGAAAATGCCAGGTATTTATTGCCGGATGATATTCGTGTGGTGGAATTGTCAAGCAACGACGCCTGGATGCGGGATGTGGGCCCCACGTTCGTGGTGAACGGCTCAGGTGAACTGCGCGGCGTTGACTGGCAGTTCAATGCATGGGGCGGGTTGCAGGGCGGGATCTATTTTCCATGGGACCAGGATGAACAGGTCGCCCGGAAAGTGTTGCAAATGGAAAGCGCGGACCGTTATCGCGCTCCGCTGGTGCTTGAAGGTGGGTCGATACACGTGGATGGGCAGGGGACCCTGATCACTACCAAAGAGTGCCTGCTCAATCCAAACCGCAACCCGGATCTTACCCAGGTAGAAATAGAATACTACCTTCGGGACTATCTGAACGTCGAAAAATTCATCTGGATTGATGAAGGTGTCTACATGGACGAAACCAACGGACATGTGGACAACCTGTGTTGTTTTATTCGACCAGGTGAAGTTCTCTTGCTCTGGACAGACGATCACGAAGATCCCCAGTATAAAATTTCAAAAGCTGCTTACGATATTTTATCAACGTCAGAAGATGCAAAAAGGAGAACGCTCAAGGTCCACAAAATCCATCAGCCAGGGCCTCTCTATTTAACTGAATCTGAACAAGAAGGTCTTGATTGCAGTGAAACGGCTCACCCCAGAAAAACGGGTGACCGGTTGGCCGGGTCCTATGTCAATTTTTACATCGCCAACCAAGGCGTAATTGCACCGATTTTCGACGATCCTTTTGACAAGCCAGCCCTGGAAATGTTGACGTCCCTTTTTCCCGACCACAAGATAGTTGGCATCCCTGCCCGCGAGATATTACTGGGTGGTGGCAATATCCATTGTATCACCCAGCAACAGCCAATGGCCCACTTCTGAGAACCGGGAATGGATAGTTTACATCAGCGAATCACAACAAATTGAAAACACGAAATAGATAAATTATCGACGAAAAGGAAGAAGTTCATGGAAGATATTATACGTTTGGTAAAAGATAGAGATCCGGATCAGCCGGAATTTCACCAGGCTGTAAGTGAAGTTATGGAATCCATAAAACCGGTAATAGATCAGAATCCGGAATATCGCCAATCCAAAGTACTGGAACGGATTGTCGAGCCGGAGCGGGTTATCATGTTCCGCGTGCCTTGGATGGATGATCGTGGTGAAGTTCACGTTAACCGGGGGTTTCGCATCGAGATGAACAGCGCCATCGGGCCGTATAAGGGAGGACTGCGCTTCCATCCTTCGGTTA
>CAZWEO010000008.1:0-5624 GCA_964633115.1 uncultured Desulfobacterales bacterium
TTAAAAGATGTTGAAACGATAGGTAAGCTCCAAAGCAACACCCGAGGTGTCCAGTTGATCGTCCGAGGATGAATATGAACTGTCGGCACCATCGGCATCATGTAAAAAAAAGCCATAGCCTAATCGGAGTTCCAGATTGCCCTTTTGAATTCCCGTCCCCAGTATGAAACCAACGCTGGGTTTATATCCATCAACCGGATAATCCAAATCGCTCTCGATAATGCGGTAGCCGACGCCTGCCAGTACCATCGGTCGCAAGGCACCCAACCATCTGGGTGTGTATTCCCTGGCGTAATATACCCCGGATAAGGCAATTGTATAACCGGACATTTCGGAGCTGTCGCCTGAAAGGGAATTGTCTATCGTTCCGCTGTAGTTTTCGTTGCTAATACTTAACTCCAATGAAAATCGCTCAGAGAAACCGTAGCTGCCTCTGATGATGGGATGAATCTCACTGTCAACTTCATGGGTGGTGGTTTCACCATCGAGGGAAGCACTGACCTCGGATCCGATGTAGGCATACCCCATTCCGGCATGGATATACCAGGGCCTGCTGACTTTTGGTTTTGAAGCCCCTTGGGCACCGCTGACTGCCGCCGGCACATAAGCGCCCTGTTCCTTTTCCAATTTTTTAAGTCGCTCCAGGTTCGACTGCTCATCATCAACAAAAGTCGGCACGCCGATTTCCGGACCGGCTTCGGTGGATTCAGTCGGGGGCGCACCGGCTGCCGCGCCTTCGGCTGCTTGTGCGTTCGAAACAAACATGGACATACCTAGCTGCAACGCCAAAGCTACCACAAATATCGGAAAATATTGTCGCAAAAAGCGGCGCAGAAGATAAGAAACAGCTATTATGCATAGCAATACCGCCACTGTTTTGCCTTGCTTTGGTTTTGAAATCTTCGGTTGCGCCGTTTCGATGAAACAGGAGCTGTAGGTGTCATCCGGATCTGAATCATCAGGAGATGGGATGGACCCTTCTGAATCATCAGGAGATGGGATGGACCCTATGGCAAATTCGGACATGTGGGTGAGCAACAATCCAATGGTATAGGTGGTCTTGCCGGCTTCGGGCGTGTTGGCCTGGGTCGCCAATATTGTACCGCCTTGATCGATTTCCAGCCCCTGCCAGGTCCCGTCAACGCCGGCAAGCGTTCTATTGCCGTCAGCGGCTATATAATACACATCTGGTACAGGACTGTCGTTCGGTATTGTAACATCAACAGTCACAAACATGGTCTCATTGTTTTTTAGCCTTAATTGGCTGTCTGCTCCCATCGAAAATTGGACACTGTCCACGCCAAAGGTATTCAAAACCGGATCGCTGGCCGGGACCTGTCTGGGAGGCAGGATCACGCCAGAATAGTCGCTCCATTCATCGGCATCCGGATCATAGATTTCAAATTGACTGCCCGGCTGCAGATAAACCTTTACCTGTAAACCGTCTTTATCTATGCTGCCGGCCTCATCGCGGTCATCCGTCATCAGAGTTGTACTGACAGGGAGCATCCCATTGGAAAGACCGGCCAAGTCAACCATCTTTGTTGTTGCCACAGCGCCATCAGCATCATTGATTACAACAGGCTGGTAGATCTCAACCCATGCTGCACTGACGTCATTAGCCCGGCTACCTGCAGCGTTAATTACCTGGATGGCGTAACGACCTTCCGGGAAATCTATTGGCACATCGATGTCTGCCGTCAGCTCGGTTGCATCGATCCCATTGAGGTTGGTTAAGGCGGTTGGGTCTCCCTGACTGGGAAGCAAAAAGACGCCTGCCGGACCATCCGGTGGAATTTCAAAATTGCTGCCTTCAACCGTTATCGGGGTTGGAACGCCGGCTTGAGCCACTGTCGGAGACACAGCCCTCACGGTTGGAAATGGTGTGACGGCCTCGGTTATGGTGATGCTTTGAGAACTGGCTAACGACATACCATTTTTGTTGATTACACGCACCTGATACGTCCCGGTGGGGGCACCTTTGGGGATATCGGCAAATATCAACGTGGCACTGCTGCCAATTTTATTTTTGTTGGAGAAACCAAACACCTGGGTGTTACTTTCAAGACGAATGATATTGCTGTTTTCGGATTCCAGAAAGTTGCTTCCGGTGATATTCAATTCTCTGGCAACAGAATTGTCGATGGTACTGCCACCGAGAGATATGGCCCCGATCCCCGGTAAATTATTGGTTGTTTGAAGACTGACCACATTGCTCAGGACTGACATGTTGCCCACGGAATCAAGCGCGTCAACAGCCACATAATAGGTCTGATTCGGCTGCAAACCTGCCAGGGTATATTGTTCCTGATACCCTTGAGGTCCAGGCGTCAAATCGCAGTATGCCTGGGTAGTCGTGTTCAGGTTGTCTCCATCAAACGACTCGGTTGCATACCAGATCCGATATTCTCTCAGCACTTCCTGGGGATCGTCGCTGTTCCAACTCCAGGTCAACGATGCTGTCGTGGCACTGGGCTCTCCTTGTGTAGCAGCAAGGGTAATCGTGTCCGGTGCGGAAAGGTCCACTCGCCATTGGACGCAGGTTGCGTTTCCGATGGAGGTGCCGTCGTCGCCATCCTGCCAGACACCGCCTGCAGAGCCATTGACACACAGGATATGATCATCTTCAGTCATTTCAGTTTCAGAAAGTTGAATAGGTACGGTGACATCGGTTACTACACTCCAATCTGCTTCATCCAGTTTGTATATATAGCTTTCTATGACAGGACCCTGTAACGATGATGTTACCTGAACAGTTGCCGAGGTTTGGCTAGTAATGTGTTCAGGGATATTGGCCAGAACCGCTGTGGGTACCGACAAAACCACGTTCCAGGATATCTCGGTGGCATCACCATCGGCCTGCCAGTTAAGGGTTGGGTCTGCCCCAATAACTTCCAGTGTATGTGGGCCTTCATCTAGATCCGACAAGTCAATGGGCATGCCTACGTTGCGAATCAAACTCCAGGAGCCGCCGACATCGTCAAGCCGGTAGCGATAGAAGGCCACATCCGCACCACCTACCATTATGAATGCATCGGTGATACTGACCGTCCCGGTGGGATAATTGGACAGCGTCGCCGCCGGTGGGGTCAAGTCAATGGTCCAGCTAAATTGGGTTGGACTGTCTGCCGGCTGCCAGAATCCGGCCGCATTCTTGCCGATCACGGCAAGTGTGTGCTGCACCTCGGTATTGAGATCAAATTCGATGGATTCGGCTATGTTGGTTTCTGCACTCCAGGCATTTCCATCAACGTTATACTTGTAGCTGACAACACCGATACCACCCACACCGATGCTGAAGCTTGTGGCACTGGTCAGACCGGGTGGCAGGTCCGTAAGGCTTGCCTGGGGAGAGGAGGCATCGCTGGCGGTGATAAAGGTGACCTCGTTGCCGTAGGTAGTTCCGGCCAGGCCGGTGGCATAGGTCCGCACATAGTAGAGCGTACCGGAAGTAAGACCTGTCATGATATGATCGAACAGATAAGGCACATCCCCTGAATAGGAACCCAGTTCAACTTTGCTGTCAGCAGGATCGTCCACGGTTGGATTGGGATAAGTGCTCCAGCAAAAGCCATGCTGCGTTGGCGGCGGCTCTCCCAGAGCCGAAAGAATACCGTTGACCGTTGCCGAGTCGGTAAAGATATTGGTCACATCCGCTGTGGTCAAACCAGATGCCGAGGGATCCGTTGTAAAGTCTTTGGTTTCGCCATAAACTGTTTCTACCGCATTGGTGGCATATGCCCTGACATTGTAGGTAGAATTGGGCATCAGCCTGGTCATATTCGACTGAAATGGTCCGGTTCCTAAAACAACCCCCTCATCTGTAATTCCCTCGTTATCCCCCACCCCCACGGTCGGGATACTGGGAGCTAGGCTCCAACACATTCCATGGGCAGTGGCAGCAGGTACTCCTTTGTTGCTGATGTTTCCGTTTCCTATGGCGGTGGTATCACTAATGAGGCTGACCGGAAACGTAGCCACCTCTGGGGCTATATAGGTTGTAAAGGTAACTCCGGTACCGCCATAAACCGTTTCTAGAGGGTTGGTGACATAGGCCCGCACATAATAGGTCGTTCCGGGGGTCAGACCGGTCATATCCGAGCTGAATGAGCCTGTTTCCGTAGGTGCACCCAGCTCGGTTTTATTGTCGGCGATGGTGGGCGTTCCTGTGGTGTTCCAGCAGATGCCGTGCTGCGTGGCGGCCGGTACGCCCAGGTTAGTGATTTCACCGCCGCCGGTTGCAGTTGTCTGGTCGATATTGGTAACCTCATCCGTTCCGATGACCATGGCATCCGGATCGGTTAAGAATGTCTGTGCGGTCCCGTAGGCAGTGCCGGCGGTATTGGTGGCATAGGCCCGCACATAATAAACTTTATAAGGTATTAGTCCGCTTATGTTGGACTCAAACTCATGGGGGACGGCGCCGGAATAGGCTCCCAATTGTCTAGATCCATCGTTATTGCCCAGGGTCGGATTTTCTTCAGTCCAGCTCCAGACAAATCCATGCTGGTCCAGCGAGGGAATCCCCAGATCATCAATGGTACCGCGTGCGACAACACTATCTTTGGTGGCATCAGTGGGCGTCCGGGTCGTCACTGCGGGCAGCTTATAGGCGGTAAACTGCACCTGACTACCATAAACCGTTGTGACCGCGTTTGTCGCAAATGCCCGCGCATAATACAGGGTCCCGGGTGCAAGTCCGCTCATGGCTGCCGTATAGGCCCCCGTCGCAGATGCAGCACCATTGTCGGCAACATTGTCGGCCGTCGTTGGCGTACCCGTCGTGTTCCAGCACACGCCATGTGCCGTCGGATTGGGTACACCCAAAGCGGTGATATTGCCGTTACCTGTAGCGCTAGTCGTACTGATGTTGGTAACCGCCTGGGTCGTCACTGTAGGTTGCTGGTAGGACGTAAAAGACACCTGGCCTCCGTATGTTGTCCCAACCGAGTTGGTGGCATAGGCCCGCACATAGTAGGTTGTGCCCGGCAGAAGGCTCGTCATGTCTGAATTCGCAAAGGTGTACGGCGTTGAACCGGAGTAGGTTCCCAGCTCGGTATGGGGATCCGAAGTGGTCGGATCCTCACTCGTACTCCAGCATACCCCATGCTGACTCACACTGGCATCATTCAGAGCATCAAGGGTACCGTGGCCCGTGGCTGTAGTTGCGCCGATATTGTCCACTGCATCCGTCGTCACTGCCGGTACCTGGGGCAAGGTTGTAAACGACACCTGGGTTCCGTATGATGTCCCCGCCGTATTGGTGGCGTAAGCCCGCACATAGTAGGTTGTATACGGTAGGAGGCTTGTCATGTTTGAATCAGGAAAAGTGTAGGGCGTTGAACCGGAGTAGGTTCCCAGCTCGGTATGGGGATCTGAAATGGTCGGATCTTCACTGGTACTCCAGCATACCCCATGCTGACTCACACTGGCATCATTCAGTGCATCAAGGGTGCCGTGACCCGTGGCTGTTGTTACCCCGATATTGTCTACGGCATCCGTTGTCACTTCCGGTGCTTGAGGCAAAGTTGTAAACGACACCTGGATTCCGTAGGTTGTCCCAACCGAGTTGGTGGCGTAAGCCCGCACATAGTAGGTTGTATACGGTAGGAGGCTTGTCATGT
>CAZWEO010000008.1:5724-14613 GCA_964633115.1 uncultured Desulfobacterales bacterium
TTGGTGGCGTAAGCCCGCACATAGTAGGTTGTATACGGTAGGAGGCTTGTCATGTTTGAATCAGGAAAAGTGTAGGGCGTTGAACCGGAGTAGGTTCCCAGCTCGGTATGGGGATCTGAAATGGTCGGATCTTCACTGGTACTCCAGCATACCCCATGCTGACTCACACTGGCATCATTCAGTGCATCAAGGGTGCCGTGACCCGTGGCTGTTGTTACCCCGATATTGTCTACGGCATCCGTTGTCACTTCCGGTGCTTGAGGCAAAGTTGTAAACGACACCTGGATTCCGTAGGTTGTCCCAACCGAGTTGGTGGCGTAAGCCCGCACATAGTAGGTTGTATACGGTAGGAGGCTTGTCATGTTTGAATCAGGAAAAGTGTAGGGCGTTGAACCGGAGTAGGTTCCCAGCTCGGTATGGGGATCTGAAATGGTCGGATCTTCACTGGTACTCCAGCATACCCCATGCTGACTCACACTGGCATCATTCAGTGCATCAAGGGTGCCGTGGCCCGTGGCTGTTGTTATGCCGATATTGTCCACTGCATCCGTCGTCACGTCCGGTACTTGCGGCAAGGTTGTAAACGACACCTGGTCTCCGTATGATGTCCCCGTCGTATTGGTGGCATAGGCCCGCACATAGTATGTTGTACCCGGCAGAAGGCTTGTCATGTCTGAATCGGGAAAAGTGTACGGCGTTGAACCGGAGTAGATTCCCAGCTCGGTATGGGGATCTGAAGTGGTCGGATCCTCACTGGTACTCCAGCATACACCATACTGACTCACACTGGCATCATTCAGTGCATCAAGGGTGCCGTGGCCCGTGGCTGTTGTTATGCCGATATTGTCTACTGCATCCGTCGTCACGTCCGGTACTTGTGCAAAGGCAATATTTGGAATTAGGAGAAAAAACAGAAACAAGCTCAAAGGAATAAAAAATCTATATGTTCGTGTAAGTTTCATAAGCCCCCATCATGCGCAAGCTGTCGCTATTTCTATATAAATATCATGCTGTATAAAGTTCGAGTCCGTTTAATTCCTCAATATCCCAGGGTATCCGTACGCTAAATAAAAATTCTGGATTCCCGCCTTCGCGGGAATGACAGTTACGCGTCCAACCGCGTCATTCCCGCGAAGGCGGGAATCCAGAATATACCTTGAAACCATTGATTGACTTCGAGTTCGGTGTCTTACCAATTGATTTAATCAACGCATTAAAATTAAAAAAGAACCGTCACAACACCACTGAGCCACCAGGCCCATTTGCCATCAACAGCTCTTTTGCTTAAAACTATGCAATTTGTATGCAAATTTTAATAATTTTTTCTTTAAAATAATTTCAACAAGTTATGAGCTTTTATCTATAAATACCACATAACCATACACATTTCTACCCATATTCTGTGTAATTTGTTATCCATATGCGGCAACAAATGTTATAATTTTCCTAACGCTTGCGTCTACTGAAATAGAGAAAGGCTAAGACGAGGGTGGTAATAATGATGACCCCATGCATAAAAACCATGTTTGCCGTGTTCAAAGTCGACACATAACAGGCGCCATAGTCATCAGCGCCAAAATCGGAGGAATCCTCGAAGTCGAGGGTGTCAAGCTGCAAAGACCCGATGGCGTAATTGGACATGGAATTCAGTAGCAGACCAATGGTATAAGTCGTTAAACCCGTTTCGGGTGTATCCAGACGTTCTGCCAGAATGGTCCCCCCCTGCTCCAGCACTATACCACGCCGTTCACCCTTTATACCTGCCAAGGTCAAGTCACCCTCAGGAGAGACATAATATACAGCGGGGTGGGTAGCGTTGGTCGGCAAGGGGACCTCAACCAAAACAAAAAAAGTTGCCTCATTCTTTAATCTCAAGAAATCATCTATACCGATTGCGAAGATCACACTCTCCGGGCCCAGTTGATTCTGATGCAACACCTGAGTGGGTAGTTGACGCGGTGGCCGAATATTTCCGTTGTAGTCGGCCCACTCGGTTTGGTTGGCACTTCCGATTTCAAAGGCACTCCCCGAATCTAAAAAGACTTTGATCTTGGATCGTTTGCTATTGACAACACTAACTTCGTTGCGGTCGTCTGTGGTGAGCGTTGTTTTGGCGGGAATGGTTCCGATCCCTAGATTGATAGTTTTGGTGGTAACCAGAGAGCTGCTATCACTTTGAAGCACAATGGGTTTGCATAATTCAAGCTTAACAGCACTGACCTGATTCAAACGACCATCTGAATTGACCACTTGGATATGATACTGCCCTTCTGCAAACGTTTCAGGTACATCGACAATCGCCGTTATCGTTTCTGAATCATGCACCATAACACTGGAAAGCGGAGTTGCTGCATCTTCATCGGAGAGTAGATTTACGGAAACACCGGATTCATCGAAGCTTTTCCCGATAATAGTAACCACCGTTGGCATTCCGATCTCAGCCACCAAGGGATGAATTTCGGTTACCACCGGTACCGCTTCGACGGCATCTGTGATCGTAATTATTTCCGAGCTCACCGCTGAAATGCCGTTTTTATTGATCACCCGAATGTAATACTCACCCGGAGGTGTCCCTATGGGAATATCGGCCAGGATCTGATTCGTTGTGCCGTTTTTTGCGATTATGTCAAATACCCATGATGAACTTTCGAAACGCACCCGATTGCATCCGCTTGTTTCCATAAAATTTAAACCGTCTATTGTGAGCTCTCTAGCCGTGGCATTGTCTGTGACCAACCCGCCTGTCGTCAACCAAATTGAATTGATTTTCGGGAGAAGATCCTCTGGTAACAACGCCACCACATTGCTCAGCTCGGACAAGTTTCCAGCGTCATCGATTGATTTCACTGCAAAATAGAATTGGCGACCGGGCATTAAGCCGTCTACGGGATAGACTTCCTGAATGCCCTGGGCCCCGGGGATTAAATCACAGAAAATCTCTGTGGCCTCACCCAGCGATTCTTCTTTAATCTCGTTTTCCGATATCCAGATCCGGTAGCGCCGTATTCTCTCGAGCTGGTCTTCTGAAGTCCACTGCCACGAGAGGAGTGCCGCAGTTGTACCTGGCATCCCCTGTGATAAAATTCCACTGGCGGCACCTGAATCTACGGAGAGCAATACCGGGTCCGCTGGCGTCAAATCCAGTCGCCATTGGATACAGGTGGCATTTTCAATCGATGCCATGCCATCCTGTCCATCCTGCCATAAGCCGGCACCGTATGCATTCACACATAGGCTGTGTTCACCTTCATTCAACCCGGAAAGCGTAATGGTCTCTCCTGCAGACTGGCTCCACCAGGTATGCCCGTCATCAATTGTATAGGCATAGGCGGTTACAGGAATGCCGTTTTGGGGATTGGTTACGGATATTTCTGTTGTGGTTTGATTGGTAATGGCTTTGGGTATATTATTGAGTACAGCTGTGGGGATGGCCAAATCATGGATCCAGGATGTTTGTGTGGCCTGGGTCTCATCCTGCCAATTATTGGCATAATCTGCTCCGATAACTTCCAGTAATTGCTCCCCTTCCGAAAGCGTTTCAAGAATAATCATGGTAGCGGTCGACATGGTGTTGCTCCAGTCATCACCATTGATTCGGAATTGATAGGAAACCACGTCCTGACCGCCTACTTTGACCTTCATGCCGGAAGCGTTGCTGGTACCAGAGGGGTAATTAAAAAGCACGGCTTCAGGCGGCGTCGTATCGAGGTGCCAGGCAGCTAGCGTGGGATTCTCTTCTGACTGCCACATATCGGTATCGTTTTTCCCAATAACCGCTAGGGTGACGTTACCTTCATTAAATATTTCAAAGGTGATGGGATCATTAACCGGCCGTTCTGTACTCCAGTTATCATTATTAATTCGGTATTTATAACCAATAACACCGATACCGCCCACTTGTATGCTATAGGAGGATGCGTTGGTTATTTTGGTGGGCAGATTGCTTAAGGTGACAACCGGTGCTGAGGCACTGGCAGCTGTGTTGAAGCTTGCAACTTCTCCATAATAAGTACCGGATGCGCTGATGGCATATGCCCGGGCATAGTAGGTCGTATCGGGCACCAAATTGTCAATAAGCGTGCTGAAAGAACCAGTCTCATGGACAGGCCCCTCCTCGGATTTAAGGTCTAAAACACTGGGATCCCCAATTGTATTCCAGCAAAAACCATGCTGATAAGCTGCGGGGTATCCCAAATCCATTATCTGACCATTTCCAATAGCCGAATGAGTGCCGATATCAGTTATAATATCAGTCAACACCAGGGGTGGTGCTGAATCGGTGGTAAACGTGACCGATTCGCCGTAAACGGTACCGGCATCGTTGGTGGCATATGCCCTAGCATAATAAGTGGTAGCCGGGGTTAATCCAGGCATCACAGATTCAAAAGGCCCCGTGATACCAACTGAGCCCTCTGTTGTTATATTGTCTGCTAGGGTGGGATCGCCGGTTGTGTTCCAGCAAACACCATGCTCATGGGGATTGGGGACTCCCAGATCGACTATGGTGCCGTTTCCAATGGCCGATTGACTGTCAATATCGGATACAGCCTCAGTGGACACCGTTGGCGTTAATGTAAGCGTGGTAAACGAAACTTCATTTCCAAATACTGTCCCGGCCGTATTGGTTGCATAGGCCCTAATATAATATGTGGTATTTGGCGACAGGCCCTCGATCAGAGCAGAAAATGGTTCGGCATCATCCGCCGCACCCATGTCTTTTTTAAAGTCTCCAAGATCCGGCATGCCGGTTGTATTCCAGCAAAAGCCATGCTGAGATGGATCGGGATCTCCCAGATCCAGCAGGGTTCCATTGGCTGTAGCCTGGTGCGGTCCAATTTCTGTCGGCGCCTGGGTTGACACATTTGGAAGTGTGGTGCCCGTTGTAAAGTCCACCTCGATGCCATAGGCTGTGCCAGCACTATTGGTTGCGTATGCACGCACATAATAGGTTTTATTGCTTCTAAGTTTTTTTATTTCGGATGTAAATTCTCCGGGCTGAGCAACTGGACCTTCATTTGTTTTTTTGTTGTCTATCGTTGGGGCGCCTGTTTGGTTCCAGCAAACACCATGCGCTGTCGGGTTGGATATACCCAACTCAACAATCGTACCATGCCCGAGAGCAGATTTATCTTCGATGTCGGTTACCTGTTGGGTTGTCACGGTGGGCAAGGTATTCTTGGTGGTAAATTCTACAACATTGCCATAAAAATAAGTACCATACCATTCCCTTGCATAGGCCCTGATATAATAGGTTATCCCGGTGTCAAGACCAGAGATAGTATCAGAAAAATCGACATTGGCAGTTGTGACATCATGGTTCGTGTTGCTATCATTAATTGTAGGCAATCCTTCTGTATTCCAACAAAAACCGTAAGCTGTTACATACCATGGATCCGTTATCGAACCGGTGGCCGTTGCGTTATTATAGGTAATCTGGGTAACAGCCTTAGTTGTTACCTGGACTGCCAAAGCTTGGTCTGCCAGCAACCCAAAAAACAAGGTTGCTGCCACTAAATAAACCATTGATTTTATATTATTTTTCAACTATAGCTTCCTGAAATGGCTCTGTTTAAATCTTACTTATAATACGGTCGGTGCGACCTTAACAATCATGAATCTTACTGCATCTAGTACATCTGTACAAGAAATATGCCAAATAAAATCGTTTCACGATTTTATGAATCGCGACAATGCCTTTCGCCCTCGGGCGAAAGGCATTGTCGCTCCAAAGCATAAGCTAGTTCAACCTATGGTTGTCGGGTTTATACAACTTGCTTTGTGGTATGGTTTTTATTGACAATACAGGTGTTTTCAAATAGATTTGGTATCGTTAAACAACCTTCCATTCTGGCCAAGGATTCGTCATGAAATTTCGTATTGTATTGATAACGCTCCTTTCCCTGATGCTTCTGAGTTGTGCATCCGCACCTGATAAAGCTCCCGATGTAGACCTGACCGAACAGGCATTCGAAGCAATATCCACGGGTGATTTCAAAAAGGCCGAGGCACTCCTTGAAGTCGCGCTTTCCATAAATCCGAATAATCCCTTTGCCATACTGAACATGGGGGTCGTATATCAGAATACCAACCGGATTGAAAAGGCCAGAGAACAATACGTCAAAATAATTCTTATAAATTCAAAGGAAACAGTATTGAGAAGCAATGTCAAGGAGATGGAAGGCAGATCGCTTGTCGATATCGCTAAGCAAAATTTAGAAAATTTATAGCAGGCTTCCTAAATCATCAATAATTAAAAGGTGCTACGGTAGGTGTATGATGTGATGGTTTGGGGCCCAAATATTATTTTCGTCTCACTATCAGTAATCCAACCAAACCTGCCCCAAATAAAAGGCCGAATGTCAATAATTGTTGGTCTATCCGAATTGATTCTTGCGATTTTTGAGTAAGTACATCACTGGATGCGATCTGTTGTAACGCAGATGAAGGATCCAAGTATTCATTTTCTAGCCTCGCCGCATATCCGATAATACCTATCAGAACGATGAAGAGAAAAGCTATGATAAATATTTTTTTCATTTATATAAAATTTGATCGTATATGATTTAGCTATCCAATGACACAGTAACAATTCACTGTGAAGACTAACTGCACATTCGATGCCAGAATTGCATCACACATATCGAATCGATATTACTAATATTTTCAGGCAGTAAAGTGTTGATCTATTCTGTAAAGCAACATAAATGTGAAGTGTTTTACACAAATTCTATGTAATTTTTTTCTCTTTTTTAGAAATAATTACAAGAATTTTGCCTGTGATGTTTTTTTTTGGATATGAAATCACCTTCTGGGTCGCGGTTAAAGATGATCTATGATTCGTTTGAGTGTCTGGAATGAGTTGAGAATTTGCTATCTGATTTGTCCAAAAGCGTCAAGCGAAAATTAATTTTTCATAACGATAGACAGACACAATCCAATAAAATAAAGGTATCGGCGCTTACAACCTGGCACGTATCGGATAGCCATTGAACCAAGGCATCCAGATATATTTGTGCATATAAAAATAACGGGTATTGCCTTGATGCGATTCCGAGTTTAGGATGCCGCCTGCCTTACTTGGTATAATTTTTTGGGATGGTCTTTTATTTTAACATTAAAATCGACACGGCATAAATCATCAATACTTACCGCGCTGATCATGGCCACCGTATCCGCCATGATGTCGACCCACCTATACACCCCTAGCATGCCGTATCTGAGTGACTATTTCCAAACAACACCGGCGGTGGTCAAATTATCCCTGAGCCTGAATGCCCTGGCCTTTGGATGCATGCAGATTGTCTATGGCCCATTGTCTGACCGCTTTGGGCGGCGACCAATTATGCTGCTCGGCATGGTCGGTTTTTCCGGGGCTAGCCTTATTTGTGCGGCGGCCCAATCCATCTCACAATTGATTGTCATGCGTATCGGACAAGGCCTTTTCTCGGCTGCTGAAGCCGTGCTGGTGTACGCCATTATCCACGATTATTTTGAAGACGCGGATATGGTCCGTGCTCTGGCCATCTACGGTATGGCAGTTGCACTGGCCCCGGCAACCGCACCGATCATCGGTGGCTATATCCACATTTGGTTGGGGTGGCGTTTCAATTTCATACTGATTGCCCTAATCGGAGTTCTCACTACCCTGCTTATTTGGCGGGTACTGCCAGAAACATCCACACCCCGAGGATCTGACATCCGTCCCAGCCAGATTTTACGTGATTACGGAAACCTAATCCAAAATGGGCAATTTATGAACTATGCCGTCATGACCGGTGCGGGTTCCGGATTCATCATGGCCATGGTGACATCCGGTCCGTTTATCCTGATTTCATATCTGGGTGTGCCTGTTCAGTATTATGGTCTATTTATGCTGGGGCCGGTATCAGCCTACATAATCTCCAACCTAATCACGCGCCAATTGGTGGGTCGATTTGATGTGGCTACCATATTAAAAACCGGAATCGGCATTGCCGCCATTGGTGCCATTAGCCTGGCTGTGATGGTATTTAGCGACCATGTTTCCATTGCCGGCCTGGTTTCGATATTCGCATTGATGCTATTCGGCTTGGGACCTGTGTGGGCGATTGCACCCATGAAAGCCCTCAATACCACTGATCGTCCCACAGGAATCGCATCGGCCATGATCAATACGGTTCCCATGATCATGGGTGCCCTGGCTGCTCTGAGCCTAAGTATATTTCACGACAACACGGCCCGACCCCTGGCCGGAACCATTCTGGGCCTGCTGTTAATCGCGGTAATATCGTATGTTGCCGCAGCCAGGCGATAGGCGGCACTTTAGGGACGTTGTTAACTTTTAAACTAATTGCGGCTTCGATTCGCATGAGCGCCACCGAAGCGGGCGTCATATCAAATGATCCAGCTTGATGGTAAAACCGGCGTTATTCTCGATAAGACCATATTTTACGCAACTTCCGGCGGGCAGCCTCACGATCTCGGGATCATCAACGACGTAAGCGTCATAGATGTATTTGAGAATCAAGACCACCAGGTCGTACACGTACTAGAACAACCAATCCAAGGTCCCCAGGCCGTGTGTGTACTCAATTGGGTAAGACGCCTGGACCACATGCAGCAGCATACGGGCCAGCATCTTCTGTCTCAAGCCTTCCTGCAGATTATGGATGCCAACACTGTTGCGTTTCACTTGGGGGAGCAAAGTGCCACCATCGACGTGGACAAACTCAACCTCGATACCGGGACCATCCACCAGGTCGAAGAACTATGTAATCAAATCATCTTTGAAAACCGAGAAGTTCTCGTTCATGTAGTCGGCCGCGAGGAACTTCACCGCTATCCCACTCGCAAGCCACCCAAGGTTGAAAATCACATCCGGATCATCGAGATCAAGGATTTTGATCAAAA
>CAZWEO010000008.1:14713-38882 GCA_964633115.1 uncultured Desulfobacterales bacterium
CACCCAAGGTTGAAAATCACATCCGGATCATCGAGATCAAGGATTTTGATCAAAATCCCTGCGGCGGCACCCACTGCGCGCACACTGGCGAAATCGGTCTGATAAAAATCTGGCGACACGAAAATTACAAGGGCGGTACTCGCATCCATTTTAAATGCGGCTATAGAGCATTGAGAGACTACCAGCATAAAACTGAGATTCTCAAGCAGCTGTCAAGCACAAGGCCTTAATTTGCTGAGCAACTTAATTTTAGAAAGATCTTCTACCACCGTTATATTGTTCGGAACATCTGTCCAGAATAAAGCCCAGCTTCTGTTTCAAAGTTCCTCTGACCTTAATCTCGATTTGCGTGGGCTAATGCAGAAAACCTGTACAACCATCGACGGACGTGGTGGTGGGAAAGCGCACAAAGCCCAGGGCGGTGGACCCTCAACCGATAGGCTCGAACAGGCCTTGGCAGTTGCAGAAAAGGAAATCATCGCAACCATGAAGGGTTAATCCATAAAAACAATATAGGGGAGACCCATGCAAGCGAGAAACACACTATTACATGGACCTCCCCTATATTTATTCTACTATGATTTTGGGCTGTAGTGACGCTTGAGCCAACGACTCAAGCCACCCAGTCCGGGGAAAAGAACGCGCTCAGTGATATTAGACTGATCCAACTTATCGCGGATCTCCCATTTCAACTCGCTCGGAATGATAATTTTGCGATACAGATCCGGATAATTGGAAACCCATACGTCCATGATTTCTTTCGGATCTGACATGATCGAAAACATCGCATATTGATTGACAATGCGATCATCCACGGATGGGGGTTCAAAAAACAGCACCACACAGGTATCCGACAGATCTGCCAGTTCTTCCAATGAGATAATTTGCTTAGACAACATCTCCACCGTAAAGATATTGGCACCCTCTGCCTGCAGGTCCAGGCGCAAATTTTCCGGTAGCAATCGATGGGTCTTAACGTAATTGACCGCCCAGATGACGCCATCTTTATTCATCTCATCCACACTGGCCGTAGCAAAATGCATGGCCACAAAAGGTGAATAGGTCCAATCCATCAGCCGGGTTGGGAGGCCATAGTGCTGAGCCACAGTCAGCCACTCCCATATAGAGTCTCTTTTAACTGTGCTCCGATGAGCATATTTTTTAAAATTTCTGAGCAGGTGACGCTCGAGTTGTTCAAAATTACCCCCCAACCGGATTAATGCGGTCTCTAGCGCATAGTTCACATTAGACATGCCCCGGAATGTGCATCGTGACCGGTACCGACCAATCTGCTCGTCCCAAGCATCTTCAAATAACCAGTCATGTAACTGGTTCCAACTTTGTGCCCGCAGCTCATTTACCATGAGTTCACTCTTTTTTTTATTGGATAGGTTTCGTTTGGATTATACTTTCGTTGCTGTATGAGGACTTAGAGTCTCAACTTTTACGATCACTGCGGTAATATCGTCTTCTGTCCGGGTACCTTTGGCATACTTCCTGAGAACATCGAACACTGCTTTTAAAATTTCCGAAGCACTGTTCTCTGATTTCTCCCGGAGTACCTGATAAATGGGATCTTTACCGATGCGTTCGCCTGCGAGATTTTCTGCTTCCCAAATGCCATCTGTACCTAGCAAAATGATTTGTCCGGCCGCCAGATCATCGAGTGTATAGCTCTCATATTGCCATTCTGCCTGTACACCCAGCGCCAGTCCGGCGCCCTTTAATTCGTCAAACGAATCAGTTGCCGGATTATAGCGCACGGCTGGATCATGACCGGCCCGTACCCACTCAAGCGAACCTTGTTGCGTGTTTATCAATAGGAAAAACAGGGTCATAAAATCACCCGAGTATTCCACATCCTGGGCCAACAGGGTATTGACGTCGGTAATCACCTGGGCGGCACTACCGGGGATAGATGCCCGTTGTCGCAAGGAGGCCCGTACCGTCGCCATGAGCAGAGCCGAAGAAATCCCATGCCCGCTTACATCACCCACGGCCACACCGCTAACAGATTTACCATCTGCTTTAACCGAAATAAAATCATAGTAATCCCCGCCGGTTTCGTCGCAGTAAACACTGCGTCCGGCCAGATTCAATCCATTGATGCGGATGTTTTTTCTGGGCACCAGGTTCTGTTGGATCTCCTTGGCCATGGTCAGGGAATGCCGGATGCGATCACGCTCCTCCAAGCCCCGTGACATGGCATTAATCACATCGCCGGTGTACCCTATTTCATCATTGGATGTCACCTGTACCCGGCTCTTAAAATCCCCGTTTTTAATATTTCGTAACACCTGGATGATATTTTCAAATGGTTTGGTCAAGTTGCTGCTCACCAGAAATACCACCCATAACCCCACCACAAAGAAAATCATTATTTCAAACTTGATGGCTTGGATCAGTTGAGGAAGCTGTGGATGAAACCCAGATGCTTTTGAATATATTTTGGACACATCGGCATATAGCGCCAGTAGTGGTACGACATTGATGGCCAGCATGAGCGCCAACAGGCGCGTTCGGATCCGAATCCGTAATGTTTTCTCTGTCGTTGATAATCCCCCTTTGGAAAAAAAGTAGTGGACCAGACGCCGCTGGAATACGAATTCAAGCACAAAGAATTCAATGGTCACGGTAATAAAACCGGTGAAAAGATTCAGGAAAAATGCCTCTTCAATGGCCATTGGGTCAGCGCCCAACTTCCAGAGCCCACCCGCAAATGTACATCCAGCCAACAACCAGACAATAAACGCCATACTGATCAAGAAAAACGGTTCATTTAAGAGCCGCTGCCGGGCCTGTAGGGTTACATTTTTCAGGTTGGTTATATTTTGAGACAAATTTTCCAGGTATATTCGAATGGGCCGCTCGTAGATTATGGTAATAATTGTGGGAACAATAAATGACAGGGGTATAAATACGAAACCGACCCGATGGATCAATTCCAATGTTGTCGGATCGATCAGACCTTCTGAACGTTTCAGGTTCATGGCAATCACCATGATGCCGCAGGTATTGGCAATGATATTGGAAATCAACAGAGCGTTCTTGAGGCGAAATACTGTAAATCTTGTCATCTTACTGCCTTATTTGCTGAATTAGATCGAAGCAATGAGCGGTAAGCCTTGAGCTGCTCATCGCATAGGGCTTATTGCCTTGGGCTGGATACCACCGCATACTATGACAACTGGTGCCGCAGCACAAGTACCATTTTAATCCATATGGAGTCAGTCATGGCATCATTTTTATTGCATAATATGCTTCAATGCCTATATTTGACTTTGATTTTTATCCGACCTAAATTGAGCGTTTTAAATTTTAAGAAGATTTTAATTCCCAAAATTTGAATAGGAGCATTCTAATAGATGAGTAGCCAGAATTCACCGATTGCCTCACCCTTTACCATCAGCAATATCCGGCTATTCATTGCTTTTCGTATATTCTTCAATGCTCGGTTTTATTATCCGGTCTTTACAATTCTCTTCATCGACTTCGGGCTGACAGTGTCCCAGTTTGCGCTCATGAATGCCGTTTGGGCCGCCACCATTGTCGTCATGGAGGTTCCTTCCGGTGCCCTGGCGGACATATGGGGCCGTCGCAATCTATTAATCCTTGCCAGCGTTCTCATGATTATTGAAATGGTTTTGCTCTGCGTTGTACCACGGGGTTATTCCGGCCTTCTCTTCACGGTTTTTCTCATCAACCGGGTGCTCAGCGGCACAGCCGAAGCCGCCGCCAGTGGGGCTGATGAGGCCCTGGCTTACGATGCCTTAAAGGCCGCTGGGGGCGAATCACAATGGCGGCATGTTCTGGCGATGCAGATGCGGTTGCAATCGATAGCCTTCATCATTGCCATGTCCCTGGGGGCTGCCATTTATGACCCGGCTTTCATGCAACGTGTCTTCAGCTGGATCGGTTTAGATATCAAACTCACATTGGGCCATACCATCCGCTTTCCCATCTATTTGACCCTATGTATGGCCTTCATCACCCTGTTTGTCACCCTGCGGATGAAGGAGCTCAACGTCACAACGGGTGATGCCTGCGGGCCCTTGGAGCAGTGCGGCCAAAGCGTCAAGGAGATTTTTAGCCAGACACTCCAGGCCGGCCGTTGGATCCTGGTAACGCCGTGGGCCCTGGTCGTTATCGCCGCTGGATTCCTTTTCGACGGCATCATTCGCATGGTCATCACATTAACAAGTCAGTATTATCGTCTGATTGAAATCCCCGAAGCAACATTCGGCATCATAGGCTCCCTGCTGGCAGGGTTGGGTTTAATCATACCCCGCATTGCCATGAAGATGACCGATCGTTTCACGCCGCGCATGAACCTGCTCAGCATCGCGATCACCACCATCATCGGGCTGGTGGGCATGTCTTTTTTCAAACCCATCATCGGCTTGGTTCCGGCCATCATACTTTTTAGTGGCATGTATATGACCGGTTTCTTTGTCAGCAATTATCTGAACCAAATCACGCCTTCCAGCCATCGGGCTACGGTACTGAGCTTCAAAGGCCTGTCCTTTAATCTTTTCTACGGGCTATTGGGGGTACTCTACTCGGTTCTGCTGGCCTGGCTGAAACCACGGACATCAAGCTTAAATCCGGATATCGACACGCAACAGTTAGAGGGCCTTGTTTTTATCGAATCGTTTCAGTGGTTCCCGTGGGTTTTTGTAATTGGTCTGATAGTTTTCCTCATCTTCGGGGCGTACCAGCTTCGATCTTCCACAATGCATAAGCAGGTAAATCCAGACAGCTGAAGAAAGGAAACAAACCTATATGGGTTCCGAAGTATTAGCAATTACCTATGGCATCGGTTCAGCCATTTTCTGGGGAACCGGGGATTTTAGCGCCGGCTTTGCCTCTAAGAAAAGCGGCGTTCTTGCTGTTGTACTTTTTTCGCAACTTGTCGGGGCCGTGCTTCTTTTTTCTTTGGCGCTCTATATTTCCGACCCTTTTCCGCCCATTCGGCATATGATTTACGGATCATTGGCCGGGCTTGTAGGGATTCTCGGTTTGATTGCACTCTATGTAGGTCTTTCTCGGGGTCGCATGGGCATCGTGGCACCCTTATCAGCAGTGGTAACGGCATTGATCCCCATTGGGGTTTCCTTTTTCAAGGAAGGGCTTCCGGCTACGAGCAAACTGCTTGGTTTGGGATTGGCTTTGTTTTCTGTTTGGCTACTCTCTTACGCCAAGGGTGACAATGGCAATTATCGATTCTCTGAACTGACACTTCCCTTACTGGCGGGACTCGGCTTTGGTCTGTTCTTTGTCCTCATCGATAGTGCCAGTCAGGAATCAGTACTGTGGCCCTTGGTAGGTACCCGCTGTATGTCGCTGCCCTTGGTTCTGATATTATTTCTTTTAAAGTCCGATACCCGGATTCCTGCAAAGAATCAATTGCCCTTAATTGCCATGGCCGGTGTTTTCGATGTTCTCGGTAACCTCTTCTTTGCCTTAGCCACCCACATCGGCCGGCTGGACATTTCGGCAACCCTCTCGTCTCTATATCCAGCAACAACTGTTTTTCTGGCCTGGTTGGTCATTAAGGAACGCTTGCGGCCACAGCAATGGGCTGGGGTAGGTGTGGCGCTTGTGGCCTTAATCCTCATCGCGAGTTAAATTGCTGCACGATTTTTCAACCGTGACCCTTGCGCTCCAGGGCGAAAGGCTTTGTCGTTCCAATGCGAGCGGCAATTCGTGTTTGATTTTAGTGTCTGTTTCATATAATGAATCGGCATGCAAGACGCTAAATCCAGCCCCCCTCTATTTCATCAATATCCCCTAATGCAGAAACACATTCCGCGAATCTCCATCGGTAGCCTGCCAACGCCGGTTCAACGGTTAAACAAAATGGGCACCAATAATCTTTGGATCAAGCGGGATGATCTCACATCGCCCACCTACGCTGGCAATAAGGTCAGAAAACTGGCCTTTATCCTGGCCGATGTTCAGGCAAAACAAAAAAAGCACATCATCACACCCGGTGGTATTGGCACCCACCATGGCTTGGCGACTGCAATCTTTGGCAATCGCCTCGGTATGCATACGACCTTGATCCTATTCAGGCAACCGGTTACCGAAAATGTCAAGCAAACACTGCTCCTTTTTACCAGCTACAATGCCCGCCTGGTCTTCAAACGAACGCTCTTTAATGCTATGCTTTGGTATTATCTATTTGGACGTATTCGCTATCCAGAGGCCTACTATCTATATCCCGGTGGATCGAATCCAATTGGTACCATCGGGTATGTCGATGCTGCCTTTGAATTGAAGCAACAGATCCACAGTGGGGAAATGCCTCAACCCGACTTTATATTTTGTCCACTGGGATCGGGCGGCACCCTGGCGGGACTGGCCTTAGGGGTTTCTTTGGCTGGTCTGCCGGTTTCAGTTATTGGTATCCGAGTCAGCCCTGCCCGTTTAGGGCCCATACCGGCCACCACCATCGGTACTGTTTCAAAACTCATGAAGCATACCTATGAGTATTTGAAAAATGCAGATCCAAACCTGCCGGAGCCGGCATGGAAACCACCTCCAATTCTGGATGCTTACTTAGGAGATGGCTACGGCCATCCCACGACAAAGGGTATGGCAGCCTATCAGAAATTGAAAGATAAGGAGGGGATTGTTTTGGATCCAACCTACACTGCCAAAACCCTTGCAGCGGTGTTAGACTATTGCGAACATAACCGAACATCTGTGCCAACAGTTCTTTTTTGGAACACCTACAACGGTGTTGATTTGACAGATTTGGCCGCTTCTGCCAATTATAAGGTGCTACCCGAACCATTGCAGAAACTGTACCTTACCAAAACAGTTCAGATATCTTAACGTTAGAGAACTTCTTGATCGACCGACATTCCATTGAGGAAGGGAGACAATCGGATGACCAGTAAATATTTTGAGATGATCAGATTAGCCATCATTGCTGGCCTTGTTTGCTTGATGATTTGTGGCTGCTCGTTTCTAAATGATTATCAGGACAACGGACAACTAAACCTTAAGGGCTTAAAAGCACCCGTGAAAGTCATGCGGGATGAAAAAGGCATGGCCTATATTTATGCCCAAAATGAGGATGATGCCTATATGGCTTATGGATTTGTCACCGCCCAGGACCGCCTGTTTCAAATGGAATTGACCAAACTGTTTGCCTCTGGAAGACTATGCGAACTGGCTGGTGAAAAGGCACGGGCGATCGATATCCGCAACCGCACTATCGGCTTCTATCGTCATGCCCAGAGGCAGGCCGCAATTTTGGCCCCTGAGATGAGGCAAATGTTCCAAAGCTATCTTAACGGTGTAAACGCCTACATCAAGGACAGAACCAAAACCCACCACCTGGAATTCAAACTAGCTGGCATCAAACCCGAACCCTGGACGATTGAAGACAGTCTATGCATGACCTTTTATCTCGGTTGGGGATTATCCGCTAATTTAAAAACAGAAATTGTTGCCCAGATGCTCTCCCAAAAAATCGGTCTCGAAAAAGCCAAGCAACTTTATCCTGTTAATATCAACCCCGATGATCCTAATACAGATCAAAATGATACCTATGCTGCTACTCCGCCTCCACCCCCAATTAGCTTTATGTTAGATGCCAGCCTCTTGGGGTTCATGGAGCACAATCCCTTTGAAATCGGCAGCAACAACTGGGTAACCTCTAGCCAGTTGTCCACAGGTGGCAAACCCATCGTGGCCAATGACCCGCACCTGGATTCCCGCATGCTTCCCGGTTTCTGGTATCCATGCGGCCTGATTACTCCGGAAACGCGGATTGTAGGTGCAGGCCCCCCGGGCCAACCTTCAATGTTCGTTTTTCGCAAGGAAACAATAAAAATAAAACTCACCAAAAGAGGACCGGTTGTATCCGACATCTGGCCGAGCCTCAAGACCGACAAGGTTGTAACGCTGCGTTTTGCGCCTTTTGAAAGCATGCAGCCGCAGATCGGAATGGATAAATTGCAAAAGGCCCGTTCCGTTAGCGAAGCCCGCGAGGCCATAGGTCAATTGAATCTGGCCATGTTTAATTTCGTATTTGCTGACACTCAAGGCAACATCGGTTGGCAAACTTCGGGCAAGCTACCTGTGCGCAGCCAGGGAGACGGGACATTACCATATCAGGTAGTTGACGATAAGGATAACTGGACGGGCTGGATCCCATATGCGGATATGCCACATGCCATCAACCCGGACAAGGGCTGGTTGGGTACCTGCAACCACTACACAGTTGATCATGACTACCCCTACTACTATACATCCCATGCAGCACCATCATACAGGTATAGACGCCTAATCCAGTTAATGCAAGCACCAGGGAAAAAATCAGTCAGTGACCACTGGGCCTATCAGCAGGACACCCTCAACCTGATGGCACAAGAGATTGCACCGCTTATGGCGGCGGCCCTGTCAGCATATCCGGAAACTAAAGCCATGGGGGATATATTGGCGGAGTGGGATCATCACGATGACATCAACCAGCCAGGTCCCACCATTTTTCATACCGTCTACCATCACTTTGCCCTATTAACTTTTAGCGATGAACTGGGTGATGATGTAACCCGAACCATGCTGGCCAATTGGTATTTCTGGGAAGAAAGGCTGCACAAAATGATCCTGGGAAACAATTCCGATTGGTTCGATGACACCACAACCAACGATATTAGGGAAACCCGAGACGATCTGTTTTATAAAGCAGCCTTAATAGCGGGTGATGAATTAAAAACCAAACTCGGCGGAAAGCAGAGCAAGTGGCATTGGGGCAAGGTGCATACTATCGAATATGTCAGCCCAATAAGACGTAAAGGCTTCGGCACGGCATTTCTTGGGGGGGGAGAGCATCCGGCAGAGGGATCGGCAGAAACCCTTCTACGCAACTACCATGAATTCAACAAGCCCTTTAAAGTCATCACCTCTGATTCTCTGCGAATGGTAGCAGATCTGAGCGATACTGAAAAAGTACTCGCCATATTGCCCGGCGGTATCAGTGGACGGGTCTTTCATCCCCACTACAAAGATCAGATCAAGGCCTTCAACAGCGGTGAAAAAGTCTACTGGTGGTTTAGTGACAAGGCCATTGGAAACCACGCCAAATCGACGTTAGTACTCAATCCATAACCATTTCACTCATGATCAGTATTTGACAAAACGCTGTTCCGCTTTAAAGGCCATCGGGTATCGAAATCGGTATCAATATCGATGATCCCTTACTCACGAAGAACCGGTTACCTTGATACGATTACGGTTCCGATAGCGAACCCGATCCCGAGCTGTTTTCTAGCCAATACATGACAACGGCTCGTTCTTGAACACGATTTTATCCTCTCTGCGGTGGGTGCATGTAAATCATGATCACCGGCATCAATACAAAATCCGCCACCAACGCAATCAAAATGGTGATGCCTGTGAAAAAGCCGAAATTGACCAAATGGTCTAAGGTGGCGGCCATGAGGATAAAAAAGCCAGTGCCTAAAACCAAGGAGGTAATCAACAGGGCTCTTCCGGTACCCAACAAGGTCTCCCGAATAGCATAATAGGGATCCAATCTGCGCTCATAGTATTTCTGAAAATTATAAATAAAATGGACGGTGTCATCCACCACGATGCCAATGGCAATACTGCCGATCATCAGGCTGTTGATATCCAGAGGTATGTTGAGCAAACCCATAATACCCATAGTCATAAGGATGGGCAGGAGATTGGGAATCATGCTCACCAAGCCTAATGGCATGTTGCCGATCAGAATAAACATCAATAGGGTAATGGCGATAAAAGCCACCAGGTAGCTCTTGGTCATGCTGTAGATAGCCGCGCTGATGGCACGGGCCAATAGGGCCATTAGCCCGGTGGCATGGAAGGAAACCGACTCCGGAAACAGCTCCGCCAATTGGTGCTGAATCGTATCAATGAAACGTTTGCACACAACGGCATCTACCCAAGGCGTCTTGACGGTTATGCGTGCCTTTTGGAATTGACTGTCCACCAGGCGTTCCAGATCATCTGAACCACTATTTTCAAACAGCAGCAATTCCTGGGCAACCAAAGCCTTATCCTGGGGGATACGGTAATAATCGGGATTGTTCTCATTGAGCGCCTGGTGAATCTCTTTTAAGATATCCGTGATGGAAAACACCTTGCCCACCGCAACGTCTTCTATTCGATCTGTTTCGATTTGGCGGCTAAAGGTCTCGATCCGATTTAAGATATCCGGATCATGCAGTCCGTTTTCACGCTGAGTGTTCAAAACCAACTCCAGGGTGATGCTCCCTTTTAAGCGCGTATCAATCGTGTTGAGATCCTGCCGATACGGAGATCCTGCCGGAAAATACCGAACAATGTTGTGGGAAAACTTGAGCAAAAATACAGCCGGGAAGAACACCATGAAAATCAAAACACTAGCAATCAGGATCTTTTTCCGGTTGGACCCTGAAAATTCCGCTACAGCAATCAGAAAGCGGTCCATGGTCAGGATTTGCTTGGCGTTTTTTGGCTTTGGTTTTACCCGCGTCAATGCCATTAACGGCGGCATCAGCATAACCGAATATAATAGCGCCATTACCACCCCGGCTGCTGCAAAGATACCGATTTCGGTTATGGCCTGCAGGTCGGCAAATAAGAAAGATAGCACCCCGGCCGTGGTGGTCAAACTGGTCATAACGATGGGTATCCCCGAATGACCAAAGGATTTTGCCATGGCATCCCGTTTGTCATTGCCATTGTCCAACAACCTGTAAAAAATAGCCAGAATATGAACCGAGTCGCAGACTCCGACCGAAAGTAGAAAGGCTGGTATGACCGTGGTTGTAATCTTGATGGGTACACCGGTTAAGGACATGATGCCCATGGTGGATGATAGGGCAGCGATGATGATGATCATGGGCAGAACCACACCAGACCATCGCCGGAACAAAATTCCCAGAAATAAAGCCACCGATACCAAAGACAGCCCTATGCAGCGTTGGATGTCCTGCATAGTGGCAATGTTAAAGGCATTCACCACCACAGGTCCACCGGAAACAACGATCTGAAAACCAGAACGGTCATGCTGCTTGACCACACGGTTGATGGCGCTAACAACCTCGCGGTTTTCTTTTTCGGAAAAATAGCGCGGCGCTTCTAAGCCTGGCTGAATTTCAGCGGCGTGCTGATCAAACCCATCCAGGATGTCGGCGTCTGGATCCAACCTCCCACCCACAGCGGCTTCGGTTTCGATGATGACGGCGGTCATGCTGGCATCATCCGAGACCAGGTAGTTAAGATAAAAAGGGTTCGACATGACTGTCGACTTCAAATGCGCAAGGTCGGTACGGTCCTGTGGCCATCGTTCTAACAAATCCTCTACAATCAGATCATCTTGGTCACCATGGGTCCGTCTGACATTGATCAGGCTGGTGACTTCGCGAAGATAGGGGATCTCCGCCTCTATATCTTGGTGAAAAGATCGCAAGCGTACCAAAAAATCCCTACTGAATATTTCCGGAGATTGGACACCGATTACAATTAACTCTGCCCGACCGAACTGATCTCGAAAGCGATTGTATTCTTGCAAGCTGGGATCGCCCTTTTTTAAGAGCGCTTCTGAGGATGTATCGATGGAGATCGATGGAATTTGAAAAGCAAAAAAGCTCGCCAGCAGACAGGACGCCAGCAGGACTTTTAGGGGATTATCATATAGCCAAGCACCGAAAGCCTCGAACCATTTCTCAACAATTTCTTTTCGTTTTGACATTGTGACCGATATATCGCGATAAGGTATTTACTGGCTGTTAAAACCTATCTCAAAAACAGTATGCCAATAAGCCCGTTCAGGGCAACATGGACAGTATGCGCCGCTAAATTGTCTGCAATCTTTATCCGCGGCAGCGATGATTGTCAAAATAATTCCAAATACGTGTTTTTGATACTAATATTCTTACGACGGTTGAGATTGAATTTAGCCCATGGGAATGCTAATACTCTTGGCAATAGACGGTTCTGAGATGATTTATAAAAAAGGAGATAATTTTGGCCGGCCCTTACTGGATCAGAAACCTTATAAATCTTACCTTTGGGAAAAGACAAGTACTCTCCCGTCTATCCAAGCTGCCACTAATTGGTAACGGCCTGGATCAGCTGCTGTTTAAGGATGATGACATCCTTTTCCTTCCGCGTGACAACACCATTCCCATAAACAAAGGGCTTGACGGTAGGGCTGACATGGTTCTGCCTTCGCAAGTTCTCACTCAAATTATTCAAAAAGCTCACCACCATTGGATCATGGATTTTTGTATTTGCAGAGAATCTGAAAATTGCAGCCACTATCCCAAGGACCTGGGCTGCCTTTTTATGGGATCTGCAGCCCTGGACATTCATCCCAAATTTGGCCGTCCGGTGAGTGTCGATGAGGCCCTGAAACATGTTGGACTGTGTCGGGAAATGGGTTTGGTTCATCTGGTGGGCCGTAACAAACTTGACTCTGTTTGGCTCAACGTACAACCGGGCAACAAACTTTTTACGGTGTGCAACTGCTGCCCCTGTTGTTGTTTCTGGCGGATTCTACCGACCTTAACGCCTGACATCGGTAATAAGCTTACCCGCATGCCCGGTATCAGGGTACAGGTGACAGATGCGTGTGTGGGTTGCGGAACCTGTGCCGAGGATAACTGTTTTGTTGATGCCATTCAACTAAATGCGGGAAAAGCCATGATCAACAAAGCCTGCCGTGCTTGTGGGCGTTGTGTTTCCATTTGCCCCAACCAGGCCATTGAGCTTCAGGTTGAGGATGAAGCATATTTAGCGAAAACCCTGGAAAGGCTTTGTGCTGCGGTTGATCTGACCTAGAGATTTTTCTTCAATTCGCCGTCTTTCATTGAAGACGAAGAAATTTCCGCCTTTCTATTATTTTGACAGGGCTTCGCGTTCAGCAGCCAGTTCTGCCAGAAGTTGCTGTACACGCCAGCTTTCGGATGTAGGTGTCAATGTGGCCCACAGTGCGTTTTTCATACCAGCCTGTTTGCACACTGTCATGAGGTTGAGGAGCTCATTCTGAGAAATACCAGCCACAATAATAGCCCTGGGAAGGTTGGAGGATAATCCGGTGCCATTATTGTCTTCTAATTTCAGCAATTCGGATAGCAGCATATCACCCTGATCATCCGTCACCCATACTTTGGAAACACCCTGAAGGCCGACAGCCTTTAATACAATCTCAAACTTAGGTTGGGCTTCGGCAGGAAAGCCGCATAGGAACAATTGCCGGGGACCGTAGAGTGACTCATCGGATGTTGAGACTTTTTCAAAACTGGTATCACTGGGTTCTGTCATAAGCGCCCTCCTCAATTGAGTACTATCTATCTATTCATATCAAGTCAAATAGAGATGATCCAGCACTTTAACAACTGTTCCGCCCTGAGGCGCTAACTTCGCTGTTGGGTATCGATTTGGAGGGATGGTATCTATCAATTTATACACCTTTATGGTATGGTTACCACTCGCCCACCTCACGCGATTGCAAAATATTTCAATACTATCCATGCACCGAAGGAGGCTTCATGGCAAATCCAACGCTGGATGAGAAGTATAAAAAAGCTACCGGAATTATCTGCCAGCAAGGCATTTCATCCAGGATCCAGAGAAAACAGCCCGGAAACCAGCATTTGTAATTGCTGCAAAGATTGCTGTGACACTTTCGGCCTTTGGCGTAATGGTACCCTCCCTCTGACCAACTCAACCTATCATCTTTCAATCATCGACCAAAAGGTTTGTACCGGTTGTGGCACCTGTGTTGAATGGTGCCCCACGGGTGCCATCGCCCTGGACGACAACGAGTTGGCAATCCGGGATGAAGCCTACTGCATTGGATGTGGCGTTTGTGCCAAATTTTGCCCCGAGGAAGCCATTTCACTGAAGGAAGGGTTTCGAAAGGTGTATGTACCACCCCCTAAACAAGATAGCAGGTGATACATGATCCTGAGGGTCTGTCTCTGAATTTACCTTATAACGGATTTTACAAGATACGAGTTACAGTATTTAAGCATACCGGCACCCCAACTTTCGGTTGTCATCCCCGAGAAATCGGGGATCCAGAATAATCTTCAAGCTAATAGCCTTATCTGGATTCCCTCTTCCGAGGGAACGACGAGGGGGAAGCGGCATTTGTGGTGCACTACATAAAGGATCCCCACTGCTCTTTAAGATTGGAGACACCTTAGAACGTACCCATCGGATGACTACGTAAAGGGTGGATCAGTGGGGGCGAAACGCTTCATAGGTGACAACATTTAATCAGGACTTGACCATTTTGAAATCCAAAAACCGAATATCGAAATTCGAAATTGTAAAAAGGAAATACCATGGCACTTGAACCAGGCCAGCCGGCACCGTTATTTCAGGCCAAGGATATGGCCGGGAAGGAACTTGCCTTGGCAGATTATGAGGGCAAACGTACACTCCTGTCCTTTTTCCGCTATGCATCCTGACCTTTTCTGCCGGTTTAACGCCCGGTAAAATGGAAGGTACCTATTCCAAGTTGCCATCAGATTTTTTGATCGATCAGGAGTTAATTATCGCCAAAGCATTTTATGCGCGCGACATTACCCAACATATGCCCTTTGAATTAATCGAGGATTTTCTGGCGGGATGAGAAAAAAGGATCTTAATCTACCATTTGAAATCATCCCGATCTAAAGAACTTTTATGATTGGTTCGAATGCTCACCCACAGTCTGCAGTCCGGTAACAGCTAGGAATTCAATTTTATGCTCTTGGACTCTTTCTCCGATCCGCACCGGCGCGCCTATCCTGACCGCTTCTTTTCTCGGTGGAAAAGTCAGGATCGACTGATATGCGCCTATCTTCAGAACGTCTTCTGCCACCATTGTCTGGGAATGGGAATTTTTCCATGAGAACCTCCCTACGATAAAAAAGCTTTAGAAAACTTAGGACTAGTATATGTCATTTCTTGGGGTTGTGTCAAGCCATGGCGCCATTGCTCACTTTGGTTCTCTCGGCCTGACGCGCTTGCGTCGTTGCCGCTCATTATTGATGATTTCTAGCTCTTTACTCATTTGGCCAGCAATGGCCGTGTTCTCTTCGGCCCTGCGCGCCAAATACGGAAGCGTAGATGCCACCGGACCATAGGGCAGGTATTTGGTAACATTATAACCGGCATGGGCCAGCCTATAGCTAATATGATCACTCATACCATATAGCTGTGAATAATAAACATGCGGATGATTGTTGGCAATACCCCGCTCGGCCATGAGGCCTGCCAGTAATTTACAGCTGTATTCATTATGGGTGCCCACACAAATTTCAACATTGTCGATGTTCTCAATAAATAGATGAATGCACGCATCAAAAGCCTGGTCTGTAGCTGCTTTGTCTGGATGAATCGGGGATGGATAGCCCAATCTTCTGGCCCGATCCCGCTCCTGTTCCATGTAGGCCCCGCGCACAATTTTGACACCTAATCGGAAAGACTCTTTGCGCGCCATTGTGATCAGCCGCTTGAAATAATCCACTCGGTCGGTGCGGTACAATTGTAAGGTTGTAAATACAATCGCGCTATGCTGATTGTGGGTCTGCATCATCTCCTCGGCCAATTCATCCATCGCACCTTGAATCCAACTCTCTTCAGCATCGATATAGATGGGTGTGCCCGCGTCGGCCGCTTGTCTACAAATTGCCTCCAATCGCCCTCTAAGCCGGGTCCAAGCTAATTCTTCTTCCTGAGATAAAGTCTGTCCGGCGGTCATTTTGGCAAACAAGGCCGCATCCCCTATGCCGGACATTTTCATACAAGCACAGGGGATATTGTCCGCAAAACGCGCCGCCTGGATGGTCTCAATTATGGCTTGGGCGGTATTTTCAAATTCAGCCTCATCACCCTCCCCTTCCACGGAATAATCCAGAATGGCCCCGATACCTGCCCGCGCCAGCTGGTCGATTACCTTTTGGTATTCCTTGCGTGTCTCTCCGCCACAGAACTGTTTAAAGACAGTAGCCTTGATAATCGGTTCGATGGGCAGGCCCATGGACAGGAATAATCTGGCGGTTTTGGATAAAAACTTTACCAAGAATGGACTCTTGGTCAGTAGAAAAATCAAATATGAACGTGCCAAATCGAAATCGGTTTTATTTTGAAACGCGATCTCGGTATCTTTGAAATCAATTGGAAACCAGGAGTCCGGATAGTCGTCGGATGGATACATGCTGCCTTCTTTCTAAATTTTTTTTTCGTTTTGACACTTGATTAAAAATGTTTTGGCGATGTTGCTGGAATAGACCACGATCTGCTTGAGCAAATCCATCAACTCCATATGGACCTCGCTGGTTTTGGCGGATTCAACTTTATCCTGCCGAATTCGCTCGAGGTGCCGCGCCCGGTATTGATCCTCCAGATCCAGGTAGGATCGTTCACTGGCCATGATTTCACGCGCCTTATCCGTATCCAACTGGTCAAATGATTCTTTGAGCAGCTCGATCCGGCGGGCAACTTTCTGATGATAGATCATGATCTCCTCTTTGCCTTCTTCCGAAAAATCGACCATGAGATCTCTTTTTTTGGTGATCAAAGGCATCATGTTACGGTGGATAAGGTCGGCAATACTTTCCATATCGCTGGCAATGGAAATGATGCCAAAGGCCTCATTGGCCTGATTCGGTGCAATTCCTTGGCCGACCATTTTAAACAAGTATTCCCGAATCTTTTGTTCGATAAAATCGATTTTCTCCTCGCGCATGTCAAGCCCTTCCAGAAGCGACAGATCCGTCCGCCAGGCATCCATGGTGGGAATTTCACGAATCAGGAGTTCCTTTTCCTCCTCACTGAGATCCGCCTTTTGGATCAATTTTTCGTCGGACATGAAGGGGATGATAATCGAAGCCAGCATCCGCCAGATCAGTTTGGCCATGCGGGCAATCTCAGCTCTGGCCAGGTCAAGTGCCACACCGGGCGTGGCGATACTTTCTTCATTCAGGTACTTGGTGGACATGATGACATCTTTGGGTTTTTCTTCCACGGGTAAAATTTTGAGGATTAGATTGGAGAAATGCTCGGTAAACGGCAGAAAAATGAGAGCCAAGGCCACATTGAAAATGGTGTGGGCATTGGCAATCTGACGAGCAGTACCCGAGCCAAATTTCTCAGCCAGCATTCGGATCAGATCAGCGAATGCCGGTATCCAGAAAACAAACAGCAGGACGCCGGCCAGTTTAAAAAGAACATGTGCCAAGGCAACCCGTTTGGCCTCCCGCGCGGTACCGATGGAAGCCAAACCAGCCGTTACACAGGTTCCGATATTGGCACCAAATACCAGCGGGATTCCGGCATCCAGGGTTATAAAACCTTGTTGGGCCAGTACAATGACCACACCGGTGGTAGCGCTACTGCTTTGAACCAAGGCCGTAAACAGGGCACCTATCAATATGCCTAACAACGGATTTTCCATCTGGCGCATGCTGTCAATAAAAACGCTGTAGGTCCGCAAAGGTTTCATGGCATCGCTCATGAGCTTCATGCCAAAAAAGAGGATCCCAAAACCGAGAATCACATCACCTATATTCTTGGTTGTTTGCGTCTTACCGAACATGTGCAGTGCAAAACCGATGGCGATCATCAGCAGGGCATAATCGGTCAGCTTAAAGGCAATCAATTGCGCTGTGACGGTCGTACCGATGTCGGCTCCCAAAATGACACCCATGGACTGGGCAAATGTCATCAAGCCCGCCTGCACAAAGCTGACCAGCATGACAGTCGTAGCACTGCTGGATTGAATCACCATGGTGACAAAAGCCCCCACAAACATCGCAATGATGCGGTTACGCGTCAGGGCCGCCAGTATGGAGCGCATCTGGTTGCCGGCGGTTCGTTTCAGGCCTTCGCTCATTTTCTCCATGCCATAAAGGAACAAAGAAAGACCGCCGAGCATACCGACACACAGAAAAAACCAGGAGAATGTCTTCGTATTGGTATCCGCCGCATAAAGATAGGGAGCGAGCGTTGCGGTTAACAGCAGCATCGCTGTGAGAGTTCCGAGGTACTTGATATGATCGAATTTCTTTTTCATGGTCTACCTAGGGGTTGTGAGTTGTTGCTTGACTGTGCTATAGCATGCCGCGATGGTTTATGCAATCCACGAGGTATTTACTGAGTGGTTTCTATAGGTTATAAACAATAGACTTTAGGCTGATAGGCTGTAGACTGTAGGCTGTTAGGCTGCTAACAGTTTAAAGAACAAAGTTTCAGATTATTAATAATAAGGATACCATGTCATACAACTTTGATAGTAAAATCGACCGTGCAAATACAGGTTCCGTCAAGTGGGAGTTTGCCCCTGATTGGAATGATTCCGATGAAAAAAACCAAATCAATGCCTGTGATGATCAAAACGACGTTTTACCCATGTGGGTGGCCGACATGGATTTTGCTTGTCCTGAGCCGGTTATGCGTGCATTGAAACAGCGTGTCGACCACGGTATTTTCGGATACACCCGGCCTAAAAAAGGCGATCGGGCTACTGTCGTAAACTGGATGAATAAACGACACGGATGGCGGATACAAGCGAATTGGATTATTTCCACCCCGGGTGTTGTTCCGGCACTCCATATGCTCGTGCGCGCCTTTACCCGTCCAGGCGATAAAGTTCTGGTTCAACGGCCAGTCTATTATCCTTTTTTCAGCGCCATAAAAAACAATGATTGTCACATCGTTTCCAACTCCTTGGTACTGGCCGACAATCGCTACCACATGGACTTTGGGGATCTGGAAGAAAAGACAGCTGATCCAAAGGTAAAACTGGCCATCTTTTGCAGCCCCCATAATCCAGTGGGACGGGTCTGGAAATCTGAAGAACTGCGCCGATTTGGTCAAATTTGCATGCAAAACAATGTATTGATCATATCTGATGAAATTCATGCTGATTTGATATTCCCCGGTCAGCAATTCGTCCCTTTTAGCATGGCCGACCCGAACTTTTCCCAAAACAGTATCATCTGTACAGCACCCAGCAAGACGTTTAACCTAGCCGGTCTGCAGACCTCCAATATCATCATTGCAAATGAAAAAATTCGCGATAAATTTAAGCAGATTATCCAGTCGAATGGTCTGCTTGGCGTCAATCCTTTCGGTATGACCGCCTGCCGCGCAGCCTATGAAAATGGGGAACCCTGGCTTGATGCGCTGCTGCCATACCTGCATGAAAACCTACGGAGCATGACCAGCTATTTTTCTGATGACATCCCGGAGATAAAAATAATTCAGCCCGAAGGTACTTACTTGATTTGGATTGATTGCCGATCTTTGGGTTTAAATAACCACAAACTGAATGACCTATTTCTAAATCAAGCCGGCATCTGCTTTGATCCAGGCAGCCTTTTCGGTCCCGAAGGAGATGGTTTCCAGCGTATCAATATTGCCTGCCCGCGATCGCTCCTCATGCAAGCACTTGGACGAATTGCTGAAGCCGTAAAAAATATTAAATAATTTATAGACTGTACTTCAGAAAAACTATCCAGTCGCTCACTCGGCATTATATTGTTGCCGTTGGCATTCGTGATTGCTTTTATCGGATCGCTTGTGCTACCAATCATCGGCCTTTTTTTTGCGGTACCTTTGCTACTGATGAGTGCCGTGTTATTATTTGCGCCCGAAAGTAAGGCATGCAAGTTGATTCGCGGCAATAGCGGCTAAAGGCGTTTTTCCCAAGGATCTGCCGACAAAGATTAAGTCAGGCTATCAATGACATGTCTAAAGCGATCATGTGTAAATCAAAAAGTCCGACCGGAGTGCTGCTTACTTTCCGGTCGTACTTTTTTTAGGTATGCCCGTCTACAACCACCGGCCTTGTAAGTGGCCAATGAATGGAGTTTACAAAACGAAATCCACTTAAATCCCCATGTCCTATCAACAAAATCACAGCCTTAGAAACATCGCTATCATTGCCCATGTTGACCATGGCAAAACGACGCTGGTCGATGCCATGTTTCGCCAATCCGGCCTTTTTCGAGCCAACCAGATCCTGGATGATCGACTCATGGATACCATGGATCTGGAACGTGAACGCGGCATTACCATCGCTGCCAAAAATTGTTCCGTCATACGCGACGGTATACGCATCAATATTATCGATACGCCCGGTCATGCGGATTTTGGCGGCGAGGTAGAACGCGCCATTTCCATGGCAGATGGTGCTATACTGCTAGTGGATGCCTCCGAAGGTCCCCTACCGCAGACACGGTTTGTACTTAAAAAAGCATTGGCTGCGGGCCTGAAGCTAGTTGTGGTTATCAATAAAATAGATCGCCAAGACGCGCGTGTCCATGAAGTACTGGACGAAATATATGATCTGCTTATCGACCTGGACGCCACCGATGAACAAATTGACTTCCCACTGATCTATGCCATCGGCCGTGATGGTATTGCCAGCACCTTATCTGATGGTGTTGGCCAAAACCTGGATCCTCTTTTTGATGCCATCATCCATGAAATTCCCGGACCAGCCTATGATCCGGAGGCGCCTTTCCAGCTGCGAGTCTCCGATCTCAGCTACTCCGATTATCTGGGCAGATTGGCGGTGGGTAAAATATTCAATGGTAGCGCCCGTGCGCGCGATAACTTAGTTTGCATCGACGAACAGGGTCGCAACAACCCACTCAAGGTCTCTAATCTTCAGATCTACGAAGGTATGTCACTCACCGATGTCAATACAGTTCAACCCGGCGATATCGTTGTTATCGCCGGGATTGAAAATGTGAAAATTGGCGATACCATCTGCCATAATGAACATCCTGTAGCCCTCCCCAGAATACGAGTTGATGAACCTACAGTTGCCATGAAATTCTCCGTCAATACCTCACCATTTGGAGGTCAGGAGGGTAAATATGTTCAGTCTAGTCGCCTGCATGAACGTTTGAAGAAGGAAACCCTCCTCAATGTGGCCATTCAGGTTGATGAAACCGATGAACCCGACAGCTTCCTGGTCCAAGGCCGGGGTGAATTTCAATTGGCCATTTTAATCGAGACCATGCGACGCGAGGGGTATGAATTCTGTGTGGGGCAACCGGAAGTCATATACCGCTATCAAAATGGGTTAAAGCTCGAGCCTCTGGAAACACTATTTGTGGATTGCGACGAATCTTTCTTGGGCATCGTGGTGGAAAAACTGTCCTTACGCAAAGGCAAGATGATCAACCTGGTCAATAATGGTAGTGGACGGGTAAGAATTGAATTCTCGATACCTTCCAGAGCCTTGATCGGCTATCGAGATGAATTTCTCACGGATACCCGTGGCACCGGTATTCTCAACTCAATTTTTGATGGGTATGGTGAATATAGAGGCGATTGCCCCAGTCGTTTCACCGGGTCCCTTGTGGCTGACCGTACCGGAACGGCCGTCCCCTATGCGTTATTCAATCTGGAACCGCGCGGTCGCCTCTTTATTGAACCAGGTGACCCCACCTATGAAGGCATGATCATTGGCGAACATAATCGTATTCAAGACATCAACGTCAATCCGTGCAAGGAGAAGAAGCTCACCAATATGCGCGCTGCTGGAAAGGATGACCATGTAATCCTATCCCCCATCAAACCGATAACGCTAGAATTTGCCATCAGTTTCATTCGCGCTGATGAGCTGGTTGAAGTTACCCCGCGTTCCCTACGGATGCGCAAAAGCGTACTTTCGGCTTCCCACCGCCATGCCCTGCGATCTTCCAAAAATCAATGATTATACCGGTTGTCATATGTTCGGATTAAGATTCGTTTAAATAGGTAAAGCAATTTTTACTTAACGGTCCAGATATATGTGAGATAATGACAACCGCTATGGTGTTGATTTCATCAACAAAAAATATAGACGGCTGGGGAACATTATTCTGGTAAACGCTCTAATTTCTGATTATTTCTTTACAAAACCGGCGGTTTTAGATAGTGGTGCCTGACCATTGTAATCCTTGTGGTTTAATTCTAAATTATCATTTTTCTCAAACCAATCGGGAAATTTCCTGATAGAAGAGTCGTTATATGCTTTCAGAATCGTTTTCTACCATCATCGCCCAGGAACTCGCCATCGCCAACCAACAAGTAAATGCGGTTGCGGCGCTGTTAGTGGACGGAGCCACGATACCATTCATCGCCCGGTATCGAAAAGAAGCCACCGGAAGCCTTGACGAAGTTGCTGTCACGTCCATTAGAGATCGGCTGCAACAGCTGAATGACCTTCGGGACCGCCAGGAAGCGATAATCAAATCGCTGGAAGCGCATGGCCATCTCACCGATGAGCTGCAGCAAAAGGTTCTTGAAGCTCCAACCATGGCGATTCTGGAGGATATCTACCTCCCCTACAGACCCAAACGACGTACACGCGCAACCATCGCCAAGGAAAAAGGCCTTGAGCCTTTGGCAGATTTAATTCGGGAACAAAATGGTATCGATCCTTTCAAAAAAGCCGCCGCCTTTGTTGATCCGGACAAACAAGTAGAAACCGTGGATGACGCCCTAGCCGGTGCCCGCGATATCATTGCCGAAATCGTCAATGAAAACGATGTAGCCCGCTCCCGACTACGAGATCTTTATCTAACCCGCGCAACCATTAGCAGCCGGGTAATTGCCGGCATGGAGTCCAGCGGTGCCAAGTTCAAGGATTATTTCGAATGGCAGGAACCCATCACCAAGGTACCGTCCCACCGACTTTTGGCCATGCGGCGCGGGGAAAAGGAAAACGTTCTCATATTGGAAATTTCTCCGTCTGAATCTGAGGCCCTGACCATATTGGAAAAACTGTTTCTCAAAGCAGAAGGTTTGGATGCAAACCAGGTTAAACTGGCCGTCACAGACAGCTACAAACGCTTGCTATCCAATTCCATGGAAACCGAAGCGCGCGTGCACAGTAAAAACAAAGCCGACCGAGATGCCATCGCTGTTTTCGCTGAAAATCTGCGTCAATTGTTGTTGGCTCCGCCTCTGGGGGCCAAACGCGTCCTAGGAATCGATCCAGGTTTCAAAACCGGATGCAAACTTGTCTGTTTGGATCCCCAAGGCACGCTACTGCATCATGACACCATTTTCCCTCACATGTCAGCCAAGCAAGCTGGTTTGGAGGCCAACAAAATTCAATCCGTATGTAAACAGTATCAGATCGAAGCCGTTGCTGTGGGAAACGGTACTGCCGGCCGAGAAACTGAGGCTTTTCTTAAAGCGGCTCTGGCCGAAGAAAATATTCAAATCGTGATGGTAAATGAGAGTGGTGCCTCTGTTTATTCGGCTTCCAAAGTGGCTCGGGAAGAATTTCCGGATTTGGACCTGACTGTGCGTGGGGCCATCTCCATTGGTCGCCGCCTAATGGATCCCTTGGCCGAGTTGGTCAAAATCGATCCTAAATCAATCGGCGTCGGACAATATCAACATGACGTTGATCAGGGTGCCCTCAAGCAAACATTAGACGATGTTGTCATGAGCTGTGTTAACAGTGTCGGGGTCGACCTGAACCGTGCCAGTGCTCAATTATTAACATATGTATCCGGCCTGAATGCCGGGATCGCCAAGAATATCGTTGTCCATCGCGATGCCAAAGGCCCTTTTACGAACAGGCAAGAACTACTCAAAGTTACGCGCCTGGGTCCCAAGGCATTTGAACAATCGGCCGGCTTTTTGCGAATCATGGACGGCGAAAATCCCTTGGATGCTAGTGCCGTACACCCGGAAAGTTATGCTATAGTGGCTGCCATGGCCAACGATCTTATAACTTCGGTCTCGGCCTTGATGAAACAAAGCGATTGGCACAAACAGATCGACCTCAAGCACTATGTCACCGAAAAAGTCGGTATGCCTACTTTGACGGATATCCTCGAAGAGCTGGCCAAACCTGGGCGAGATCCCAGAGAGACCTTTGAAGCGTTTTCATTTACAGATGGCGTCGATAAAATAGGTGATCTGAGAGCGGGCATGCAGCTTCCCGGTATCGTTACCAACATCACGGCGTTCGGCGCTTTTGTGGACATCGGTGTGCATCAGGACGGATTGGTTCACATCAGCCAGATGGCCAATCGTTTTGTCAAAAACCCGGCCGATATCGTCAAAGTGCAGCAGCAGGTAAATGTAACCGTCCTGGATATCGATCTGGATCGCAAGCGCATTTCTCTCTCCATGAAATCGGCACCCGAAACCAAAAAGAAAGAAAAGGCCAAAG
>CAZWEO010000008.1:38982-78934 GCA_964633115.1 uncultured Desulfobacterales bacterium
AAAGAAAAGGCCAAAGCAAAGGCCAAACAAACCCCTAAAAAATCCCCCAAACAGAAACGACCATCTAAAAAGCCGCAAGTACACGGCTCATTGGCCGAAGCACTTATTAAAAGTGGCCTAAAATAGAGCTTATTTATCGGCAAACATAGGGGACGCTGTTAACTTTTAAACTTATTTATTGCTCTTAAGCCAAATAAGTTTAAAAGTTAACAGCGTCCCCTATTTGCACTGGTTAGCTATCCCAAAACGATACCGATTGAAAGCAGCACATTATAGAGCAGCGAAAAGGCGGCTGTTTTAGCCAGAACGGCATTTAAAGCAGGAGAAATCGGACTATTCCAGACCAAGCGGATCAGCGCCCAGCACCAAGGGAAACACAACCAGGTCAATAAGATCCAAACAGAGGTCCACCCGATATTCCAGCAGATGAATGGTATGACAAAAGCGGACAAGAGTAGCAAGGTGTATTCCAGTTTTGACCCTTTCTCACCCAACAATACGGCCAATGTATGTTTGCCTGCCTTGTGATCCGTGTGAACATCTCTCAAATTGTTTACCACAATGATGGCCGTAATGGGCAAGCCTACCATGACAGCCATAGCAAAGACACGCCATGGCAGCTGCAAGGTTTGGACATAATAGGTGCCACACACCGCCACCAAACCAAAAAAAATGAAAACAAATAGGTCTCCGAATCCATGGGAGGCCAGCGGATAGGGACCGCCGCTGTATCCCAAGGCGGCCAAAATGCATGCCGCACCAATGACAAGCACAGGCCAACCGCCGCGACTAACCAGATACAAACCAAGCACCATAGCTAAAGCCAAAGCACTCCACATGGCCGATTTAACCTTAGCGGACGAAATCAAACCGCTTTGGGTAACGCGTGTGGGGCCCAGGCGCTCTTGGGTGTCAATCCCCTTGATACTATCAAAGTAATCATTGGCCAGGTTGACACCAATTTGAAGCAGGAAGGCGATGCCCAAGGCACATAAGGCTGGTAGGATTGCTAAACCCTGATCGCTGAAGGCCAGGGCTGTGCCTACCAATACGGGTCCTGCTGCAGCCGGAAGTGTTTTGGGTCGGACGGCCAGTATCCAAGTATGGAGATCAGCCATGGCTGTCGCTCTCATCCTTTCTGATATTTACACAGGCGTGATTCAAGACTCGATATACAAAAATAGAGCAGGAGCCCCAGCAGGCTCATGGCCAATATACCAGCATACATTTGCGGGTATTGTAACACCTGATAGGTTTCGATCACGATATAATACCCAAGGCCATACGATGTTAACGACTGCTCGGCTATGAACAACACGGCGACAGCTGTCCCCACGCTGAGACGTAGCGCTGTCACAACGGCCGGTAGAGATGCCGGTAGATAAACATACCGAAATAATGCCCGTCGACCGGCCCCCAAAGATCTAACCGATAGGATTAACTCCGGATGCAGGTTTGCAGCTTCATCCCGGACTACAACTAAAATTTGAAAAAAAATGATTAGGGCAATCAAGAAAATCTTGGATATATCGGTTATACCCATGAAGATATAGATTACGGGCAACAAAACGATCTTTGGAATCGGGTAAGTAATGGCGATCAAAGGCGCCATAACACGGTCGAGCTTAGGCATCTGTCCCAGAATCAGACCAATGGGTACGGCCGCTATAACCGCAATTAAAATGGCGGCCACCACACGCGCTGTACTAGCCAGAAAATGCATCCCCAATTCGCGAAAAATGGATTGTATAAATATAGGTACCACAACCGTAGGTGCCGGCAAAATCGGCTGCCTAACTACCCAAGCTAAGACCTGCCAGATAACCGTAAACATGATGATCCCCAAAAGGGCTGACCTTAGGTTTATCTGTGGCCTCATATCAAATCTCCGAGGATGTTATGCAGGTAGTCACATTGATCCCTGAACTGACGCTGATAACGGTATTCAGGATTGCAAGCATCACTATTCTCGATGATGCGCGCGTGCCGGTTGCCGCCCAGGTTTAATGCCAGAATTTGTTTGCCCATGGTAACCGCCACTTCTATGTCATGGGTCACAATGATGGTGGTTAGATTACCATCCTCACCCAAATTGAGAATCAGCTCTTGAAGATCCTGTCGCGTGGGCGCATCCAGGGCAGAAAACGGCTCATCCAACATGAGTAGATCCGGTTGCATGCCCAAGGTCCGGGCAATGGCTGTCCGCTGGCGCTGTCCGCGGGATAGCTGGGACGGATATTGGGACTGCAGGTGCTGTATGCTTAGTTTTTCCAGCCAATAGTGAATCCGTTGATCTGCCTCATGCATTGTCAGTTTTTCGTCAATGGGTGCATGGCGTCCGTCCGAGCCGTAAAAACCGCGTACGGTCAGCCCCAAGCGGGCATTTTGATAAACCGTGGCCCATGGCAGCAGGCCGTGATCCTGGAGTACCAGCCCGCTGCGCGGTCGCGGTGCTGTAACAGGCTTATTCTCAATGCGGATATGGCCTTTTTGGGGCATGTACAAACCGGCCAGGAGATACAAGAGACTGGTTTTCCCACAACCGGATGGACCGATCACAGCCCAGGTATGCCCCTTGGCGATATGCCAGGAAAATTCGTCAAATATGGGTGGCCCGTTCGCGTAGGCAAAGCGTATATTCTGTATATCGATCATTCCCATACCTTGATTTGCTGGAGGAATCAGGGCAAAAAATCCCGAGAAACCGAAGCCTCATATGCTAAAGGTGCTTTGATCAGGTTTCGCGTGGTCATCCAGTTCATCACATCCGACCATTGGGCTTTATCGGGTACTTCGCTGCGTGGATATTGGGGAATACTGAATGTCGTTTGAACATTTTTGGGTACCCGTATCTTTTTCAACAAAAGGCTCCGGTACGATTCTGGATCGGCATTGATATCTGCGGCAGCGCGATCCCAGGCGCGCAAAAATGCCCGAACTGCAGCAGGACGCTGGTCCAGCGTCTGAATCCCAAAGGTCAAAACACTCACACTGTAACGGGTATGCATGCTGTCATCCAAAATCAGTCCGGCTCCGGCCAACATGGCACTTTTTGCCAATGGATCCGGTAGCGTGGCGGCCTGAATGCGGCCCTGCATGAGTAATTGATAACGCTCTGGAATTACGGGGATGGATTTCATCTTGACATCATGTGCGCGAAGATTTTCCATTGCCAACAGCCGATCGGTTACGTACTCGATGATAGTGTTTCTGGAAATTCCGATGGACTTGCCCCTTAGTTTGTCCACAGAATCTATATCGCTACCGGGTGCCGCCAGGATGCGGAATAATGGAAAGTCCGGGTATGCCTTTCTGGCCGCCGCGATGATCCTTACCTGGATCTTGTGGCGGTTAAAATTGGCGGCGCTGATCATTTCATTGAGCATCCCGTCAATTTCGCCGGCCTGCATGAGCTGATCGCGCTCCAAACCGCTGCCTACCGGGATTGCTTTAACCGCAACCTGATTCTCATGGAAATAGCCATTTTTTTCAGCCACATAAAACGGTAATGCATCCAGGATCGGCAGTAGGGCAATTTTTAGGGGCCGGCTTTCAGCCGCCTGGCTGTCGGTCACCGGCATCAGGTTGAATATCCCTAGGCTCAGAAACAGGGACACAACGAACAAATGACATAACAAACGCTTAAAGATTTTCAAGATACCTCCCTCCAATACACCATTTATCCCAGGAAAAGGTTTGACTGGTTTAAAATATACCCCGCTGGAGGGTCATAACAAATATTTGGGGGCGGAGCAAAGATTTCTATATAAACCGGGACAGGTGGAAGCATGAAAAGTTGAACCGTTTAATTTAGGAATGGCGTTGTACCAATGTTTCCAGGTAGCGTGATTTTACCTGCTGGCTCGCCAGAGCCCTTTCAATGGGCGGCAAACGCAATATGGCACCGAGCACGGCCGCCAAAGCGCGATGATGCCATAAAACCCGGTTATCGAAGATCAGGTGTTGCAGTTTACCGCGTTCCAATGCCATCACCACGGCCCGATGCGTGCCGTTCAACGGGGTAATCACCCGCTGCGGACGGGAAGTCATCGATAGGGATGTCGTTTTCGTGCAAGCCCGAACGCAGACCCCGCATCCCAGACAGCGGTCCTCAGCCACACGGGCCGTTTTCTTTTTGGGGTGATGCGGATCGTTGGCGGACACCAGGGTCATGGCCTCCACCGGGCAGAGTGCCACGCATTTGCCGCAGCCACTGCAGGTATCCATATCTATTTGTGGTAAAAAATTGGTGGTATGAATCGGACGGAGGGTCGCGAAGCGTCTCTGTGCAATCAAGGCTTCGCAGCAGCATCCACAGCAATTGCAGATAAAATTTACCCCTTCGCGCACGTTTTCGCCAAACTGGACCAGGTTGGCTTCATGGGCCTGAGCCAACAGGTCCAGGCCTTCTGACACATCCACTTGACGCGCATGTCCATGCCGGATTAACGCGGATGCCGTGGTGTTGAAGGTCATGCAGATATCCATGGGCGCCTCACAGGCACGCTCCTTATGCATCATCTTGTGACGGCAGTAGCACATGCTGATACCGCGGTGGCTGGCCGTTTTAATAACATCGCTGGCACGCTCGTAATCCAGCACATGCAGGGCATGTTCCGCAGATAGTGCTGGTTCGTGGACAAAGGTGCGACCCAGTTGAGTCTCACCTTTGGTAAATAGTTCGCGGACAAAATCTTCTTCCACGTTGAGATACTCATAGAAAAGCTCGCCCAGCAGTTTTTGGTCAATATCGTCGCGGATGCGCATCATGGAGAACTCAAAAAATCCCGCCATGGGCGGGGGCAAAACATATTGTATCTCTCCCTTGACCGGCATGTCCACCAACAGGGCCTTTTGGGCCAGGCCTTCCAGAAATTTACGCGATTCGTTTTCCGACACCTTCCAGATTTGGGCCGCTTTGCGGGCAGTGAACGGTTTGATGGGCAGCAGGGAAACGCGCTCGGCCTCCTTTTCTTCGAATAGCACCATCAGGATTTTGGTCAGTAGTTTGGAAGGGGGCGCCCCTTGCGGATAGCGATTCAGACGCTCGGTCAAGCGTCGGTAGGCAGATTGTTGGACTGTATGACCCATGTTACACTGAAGTATTGGGAATTATAATTCTAAGGTAACCATAATAATAGCGGATATCGTAATCATTGCAAACAAAATCCGCATGAAATTCGTTGAGAATTTCATGCGGATTTTTGTTGTTTATTCATAAAAAATGCTATGCATTTTTTATTATTTGATCCAACGTGGTGTGATGAAACTGCCCTTTGCGTACGGTGTCAGGGGCGGATCGGTGAAAATAGGCACCAACTCTCCCTTTTGCACCTGGTAATGCACTACGGGTGAGCTCGGCTGTGCCCGCATGACATTGTCTTTATCCCATTCCATCAAACCCTGATGCCCTTCATAACCATTCTTCTGAAGATATGCGTTAACAGCCTTGAAATCATAAGCGTCTCCTACCTTTTCGGCAGCATTGGCCCAGGCATAGACGGCAGTATAGAAGATCCAGGCGCCGGCCGGAACCTGATGTTTGTAAAGGCCCACAAACTTGTCTACCCAGGCTTGCCCGGCGGCATTAGGTGCCCAGGGGGCCGGCAGGCCGGCAGGCATTTCACCCACTACCCCATCTGCCTGGCTGCCCATGGCATCCACAACCTCACGCGGCGTAATACCCCAACCAATACTGACAATTGAGTTGGTGGGTCTTTTCAGAAACTGTTGTAGGAACGTGATGTTTTCCTGGCCACTGGCGATTTCAAAATGGATTAGGGCCGGTTTGATCCTACGGATCTGAGAAAGAATAACGCCCCATTCGTTGGTACCATAGGGGACCGTTTCTTGCTTTGAAATTTTCCAGCCGATCTTCTCAAAATTTGTTTTCAGAGTTTGCATCACCTCAAGACCCCAGGAGTCATCGGTATTGATGATCACCATCTTTTTGTTCGGGTATTTGTAAGGCAGGTTTGATAGCGCTCGAAACATGCTTATGGCCTGACCGGGCCCATCGGGTGTCATTTGATAAATGTTGTAATATTTTACAGGATCTGACATCATAATTTCCACTGCAGCGGCAGAGCCGTCATCGGCAAAAAATGGCGCATCGTACTTTCCATATGCTTGTACATCCTGGCCCCATCCTGCCCAACCAGCGAATACTGCGGCCACCTTTTTCTGACCACATAGATAATCAGCCGCCTGCATCACGATTTCCGGTTCAAAGCCTTTTGAATCAAAGCGAAAAATCTCAAGCTGCTTTCCCAAAACACCTCCTGATGCATTGATCTCGTCGATAGCCATCTTGATGCCCTTGTAATAATCTGCAGCCGAACCTGCAGCCCATCCGGTCATCGGACCCGGGAGGCCGACCGGTATGGTATCTGCGGCCATCGCTGCTGGGGTTAAAAATAGACAGATCGCCATAACCATTGTCAATAAACTCATTTTTCTCATGTGATCCCTCCCCTTTTTGTTAAATGATCAGGTTAATTGAACTCATATGATTGACGCCGAGGTATTTAAACTTGCTTATCGAAACTTGTCATCAAGTTGACATGTTACGGGTTGACCGTTTCAAAAATGGACCCATTACACCGTTGGGAAGAGCCAGCACCAGCACAACCACCAGGCCTCCCATGGTCACAGCCCGGTAGGCCCCCAGGGGCGACATCAATTCACTGCTAGCCACAACCAAAAAAGCACCGATGATGGCCCCTGGGAAATGACCCAGGCCCCCCACCAGCAACATGACCATCAATATACTGAACAAATCCAGATCCAACATGCGGTGGGAAAGCGTTCCATAGAAATGGCCATAAAATCCGCCAATTATACCGGTTAGAAAAGAGGTCAAAGCAAAAACCATAAGTTTGTATTTAAAAGCGCTGACCCCCAGGCTCATAGCAAAATCCTGGGAATCCTTCAGGGCCAGAAAGGCTACGCCCCAATATGACTTGATCATAAACATGATTGTCAGGGCACACGCCAGGGATACCAGTAAAATCAGGTAGAAAGTGGGAACAATATTTGCTGAGCTGAATGAATACCCAAACAGATTGACAGGCGGGATGTTTAACAAACCCCATGAGCCTTTCGTTCCCAGTGCAAGCCCTATTTCTCCTTTTATAACCGCTTGCAGCGCCATGTGTACCCCAAATGTTACCAAAGCGACGTAGGGACCTGCTAGGCGCAGGCATGGTAATCCCACCAGGATACCCATCCCAGCCGTAAAAATTCCGGCAAGCATGATCGATATAACCGGCGTAACATGAAAATTAATAGCCAAAATGGCTGAACAATAAGCGCCCATGACGAAAAATGCCACCTGACCAAATGAAAAGATACCGGCAAACCCCATCATGACATCCCAGCAGGAGGCCACTACAGCCCATATCAAACACATGATCAGGATGTTCATAAAAAATGGGACATCCCCCACAAATATAGGCAGAATCGCTATGATTCCATAACAAACCCCAATAATAACCGCCATGCTCTTTAGCTGCATATCTTATTCACCTTTTCCCATCAAACCTTGGGGCCTGATCACCAGAGTAGCCAATAAAAGGATGAACAGGGCAATAATACCGTAGCTCAGCCCGAATACCCAACCCACCAAGGCCTCCAGCATGCCGATAATAAAGGCTGCATAGAGCCCGCCGCGAATGGAACCCATTCCACCGAAGGCCGTCACGACCCAGGCCTTGATCATAATGGCGCCACCTGACATGGGATTGATGAACCACTTTTGGCTTAATAATATGCCACCGAAGCCAACCATTACCGTTGAGATTGCAAACGTCGATGCAAAAATTCTCTCTTGCGGAATTCCGACTATTTTAGCACCCATTGGGTTCTGGGCCACCGCTTGAACCGCCATGCCAAGCCGCGTGTTGTTAAGCAGCCATCCAAAGAGCAGAACTCCCCCCAGGGACATGCCAAAAATCATAATATCCTGGTAGGCAAAAACCAACTGCCCCACCTCCAGGGTTCCCTCCAGAATAGGCGGCAGCGATTTTAATTTGGCGCCAAAGACAACTGTGTAAAGGCTGGTTAGAAAGAGTGCCAGTCCCAAGGTCAGCATCATGACCTTGTTTTCCCAGTCATCGCGTTTGCGCAACGGTGCGATCATCAGTTTTTCTAATGCGTATCCGACGGCAAACATCAGCGGCATCACCACGATCAGAACCGTTATGTACCCCCCGAATTGAAATCCGATACCAAACATGAGAATCCAGGCAAAATAGCCGCCGAGGTTGAAGAAGTCACCATAAGCAAAGTTGAAGGCCTTGGTGACACCGTAGACCAGTGTCATTCCTACAGCCATCAGGGCATATACGGAGCCCGTGGATAAACCGGCGATGATCACATCTGTGAATTCATACAGCAGTAAAATAGTGTCTTCGCTAAACATGGATTTTCACTTCCTTTTTAGAAGCATATTTACAACAAAAATAAATTCCAAAATTGCAAGTACCAAATAGCAAATAATTTCCAAAAAATAATTAACAAACAAATCAATATACCAATGTTTATAGCTGATTACTTCGATTTCTCAATAATGGATGACAGAATCTTTTTTAATTCTGTAGCTTCCTGTATTAAACTTTTTACTTCAACAGGATCATCTAATTGGTTTGTTTCATGTATCAATCTAAGCCAATATATGCTTTCCTTAGCCTCCTTGCGGCTAATTTTCATCCTCATTAAAAAGTCTTTTTTGCTTAATGATTCATTTGCTTCTCTATAATTAGCGCCAACCGAACCCGAAGATTTAACCAACTGTCTCACATCTTCGATATTGGCAATCGTTGTTGACAAAGATTTTACGAAAATTCTCACCGCTTTGGCGAATTGAAAAGTCCTTTCTTCTAGATCATAAGGTTTGGATATTCGATTTTTGGGCATTGGGATTTATTTGTGATTTGTTTTTTGAGTCTTGGAAATTATGCTGCATTGTTAATATCGACCTTTTTAAGGTATAGGACTACATACCTAAGAAAATCTCCTTTAAATGATCATTGCTTAAGGCCTCTTCTTTGTTACCCTCAAATGAGATCTGTCCCTCCTCCATGACGTAAATACGGTCCGCCAGTTCCGCGATCTGGGGGATATTCTGTTCTACCAGCAGAACTGTTTTCCCTTGTTCATTGATTTGTTTTATTGTTGAAAAAATCTCATGCCGCAAACTGGGTTGAAGTCCCAGTGAGGGTTCGTCAATGCATAAGAAATCCGGATCCGCCATTAACCCTCTCGCCACGGCCAACATGCGAGCTTCGCCCCCACTCATGGTAGAAGCGAACTGTTTCTGGCGTTCCACCAAACGAGGAAAAAGCGTATATATTTTCTCAAGATTTTCCTTTTCCTGAGCGCGGGCCCTTTTTGAATAAGCACCCAGTTTCAGGTTTTCCATTACGGTCATATAGGGAAAAAGCTCACGGTTTTCGGATATGTATATGATGCCAAGGTCAACCAGTTTTTCAGTTGCCAAGCCATTGATGTCTTGATCACGATAAACAATCCGACCTTCCTTCTTTTCCACAAGTCCACAAATTGATTTTAACAAGGAGCTTTTACCGTGGCCATTTGGTCCCAGTACAACCACGACTTCACCTTGATTGACTTCGATGGAAACGTTTTTTAAGACATGTGATTCACCGTAGTAGGCATTTAGCCTTTCAACATTCAGCATGCATCACCTAAATAGCATTCGATTACCCTGGGGTCATTTACGACTTTCACAGGCTCATCCTGCATGATCTTGCTTCCGGTTTCAATGATCAACAAGCTTTCGGTAAGTTCGGTGAGTACTTTCATAAAGTGCTCTATGATGATGATTGTAACGCCCAGTTCCGTATTAATTTTTGCGATCAAATCCATCAGGCTTCTAATTTCAGTAGCATTACAACCCGCCATAGGTTCATCCAGCATCAATATTTTGGGTTTGGTAGCCAGAGCGGCCCCGATCATCAACTTTTTTTTATCGAGAAGGTTTATTAGACCTGTGGGCTGATGGCGTTCATTCTCCATTTCAACAAACTGGATCACCTCATCGACGTGCACCGGGTCAAGCCCACCTTTGGCACCAAAACGACTGCCCACGGAAATGGCTTTTTGGACACTAAGACTGGGGAATGTCTGCGGAATCTGAAAGGTTCTGGCAATACCAGCTTTGGCGATGCGATAAGGCGGCATGCCCGAAATGTCACGTCCGTCGAATTCTATCTTTCCTTCGAAGCTATAAAATCCGGTGATGAGATTATATACCGTTGTTTTACCGGCACCATTGGGACCGGCCATGCCGAAAACCTGGCCCGCATGCACTTCAAAACTAAGGTCGTTGACAGCTTTGAGCTCACCGAACTTCTTGGTAACGTTAATCGCTTTGAGCATTCAAATATCTCCTAAAGTGCAATCAGCATTAATATCAGCTCTGAATGTGATCACGCTTTGAACAGTGCCAGCTTCTAAAGTATTACTGCCGGAAAGTCTTGCTATGCAGAATCAACAACGACAGAATTCATCACCAAGAACTTGCTAATGAAAAATAATAAACGAATCTATCCATGTCATATTACAGACAAAAAATAAACCATAATTAAGCTGCTATTACATGATGGTCTTCGGTATTCACATTACTTCGATTTTCAATTCCTTTAGTTTTTCTGGCAAGGGAGCGCCCTTTTCATCCCAGCCCCTGAGCTTGTAGTATTCCGGTAATACTTGATCCTGCTCAAAGACCTGGCCTTTGCTGGGTCCCTCAGGCATGGGTTCTTTCAAAAATCGCTTGGGAAGGGTGTCGTCCTTGGCACTCATACCGGCCTTCAGGTTGAACAAGCGTTCCAGAGTAAAAATACGCTCGCCAATTATATTCAAGGCTTCCACACCACCAAAATCGATACCGGTGGCACTCTCCAGCAAATCGACCACATCCTGCTCTTCGGTATCCATTAGCAAAAAATAGCAGTACCCCAATGAATCGTAGGCCCAGGCGCAGTAATCCTGGTAATGCTTGGTCATTTTGGCTTTTCCTTTGATGGCGTGACGATCCACATCTTTATCCGGTGACCAGTAACCCAGCATGGTGGTCTCGTAGATCTCGGAGCAATTGACCTCGGCCCGGCAATGGTCGGCACCCCGGTTGTTGGTCACAAAAGCCAGACCTTGGCCCTTGACCCCGCGCGGGTCATAATTGGGCAGTTCCTGCTTTTTCACAGTCATGGACAGTTCAGGATGACCGTAACGCTCGGCCAGACGATAGGATCCCTCGCCCATGATCCAACCAAAGTCTTCGCGTGTAGCCATCTTTTTGACCAGATCCAGTAGGGCATCGGCATCCCCGAACTTGAGGGCAAAGCCCACATCCTTTTCCGGTAGGTATCCGCGTTCCGACAATTCCATGGCACACCCCACGGTGACGCCGGCTGAGATGGTGTCCATACCCATGTCATTGCACATGCGGCTGGCCTTGATCACTGCTGGCAGGTTGTCCACACCGGTGACCGAGCCCAGTGAGGCCACGGACTCATACTCAGGTCCCTCACCTTTGCCTTCGTATCCCTTTTCCTTGACGTCGCTCAGACGGGCACAACCGGCTGGACAGGCAAAACAGGCTTTGCTCGGGGTGGCGCCCCTTACCGAATACTTTTTGGCAAAGGTGTCGCCGCTGATCTTGTCAGCGCCTTCAAATACCCCGGTCTGGAAGTTACGCGTGGGCAGAATGCCTAGATCGTTGGTGAAGCTAACCACGCCGATGGTACCGTGATCGGCCAATACCTTAACACAGGTTTCACTGGGGTTGTTCCAGAAGTTAAGGGCCTTACCCACATGCTGCTTAAAAGCAGCCAGGTCAGCCAGTTTCACGCCGCCGGTACCGCGGGCCACCACGGCCTTGAGGTTTTTAGATCCCATCACAGCACCCACACCGCCGCGACCGGCAGCCCGGGCACCGGTAACGCCACCGGTGATCACATTGGCCAAACGCACCTGGTTTTCACCGGCCGGACCGATGGCGGCAATATGGGCCATGGGATCGGTTTCTGCTAGCAGCTGTTCTTCGGCTTCTTCGGTCCCCTGACCCCAGATGTACTCGGCAGTGCGCAGCTCGATATCATCGTTGTGGATATACAGATACACCGGCCGACTAGACTTGCCTTGGAAAACGATATAGTCATAGCCGGCAAATTTCAGTTCCGATCCAAAATAACCGCCCACACCGGCATTGGCAATGCCGCCGGTCAAAGGGGACTTGGTGACAAAATAGGTGCGGTTGCCTGCCGGGGGCGTACAGGTCAAGGGACCGGTGGCAATGATGAAACGGTTCTGGGGTTCAAAAGCATCGATCTTGGGATCGATCTCGTCCAGCATGATTTTGATACCCAGACCGCGGGCACCCAGATAATTTTTCATCAAACCAAAATTGTTCGCCACCACATCGATTAGGCCCTTGGTCAGATCAACCCGGAGATGTTTACCGGTCCAGCCGTAAAATTGTTTACTCATGCCTGCACCTCCTGGAGGGATTTAGCGGCCTTGACCTTGTGGGCATAGGCACGGTTTAAGTCGAATACGGTCTGATCGATGTCCTTGAATTGGATGGCGCCGTAGAAACAGTGTTTGACGCACTCGGGATCCCCGCCACAAAGATCGCATTTGTCGGCTAGTTTATCAGCCTTGTCAAAGCCCATGGCTCCGAAGGGACATGCGCGCACACACATGCGGCAGCCAATGCACGCCTCGGTCTTAACCTCCACGGCACCTGTTTTTTGATTGCGAACCAGGGCATCCTCTTGCGGGCAGGCCTCTATACATGGTGCCTTACCGCACTGCTGACAAACATTGGGATAATAGAAAAAATCTTTAGAGACGATGGTCACCTTGATACGCGACTTGGCTGGATTGATCTCCCCGAAATTATGGGTTGAACAGGCAAACTCGCAAAGCCGGCAGGCTGTGCATTTTTCTAAATTAACCTCGATGAATTTGTCCACATGGCCTCCTTTAATATTTACATTGCGTTGGCAGATATTCTTGGAGCTGTTTTATTTGGGTCTTACTTCTCTCTGGCAGAACATAAGCTGCACATCGTTTCTCTATTGCTTTGGAAACATTGATATCCATTTGGTTTGGCGATGTATCATTACCTAGTTCTATTCCCTTTTTATCTAAAATAGGGCTGACTCTCTGTTCTTTTCGATATATGGCTGCAGAACCGATGGTCAAAAAGCTTCTTGATTCCAAAGATTCTGCCAGTTTGTCTTTGAGCAAAGGATCGAATGTAAGGTTCAGATCCTGAAGTGTCCGATTGCAGCTGATGATTAATTCTTCATCCAGAATCATTTTCTTAAAGCTTGCCCCTGCAAACCCAGCCATAATGCCAGGGTAACACCAGATTTCCTCCACATGGGTCATGTAATAGGGCGCCAGAGTGGTAAAACAGGATTCAAAGCCGACTTGGTAATCATTGCGGGTGCCATCCGCCAAGCAGCCGCAAAGAATGCAGTTCATTTCAAGATAAAGGCAAACTTCATAAAACATGATCTGAACATGTAGGGATTCCGGACTACCGTTTACCGGTTGCATCGTCCGCATGTCCGACATGGTGGAGAAATTACTGAAGGACATATCGGTCCCGGGCTTGAGCAATTGAATATAAACCATCCCTGCCAGACAAATAGCCATATCGTGAACAACGATCCCCAACAGGCTTTCGGGTCCCGTCATGAAGGACAGGGTACAAGGGAAAATGGTTATATCTTGTTCCTCTTCCACCAAAACCGTTAAATTTATCAGACTCTCCTCGTCATAAGACAACGGCGCCAGGGGGCAGATCCCCTGCCCCATTATCGGGGAGCTATCATCGCCTTTAATTGCTTTGATCAGCTGGATTGCTTTTTTGGCACTTGTATAAATATCACTGTTTTTTGTGTTCGATTTCGTGGCACGAAAGCATATGCCTGGGAATTTATCTGAATATTTCAACATCATCGCGATTTGGCCAATATATGGGTCTTCGCTGTCGTTACCCTCTGGTTCAGAGACTCCAGGATTTATAGACTCATATAGATCACTGGTTTCGGCAAGTTGATACATCTTGATTGCATCTTGGATATTGCCATGTCGAAATCTACCGGTGATATCGTCTCGAATCATGGGCGCGTTGGAGAATGGGGATGCCGCAACCAGCCTTTTATTATTCGTTGGCTTATATGGTACCTTGGGTAGTGATTCCAAGGCGGTTTTTAACAAAGATGGCGAGATAAAAACTCGTTTCCCGTCTACCCTGGCACCATTTTTTTTAAACAAGGCTAGCGCACTATCGATTTCAAATTCAACACCAATGGTCGCCAGTATGTCGGTGGCCTTTTCATAAATGGTCTCAATGGTTTCCTTATTTAGTAATTGCATTTATGCCGCCCCCTCTTTTACCAAGAAACGATAAACTTCCTCAGAGCCGTTTTTTCCTTCAGCCTTCAACTTTTTCAAGTCTTGATAAAGCAGAACAAGGGTTTGCTCGGAATAGGTTTCCAATTCTGCTTTTAAATAGTTCTCAAAGGAGGTTTCATATGAATTGCTTTTTTCTGATGTGATTGGGCGCGCGCGCTTCATGATTTCCGGATACTTGGCTTCCATTTGGCGCTGCCATTCGATCATAATGCTGGCCACTTCATCCACCAAATGGCTGTCATTATCACGCAAAATCAAACTATCCATACGTGCATATTTGTAAGTCATTAAATTCCGGTTGCTCTTTTGCGCCTCTTCGATGTCCATGAGATAGCTTTGCAAGGTCCTTGTGGAAAATATGCTGAACTGCGCCTTGCGGTGCAATTTGAAAGCCTGGGAGTGCTGCAAACATCTGTTGGGTCCACATGTTGGTACAGACTGAAACATGGCTAGCTCCTCTGCAAGAATCTTCTCCAAAAGATCAACTCTGTTGGTTTTCATTTTCAGTATAGTAGACCATGGAAAATCGTTTTCCTAGTGATTTCTCACTCAGCCGCTTAGTGATCGAGGCAACGTGGTCGAGCATGAAATCACTTTCTGAATCGGTCAGTTTCTGTTTTATGAGTTCCTTTATCAGTTCTTTACAGATGTAATCGATTATGAAAATTTTTTGATCGCTGTCCTGATTCTTCAGTAACGCGTCGATCTGCTCATATATATTCGAACCCAGGACTGAGATAGCCTGCACCGCATGGTGCCGCCACTTATAAAATGGCGCATAGTTCTTACCTAATAGAAAAGTCAACGCGAGTGTCTCATCACAAAATTGCATTTCCGCAAAACGGTAAGCAAATTGCTCTTTTCGACGAAGCGAGCGTTTAAAGTTATATTGGCCCGACTGAGCCATGCGAACGCATAGCATGGCAATTTTATATATGCGGACATCTTCAGGGTAATACCGCTTTAGTTTCTTGCGCCAGGATGAAAACTGACCGAAAGGATCCCAAAATACTTTACCATTGGTACTGATGGACAGGGTCTCTTCAGGGATGCGCAGCCATTCCTGAACATTGGCCGGTGGGTGGTCCATGCCGGTAAAGGCTTTATAAAACTGCTCTATTGCAGAGACACCCACACGCTGTTCTTCTCCAGGGCTACAATGCCGGGGACCATAGCCCATATACGTTTTAGGTAGTGATTGATAAGCTGCTTGCAGTCGCTCCCCGATTTGTGCGAAGTCCTCAGCGTTGATCCAAAGACAAAAACCAGGCCCCCAATCATGGTCGCGGGATAAGTGGTCGTCAAAACCGTAACATTCTGAGCCCGGTCCTACCAGCCCTGCAGCTATACGCCGGGCCTCATCCCCAAAACGGTTTTCGAGCATGGGCAGACCGTATTCCAAAAAATATTGTTCTGCCAGATCGAGGCCTTTCATAAAAGTTCTTTGTCAGCCGCTGCCGCAATGCGATGCAATTCTTGCTGCACATCCTCGGGTAACGGCTCCACCACATGGTTGTTCAATATATCGTCGACTCTTGCTTGGGCCCGCTCTATGATGCTGGTGGGGTTTTGAATCCAGTCTTCATAGCCGCTCCAATCAATTAAGGTGGGCATAAAGCGCTTTTCCTGCCGCAGATGCGCCATGGTGTGGGGATCGATCATGAAATCCTTTTGGGGACCTACCCGATTGATGGCTTCAACACCAATCGTGGATTCACTGACATTGATCCCATACTGGTAGCGAAAAACATACTCGGCCAGTTCGGAAACAATCACAAAAGCAGCGTGGCTGACCACATTGGCACTACCAAAGGAACCAACACCGCCAATATCGCTGGCGCCGCACATCACGCCGTTCATGAGCGCTAAACTACTCAACATGACAAACTGATGATCCTGCCAACAGTTCATGGTCCCCTGGGATTGGCTGCTGGGTACATTGTAGAACCTGGCAAGTTGAGAAATGGCGGCATGCATTAGCAAAACTTCGGGACTGTTCATTTGTGAGTCACCGCTGCGCAGTTCCATAGTCTGGGGGTTGGTGTGAAATGCACACGGATTTCCCGGACACAGGGTGTGAATCAGGGCCATGGAGCCCAGAAATTCCGCATTGATCATGGTCAACTCCCCTGCCAGCGTAATCGGTGAATTGGCACCACCCACTGGAAAGAATGGCACCTTTAAGGGCACCTTGTATTCGGCATACTGGAGCAAGCGTTCGATTTCATCATGCGGAAAAAAGAAGGGCTCAATAATACACACAATACCACTGATTCGCGGTCGCTCCACGAGTGCTTGCTTACTTCCTCTAACCGCCAAAGCCATTTCGAGCTGAAACTTAAGAACCCGGGAATCATTTAGTAAGGCCCACACATGCTTACGGGTATTTAGCAGGGCATCTTTGAGGGTGTGAACAGTGTAAGTTACATCGGGCACATCCGGCGTGAGGGTGGAAAATACATGGAAATTGTCGAGTGCATCGGTCAACTTGGCAAAATCAGCATTGTCCTGATAGGTGAGTGGTCGTTGCTCACCTAGTTGCCAATCCATCACATAGATGGAGCCCCCACCCGATCGGATTTTGGTGCTGTTAAAGTCCATTGTGAAGTCAAACTCAGGTGACTGCCCACCGCAAACAAACGTACTCGGAGCCATTTTCAGGGCTGCCTCCACCACGCTTTTCGGTATACGAACCCTTTTGGCATCCATATCAACCGTTGCGCCGGCATCAGCCATTTTTTCTAGTGCAACCGGATGATCTATGAGCAGACCGGTATTCTCCAAAACTGACAAAGCGCCCTCATGGATCATGGCGATTTCCGAATCACTCAACACATTGTAATGGGGAATCATTGCTTCCTTTTCCTTTCCGAAATATAATCGCAAGGCGAATATATAAATTTCATTTTAACGTCGGTTGTGGAGTCCGACTGATAATCTCATCCTGAATCTCTTTGCAAAGTTCCGCAAAAAAAGCACTGTAGCCGGCAACTCTGACCAGCAATGATCGATAATCATTCGGCGATTCTTGAGCCGCCAATAATTTATTCCGGTCAACACAATTGAACTGAATCTGCCCTCCCCCCATTTGATCATGCGTACGCAACAAGGCGATGAAGTTGCTGACTCCCCGCTTGCCCGCGAGAAGATCCGGGGTTATCTTCATGTTATGCAGAACCCCAACGGTGGAAGCTTCCTGGTTGATCGTATCAACAGATTTAATAACCGCCGTCGGACCCAGAATATCATTTCCCTGACCCGGACTGATGCCGTCGGCCAGAGGTGCTTTTAATTTGCGACCGCTGGGCAAAGCCCCAATGTTGAGTCCCTGGGGCACATGCGAGGAAACCGGCAAGGTGCCCAGGGCCATATGGGCATAAAGGGTTTTTTGCTTTTGCAGCTCATGCGAGGTGTAATCAATAATATCTTTGGCAAAATTATCGACATAATTGTCACCGTTGCCATACTTAGGTGCCGCTTTTAGCAATTTGTGAATCTTTTCATGGCCTTCAAAGTTTTCGGCCAGTGCCGTGCAAAGCGCCTTCATGGTTACGTTTCCATCGTCAAAGACGACTTTCTTGACGGCCGCCAATGAATCAGCGTAGTCGGCCGTACCGGCAAATACAATACCCGGTCCGGAATTGTATTTGGCACCGCCGCGCATTAAGCTGTTTCCACTTTCTATACATGCATCCATCAACGACGACGCTAATGGTTTGGGCAGGATGTCCCGGTGCACCTTTTGGGCAACGTGCGTGGCAATCGCAGCCACATCGATCAGGTTTTTCAGCTGGGCCTTGACCGCATATTCAAATTCCCTGAAGGTTTTGAATTCAGCTGGATCACCGGTTTCAATACCCAGCTTTTTCCCGGTGATTCTTTGGACACCATTGGTTAAAGCGAACTCAACGGCCGAAGGGAAATTTGCGTAGCAGACCTCGGTCCAGCGGTAAAAAACACCACTGACCGACGGTTCTACGCAGCCGTAAATGCAATAGTCTCTAGCGTCCTCCAGCGCCACTCCCAGGGACAAAAGCATCTTGATGGTGACATCGTCAAAATGGATGGCCGGAAAACCGATGCCAACTTTAATTACCTCGGCGATTTTGGCCAGGTAGTCGGGTGGTGATTGAGAATGAATTCGGGCAGCCAGGGAAGGTTGATACAGCTTCAAATTCTGCGAACAATCCAGAATCAAGTAGCTGAGTTCGTTGGTCGCATCCGAACCATCTCTGGTTTGCCCGCCCACAACCACATTTTGGAAAGCCATATACCCAGCATAATACATGGCCGCAAATTCGTTCAATAGCCAGGGAATCTCATTAAACTTGAGTAGAAAGCAGTACATGAGTTCCTCGGCCTTTTCCTTGGAGAAGCGGCCCTTATCACTATCCTCTTTATAATAAGGCCACAAGTACTGATCGATGCGGCCCGGTGACAGCGAGGGTGCGTTTTCCTCCAGAAACAAGGCCACCTGTACCATCCAGATTGTTTGCAGCGCTTCATGGAATGTTTCGGGTGGATTGGCAGGCACGCGACTGCAGATTTCGGCTATGTGGCTAAGCTCCTTTTTGCGCTTTCGATCGTTCTCAGTCAAAGCCATGTCGCGAGCCAGTTCGGCATATCGCTGCGCTAGCAGCATGACCCCATCACAGGTTTCCTCCACCGCACGCAGGAAATAGATTTTTTGGTGATCTTCCTGATTGAGAAAAGAGAGTTTTTCCAGCTTTTTCTGGGCATCGTGTTTGATTCCCTTAAAGCCTTTTTTAAAGACAATATCGCGGAAACCAGGCGAAAACTCACCGGCACCACTAGAGGCTTTTACCTCAGCATCCAGTACACCACTCTCAAATACAAGGGGCAGAATTCCAATATTATTCACCTTGGCAAAAAAGATTTCTTCAGCTGATCTGCCCTGCCAGTATGGAAAAATTTCTTCCTTGAGAACCTTTTTGTCCTGCTCCTCCAGATCATAGGGATCCTGAGCTCGATTCGAAACCGTATCCAGTTCGCCTTCAAGCCAGCGCCAGGCTATTTCAGGGCAAAATACACCGGCTCTGGGTTTACCGGCCGGCCGGCCGACAATCAACTCATGCTTGCCGATATCCAGAGGTATGGTCTTACAGGCCCGATAAAACGCCCTGGCCCGCAGTTCGATCTTGGGAATATTGCCATTTTTTTTGTAGACCTCTGTTGTGGCAATCGCCCGATCAATGGATATGGAAGGTTTTATTTCTAGAAAATCATCACGCATAAGCTGAATACGATCCGGCAATTTGGTTTCCATAATGATCTCCCTAATTTGAATTCATCCCGAGCCTTAAGAATCCGTTTAGAATTTCGACCGAGGCTCAATCGAAGTCCTTAAGTCAATTCCTAGTGGGGAATTCAAATTTAATAGTTTCGACTACATTTCTTATCTTATCAAGATTGTCCAATGCAAATTCATTGATCTTGGTATTGTGATCCAGATAGACCAAGCATTCTTCCTCGCATGACACAGATTCTTCCACATCGAATATCTCCTGAAGATCCCACCAGATCACGTACATGTTGGCCAGTATGATCATCTCTGGCAGAACCGCCAGCTCCTTTTCGGTAAGCGGATATATTCTTTCAGAGTGCACCAGGTAACCTTGATAAGCCTCCAGGAACACCTTGATTTCATCCATAAAAAGCAGACCGTTTTCATGCTCCATCCAGGAAGTACAGAAATAGGTAATCGTAATGGCCACGTCGAATAATCTCAGGTCTTGCTTGCACCAATCAAAATCAAAAACTCCGGTGACCCCATGGTCTGTATATTTCTGATTTCCGGGGTGATAATCGCCATGAATCATGAGTTCGAGCATACCTTGGCACTTTTCTTTGAGGGGCTGGCAGGTCTCCAAGGCCTTTCGATAAGATGGCAGCTTTTCGAGGAAATATGCTACGCTGGCGCTACAGGTCGTATCAGTATTACTATGTGCTTTTTCTTCCAGCTTGTTAAAATAGTGCTCAAATACATCCATCAAGGGTATGATTTTAGGTTCTTCTTTGGCATGCTCACCTGCGTCGAAACCAAAACCCCGTTCATGAATCTTGGCAAACATGGCGCTTGCATTGGCCATGTCTGCCAAGCTGCAGTGCGGTGTGAGCCATCCGTACCGGTCTTCACCTTCCAGGTACGTATACACGGCGAATTTGCTGGATTTACCGGGGGGATCTAGATGTTTTACATGGTGTTCGATAAAAGATCGTCCATCTTTGGCTTTTATCAGTTTGGCGACTTCGGGAAAATCATTGCAGGTCAAATACTCATTGCACTTGTGTTCAAAAAGTATCTCCTTTTCAGTGGCTTCCTTTCGATATCTTTTTATAAACAACTGATAACACCTTCTTCCGTTGTTTGTTGTTACTGTAAAGTTTTGATTGATCAATCCACTAAATAGGCGCGATACTCCAGTCACTTCGCCAAAATCGTAGTGATTTGACATGACCTCCACAATAGCTTGCTCCACAAACAGCAGTCGCATTTTATCAGTTAGCGATTCGAATTTAGTTTGAACGTCTTGATCGCAGGAAGCCTTAACGTTTGTTTTCAAGTCAACAAGCAGTTCAGTTAACGCTTTGATTTCTTCAGGTTTCATATAACAGTGTCCTCTGTTACCATTTGCCTTGAGGTGAGCGACTGATGATTTCGTCCTGAATTTCCTTGCATAACTCCACGAAAAAGGCGCTATAGCCTGCCACCCGGACCATCAGGGAACGATGCGTTTCCGGATTCTCCTGCGCGTCCACGAGCTTGGCAGCGTCCACGCAGTTGAACTGGATCTGGGCACCCCCCAGCTGATTATGGGTCCGCAAGAGTGATGTAAAATTGGCCACGCCGCGCTCGTCTGCCATCATGCTGGGATCCAGCTTCATGTTGTGTAGCACGCCAACGGTGGAGAGCTCCTGATTGATCTTATCCAGGGATTTAATGATCGCTGTGGGCCCATTGACATCGGTTCCCTGGGCAGGACTGATACCGTCCGCCAGCGGCAGGGTGGATTTTCTGCCGCTGGGCTGGGCACCCACCACGAGGCCTTGCGGTGTATGGGATGAAACCGGCAGGGTCCCCAATGCCAGTGGGGAATACAGCCCCCGGTAGCTTTTGATTTCATGCGAAATGAAATCAATAACATCGCGGGCGAAATCATCAACGTAATCGTCATCATTTCCGTATTTCGGTGCCTGATTGCAGAGTTTGTGAATAGCTTCGAATCCCTCGAAATTCTTGGTCATGGCTTCGTACAATTGGCCCATGGTCACGGACTTATCATCATAAACCAGCTTTTTCACAGCGGCCATGGAGTTGGCATAATCCGCCGTGCCGGCAATGATAACACCGGGGCCCGAATTATACTTGGCCCCGCCCATCATGACGTCCTTGCCGGATTCAACACAGCCTTCCATTACACCAGAAACAATTGGTTTGGGGAGATGATCGCGATGGGCCTGCTGGGTGATGACTGTTGCAATGGCGGTAACGCGCATGAGGTGGGAAAGTTGTTGCTTGACCGCCGCCTCAAAGTCTTCGAATGTAAGGAATGATTCTGGATCGCCGGTCTCAAGCCCCAGTTTATTACCGCTGACCAACTGAACGCCGTTGGTTAAGGCAAATTCTACGGCAATCGGAAAATTGGTGAGACAGACCGCACTCCATTGATACAATCGACCGCTGATGGCCGGTTCTACACATCCCACCAGGCAATAATCCTTGGCATCGGCTGGCTCCACGCCGTAACTGAGCAGCATTTTTATCGTCGTGTCGTCAAAATGATTGGCGGGAAAACCAATTCCGGTCTTGACCACATCGCCTATTTTATTCAGATAGGCTTGGGGAGATTTGTTGTGGATCCGTGCGGCAAAAGATGGTTGGTAGAGTTGCAGATGCTGGGCACAATCCAGTATCATGTAGGACAATTCGTTGGTGGCGTCTCCGCCTTCAGGTTTCTGGCCACCGACACAAATGTTCTGGAATGCCATATAGCCTGCATAGTACATGGAAGCGAATTCATTTAATAGCCAGGGGATCTCGTTAAATTTCAGTAGAAAGCAGTAAAGCAATTCTTTGGCACCATCCTCGGTAAGCATACCACCGGCTAGATCTTTTTCGTAGTAAGGTAGAAAGTACTGGTCAATTCGTCCGGGTGAAAAAGAGGGGGCGTTCTCTTCGAGAAAATGAGCCACCTGGCCAAACCAAACCATCTGTAATGCTTCATAAAATGTCTCCGGGGGCTGGCCGGGTATTCTTGTACAGACCTCGGCGATGGTTTGCAGCTCTTTTTTGCGAACCGGATTGGCTTCCTTGGCGGCCATTTGTTTTGCGCGTTTGGCATAGCGTCTTCCCAACAGCACCATGGCATCACAAGCAATGATGACCGATTTTAGAAAATAGATGTTCTCAGTATGCTCTGGATTGGCGATGTCAAATTGCTTTAGCTGCTTGCGTGCATCCTTCTTGATTCCATTAAATCCTTTCTTTACCAGGATGTTGCTGTATCCAGGGGCATACTCGCCGGCGCCATTGGTGGCCTTGAGTTCGGCATCGATGATCCCACTTTCAAAAGTCAAAGGCAAAATACCCAGATCCTCTAGTTGAGCATAAATCTTCTCATCGATGGACCGACCACGCCAAAATGGAAATAGATCTTCTCTTAAGACTTCTTTATCTTCTTCTGCGATAACGTAGGGGTCCTGATTCCGTTGGTGGATCGTATCCATTTCTGATTCCAGCCAGCGCCATGAAATTTCGGGGCAGAAGATGCCTGCACGTTGTTTTCCCGAAGGACTGCCTACGATTAATTCATCCTCGCCGATATGTACGGGTATGGTTTGGCATGCGCGATAAAAGGCTTGAGCCCGTAATAACTTTACCGGCAAATTAGGGTTCGCCTGATATATTTCGGTTGTCGCTTTGGCCCGTGCAATTGAAACTGAAGGCTTTACTTCTAGAAAAGCCGTTTTCATGCGCTCGATTCGGGGGGGAAGACCGTTGCTGCTTATTTTTTCAGCTAAATTTTGCATTTTTTACCTCCCTAATAAAATCGTAAGAACGATTTTATGATAACGCGTACCTTTCGCCCTCCGGGCGAAAGGCCGTCGCTTTGATGAAATAGGTTTACTCGCCATCTGTATAGCTGGTTAAAATCCATATCCCAGCAGCCCAGCCCTAAGCGGGAAAGGGCATTTCGTGATTGATGCACCTTTGTGAAAGTGGAACTCCCCGCATTTAAAGGCGAGAGTTTCATAAAGATCTTGATCCATCATTTGAATTCCTCCCGCGCTGCAAGACTTGTCGACAATGAATTCAGCCAAGGGTCACTCGAAGATCTCAAGTTAAGTCTCAGTTGGGAATTCAAATTAATGGTATTCCACATTTGTATCAAACCCTCGGTCAATAAATAGTTTTTTGAAATCATCCAATACACTTTCTGCGGGTGCCTCTTTACCCGCCAATGAATACGCACAATTCAAGGCCGTATACTTTCCGACACCCAGTTTGTGATACGGTAGCAAATCGATCCGTTCGATGGCGCCCCGGTTGTACTGATCTAAAAACAAACTCATTTCCTGCATGGTATCGATATCGTCATTAAAGCCGGGAATCACAGGTATACGCACAATAATGGGAACATTCCCATCAAGCAGTTTCTGTAGATTGCGCAATATCTTGGCATTCGATTTACCGGCGTGCTGCCTGTGAATGCTTGGATCAATATGTTTGAAGTCATAAAGCAATAAATCCAGGTTTGGATTTAATTGTTCGAAAATCGCCCAGTCTGCATATCCGCAAGTCTCCAATGCCGTGTGGATGCCGAGTCGCTTAAGCCCTTTCAGGAGTTGATCGGCAAAAGCAGGCTGCATGGTCGGCTCACCCCCACCCAAGGTAACACCACCTCCTGAATTGAGGTAGAACAGATAATCTTTTTCGGCTATAGCCAGGGCATCATCCACACGCATGGTTTCCCCCACTAGCTTGACAGCACTGTTGGGGCACGCTTTTTCACACTCTCCGCAAACAATACATTTATCCGATTTGTGTAGGCGATTTTCATCTTGGATAAGGATACATTTATGGGGGCAGGCATCTGCACAGATACCACATCGACCACATAGGCGTTCAAAATACATGACCTGACGTTTCCGACGCTGACTTTCGGGATTTGAACACCAGGCGCATGTTAGCGGGCAACCTTTAAAAAAAATTAGCGTTCGGATGCCGGGACCATCATTAACACTATATCTTTGAATATTAAAAACAGTACCTTCAAATCCAGTTCCTAACTGTTTTTCCAAAGTGTACTGCGTTGACATGGGTGGGGTCACTCCTTAGCCCCATTTCAACGCAATTTCTATGCCGCCATCAAGTGCTATCAATTAAAAGGAAACCTTGGCCTGGGCATTGGGATTATTATTTCAAATGATTACAGATGGTTAAAGGCTAAATGCTCTAAGCGTATATTAAATGAAAATTACTCTCTTGTGGTTTTTAATTAGGTAGAATTCTTTATAGGGGCAATTTTAGGTCAACTTTGTCATATAAAGCGTTAAAGCCAAGTGGGTGGTATTCGTCTAATCTGTTGATTATAATAGGGTTATTAAATGATATGACATATCTGTCACTATTTATGACATATATATGCCATGGCGCTTCATTTTTCGAAGGAGGGAGCGGTAGTGAATTTTTAACGCATCTGCCGTATTACCGCGATGCCAATTATTTTTTTCAAGCGTTTTGAGAATTATGTTTTTTTCAAAAGAGGACATATAATCTTGAAGCCCATGGTCTACAGAATCTTCGCCGGCGATGCTCTCAAATCGGTGATCCAGGTCATAGGGGACGCTGTCCTTGAATTCGAAAAACTCTGTATCCGCCGAGGCAAGGTAGCGATTAATAAAATTTTGGAGTTCACGGATGTTGCCCGGCCAATCGTAGGCCATCATGGAACGGGTTAGCTCCTGGGGCAAGGCTGTAATATCTCTTTCGTTGCCAAATTTTTTTAAAAAATGGGCCGTCAGCAAGGGGATGTCTTCCTTACGCTCCTTCAATGCCGGTACTTTTACGGAAATGACATGGATCCTAAAAAAGAAATCCTCACGAATCTCTCCGGCTTTCACCTGATCTTGAAGATCCTTGTTGGTGGAAGCTATGATACGAATGTTCGGATTATGCACTTCCTTTCCGCCAATCGGAATAAAGCCATAATCTTCTATGGCCCTTAGCAGTTTGATTTGCATATTGGGATTGATTTCGCCGACTTCATCCAGCAACAAGGTGCCACCATCAGCATGATCTAAAAATCCAATTTTATCTACAAAAGCACCGCTGAATGCTCCCTTTTTATATCCAAAAAATTCACTTTCGATCAAATTATCAGGAATGGCCCCACAATTCACAGGAACAAATCGATTGTTCTTTCGCGGGCTCAAATCATGGATAGCCTGCGCCACCATCTCCTTTCCAGCTCCAGAGTCCCCATAAACGATGACATTGGCATCAGATTCCGCCGCCGCTAAAATCTGATTGAACACCTTACGGATGGCGTTACTACGGCCGATCATCCCACAAAAACTGTCCGTATCTCTGACAGCTTCTTTCAGAAAAATATTGGCCTGTTCTAATTTTTTTTCAGCTTCCACCGTTTGGGTGATATCGCTGATGAACCCTTCTAGTTCGATTGCATCACCATGTTCATCATAAACACCCACGCCATGTTCAAAAACCCACTTCTCCTTTCCTAGTTTGCTGATAATGGGATAGGTGTACTTGAAAGGCCGCTTAGCTTTTAAAGCCTGCTGGGCCTGATGATATACAATGCCCTTATAATCTTCATGCACAAGGTCATTATAGGATACAACTTTGTCACCCACAAGCTCCTCTGGTTCATAACCCGTAAGCTCAGCACACCCCTTGCTAACAAAAACCATGGTCCAACTGCGATTGTTCATACACCGATAAGCCATACCCGGCAAATTATTTAGCAACCGTTTGAAACTCTCATTTGAAAAAGGCATATCAACCGCCTATTTATATGATATCGTCGCGTTTCATAAAATCGTGGAACATGATTTTATTTTGAGTAGCATACAAATCGTTGCCTAAAAAGTAAAGAAATCGCTTAGGAATTAGCTTGTTGGCGGTCTTTTATCCACTGCAGATAGTCAGACAGTTCTGCCAAACGCAGACCGGCTGTCTTCAATACAGGCGCAATGCCCGCCATGGTGCGGTTGGCATTTTCGATATCCAATTCATGGTGGGCCACCCCGGCCAAGCCGTACTCCGGGGGTACGAGCGAAGTAATTACGTTGGCGCCGGCATCCAGCCGCATTTTCAAACCAGCCAAACCATCCACATCCAGAGATGCCGGAATCAGGCGATCCGGAAAACTCAGACGTAGTACCGCAATGATCAGACACTCCCGCAGGGAATCTGCCTCCGCCTTTTTTGCCATGGGTGTTCCCGGTTGGGGAATAAATTTCATGACCCGAACCTGGTCCGCATCCAGGATGCGCATGGCCTCAATTGAGTCGGCAATGTCTTCATCGGTTTCGCCCACGCCGCAAAGAATGCCTTCTTCGATCAGTAGGCCCAACTTTTTTGCCAGGCGTTTTTTGGTAAGTCGCTCTTCGTAATCCTGCCCGGAGCGCAGCTTTGAAAACAAAATCGAATTATGGGTTTCCTGATAACAGGCATACCAAGTGGCCCCGGCTTCAGCCAGCCCTTTTAGGAGCGTGTTCGAAATCACACCCGGGGAGACCATGACCGGCAAACCGGTCTGGGTGCGGATATCCTTGATTAATTGAATCAACTTTTCGGGTACACCATTGTGCAGTTCATGCAGCAAGGGATCTTCGCCCATGGTTACATCCACCAGGTGAACCCCTTCCCGTGCCAAAACCTGTGCAATTTGAAGAATATCTACTTCTTTTTTACGATAACGCTGGGAGAGATCATTGGTGTGACGGAAATAACAGAATCGGCAGTTGTTGCGACAAAATGTGCTGGTATAGGCAAAACCGTAAGTGAAAACGTTGGGGCCGAAATGCTTCTGGCGTAATTGCCTGGCGGTTTCAAACAGCAGCGCGATATCGTCTTCCCGCTTCAAGCTGAGCAGCGCTAGCCGATCATCACGTTGCAATCGGTGGCCTTGCTGGATTTCTGATAATAGGTCTTTGAGATGGGTTGATGCTAAGCTCATTTTTCCAGTTTTCTCCCAGAACCGGATAGCTAACACGGACTAGGTTGTAAACACAATAAGGTTTTATCCAGGATCGTGATACAGATAATATGGGGTAAAACTGGAGCTGATGAAGACACACAAATTGGGTTCTTATTTTGTTTCGCTGGCGGAAAACCCGGATATCAAATTTCCGGCTAAACTTTTTTGGTAGGATTCTTTTTGATGCCCAAAACGATGTTTCTCATGAAAGTAGCTGCTCATCACGCGGCTGACACCGCTATTACCATATTGCCTGGCCTGAGTTACGCGTTCCAAATCAAGCATGGCAATCATATTTTCGGGTAGTTGATCGGCTCTTTGTACGATATTGCCTTCCGGATCGATAATGACACTGTGCCCCTTGCCACCGGGTCGTAAGCCATTGATACTAACGATATAACACTGATTTATGGCGGCAGCCGCCTGGCATAATATCAATTCCTGCCGGCGGTCCTGGGTGCCGGTTAGCGTCGGAATCAAGATAACTTCTGCGCCTTTCCACACCAAATCTCTAATAACCTCTGGGAACCAGAGATCATAACAGATACACAATCCCACAACACCGATACCTTGAACCTGAAATGTAACCGTCTGCTTGCCCGAAGACGTTTTCTCATGTGGACGCCAGGGATACATTTTGCGATAGGTCACGATGAGTTTGCCTTGCGGATCAAATACCGGGGCTGTGTTGAAAATCGATCTTCCAGCCTTCTCATACATCGATCCAGGAATAAGATAGACATGATATTTTTTTGCCAAATCGGCACAATATGATGTAATCTGTCCGGGAATGGGCTGGGCGGTATCCTCCATCCGGGACATGCCAGGGATGATGAGTTCGGGCGCACAGATCAGTTTGACCCAGGGGCTATAAAATTTAATATTTTTGATATGTCCGGCGAGGGTGTCCAGATTGGTTTGAATGTCACCGTAATTTGTTTCCATTTGACAGGCACCAATGCCCAATAGTCGGTTCATAGTTTGTTCCTTTCATTAGAAACCGTTAGCCCTATTCAAGGGCAGTTTTCTCTTCCCAAAAACCAGGGCCAAAAACACATTTTGTGCTGATATATGTTTCTAATGTAGTCTTTTGTTGTGGTTGTAAAAAAAGTCGATCTTTTTCATAAATTTTCATGTATTGACGTAAAATGGTCATTGCAGACATTTGGTGACAAAAATTGTTTCATGCGTGGTTGTGCCCATCCGGGCATGAAAATTTATTCCAAATATCCTCGTGGTGATGGCAGCGGACCCAGTTCCCTGATTTTAGCTTAGTGGCCACTGGAACTTGTTGACTGCATATTTCGGTTGCCTGCCGGCATCTGGGATGAAAGCGGCAACCTTGCGGCGGTTCCAAAAGACTGGGAACCTCGCCTTCCAAAATGGCCATCCCCTCTCGCTTGGTAGGGTCTGCGATCGGTACGGCATCACGTAAGGCTTTAGTGTACGGATGCCGGGGTGCCGCAAACAATCTATCGGCATCCTGGAGTTCCATAATCCGGCCGGCATACATCACGGCCACACGATGACAGATGTGCTCCATAATGCTCAAATCATGGCTAATAAACAAATAGGTTAAATTTAAGCTTCCCTGCAGCGTTACCATAAGATCGATAATCTGGGCCTGTACCGACACATCCAGGGCACTCGTGGCCTCATCGAAAACTAAAAATTCAGGCTGCGTGGCCAGCGCTCTGGCAATACATATTCGCTGCTGCTGACCGCCACTGAACTCATGTGGATATCGGAACAGGTGCTCCGGGCGTAAATTCACCATACTCATGAGTTCCGTGGCCCTTTGAGCATGCTGTTTCTTACTGATTTCAGTGCAAATTGCAAGCGCCTCGCTTAAAATCTGCTTAACTTTCATTTTCGGATTCAGAGATGCTTTCGGATCCTGAAAGACCATCTGCATTTTGGGTCGAAAAAAATGAAATTTCCGTTCACCAAGGTGCTGTATTTCATCGCCATTATAGCGAATTTTTCCCGAGGCCAGTGGTACCAACTTTAAAATGGCGCGCCCCAAGGTGCTTTTGCCGCAACCGGACTCCCCCACCAGCCCCAGACACTCGCCGGTAAAAATCTTTAAAGATACATCATCGACCGCCTTGATCCATGTGGTCACCTTGCCTGTCAGTTTCTTCTTTTGAGGAAAGTGGACTTTTAGGTTTTGCAATTCAATCAATGCATCCGACATTTTCATTAGGATATATCCTTTGCATTGAATAAATGACAGGCCACGACATAGTCTTTCAGGTTGCCTTTATAGGCCGGTTTCTGTGATTGACAGATGACCAGGCGATGGTCACAGCGTGGATGAAACCGGCAGCCTTGGGGCGGATTGGCAAGATCGGGAATCTTACCCGATATGCCCTGCAGGGGTTCTTTATCACCCAACTTGGGAACCGCCTTGAGTAGACCCCGTGTATAGGGGTGCATGGGATTTTCAAATAGTTCTTCCGTGGCACCGATTTCAACGATCCGGCCGGAATACATAACCGCCACCCGGTCGCATATCTGCGCAGCAATACCCAAATCGTGCGTAATAAAGAGAATGGCCGTGCCTTTTTTCTGCGACATCTCCTTCAACAACTTGAGGATGTGGGCTTGTACGGTTACGTCCAACGCCGATGTGGCTTCGTCGGCTATCAGGATTTTGGGTGCGCTTAGAAGAGCTAATGCGATTTTGTAACGCTGGGCCATACCGCCGCTGATCTCATGGGCATAGGATTTCATGAGGCGGCCTGTTTCCGTCAAGCCTACCTCTGCCAGTTTTTCTTTGGCTATTTGACGAACAGCCGCATTTAGTTTCAGGTTCCGCTGCTTGCATATTTGCTTGATGTCATCTTGCAGGTACATTCGGATGAGCCTGTTTATCTGTTCCCCCAGGGTGAAGACCGGGTTGATGCTGGACTGGGGGTTCTGAAATATCATGGCAATGGACCGGCCCCGTACCTGCGTTAGTTCGCGGTTGGAAAGTTTGAGCAAATCTTTGCCCTCAAAGGAAACCCGGCCGGTGCGAGTACGCGATAACTGAGGGATCAAATCCAGCATCGATTTGGCTGTCACGCTCTTGCCGCAACCGGTCTCGCCCACCAACGCCAGTACCTCGCCTGGGTAAAGGGAAAAATCGATTCCTTCCAAAATTCTCATCACGCCACGGGAATCCTCGAAACTGACGCATAGATTATTTACGCTAAGAATCGGTTCTGGCTGGGTCATGTTTGACATTTTCACTCTTCATAAAAATGCGTAACGATTTCATTTTGAGTCTAAGCTCTCTTTAACGCCGTCCCCGAAAATATTAAAGGCGGTTACCAGCAGAAACATGGCAAATCCGGGAACGATGGCAATCCACCACTCGCCGAGTAGATTTTGAGCCCCGCTCCAGACCATCAGGCCCCAGTCGGCATGTGGGGGCTGCGTGCCCAAGCCCAAAAAACTGAGCACTCCGATGGCGATTATGGCCGGACCGACATCCAACAACATCATGACGATCACCGGCGCCAGAACATTGGGCAACAGATGCCGAAATATAATATAAAGCCGGCCGTATCCCAGCATTTGTGCGGCTTCGATGTAGAGCATGTTTTTAAGTGACAGCACCTCTCCCTGTACCAGACGTGTGTACCATGGCCACCAGGGTATGATCAGGGCAATTAGGGCTGTCATGGATCCAGCCCCCACGACAATGGATACGGCCATGGCAACCAGAGCTGACGGGAAAGACAGTACCAGTTCCACTGTCCGCATGATAACCGCACCGGAAACGCCTTCTCGATAGCCGGCCCAGAGACCCAAGGGCACCCCGATCACAGCGGCCATGAAAACAATGAACAAGCCCCCGAAGACGGAAACACGGGCACCAAAAATTACACGGCTCAATAGATCGCGACCATAGATATCGGTACCCAATAAATGTTTTTTTGAAAACGGCTGCAAGCGTTCTTCAAGATTGATGGCCCCCTGACCTTGATCCGGATAGGGAGCCACCCAGGGTGCCAGAATGGCCGCGACCACGATTATGATCAGTATCAGTGCTGAGGAAACCGCCAACTTTTTCCTTAGGAACAAACGCAGCTTGTAAGCCCAGGCTTTGTGGTGGTCCTTGATGGCCTCCTGGGCCATTTGACTGAAGTCGTATGTTTTTGATTGCATATTAGCTCATCATTTGATGCGTGGATCGACCAGTCTGCGCATGATGTCGGTGGCCGTATTGGCCAACACATAAACGGAACCGATGGTAAAGGTCACTCCCATGAGGGCCGGAAAATCAAGACTGGTAATGGCAATCAAGGCGTAGTAGCCGATGCCCGGCCAGTTGAATATCATCTCTACAAAAAAGGTATTCAACATCAAAAGGGCTACCATCAACCCAACCACTGTCAGGATGGGTGAAAGCGCATTTCGTAGCCCATATCTGAAGTAGAGTATGTATTCACTGATGCCGGATGCCCGCGCCGCCAGGATATAATCCTGGTTCATGACCTCCAGTAGCGATGACCGCGTCAGGCGGGCAATAAATCCCATAGGCCCAAGCGTCAGGGCCAAAACTGGTAACACCATATGCCAGGCCACATTGAAAAAAGCGGTATAGTTTTTTGTGATCAGGCTGTCCATAAAACTGAAACCCGTGATCAGTTCGATGGGATGCGTAAACTCCAGCATACTGTCTAGCCGACCCTGTAACGGAAACCAACCGAGCTGGTCAAAAAAAATCAGTTGCAATAAAAGAGCCAAAAAAAAGATGGGAATGCTCACAGCGGCCGCCGTGAACCATTTGATGAATTCATCCAGCCAGGTTCCCTGCTTTATGGCTGCGATGCCACCTATTGGTATGCCCAACAGGACAGCAAAAAACAGCGCCAGAAATACCAGTTCCAGGGACATGGGGATTTTTTGGGACAGATCTTTCAACACCGGACGATGGGTTCTGAGGGAAAGACCCAAATCACCTTTAAACAAACGTCCCATATAGCGCTGGTACTGAACATAAAGCGGCTTGTCTAAACCCAGCTCGATCCTTGCTTTTTCTATCTGCTCCTGCTTGGCGTTGCCACCCACATACAGGGCGGCCACATCACCGGGAATGGCCCGGGTAAAGAAAAAAACCAGTACGCTGAGAACCAGCAGCAAGCCAGCAAGACCGGCCAGACGCTTTACTATAAACAGAGGCAAAGCCATATCGTTCAGCCAAATTGATTATTCTATGTACATATCATAAAAGAAGGGTGTCGTAGGATACGCCGGATTGATAACCATCCCCTTCAGCGTTTCATTCATAGGCCACTCTGCCTTAATGTCCACCAGCCAGGCCACGGGTACATCCTTCTGCACCATGTTCTGAGCCTGAACGTACAGGTCCAGGGCCTTGTCTGGATCAATGCCGGTCATTTCGTAAGCCTTGCGGATCATTTTGTCATAGGCTGGGTTCACATAATAGGCCAGATTCCAAACCGGCTTGCCCTTCTCGTTATGCAGCAGTGAATACAGGGTTTCATAAGGATCGGCGTAGGTGGGCCACCACATCAGCAAAAATATATCCTGAGCTTCCTGGGGATCACCCTTGGCCAGGGCCCATTGGGATGTCCAGACGATGCTCTTGATCTCGACCTCGACACCCAATTTTTTGAATTCACTCTGAATCAGAGGGGCAATGCGCCCTTCTGAGACATTTTCTGCTGCATGGGTCAGGGTCAGTTTAAAGCCACCATCGGGATATCCGGCCTGAGCCAGCAATTTTTTAGCTTTTTCCAGGTTGTGTTCGTACTGGATGACATCTTGTGTATGCCCGAACTGTCCTTTGGGTACCGGGCCGCGGGCCTGGGTTGCGGCACCGTTCCACCCGATATTTACGAGATCGTCATATGGTATAGCGTGGGCCAGAGCTTTTCTGACCAACTGCTGGTCCAATGGTGAACGGGTGGTGTTGAAGAAGGCCATGTAATTGACATAACTCGGTCCGGCGAGAACCTTTGTGTTTGCGGCAGCCTGGACCTTGGGATAGCTGTCGATGGGTAATCGGCCTGCCAGCATGGCCTCATTGGACTGCAGCATTTTCAGCTGCACTAACCCGTCTTTGGTATATTTTACCAGGACATTTTCTATGTGTTTGCCGTCCCAGCCGCCCCAGTAATCGTCAAATTTGGCCAGGATCCAACTTTCACCGCTTTTGTAGTTCTTTAAGGTATAGGGGCCTGACCCTGCATCGTTGCCCTGATCGAACCATTCCTGGCCCTTGTCCCCTACCGAGGGACTCATAATGTAAGAACCATCGGCAGCAGCCGCGATCATCGGCAGGGGTGCCGGCGATTTTAAGTTTATCTTTACCGTAAAATCGTCAATAACCTGGACCTCTTTCAGGTCGCCCCAGATAAAGGCTGCGCCTTTACCAATTTTGGTTGTACGTTCGATGGAAAATTTGACCGCCTCGGCCGTAAAAGGTGTGCCATCATGAAACTTGACCCCCTTTCTCAGGTTAAATGTGTATTCCAGCCCGTCATCGGAGGCCGAAAACTCGGTGGCCAAAACATAGGTGTACAACTCCTTGCTCCCCGGAGGGTTGACCCTGAGGAGATTTTCGTAGATGTTGGACAGGTATTGTGACTCCGTGGAATAGGAGACACTAGGGTCCAGCGTGGTAATGTTGTATGGCGAGGAATACACCATATTCTTCTCCATGGCCATGGCAGGTCCGGCCAACAACGTTATGGCCAGAATATAAATGAAACATCTCATAATCTTAAGCATTTTTCTTTCCTCCTTTTTTAGGTTAAACTATCAAATCGATTCCAACCCGTTTTAATAGTATGGGATCTATCCTTCTTAACATCTGAAACGGTCACTATGGGTTACCAGTTCATGGAACAATGCACGTCCCGCATAAATTCCGCCGCTTCCCGGCAGCGTCCTGTTTCGATCAAGTCGATCATTGTCAGATGTTCCGTGTAGAGCAGTTGGGGTACCTTTTCCAGCCAGTCCACCTTGGCACCAAATTCGAAAAGGCGTTGCCGCAATATGTTTACCTGGTTCAGCAAGGGTTTATTGGTAGAAAGGTCCAAGTATACGTTGTGAAAATCACGGTTGAGTTCAAAATAGCGGTCAAATTTCTTTTTGTGGATTACCTTCAGCATCTGCTCGTTGATCTTTTTCATTTTTGCAACTTCTCGGGAACCGATCTTTCCGCAAACCGAAAGTAATGCCCGGGAATCGAGCGCACCCAGCATTTCATAAATATCCACTAAATCGCTATCGTCTATGGTGTTGATGCGGATGCCGCGCTGCGGTAAAAAGGTGACAAATCCCTCGGTTTGCAGTTGAAGCAGAGCATCCCTCAAGGGTGTCCGGCTCATGCCCAGTTCTTTAACAACCTGATTAATACTTATGAACATCCCGGGCTTCATCTTGCCCTTACGTAGAGCCTCACGTAGATATTCATAGACCTGGGTTCGCAATAACTGGTGGTGATTCAGGTTTGATGGAACCATGGCAGAATCAGCTTCCTTTCAAAGCATAAAGAATGCTATTCAGAAATTGTGTGAGCTGTAACTTTAAAAAGATGCCAACTGATATACTAGTGTTCTAATATATTTGTCAACCACAAAAAATTGTCAACAAATCGGAGAATATATGCCGGCTTTGGTGGCCGCACCGCCAACTGAAAACTGAATAATATACTATTTCCTAAATTGAGCGATTGTCGAGATTGCCGCAGGTACAAGGAAGATGCTGTTTCGCTATAGGAACCTATGCGGGATAGTATCTGACACCGTAAATGCGGCAATATCGGCAATCCCAACGGGTTTCAAACTTTAAGAATTCTAACCGATACAATCCATTGAGTTTTTTTATGCTATCATCCTTCTTAAAATTTGAAACGATCAACTTAGGTATTTGTGTATTGCGCGTATATCTTTAGGGACAGTTGAAATGGTTGAAAAGCCCCGCTTAAAAAGCTGTCCCCTTCAACTTGCACAAAACCGGATAAAATTGTTGACTTGAAACTCTTATGTATATTATTTACAGTTTGTAGTGTAAACTGATATAATTTTTTGATGGAGGCTAATATGCCGTATTTAAAAAGGGATATCGCCGAAATAATTGGTGAGCCGACCAGAAAAATTACCTTTTGGACTGATAGCAAACTGGTCATACCGGATATTGATTCAGAGGGCGGACGCGGAGTTTCTAAAAAATACTCGCACCAAAATCTGACTGAGTTTGCCATGATCAAAGTCATGCGCGATCATTTTCAAATCAGTTTGCATACGATTCAGATGATACTGGCCGGATTGCGGGCGGCCCAAACTAACAATCGACCCTTTGCGGATTTCTATGATAGTCCAGGATGGGGCCGGGAACGTGAACTGCTTTTCATATTACAGGGCCAGTTCGGCCCCAAAGGCTTTTACCCCATCGAAAAAGATGAACATGGTTCCTATATTGCCCCGCCAATTACCTTTGACAATGCCATTAAAAATGCCACCCTATTCACAACGATCATGCTGGGGAAAATAAAGAACATGGCTATTAAAATGATTTCGTAACAAATTCATCTATTTTACATTTACCAGTGTAAACTATATCACTTCGCCTTTCTTGGAGTGACGATGGCATTATAAAAGTGATTCTACGGATCAACCGAAGATCAGGGTAATCGGGATAGCCAAAAAACAGCTGGTGTTATGAGGATGTCATTGGAACCATTTGATACAAACCGAAATGTCGTTCCTGAATTAACGAGTTGAACAGCCGGAATGTTTAAAAAACGTTGAAATTTTATCAAAGCCGGTGACGGTTCACTATTATTAAGTTTTGCCTCTATTAGAACACATGGCTCATTATCTTTAGCGATGAGAAAATCGACTTCCTGCTGCTCTTTATTCTTAATAAAATGAAGAGAGAAATTACCAAAACCCATATCATTCCAATTGGTAACAGCTCGATATAACTCCAGCGCTACCATGTTTTCGAACCTTGCTGACGGCTCCTTAATCCGAGGCGTATCCCACAGATACAGCTTACGCTCTTTTTGAATTGCCCTCGAGATTTGTTTTGACCAAGGTGAAATTGAAAAAAGCATAAAAAAAGTCTCAAAAACCGATAACCAGGATTGAACGGAATTATAGGATACTTTTAAATCTCTGGAAAGGGACGGTAACGAGATCGGGCTTCCAATTTTGAATGGCAGGAGCATATAGAGCGTCTCCACATCCATTATCGATTTGATTCCGGTTAGATCACGTATGTCTTCCCGGATCAGTTGACGTGAATAGGTATTTGACCAGCGACGATAAGACCTCGTATTTTCCCGCAAAAAAGGCTCTGGAAAACCACTGAAACGCGCCAGCCTATTCCAAATGGACCAGAGGGGTCCATCATCCTCCGTGCTAACCTCCAGTGGATTATGTATAAACTCATCTAAGTCACTCGCGTTGTTACCTATTTCTGCGAGAGTAAATGGCCAAAGATGAAACATGGAATAACGACCGGCCAGAGAATCGGATCCTTTTTGGTAAAGATCCAATCTGCCACTACCGGAAACAAGAAATTGATAATCTCTTCCATATTGATCATAAATCCCTTTAAAATAATTTTTCCAATCTTTATATTTATGTATCTCATCGAAAACAACCAGGGGCAGGGAGCTGTCTTTTCGAGACATTTCGCTGAAAAAGGTCGGATTGTTTACGAATTTTGCGCGATGGTCTTCGATATCCCAGTTAAAATACAGGCGGTTCGTGAATTGTCTGGATATGAGGTTTCCAAGTGTCGTCTTTCCTGCCTGCCGGGGCCCGGCCAAAAACACCATGTTTTTTTCAGCAGACAATTCATGCCAAATCGTCATGTATGCTGGTCGTTCAATCATACTGGAAATTATGCATCATATTTAAATATAGTCAAGACTATTTTTAAATACAATGAAATATAGTCTATAAAAAAGAAAGGCGGCCTACGGGGTTATTCGGTCGCCTTTTAATAGAGGAACGCACGGGTGACAGTGCAATTAAAATTAATTGCTCATTAAAATAACCCTTAGGCCATAATCTTTTGCAAAAGAGCAGCTAATTTGCTTGAATCATGCCGAACGATGCCCCCCGTGGTATCCAACAGGTTGGCAGCGTGGATAAGACGGTTTTGCCAAAATGGCAGTTTGCTATCAATCTCGACAAACCGCGCCTTTTGCTTTCCGTAAAGTTGGAGCACTTTCTCTTCAGGCTTTTTGGAATTGTGAACAATATCATCCAATCGCTTCCCAATGGTTTCCTCCAACTTGGCAACAAAATCTCGACCGGCAAACTGGTGTGTTTCCCCGAATTTGGTCATGATGTTGACGATAAATGCGATCTTAGCATTTGTAGCCTGCAGTGCTTCTTTTACATTGGGAACGATCAGGTTTGGCAGGATGCTGGTAAACAGGTCTCCCGGGCCGATAATGATAAAATCGGCCTGGTCGATAGCATCGATAACCGGGGGGTAAACCGAAATGACATCACTATGATGCGGAACCAGATATACATCCCTAATTTGTTCACGCTGGTTTCCCCTGGGCATATCGATGGCGGCCTCACCATAAATCCTGGCATTATCGGTTAGCTCCGCTACAAGAGTTGCACGATCAATGGTTACAGGTAGAATCGTTCCTTTGACATCCAAAATTTCCGCCAGTGCATTGATACCTGCTGGAAAACTGCCTGTGTATCGTGAAAGCATGGTTAGCAACATATTGCCAGCATTATGCCCGGAAAGGCGTCGGTCTTTGACAAAGCGTTTGAGCAGGATGTTGCGCACCATATCATGCTGAGGCGAGAGTGCGAGAACGCATTTCAAGATGTCACCCGGCGGGAGAATTCCCAATTCGTCACGCAGGCGACCGGTGCTGCCGCCAGAGTCAACCATGGAAACGACGGCAGTGATATCAACGTCGTCCAGCTCACGTAATCCTGACAACAGGGCAAATTGCCCGCTGCCACCGCCAATGGTCACGATTTTTCTTCTAGCTGCCATCGTTATACCTCGAATTGCTATATCGCCTTGAGAAAATATCTAAACTGCTTTTTATACGAAATGGATTTTTTGCTGGTAACAAGTATACAAATTGAACAAATAAAAAAAGGAGTCGCCTTAATGGGCAAACTCCTTATTTTTATGGCGGGAGCGACGAGACTCGAACTCGCGACCTCCGGCGTGACAGGCTACCTATCCCATTTTAGAATCCACAATAATATTAATTATTTAGAGTCATATCAAAATCTTACTGCGTTAATATTTGTGTGAATATATCGGTAAAAATATGGAAAAACCTGTATTTCCTTTCAGACTTTCACTCAGTTTTTCACTCAGTGGATTCCTGCCATCAAACCATCCTCTTAACCACCCAATACACAGCGTACGCGGGTGTCATACATCACAAATGCACTGAATGAAAACAAGCGGATGAGTTTTGTCCAGAAACAGGTCGGGCATGCCACAACTCGGATGATTATGGACCATTATTACCGGCATACACCGGCACCGGATGACGGCTCACGGCTGGAAAATGCTTGGAATTCTACCAGGATTCTACCAGAGTCAGATGAGCTGGATTCAGAAGTTATTGAAAAGATTTAGAAAAAATGGTGGGGGCGGGAGTCGAACCTATGCCCATGCCTATTTTTCTTAATGATTTCAATATAATATTTTTAGGGTGAACAACAAAATGTACCCGTTATGGCATTTAATGACCTGTTTCAATAGACCTTAAATGGTTTGATATGCTTTATAAATTATGGCATTGTGTGAACAAAAATAAAGATTTTTTTCAAATCATCCTTGACAGGCGCGGTAATATTTACTATCTTAATGAGCAACAACACCTGCCACGCCTATCCTTGGAAGCGCAAATCGGCAGGTTTTTTTATGCAAAAATCCCGCAGTGTATTTGATAAAGCTCCCCTTACTCTTGACCAGCTGATAAAGCTTCTCAAATCTCGTGGTCTCACAATTGAAGATTCCGAAAGAGCAAAACGCTACCTCCGCTACATAGGCTATTTCAGGTTATCAAGGTATTTCTCGCCCTTTAAGGACAGACCATCTGGCACAGAATTCAAGCCAGGTGCAACCTTCGATGATATTCTAAATGTCTATATTTTTGACCGAAAGCTTCGTCTTTTAATAATAGACGCTATTGAAAGAATAGAGGTTGCAGTAAGAGCATCCATATCAAATACGATGAGTATTTCATATGGTTCACACTGGTATTGTGAAAGAGG
>CAZWEO010000009.1:0-64524 GCA_964633115.1 uncultured Desulfobacterales bacterium
CCGCCAATCAATTTATTGAAGATACCCAATGCGGGTACCGGGTCTACCCGCTGGAAATCATCGGAAAGATGGCCCTGACCCAGGATTTATACGTGACCGAATCTGAGATATTGATAAAGGCCGGCGATTTGGGCCGGCAGATTCATTTTATCAGAATTGGCGCGATATACGGACAGATTCGTAGCCACTTCAGACCAGTACTGGATATCACGGCCATAACGGCATATATTATTTCCTACTTCATGTATAAGTTTTTCGTGGAAAGTATTACGGCAAACAATCCCAATACCTACAGAAAAGGTAATCTGCGGGATAAAATTGCAGCCTGCAAAACCATCGATCTGTATTTTCAGGTTTATATTGTATCTATCAGTTTGATATTACAGAGTATATTTGCATTGATGCACGTGCTGGGATCCATTTTTCAAATCCATAATTTCGCCTCCACCAGGCGCCTGAACCATGGTTTTTACCGCATCACCGTGGGCAGTTATCTACTACCCGTCATTCTCATCATCATCATCATCGAAAAACTGGTGGGCCGGATTGGACTTAAATTTCAGTATGTGGACGGATTTATTCAGAGACACTATCCGCATCTGTGGGATGACAGCAACAATTTCGAGGCGACATGAAAGTCCTACTGGTTGTTCCCCTGCACCGAAAGCAAAATTTTAAACGTTATTTTCAACCGGCACCACTGAGTCTCATGGCCGTCGCCGCCCTGACACCCTCGGATGTGGATGTGAAGCTTGTGGATGAAACCGTCGAAACGCTCAGTTTTGATACGCCGGCTGATCTTGTGGGTATTGGGTCTAACACATCAGAAATCGTCAGGGCATACGAAATCTGTGACGAATTCAAACGGCGCGGCAAAACGGTTGTCATGGGTGGTTTCCATGTAAGTGCTTTGCCAGAGGAAGCCTTGGCACATGCGGACAGCATCGTAATCGGAGAGGCAGAGGGCCTTTGGGAACAATTACTGGATGATTTTCGCAATGGCCGTTTGAAAAAAAAGTACCAGCATCAGGAGCTCCCGGACATTAAAAATGTGCCAATTCCAAATAGGCAGATTCTAGATGGGAAAAGGTATCTAACCAGAAATGTATGCCAAGTGTCGCGAGGCTGCCCTTATCGATGCGTTTTCTGTTCCGTAACAGAATTTTATGGCAACAGGTTCAGAGTTCGTGATGAAAACAGAGTAATCGCGGAGATTCAGAAAATGAAAGGTAAGTTCTTAATTTTTCTGGATGACAACATCTTCGGGGATCCTAGTTATGCTAAAAGGTTGATGGAAAAATTGATGCCCCTGAAAAAAAAATGGGTCAGTCAATGCACAATTGGTCTCGCCGACAATCAAAAATTGCTCGATCTAGCTGTAAAGAGTGGTTGTATTGGCATGCTAGTCGGGTTGGAATCCGTCAGCAAAGATTCCCTCAAAGCCTCAGGCAAGCCGATCAAGTTTGGTCAGTATGCCGATAAGATTCGCCGTATTATCGATAGTGGAATCCACATCGATGGTTCATTTGTTTTTGGCTTTGACAATGAAGATGTGTCGATATTCGAAAAAACGCTGGATTTTATTCTTAAGATAAAGTTGTCGGCAGCCACGTTTTCCATCTTAACACCTTACCCTGGAACCAGTTTGCGGCGGAGCTTAGAGGGGGAAAAAAGGATTATAGACCGAAACTGGGAACACTATAATGGGACGCATGCGGTTTTTCAACCGGCACGGATGACGCCCGGGCAACTTGAAGAAGGGCGCGCCTGGATCAAGCAGGAATTCTACGGGTTCCCCAATATTGTTAAGCGGATTGGTTTCCGAACCACTCATGTTCATTATCTATGGCTCTATAATTTGCTCAAACAAGGGGGAACATCGAAAAAGAAGGATAGAAAAATGCAGAATCCGAATTAATCTTGAATAAAGACAATGCGTTTGGTAAGATCCAATACGCTTGTTTGCGGTATACAAATTTTTACTATATAGCCGAAATTAAGTGCTTTAAAAAGTGTTGGAATATATCAATCGAGACTGGTGTTGCAAACCGATAAGGTTGCATCGGCGTGGAAATAAAATCGTGTTCCACGATTTTATGAAACGCGACTCTGTCGCTACTATGTGAAAGAATAAAATTTCTATCCCTGCAGCAAGACTTGCCGGCGAGCTCAGGTCGAGTTGCTGCCGGGTATTTCGGCAATTTTCCCGAAATCCTTCAGATGCCGGTATTACTCTTTCACAATAATTGGATCTTAACCAAAAATTTGAATTCATACCACGCTACAAGCAGTGGGGAATTCAAATTTTAATGAGGACGCAATTGGAAGAAATAATTCATAATTCAAGTAATTTGCACAGTTTTTTAAAGGAGATGATTGTCAAATCCCTAAAACTGGAAGAAATTTCAGTTGAGGAGATCGATGATGATGCCCCCTTATTCAAAGAAGGCTTAGGGCTGGATTCCATTGATGCCTTGGAATTGGTGGTGGCGATTGAAAAAAATTTTAACGTTATCATTGAAGATGAAGATGTGGGTAAAGAAGCTTTCGGATCCATTAGAATTCTAGCCAAATTTCTTCAAAGAGAATATTCTGAGACCGGCAAAGACACACTTAGTGCGGCCGGATAATATGATGCGCTGGTTTGAAATTGAAGAGAAAGTGCGTTTCAACGAGGTCGACGAGTGGGGGATGGTTTTCTATGGCAATTACATGGCCTGGTTTGAACTCGCTCGGGTTGCGCTTCTTGAAAACTTTGATTTATTACCCCGACAAATGGTTGAACTCGGGTATATGGCTCCGGTAGTAAACCTGAACTGTGATTATAAGCATTCCGCCCGAACAGGGGATAGCGTTATTGTGCGCACAACCGTGTTGAAACCGGAAATTGCCGCCCTGATTTTTAAGTTTGAAATTCTTCTAAAAGAAAGTCGTGAACTGTTGGCCAAAGGGGAAACAACCCAAGTCCTGCTAACCACAGAGCATAAAATGATCTACAAGCTCAGCGGTGAACTTGAAAAACGGATTGTCAGGCTGCTTGATTACTGTAGTATTGATGACCCGGCTACCGCAACTTAACCTCAACGTTGCAAAATAAGGTTAACCCAAACCTTGCATTCCCCCAGCAAACCAAATCCAATCAAATCTGGTATGAGCCGATCCGTAGCCATAACCGGCATGGGCATTTTTTGTGCAATCGCCAGAGACCTGCCTGAATTCAGAACCAACCTTTTTAACGGCACCTGTGGCATTGGCAAGGTGGATTTGTTCGACATCGCCGGTTATAATTGTCGTATGGCTGCGCAGATCAGGGCGTCCCGGCTGAAGGCACGGTTGCCATCAAGGCAAACCAAGCGCATTTCACGATGTGATCTGCTGGGTTTGATAGCCGCCCGCGAAGCGATTCAGAACGCCCGCATTGATTTAAACAAAATAGATGCCAGACGTATTGGTGTAATCATGGGCGGCGGCGCCGGTGGCATGCTTTCGTGGGAGAAGTTCCGGCGTGAGATTTGGAAGGATCGTCCCAAGCGCTATGCCTCAGGGGTTTTAGCGTCGGCTCCCTGTACTCTAACCGACCTGATAGCGAGTCATTATGGCATCGCCGGCCCCCGGTCCACCATCACAACTGCTTGTTCATCCAGTGCCAACGCTGTTGGATATGGGTTTGATTTGATTCGGTCCGGCCGTCTGGATTGTGTTATTACAGGCGGCAGTGAGGCTTTATCCGAATTGACCTTTGCTGGTTTTCATTCTTTAAAGGTCATGTCACCGGAGCCATGCTGCCCGTTTGACGTTAATCGTCAGGGCCTTAGTCTGGGGGAAGGTGCTGGAATTATCGTACTCGAGGCATATGAAAATGCCGCCAAGCGTGGTGCCTCACCCGTGGCAATGATTACTGGCTATGCACTCAATTCGGATGCCTACCATATGACGTCTCCTGATCCGGAAGGCATGGGTATGTATCGGGTAATGACTGCAGCGCTAAAACAATCAGGCCTAGATCCGGGATCGATCGATTACGTTAACGCCCATGGCACGGCCACGAAAATAAATGATAAGATGGAATCTCGGGCCATTGGTCGGGTCTTTAGGGATGAGGGGCAGCAAACATGGGTCAGTGCCACTAAATCGATGGTGGGTCACTGCCTAGGGGCCTCGGGCGCCATTGAAGCCATAGCAACTATTTTGGCGATTGATCAACAAACGTTACCTCCTACAGTCCATCTGGATGAAATTGATCCCCAGTGTCAGCTCAATCATGTTACCCAAACCGGAATTCAAAAACCGATTCGGGCAGCCCTGAGTAATTCTTTTGCATTTGGCGGGAATAATACTTCGTTGGTTTTTGGGAAGCTTTGAGCGGTAAACTGTAAGATTTTATTCTTCGGTTGTCATCCATGAGAAATCGAGGATCCAAGATTTTGCTTTAAGCCAACAGTTCTTTCTGGATGCCGGGTCAAGCCCGGCATGACAGGAAGGGGTAAGGGTTTTAATGATTGTCGTAATGAAGTTTTAACCGTTTGTCATTCCCATGAAAATGGGGATCCAGGATAAGCCTTTTGCTGACGGCTGACAGCTTTTTCTGAATCGCTTTGAGGAACAAAATGGACCCAATCAGCATAACCGGCATTGGTGTGATCAGTTCCATTGGCATCGGGCGCCAAGCATTTTGGGAAGGTTGCTGCCAAGCTCGCAGTGGTGTCAAGCCCATAAATGTATTCGATACCAGTTCCTATCGCTCAAATGTGGCCGCCACAGTTGTAGACTTCAAGCCAGCAGAATTTATGCCCCCAATGGTCTACCGTCGCATGAGCCCGGTCTCACGGATGGCGGTCGCCGCCAGCATTGAGGCCGTAGCAGATAGTGGTCTAGACCTGAAGACCTTGGAAAGAGATCGTGTTGCCGTCTTAATGGGAACGGCCTACGGTAGCAGTTCGCATGTGGATCAGTTTTATCTGAGCTTGTTAAACGATGGTCCTCGCGGGGCACAACCCTTACTCTTTCCGGAAACAGTGTCCAATGCTCCCGCCAGTCATATTGCCATGTATCATCAGATCCAGGGTCCCAATGCCACCTTTTGTCAAAATGATATCTCAGCCGAAGTGGCCATGATTTATGCCAAAAGTCTTCTGGAACTTGATGTGGTGGACGTGGCCCTATTGGGGGGAGCTGAGGAGCTGTCGGAAATACTTTATGCTTGTCATGATGCAGTTGGTGGCTTGAATCCGATTCGGGTGAATAGCTCCGAAGAAGTCTGCCCGCGACCGGGTAGCGGCATAATTTTGGGGGAGGGTGCGGCGGTGCTGGTTATGGAAAAAAAAGCATCGGCCAGACAGCGGGGTGCCAGAATTTACGGTGACTTGGCTTCCGATGCATGCACGGGTGATCCTGCGGCCATAGGCCATTATGTCAATAGCGGAGATCCGGTGTTTAACACATGCAGCCAAGCCATGGATCAGGCCGGAGTCAAATCAGACGATATTGAACATATCGATGTGTCCGCAAATTTTGCCAAAGAGTTGGATGTTATGGAGTGTGACCAACTTAAGAAACTATTCCAACGCGCATTTGAATCGCTGCAGGTATCCCCATTGAAATACCTCATAGGTAATTTTGGCGCGGCCGGTGCCACGCGCGCGGCTGCCATACTTTTAGGCCTATATCATCAACTCAGCCTGCCAAAAGTGAATCTATCCGCACTAGGTACAGATCAACCTGAACTCTTAAAATGGATACCCAGCCAAGGCAATAAGATTACACACACATTGATGACCAGCTCCACCTTCGGCGGTGGATCCGCCAGTTTGGTGTTTACCAGATCAAAATAGTATAAAGCCCGGCCTACTGGTCGGGCTTTACCTCATCGTTGCAACGTTGAGGTTTATTCTGTAAAATCGTGGAACGATATTATTAATGCACGGTTATCTGCTTGGGCTGTTCTTCCGCTGGCTTGGGGATTTCGATCCGCAAAATCCCATCTTTGTAGTCGGCCTTGATGTCATCTGCACTAGCATTCTCAGGTAGCGTAAAGCGTCTTTCAAATTTACCAAAGGACCTTTCGCGCCGATAGTAGTTGTCTTCTTTCACTTCGTTATCGACTGAACGCTCACCTTTAAGCGTCAGGACCCGATCCTTGACATCAATATTGATATTCTCCTTTTCAACACCCGGCAATTCAGCTTTCAAGACAAAGCTGTTGTCTTCGTTGTAGATATCAACGCTCGGATTCCAATCCCAATCCTTATTATCCTGTCGAAAATAGGGGCTGGGCATGAAAAAATCATCCATGAGCCGGTTCATTCGATGTCTTGCACTAAACATATTTCGCATTGGATTCCATCTGACAAGTTCCATGATACTACCTCCTGTTTCATTGTTTCAAATTTTGAGAATGGAAGGCATCTTCCATTGTTTGTTGAGAACAAGTTAATGACTAATAGTTTCAAGTCAAGTAAATTATCATTACTTTTTATTGCTAAGGTTTAAAAAGTAATGAAATGCTGGAGTGGCTTGACATTCACAATGAAACCGGTATACCGATGCCGCATGAAAGTGCTGCTTATATCCCCAAATATTGAGTTTTTACCGGATCCAATCTTTCCGCTGGGTTTGGCCTACATTGCCGCAGCACTAAAAAATAGGGGTGATGACTATCAGATTCTGGATCTCTGTTTTGTGGACGATATCAAGACTTCGATATCTGAAGGTATCATTGCATACCAACCCGATATTGTGGGTCTTTCGCTTAGAAATCTAGACAATGTTAGCTACCCTAATTATCTGTCTTATTTGCCATTTTATCGCGAAGTGGTGAATATAATCCGGCAGTTTACCAAACGTCGAATACTTGTGGGTGGTAGCGCTTTTTCATTGATGCCCCAGGAGATATTCGATTACCTGGATGCAGACTTCGGTATTGTTGGTGAGGGCGAATCTGCCATCGTCAAACTGCTGGATGATATCGTACGAGCAGACCAGCATGGCGAGTTTCTCGAAAAATGCCTTATCCGAGATTGTGATGTGGGGGTCATTCAAAAACTGGATGAATTCCCAGCCCCAGATCGGACCGGAATCGATAATACGGCTTATTTGAAACTTGGCGGGATGGGTAACATTCAAACTAAAAGAGGATGCCCCTTTAACTGTATCTATTGTACCTATCCAATCATCGAGGGGCGCCAAGTGCGTTTGCGAAGTCCCAAACACATCTGTAATGAAATAGAATCCTTGATCGATATGGGCATCCAGCATCTATTTATCGTTGACAATGAATTCAACTACCCGGTTGAACATGCTCAGTTCGTGTGCCATGAAATTATTCGCAGGCAGTTGAAGATCAAGTGGAGCGGTTATGCAAATCCCAAGTTTATTCAACCAAAACTTGTGGAACTCATGTGTGAATCCGGGTGCAGTGGCATTGAATTTGGCAGTGATGCTGCTAACCCATTTATGCTTAGAAATATGGGCAAAGCCTTTACCCTCGAAGAAATGAGACGGGCATCCGAAATATGCCACCAGTTTGATTTGTCGTTTTGCCACTCATTATTGATAGGCGGACCAGGTGAGAGCATGCAGACTGTGCAGCAAACCATGGATGCGATTGTTGAAATGTCGCCGACGGCAGTTGTCTGTATGGTGGGGATCCGCGTATTTCCGGGCACGCAGTTATTCGATATCGCCGTGAAAGAGGGCGTCCTTAAACCTGATGAAGATTTACTGGAACCCTTTTTCTATTTGTCGCCAGCAATAGCCGATAAGGTTCTACCTTTTGTGGAACAGTTTTCAAAAGAACATCCCACCTGGATTTTCCCCGGCATGGGAATCAACATCGATCGGGCGCTTCAAAAAAAAATTCGCCGCCTGGGTGCCCGGGGACCTTTGTGGGAATATATGCGCATGGGGAAACGCTTTCAGCATTAGACTATAAGCCTGTTGAAATCTAAAAAAATAAATATTATAAATCAATATGTTATGTAATGAAGGAGAAGATTAATGGGACAATTTCAACATCAAGAACTTTTTCCTCTCGGGGAAGACCCAAGCGAATACCGTTTATTAGGTAGCGAGCATATTTCCCTTGATTACTATCAGGACCGGGAAATTCTCAATATTGCACCCCAAGCCCTGAGTTTTTTGGCAGAGACTGCCTTTCGGGACGTAAGTCATCTGTTGCGAACAGCGCATTTGGAAAAGGTAGCGGCAATTCTGGATGATCCCGAGGCATCTCAGAACGATCGCTTTGTGGCTCTTGAAATGCTCCGAAATGCGACGATTGCAGCTGAAGGCGAGTTCCCCATGTGTCAGGATACCGGTACGGCCATCGTGATTGGCAAAAAAGGGCATTTGGTTATGACCGATGGATCGGATGAGGAGGCTGTCTCACAGGGGATTTTTGATGCCTATCAGAAAAACAATCTGCGCTACTCTCAGAACGCTCCGCTCACAATGTATGCGGAACAGAATACGAATACAAACCTACCGGCTCAGATCGAACTGTATGCCAACCAAGGAAATGCCTATAAGTTTCTATTCATCGCCAAAGGTGGCGGGTCGGCTAACAAAACCTATCTTTTTCAAGAAACCAAGGCGCTATTGAATCCGCAATCCTTAGTAACTTTTATGCGCCAAAAGATGGTTAGCTTGGGTACAGCGGCTTGTCCGCCGTATCATTTGGCTTTTGTCGTGGGCGGCCTGTCTGCCGAACTCAATCTGAAGACCGTTAAACTGGCATCTGCCGGATATTTAGACCATCTACCAACCAAGGGAGGTGACGCAGGGCACGCCTTCCGGGACATGGAACTTGAAAATGAAATCCAGGCCTTATCCCGGGATCTTGATATTGGGGCTCAGTTTGGCGGCAAATACTTTTGCCTCGATACGCGTGTTATTCGTTTGCCCAGACACGGTGCATCCTGTCCCATTGGTATGGGTGTCAGCTGCAGTGCCGACCGAAATATTAAAGCTAAAATTACGCGTGAAGGTATTTTCCTGGAAAAACTTGAGAAAAATCCCCAGCAATTCTTGCCGGAGGTGATATCTAGTGGCGAATCAGCTGTGCCCATCAACCTGGATCAACCCATGGACGTCATTCGAACGGAGTTGAGCCGTTACCCGGTCCGGATCCCCCTGTTGCTATCCGGCAAGATCATTGTGGCCAGGGACATTGCCCATGCAAAAATCAAGGAACGTATTGACCAAGGGGACGACCTACCCGATTATTTCAAGCAACATATCATTTACTATGCCGGACCTGCCAAAACGCCCAAGGGTTATGCCTCGGGTTCATTTGGGCCCACCACTGCCGCCCGAATGGATCCGTACGTACCCATATTTCAGAAGCTAGGGGGCTCCCTGGTGATGCTGGCCAAAGGCAATCGTTCCAGAATCGTAACCGATGCTTGTAAGAAGTATGGTGGCTTTTACCTGGGCTCCATCGGCGGACCAGCTGCCAGGCTGGGACGGGATTGCATTACGGCCATGAAAGTATTGGCCTATGAAGAGCTTGGTATGGAGGCCATTTTTGAGATTACGGTCAAAGATTTTCCGGCATTTATTTTGGTGGATGATAAGGGTAATGATTTCTTTGAATCCCTACTCTCTTCATAGTTAACCAAGTCCCCTGTTGATAATGAATTCGGCTCGTTGGTATTCAGCATTTATCTAAAAAACCGCTATGCGGTTTTTTAGGGTCTTTACAAACCTATCGTGTTGGTATAATCTGAAAAATTCTTTAATGTGGCTATAAAATCGTGTTCCACGATTTTATGAGACGCGACCATGTCGCTTTTTATGCGAAAAAAATGGATCTTAATCTAAAATTTGAATTCATCTACCGCTGTTTACTGCGGCCGCAGCAAGCAGCGTGGAATTCAAATTTAAACTAAAGGAGTTATTGTATGGCAAAGAAAATGAAAACCATCGACGGAAACACTGCCGCAGCATATGTGGCCTATGCCATGAGCGATGCAGCTGCCATTTATCCCATTACGCCATCTTCACCTATGGGTGAGTTATGCGATGAATGGGCCGCCAACGGACAGAAGAATATTTTTAATCAAGTGATGGTGGTTCGCCAGTTGCAATCTGAAGCGGGTGCTGCGGCGGCGGTGCATGGTGCCCTGGCCGCGGGATCGCTAACCAGTACCTATACGGCTTCTCAGGGCTTGTTGTTGATGATACCCAATATGTACAAAATATCGGGAGAATTGCTGCCGGGTGTATTTCATGTGACAGCGCGTTCTGTGGCCGGGCACGCGCTTTCCATATTCGGCGATCATCAAGATGTCATGGCTGTCCGTCAGACCGGTTTTGCATTATTGGCTTCAGCTTCGGTTCAGGAAGTGATGGATCTGGGCCTGGTGTCCCATCTCAGTGCCATTGAAGCTGGTTTGCCGGTGCTACATTTTTTTGATGGCTTCCGCACTTCGCACGAAATCCAAAAGATCGAAATGATTGATTATGAGGATATGGCCAAGCTGGTGAATTGGGATGCCATCGCCAAATTTCGGGCCAGAGGTACCAATCCAGAGCGACCTGAATTGCGCGGGACTGCCCAGAATCCGGATGTTTATTTTCAGGGTATTGAGGCATCGAATCCTTTTTACGCCAAACTGCCCGGCATTATCAGTGACTACATGCAAAGGGTTAGCGAGCTAACCGGCCGGAACTATAATTTATTTGATTATGTTGGGGCAGCCGATGCTAGCCATGTGATCGTTTCCATGGCTTCCTCGTGTGAAACCATAGAGGAAGCGGTTAATTACTTGGTTGGTCAAGGGCAGAAAGTGGGCCTGGTTAAAGTACGCTTGTTTCGCCCGTTCTCAGCCGAGCACCTGCTCGCAGCTATACCGGATAGCGCACAGCGGATAGCCGTTCTGGATCGGACCAAGGAAAAGGGTTCCTTGGGCGATCCGCTTTACCAGGATGTTTGTACCGCTTTTGTGGAATATGCAGACAACATCCCCAAAATCATCAATGGGCGTTACGGACTCAGCTCCAAAGAATTTAATCCCAGCATGGTTAAGGCGATTTTTGACAATCTTAATGCTGACAAACCCAAAAATCATTTTACGGTCGGAATTGTGGATGATGTCACGCAGACATCCCTAGCGGTTGCAGATGGCTTTGATGTGGCTCCGGCCGGAACGGTCCAATGCAAATTTTGGGGATTGGGCGCCGATGGAACCGTGGGCGCAAATAAAAGCGCTATCAAGATAATCGGTGATAATACCGACATGTATGCCCAAGCCTACTTTGCCTATGATTCCAAAAAGTCCGGTGGTGTGACCATGTCCCATCTCCGTTTTGGCAACACGCCGATTCAATCGACCTATCTGATCGACGCTGCCGACTATATTGCCTGTCACAAATCAAGCTACGTGGATATCTACGATGTGCTCGAAGGCATCAAATCTGGTGGAACGTTTGTAATGAACTCCAGTTGGACTGCCGAGGACATGCAGACCAAACTACCAGCGCATATGCGTCAAACCCTGGCTCAGAAGAATATCAAGCTTTATAATATTGACGCGGTTCGAATCGCAGCGGAAATAGGCCTGGGCGGACGCATCAACATGATTATGCAAACGGCCTTTTTCAAATTGGCCAACGTAATCCCCGTTGAGGATGCCATTAATTATCTCAAGGATCAGATCAAGGAGTTATTTGGCAAGAAGGGCGATAAAATCGTCAACATGAACAATGCCGCCGTCGACAACACCCTGGCCAATCTGGTTGAAATTCCAGTTCCCGATTCGTGGGCTCAAGCAACTGGATCTCAGGAAACTGCGGCGGACGAACCTGAATTTGTTAGCCAGGTGATGCGTCCCATGCTGGCCCAACAGGGTGATAAACTGCCGGTCAGCGTGTTTTCGCCCGATGGTATTTTCCCAGTGGCGACTACCCAGTACGAGAAGCGGGGAGTGGCCATCAATGTACCTGAATGGGTGTTGGAAAACTGTATCCAATGTAATCAGTGTGCCATGGTCTGCCCACATGCCGCCATCCGACCGGTGGTTTTAACGGATGCCGAATGTGAAGCCGCCCCCCAAGGGTATGAGACCAAGAAAGCTTTGGGTAAAGAACTTAAGGGCTATCAATTCCGCATCCAAGTGAACACTCTGGATTGTATGGGTTGCGGCAATTGCGCCGATATCTGTCCTGCCAAGAAACCAGCCTTGATCATGCGTCCCATTGAAACTCAGACGGAGCTCCAGATTCCAAACCATGAATACTCACTGACGATTCCGGTCCGCGATGATTTGGCTAAACGGACTTCAGTAAAGGGCAGCCAGTTCCAACAACCGCTGCTTGAGTTCTCGGGAGCCTGCTCTGGCTGTGGCGAGACGCCTTATGCCAAACTGGTGACCCAACTTTATGGCGAGCGTATGATTATCGGTAACGCCACCGGATGTAGTTCAATCTGGGGTGGATCGGCACCGTCGGTTCCCTATTGTGTCAACAAAGATGGTTTTGGACCAACTTGGGGAAATTCGCTTTTTGAGGATCCGGCTGAGTTTACCTACGGCATGCTGCTGGGAGTTCAGCAACAACGTAAAACTCTGGCTGATCTGATGACCCAGGCAATGGAAAGTGATGTCAGTTCTGAGTTGAAAACGGCCATGCAGGGCTGGGCCAATAATTTGGAAGATGCGGATGCATCACGACAATATGGCGATCAAATCAAAGCCCTCTTACCTCAGGAAAAGGATGGTGATCTGCTCAAGCAGATTGCCGATATGTCCAAACTGTTCACCAAAAAATCGTTTTGGGTTTTTGTGGGGGATGGTTCGGCCTACGATATCTCTTTTGGGGGTATCGATCATGTGCTAGCTTCGGGAGAGGATATCAACGTCATTGTCTATGACACTGAGGTTTATTCCAATACGGGTGGGCAATCTTCCAAGGCGACGCCCACGGGCTCGGTGGCCAAGTTTGCCGCTTCGGGTAAGAAAACCAGTAAGAAAGATATGGGCGCCATGTTCATGTCTTATGGGTATGTCTACGTGGCAGCCGTTTCCATGGGGGCCAACAAACAGCAGCTCATGAAAGTCATGACCGAAGCTGAGTCATACAAGGGCCCATCATTGATCATGTGCTATGCACCTTGCATCAACCATGGCATCATCCGGGGAATGGGAAAAGCCCAAGAGGAGATGGACTTGGCGGTTAAAAGCGGCTATTGGCCTTTGTACCGATATAATCCGGAGCTGAAGAAAGAAGGCAAAAATCCCTTTACACTCGACTGCAAAGACCCGGATGGTAGTTTTCAGGAATTTTTGGCTGGTGAGGTACGCTATGCTTCTTTGAAGAAGACCTTTCCGGAAGAAGCCGAAAGACTTTCCAAACAGCTGGAAGCTGAGTACATGGAGCGCTATCAGAATATGAAGAAATTGGCCGAAGTGGCGGCAGAGGAAACCGCCTAGGCCATTTTCAAACCAAACTTTGTTGCATAAATCAAAAGGCCGGCCGTTGTGTCGGCTTTTTGTATGAGATAAAAGTATACTAATTTTCATCAATTTGTACGGACACAATGTCAGGGCAAAAGCGATTCACATATTTTTTTAAGGTGACATATCATGAAGTATCTGCCTCGCTAGCGCAGTGCCCTGACGGATTGGTGATGTTTCTCCGGACTAATCTTAATAAGAGACTGCTTCATTTCATCACCCATCCGTGGGGCACAAATGAAGCCTCAATTTGATATGTCACCTTAAAAAAATATGTGAACCGCTTTCTGTACGAAACGGAGCGTTAGGCCGACAACAACAATAGAATGGTGAAATCAATGGCACAGAATAAGCAGGAAATCCGAACGGAATGCATTCGTTGCGGAACCTGTTGTGAGAAAGGTGGACCCGCCTTACATACTGAGGATAAAGCTTTAATTATGGCGGGACATATTCATACGCGCCATCTCTATACCATACGCACGGGAGAGCGTGTCCATGATAATGTCAGCGATTGCCTGATCCCAGCCACTTCGGATATTATAAAAATCAAGGGCAAAAGCCAATCCTGGGAATGCGTTTTTTTTCAGACGGCAGATAAGACCTGCGATATTTATGAACAACGACCCCAAGAATGTCGAATCCTAAAATGCTGGGATACGCGTGCCATTGAATCCTACTATCAAAACACCCGATTAACCCGACAGGATTTATTGGCTGAAATGGCTGACTTGTGGGAATTGATCCAACTGCATGAGGAAAACTGCTCCCACGAGTTGATCAATACCGCTATCCAGAATCTTGATAGGAATTCCGGACATCAGGCTAGCGAAACCATCATTGCAGCCGTTCAATATGACCAGGCCTTACGCCAACTTGTTATCGAGAAAGTTCAAGTGACTGAGGATATGCTCGATTTCTTGTTTGGACGACCCCTCACGCAATCGCTCAAAACATCAGGTTGCCGTATTGAGCAGGTCGACGGGAAGAATCGGGTAGTGAAGTAGGGTTAGCGGGGTGCGGGCGTCGGGTTGCGGGTTACGAGTTGAGCTTTAAGCAGTTAGCTAGCAGCAGCCTATAGCCTATCAGCCTAACAGTCTTCAGCCTGGTAGATCTCCGGTCGTCTATGCGGTAGGAAGAAATGCATGCGATTGTTGCGGATATTTTCAAAAACATCCGCCTTGAGATCTATGACAAGCATGGTTTCGCGACCATGCAGAGACTGCCCGATAATGTTACCAGCTGGATCCAAAACCACCGCATTGCCGGGGAAAGTAAGGCCTTTTCCATTTACACCGGTTTGGTTGCAGGCAACGATGAAAACACTGTTGTCAAAGGCTCTGGCGGTTAGATGCCGCAACCAGGAACGCTGTTTGTGAACAGCAAATCCCCTGGGCGACGCATGTGGCATAAATATGATTTCGGCACCATCATTGGCCATGCGGGTTGTCAGCTCGGGGAAATGGGCGTCATAGCATAACTGAATGCCAAAGGTCGTTTGCTTATGGCTAAATAATGGTACGCTGTTTCCTGGTGTGTAGATATCTTTTTCGGGTGGTGCGATGTGACATTTGCGATAAACGCCTAATTGGCCGTTTGGCATGGCTGCCATATGGGCGGCAACAATGCTTCCATCCTTTGCTTTTACGGCCATACCAGCAAGTATCGCGCAGTTATTAAGGGTGGCTAGCTCACAGAGTGAGTCGCCGATGGGACCGGGAATTTCTTGGGCCAGGTTGCGAATATCAGGGTGATTACTGTAACCGGTGATATTCATCTCCGGAAAGCATACAATATCGACCTTTGCTTTGCGGGCCTCCTTAACATAATCGCGCAGTTTTTCCAGATTGGATTGGGTTTCACCAACCTGGGCATTACACACTACTACTGCAACGCGTAGATCTTTCACTTCAGCACTTCCTTGATCTTGGCAGATAGGTTTTCCATGCTAAAGGGCTTTTGCAATATTCCCCGAAATCCATTCTTAAGAAATTTCTCGCCGCGGTTATCCAGGCTGTAACCGCTTGACAAGATGACGCGGATATCCGGGTCAATCTCTTTTAGACCCGCAAAGACTTCATTGCCGTTCATGCCGGGCATGATCATATCCAGGATAACCAAATCAATCTGATCTTTTTTAGCGCTAAATATATCAATGGCTTCACGGCCGTTGTCCACCGGCACAACCTCGTAACCCAAAGCAGAAATCATCTCTGATTCCACCTCGAGCATGGCAACCTCATCATCAACCAGCAAAACGGTGCCTCGACCATGGTCAATGGCTACTTTCTTTTCCGGAGTATGGTTTTGCTTGCGACCAGATGCCGGCAAATAAATTCGAATGCAAGTACCTTGGCCCACTTCCGAAGTCACGGCAATATAGCCTTTGTAGGATTTTACGATCCCGTACACAGATGCCAATCCCAATCCGGTGCCCTTGCCCATTTTTTTTGTAGTGAAGAGGGGATCGAACATGCGCTTTTGAATCTCAGGACTCATGCCGGTGCCTGTGTCGCTTACCTCTATGAGTATGTAGGGGCCTGGTTGCGGCGTAAACGTGTTTTCCTGAATTTCCTGGTGTGTGAGCGTCCCAACCGTAAGAGTTAATTTACCACCGTTGAGCATGGCATCGGCTGCATTGACAAAAAGATTAAGTAGCACTTGTTCGAGCTGGGTTCGATCGGCTTCGATAATCAGCGCCTCTTGGGGCAGATGAATTTCTTGGAGGATTTCCTTGCGCGTTCGACCAAAGGCCTGGGCACTGTCCTGGACTACCTGCACCAGATCAATCGGTTTGACTTCAAATTTACCCTTGCGGGCATAGCCAAGTAATTGACTGGTAAGTTTAGCCCCACTATCAACCTGCTGATCGATGCTTTCGATGCGGGCCATGGTAGGGTGCTCAGGATCAAAGTCCAGTCGCATGAGGGCCAGGTTGCCCTTAACTACGGCCAACAGGTTATTAAAGTCATGGGCTATCCCACCAGCCAAGGTGCCGATGGCCTCCATTTTCTGAGCTTGCAGCAATTGGGCTTCAAGGCGTTTATTTTCAGAGATATCTCTGATGATCAAGAGAAGTCCCATGGGGGCCCCTTTATGGTCGTCATAGCGTGATCCACTTATGAGCACATCTACAACGCGGCCATCGCGGGTCAAGCCCTTTACAGTTAGGTCCCGATAAGGACTGCCCACCTGGGCAACTGTTTGTATCATTTCGTTAAAGGTTTCAAGATCACTTTTGGCGACGAATGGGTGCGGTGATCCTTTTAAATCTGAAAGAGACCACCCAAAAACATTTTCAAATTCAGGACTGATATATTCGATACGGCCGGTCAAATCACAGGTAACAATGGCGTCGGCCGAAGAATGAATTAAGGATCGATATAGATGTTCGGCCTGTTTTGATTCTTTGTAGAGCTTGCGATATTGATGTTCGCTTTGCTGTAACTTTTCAAAGGAATCGGCATTGGCGATGCCGGCTGCGATTTGGGCGGCAATCCCATTGAGAATACCGATGTTGCTCTTGGTCAACGGTTTCTGCGTTTTCCAGTTGTCCACGGCCATAATGCCCAAGGCTTTCTGATTGTATACAAGCGGAACACAGATAAAGGAAGACGCATCAATGGTTGCAGCGAAACGCCGACTGTTGTCGGAAAGGGTCTCTATAATTTTTTCGATGTCTTCCACCAGTAGGGGGCGCTGTTCCCTGACAGCTTTGGCAAAAGGACCCATGGCCTGGGCTTTCTTGATACTAAACCGCGCGGTCCTTAAAAGCTCCAACTGTTCCGGCGTTTGGCCGTAGCTATCCACGAATTCCAATTTGCCAGAATCCTCATGGATTAGCATGATCATGGCCCGATCGAATTGCACGCGGTTTCGCATGATGGACATGACTTTGTGAATCAACCCATGGGCATCCAGGTTGGCTGAGGCTTCGGCCGAAATTTCCTGGATTACGGACATGTCATTATAGCGCGCATTGGCGGCGTTGATCAGTTCTTTGGCAGCGTTTCCTTGGGAGGTGATGGTTTTGGCCAATTCCCTGTTTTTGAGCCGCTGGGATTGGGTATATGTGACCATCACCGCAAAAACGGCGAGAATCGATGCAATCCAGGCGGTAATACCTGAAAAAATTAGAAAAAAAACAATCGCCAGCAGAAATCCCACTACCAGGGTATAGCTGCTGATACGGGTCCAGATCATCGAAGGAGCGGTTTTCCATGAAATCGTATAAACACAGGCTGAATCACCACGGTGATAACAAGATGGATGTTGAACATCGGCAAATTCACCCGCAAATAACTTGGCCACAGATTCCAGTGTCCCCATGCGATTGGCACACTGATAAGGTTTTTCCTGTACACCTGGATTGGGGCTTGTTTTGAGTCTTACCTGGTTTGAGCTGATGGCCTTGGTCTCCATATTCGCGCCACGGCTCATAATACGGTTAAGCTTACTAGCGGCCATATACATCATGGCCGGACTCATAAGCCCAAGCGTAACTTCTTTGACGGCCCCTATTTTTTTGGAAAGTACGGTATATCTGCCGGCCTCCCTGGCAATATTGGGATTGTTAGTTTTCTGGACCATGATCGTATGCAGACGATCGACCTGATCCTGGGTCAGCCAATGAGCAGGGTCTTCGACCTCATATTTTTCAATGCCGGCATATTCAAGCAATTGCTGCGTATTTACATGGGGGTATTCTGAGGAAAGAAATTCCAGGTAGGTGTTGGTGATGCGGCTGTTATAGAGTTTGGCTTCGTCGCCCATTTACCTATAGATTGAAATGTGCTTTTATTTTAAAGACACGGGTTGCCGGTAGATTTAATATTTTTTCGATTCCGGTTTGCTCAGCGATTCGCGTTAGGTTGCTTTGGATATCTTTACGAGAAGGCGCAATAAAAGTAAACCATATATTCAATTGGTTTTCACGCATGTAATTATGAGTGACGCCGGTGTATTGGTTGACGATATGCGTAAATGTTTCGATTTTGTCCACTGGAACCGAAGCAGCACATAGTGTGCTCACATAGCCTAATTTTTCGGGCACAAAATTGCCTCCGATGCGACGGATAAGACCTGATTCCCGCATTCGGGTTATGCGCCGAATGACTTCAGATTCGGTCAGGTCTAGATCATCCGCAATGGCGCTATAGGGGTGCTGGGTGATGGGAAAATTAGATTGGATCCGGTTGAGTATACGTTTGTCGATGTCGTCCAGTGGCGTCATAATTTGTCAATCAATTCGTTACAATTAAGTGCTAGTCAGCTGGAATTATACGGATAGCAGTTGGCTGTTTGCTCTTGGCTCTTAGCCTGCAAAGAGCCAAGAGCTAAAGACTAAGCGCTGAGAAGTCACATGCCCACCAACCTCAGGTGCAGCTTACGGGTGCGGGGTCCATCAAATTCACAGAAGAAGATTCCCTGCCAGGTGCCCAATACGAGTTGCCCTTTTTCGATGGCAATCATTTCAGAGGCCCCTACCAGTGTAGATTTGATATGGGCCGCTGAATTGCCCTCTAAATGGCGGTACCCCGCTTTCCACGGAATTATTTTATTGAGAACCATCAAAATATCGGATTTGACACTGGGATCGGCGCTCTCATTGATGGTGACGGCTGCAGTTGTGTGGGGTACATACAGAAAGCAGAATCCATCCTGGAAATTTTCTGCTTGGATAGCCTGCCGGACCTGGGAGGTGATGTCAAGGAGCTCGGTTTGTTGGGTGGTTTTGACAGTTAAAATCATAGCACCTCCAGGCAGAGATAGATCATGACGATACCGTTTATAGCATTTTCTGAAAAAAGTTTCGAGTCAAATTCAGTTATAAAACAGAAAAAGGCTCTGCAGGGTCTGCAGAGCCTTTTTGGCAAATACTTATAAATGATAGACTGAATCCGAGCAGATTAAACACACCCAGTCGGTTTAGGAAGACCAGCCATCTTACAGGCTCCCTTACCAGGTCCTGACGGAAACAGCTCATAGATGTGTTTCAGTTTGAAACCAGTTACCTTGGAAAGAACCCGAACCATCGGTGCAATACCGTTTTTCTCATAGTATTCTCTGAGAACCTTGATAACCTTTTGATGCTCTTCATTCAGTTCTTCGATTCCTTCTTCCTTTTTTACCCACTGGACCCACTCATCGCTCCAATTGGTATAATCGTCGATGAATCCATCTTCATCAACCCCAAAAGTTTTTCCCATAAATTCGACATCCGGCATTTAATCACCCTCCTTTATTTGGTAATGTTTTCCATATGCAAGACCTTTTAGCGACCTTTGATGTTTAAAGAAGTACACTAAATAAAACACAATCACTATGTTGTCAACCTGAAAAACACCGATTCAGCCTAATATTCCTTGGGTGTCTGGTTGATCTGATCCAGTGTAAATACGGGCCCGTCCTTACAAACCAGTTCCTTGCCGATGCCACAACGGCCGCACATACCGAAGCCGCATTTCATCCGATTTTCAAGTGACATGATGATGTGGTCGTGGGCATAACCCAATTTTTCGAGCACAGGCAACGTGAAGCGGATCATGACTGGCGGGCCGCAAACAATAGCGTAGGTATCGGCATCACCCTGGGGAGCTTTTTGCTCGGTAACCGGCGGAGTAAAACCCACATTATAATTCCAGCCTTCTGCAGGTGTATCGATGGTAAGGTGCATGTTAATATCGTCACGTTTTTCCCATTCAATCAGTTCGTCCTTGTACAAGAGCATACCTGGTGTGCGGGCCCCATAGACCACGTCGATGGTCCCAAATTTGGAACGATTTTCCGGATCCAGCATATATTTGATCGAAGAACGCAAGGTTGTGAACGCAAAACCACCCCCGACAATCAAAATATTTTTGCCTTGCAGCAGATCCCAGGGATACCAGTTGCCCAATGGACCACGTAGGCCCATGATATCACCGACCGCCATATTGTGCAGGTGGGTTGTGACCACACCGGCTTTAAATACAGTAAATTTTACAAAACCCTTTTCAACCGGTGAAGAAGCGATTCCGATGGGTATTTCACCCACCCCGGCCACGGATAGTTCTGCAAATTGACCGGCCTGATAGGAAAAGTTCTCCTCATCACCCTCGTTCAAGAAAACAAATTTAAATGTTTTCAAGCTTTTATCTTCGGTGGCGATCTCAATGTCGTCAATGCGCACCGGATAAGGCACATATGGATTTTTCACGTGTTCCTCCATTAATTCATATCAGCATTATAAATATCCAGCCTATACTCGGGCTGTCGCTTCCTGGTTTTCACCTTCGTAGGCGTTCATGATTTCACAAATAGCGCGAATGTCGATATTGACCGGGCATTGGTTGACACAACGGCCGCAACCGACACACATGATGCCGTGATCATATTTATCGACAAAATATTTCAACTTATGCATAAAGCGTTGACGAACCCGCTGCATCTTGGTTCCCCGCGGATTGTGACCGGTGGTGTGCAGAGTAAAAAGTGGGAACATGCAGCTGTCCCAGTTTTTGAAACGTTTGCCGGATTTGCCACGTACCTCATCCTGAAGATCGAAGCACCAGCAGGTGGGGCAGGTATAGGTACAGGTTCCGCAGTTAAGACAGGCAAAGCCTACGTCTTCCCAAAAGGGTGCCGAATGTAAACTCAGGATATCCTGATTTTTTAGTTTGTCTGTGGAGACTGTTGAAACGATCTTGGCCTCGGCCGCCTGTTTGCCGGTATCGAATACTTCGGTTGCATCCGCTGTGGCATCCCAACCGGCCGTTTTCACAAGAGCCTCTCCTTTTTCCGTCAATATCTTGGCCAGATATGCCTCCTCCTGGTCCACCAGAAGTATATCCAATCCCTCTTCATTATAGGGACCGCAGCCGACAGACGTGCAAAAACAGGTGCTGCGAGGATCGTCGCAGGCCAGACCGATAAATGTGGTGGCAGCTAACACCTTGACCCAATAAGGATCCTGATACTCGGCGTTATCGAAGTTGAGGTTCAACAGTCTTACCGACTTGGCATCACAGGGCCGGATTCCTACAATTGCGCGCGGGTTTTCATCGATGGGTGTGGATTTCTGGACATGATGATCCGCGTCATTCGAGTCGAGGGAGTACTCGACAATCGCCTCGGATTGTGGAAAGAGGATTGCTTTGGGTGACAAGCGCGTATTTACACAGGCCATATCGGGTTGTTGGTCCGCAGCAAGTGCCTTGAAACTGTGGAATCCATCGGTCTCAACGGGTCCATACAGCTGGTAGGATTCCCTGGATTTTGTCAATCCTTGTGACCACTGTGATTTATCTATTTTGACAACCTTCATAATTTCATACCTTTGTTTTGGCTTATCGAATAAACTCATCCGAATCGTCGGGCCGGAAACTGTCAAGCGGTGGCCTTTCATCCAAGCTCAGCCCGGTTTCCCATCCGAATTGTTCAAAACTATCTTTCTCCAGTTTTTTGGTAAAAACGCGCATATTGATGCCCACGGGGCAGGCTCGTTCGCAAGCTCCACAGTCTGTGCAACGGCCGGCGCAATGAAAGGCCCTTAAGAAATGAAACGTGCGCACATCGGTGGGATCTTGGCCTTTTCCAACCCACTGAGGTTTGGATTCATCCACAAAGCAGGTGGGGCAGTAGCATAAAGGACAGGCGTTTTTGCAGGCGTAGCAACGGATGCAGGCTGACAACAGAGATTCGAAATAATCCCATTTCTCCTGGGACGTCATCGCTTCGATCTCACGCACATCGGCATAGCGGTCCACATCCTGCGGCTCTGCAACTGGATCGGCAACTAAAACATCATGGACTACGGGATTGCGGTGGGTACAAACCAGACAGTTCTTCTGAAGCACATCTGATTTATCCAATGGCGTCTCTTTGTCGCCTGCGGTCACAACAATTTTATCCCCGTCTTCCACCACGCTCTGAATCTCTTGTGTAAACATGGCCGTTATTTTGTGCTTATCGATCATGCCCTGGCAGGGTACGCCGATGATGACCAGTTGATCCCGGCTGATCTTGTTCTCGATAATGTGGGTTACAATGTTGCGGCTATCGCATCCTTTCGCAATGATACCGATTTTTTCTGTGCGGTTGGTCAAATAATTGGCTAGGTTGATACCGCAATTACTATCCCACACAAACTGATTGACATCTTCGGGGGTTCTGGCAAAACAGGGTTCATTCATCATGGGCAAGGAACCCTTGCGGAACCCGATGACCATTTCTACTGAACCCTCCTTTAGCAATTTTTCGGATTGTTTCTTTATTTCATCTATGTATTCTAACATGTTATGCTACCTTGACGTCGGTTTTGTGAAAATGCTGCTGCGGTCCCAGGGCTTTCACTTTTTCAGTTACTTCCTTGACCACTTCCACAAACTTGGTGGATTCAGCCGAGGATATCCATGAGAAATGAATCCGATCCGGCTCGATTCCCATATGCTCCATCAGGTTTCTAAACAGGATGAATTTTCGACGGGCGTAATAATTACCTTCCAGGTAATGGCATTCGCCGGGATGTCACCCCGATACCCAAACGGCATCGGCACCCTCCCGCAAAGCCGCCAAAGCGAATTTGGGACTCATGCGGCCGCTGCAGGGGATTCGGATGACCCGGATATTGGCGGGATATTCCATCCGGCTGACGCCGGCTAAATCCGCAGCGCCATAGCTACACCAGTTACAAAGGAAACTGACGATTTTCGGTTCCCATTCGGACATTATTCTGACTCCTTTCAGGATTTAGCTCTTAGCTTTTTGCTTTTAGCTCTTAGATTTTGTTATCAGCTTATTAGCTGTCTGTTTTGATTTTATTAATTAACGCATTCAGCATTTTACCGATCTGAGCTGCTTCCTCTTTAAGTATCTCAACCGTACTTTCTGTAATCCATTGTCTATTTTTGAAAATGACCAAGAGCTAATGGCTAACTCGCTTCACTGACCGCAAAAATCTGTGCAAAAATCTGATCGTTGTCGAACCCTTTCAGTTTGATGGCACCCGATCGACAGGAGGCCACGCATAAACCACAACCTTTACACAGCACAGGGTTGATCTGAGCCTTGCCGGCAAACGGTCCTTCTTCAATGATAGATGGGGCCGAATAGGGACATATGGATACACAGACCTTGCATGAGCTGCAGTTCATAGGAACCGTTTCCGCCACGGTTCCGCTGGTATGGATTGTCTTGCGGGCCAGCAGTGTTACTGCCCGGGATGCGGCCGCTCTGCCTTGGACGATGGATTCGTCGATGGGCTTGGGATAATGGGCCAAACCGCATAGGAACACACCGTCTGTTGAAAATTCGGATGGACCTAGTTTGGCATGCTTTTCCACAAAGAAACCGTCGTCATTCAAGGGCACCTTGAAAAATTGCGCCAGGGCATCGCCCTTATTGGGTACCACCGCCGACGCCAATGTCAGCAAATCGGTGGTGATTTCCATCTCGCGTTCCAGAACATGATCCATCACCGTAACCGTTAGATTGCCGTCCTTGATTTCAACGCGCGGTTTATTTTCCAGGCCATAGCGTACAAAGACGACCCCTTCCTGGCGTGCTTCCTTATATATATATTCCTTTTCGCCGTAGGTTCGGATGTCCCGATAGAGCACATACACATTCATATCCGGATTGATCTTTTTAAGCTCCAGGGCATTGTCGATGCTATGGGTACAGCAAACTTTGGAACAATAGGGTCTGTCCGGTTCTCTCGATCCAACACACTGGATAAATACGGCCGAGTTCAGCTTCTTGAGATCGGCGTCTTTGTTCATGAATTTTTGATCGAGTTCCAGGCTTGTTAGAATTCGGGGGTCGTCACCATAATTGTATTCGGTGGGGCTGAACGGGCTGCCCCCGGTTGCCACAATGGCAACACCGTGTTCCAGTGTCGTTGAGGTGTCGCCGCTGGCGAGGGCCGTTTCGAAGCTGCCCACGAATCCATCAACATTCTGAACCTCGGTATTCAGATGAACTTCGATATTGTCAAATGATTGTATATCAGCCGTAAGTTCGGCCAGCTTTTTCTGGACATCATCACCCGAGGCGGTCTTGAACAGGTTTAAAGCCTGACCGCCCAGAATGTCACCCTTTTCGATAATATGGGTCGGGTAGCCTTGGAGCGCCAGGGTTTTGGCTGCGCTCATGCCTGCAATACCGCCACCGATAACCATGGCGGTCTGGTTGACTTCCAATTCGGCTTCCTCGAGGGGCTGCATGAGGGCAACCTTGGAGACCGACATGCGCACGAGATCCTTAGCTTTTTCGGTGGCCAGATCCGGATTGTTCTTATGGACCCAGGAATCTTGGTTGCGGATATTGCACATTTCAAACAGATATTTATTGAGACCTGCATTGATAAGGGTCTCCTGGAAGAGCGGTTCATGCGTTTTGGGCGTACACGCCGCCACCACAACCCGGTTTAGGTTTTTCTGCTTAATGATTTGGGTCATGGTTTCCTGGGTATCCTGGGCGCAGGAATAAAGATTGTCGGAAAAGTATTCCACATAGGGAAGTGTTGCGGCGTAGTCCCGAACAGCGGGCACATCCACCACACCGGCAATGTTGATGCCGCAGCGGCAGACAAATACGCCGATGCGCGGCCGCTCTCCAAAAACGTTTGTCTCTGGAACCTCTTCCGGTATTTGGGTCTGGGTGTCGCGGGCAATGCTCAGGGCGGCACCGGCGCTGGCAGCAGCGGCACTGGCATCGATAACTGATTGGGGAATATCCTTGGGACCCTGAAAAGCGCCACAAACATAAATACCTTTACGCGAAGTTTCCACCGGCTCGAATGTTTCGGTTTTACAAAAATTACCTTCGGTTAATTCAATACCCAGGTTTTGGGCCAATGCAACGGTTTCAGGATTGATTTGCAATCCAATGGACAAAACAATCTGGTCGAAAGTTTCGGTCTGCAGTTCACCCGATTCCGACACGTATCGAACGGACAGATCATCGCTACCTGGCAGTGGATCAATGGTGTGTACTCGGCTGCGTACAAAACGAATACCGCTCTCTTTAGCCTTGTTGTAGAAGCGTTCGAACTCCTTCCCATGGGTGCGCATATCCATATAAAATATGGTGCAATCCAAGTCGTCGCCGCTGTGTTCCTTGGCAATTACGGCTTCCTTGATAGCGTACATACAGCAGACAGATGAACAGTAGGCATTGTCACATCGATTCAGATCGCGGGATCCGACACATTGGAACCAGGCAATTTTTTTGGGTTCCTTGTTGTCAGACATCCGAACAAGATGACCTTCGGTAGGTCCCGATGCCGACAGGATGCGTTCCATTTCCATGGATGTAATCACATTGGGATGTTTGGCGTAGCTGTAGGAGTCGAATTTGGAAGGATCAAACGGTTCGAAACCGGGGGACAAGATTATCGAACCGACATTGAGTTCGATTGTTTCGTCTTCCATGTCATGCTTAATGGCATCTACACCGCAAAATTCGGTGCACACCTGACATCCACCGGTTTTGAAGTGAACGCAGACGTCCCGATCAATGGCGGGTATGTTGGGAACGGCCTGGGCGTAAGGCACGTAGACCGGTTTACGCCCTTTGAGTCCCATGTCGTATTCGGATGGAATAGCTTTAACATTTTCCTGGGTGGTGATCATGTTGCGAACGCGCTCAAGCGTAATATGACCAGTGGGGCAAACCGAGGCACATGCACCGCAAGCCATGCAGAGATCTGTTTGGGTCTGAAATGGTGTGTCGACATTGAGTTCCAGGCCCCGTCCGGTTAGGGCGATTGCGCTGTTACCCATTTTTTCACAAATGCGGGTGCAAAGTCCGCATAAAATACAATCATCGTCTTCCTGGGGGAAGCGGGGCGCTTCGATGCCGTATTCCTCGGCCAACCGCTTCAGTATGGGTACTTCCGGACATCGGGCCAACAGCATTTCAACAATCAGCTTGCGCCCTTCGTGAACGGCTTCGGTGTCGGTATTGACCTCCATACCTTCCCAGATGGGGTAGTTACAGGCAGTTACAAATCGGGTCCTACGGCCATCGAAAAGCTCTACTGTACAGATTCGGCACATGCCGGCCGGTTCCAGAGCTTTGTGGTAACACATGGTCGGAATTTCAACACCGTATTTCTCGGCAACTTGGAGGATATACTGTCCTTCTTCCCCCTGAACTTTTTTCCCATTTAATTTGAAAGTAATCATAACAACTCGGTTCCTTGTAATATCTATCGAATGGCTATCGCATTAAATTTGCATCCATCGTAACAGATACCGCATTTGATACATTTATCCTGATCAATATGATGGACTTCCTTTTTCTTTCCGGAAACCGCATCCTGGGGACATTTTTTTGCGCACAAAGTACATCCGGTACAGGCGTCGGTATCAATTTCATAGTAAAATAGGGGTTTGCAGACGCCGGACGGACATTTTTTGTCCTTGATATGTGCTTCGTATTCATCTCTGAAATAGAGAAGGTTGGTCAGAACTGGGTTGGGTGCGGAAGTGCCGAGTCCACACAGTGAAAATTTTTGCAGCATACTGCCCAACTCTTCCAATAGCTCGATGTCACCCTCACGCCCCTCCCCGGAGCAAATGCGGGTCAAAACCTCCAGCATCTGCTTAAGACCTTCGCGACAGGGATTGCATTGGCCGCAGGATTCATCTTTGAGAAAATCGACAAAGTAGCGGGCCACATCCACCATACAGGTGTCCTGATCCATGACAATCATACCGCCGGAACCCATGATCGAACCCACCTTGGAAAGTTCATCAAAATCAACCGGGAGGTCCAGAAATTGTTCCGGTATGCATCCGCCCGAGGGTCCACCGGTCTGTACCGCCTTGAATTTTTTCTTGTTGGGAATACCACCGCCGATATCGAAGATTATTTGACGCAGAGTCGTTCCCATGGGGACTTCCACCAAGCCGGTATTGGCCACCTTCCCCACCAAGGAAAATATTTTGGTTCCCTTACTTCTTTCAGTCCCAATGGCGGCATAGAACTCAGGGCCTTTCTCAATGATAATGGGGACATTGGCCCAGGTTTCGACATTGTTCAGATTGGTGGGGCCCTCCCGGAAACCCTTTTCAACCGTATGCACATACTTGGCTTTGGGTCTTCCCGGTTTGCCTTCTAATGATGCCATCAAAGCGGTGGACTCGCCACAAACAAAGGCGCCGCCACCACGGCTGATATGAATATCGAAATCAAAACCTGAACCGAGGATATCCTTGCCCAAAAAGCCTTGCTTACGAGCGGTCTCGAGCGCGATTGTCAGATTGGTGACAGCCAAAGGATATTCATGGCGAACATAGACATATCCCTGATTGGAGCCGATGGCAAAAGCACCGATTATCATGCCTTCGATGACACTGTGCGGATTGCCTTCGAGTATGCTGCGATCCATATAGGCTCCCGGATCGCCTTCGTCGGCATTGCAAATAACATAGCGGTTCCCCTCGTGTCTGCGACAGGAGGCCCATTTGATCCCTGTGGGGAAGCCGCCGCCGCCGCGCCCCCGAAGCCCGGATGCTTTGACCTGGCTGACAATGGTTTCCGGATCGAGGTCAAATAAGGCTTTGGCCAGCGGGGCATAGCCACCCACCATTAGATAATGATCCAGGTTGGTGGGATCAATCAGCCCGTTGTTGCCGAAAATGATTCGTTTTTGGAGCTTATAAAAGGGGATGTCGTGTTCATGGGTGATCTTCTTTTTGGTAACCGGATCTTTAAAGATCAGTTTTTTAATCAGTTCACCCTGTTTAAGTGTTTTTTCGACGATTTCCTTCACGTGCGAGGCATTGATTTGGGAGTAGAATATACCCTCGGGGTGTACCACCATAATCGGGCCTTTTTCACAAAATCCATGGCACCCCGTAAGTCTGATCTCGATTTCATCCTCAAGGCCCTGCTCCTTCAACTCCGCTTCAAGCGCCTTGTGTACATCGGCGGTACCATATGCGCCGCATCCGGATCCGGCACATAATGAAATAAGCCGTTTCTGACTTTGCTGGCTCTGCGTCTGCAGTTCTTCTCGATAGGTGTCCAGCGCCTCTCTGTTCTCAAATCTTGCCATGGTTTGGTATAACCTCCGTTATCCCATGCAGTTAAGCTTCTTGTTCCTCGTATTTATCGACGACATCCAGTGCACGCGTACGATCAAGTCCCCCATGGGTATCCTTGTTTACGGTAAGGACCGGACCTGAGGCACAGCAGCCGATGCAGCGCACGCCTTCAAGGGTAAACTGCCCGTCGTTGCTGGTCTGACCTTCTTTGATATCAAGCCGTTCCTCGAGCGCCTGGGTAATTTTTTCTGCGCCACGGACGTGACAGGCTGTTCCGGTGCAGACGCTGATAATATATTTTCCGCGCGGCTCTAAGCTGATGGTTTTATAAAAGGTAGCTACACCGTAAACTAGGCTTTCGCGTATTCCCAGACGTTCAACCAGCAGCGGCACGATTTCCGGTGGCACATAATTGTAGATATCGCTGATGTCCTGCATAATCATCAACAGTGACTCTTTGTCGTTGTCGTAGTTATCGATGATTTGGTTGATTCTATCCCAGTCTATTTTAACTGAAGTTGTCATAACCGTTCTGATCCCTCTATTTCCGAATTGCTATGATTGATGGTGTCGATCCTGTCTGTGCAAACCAATCGTTTGAAGCAAACAGCGAGCCAGTTCCCTGAAGATTAGACCGTAGCGGTCTGCACAACTGGGCAGTTTTCAACACAGGCTCCACAGCCTGTGCAAAGATCCATGTCAATCGATCTGGCGCGCTTTTTCACTTTGACTTCAAAATTTCCGGGTTCGCCATCAACAGATTCAAGATCTGCGTATGTGATCAGTTCAATGTTCAGGTGCCGGCCGACCTCGACCAGTACAGGTGAGATGATTCACATTGCGCAGTCATTGGTGGGGAAGGTTTTGTCCAGCTGCGACATGACCCCGCCGATGGAAGGTGATTTTTCGAGTAGATAGACATAGTAGCCGGAATTGGCGAGATCAAGGGCAGATTGCATGCCCGCTATGCCGCCACCGACAACCAGAACCGATCCAATGATATCCTTTCCCATGCGTAATCTCCTGGAAATGTTTATGTTGTCACATCCGGCACCCGGTGGGCCGGTTGCCAGAATTTAAACCAAAGAATCTTTTTATATACAAGGGTGGGGCTTGTCAATAGGAATCGGCGAAAATGGGGTGTGGCATTGGGTTCGGATCGATATCAGCGTGGGACATGTATAATTGAAATATACACTAGCCTCGCAAATGTCGGTGCTACAGAAATTACCATAGGCTATGTCGTTCTGAAAAATATGCTTGCCACTTCAATTTGGCTTTTTTTCGGAACATATTTTGAGAATGGGACTATTAAAAAACTTCGGGGAGCCTAGCTGGCTCCCCGAAGTTTTCGATCGGCAGTTATTCCGGGGTGGGAGATCTTTCTCAAGCCGCCAGACGGAAAGCGTTGTCCGTTGCCTGGCGGATTTCATCGGGTGTGAATGGCTTGGGAAGATAGTCGATGGCGCCCAACCGTGCCGCCTCCACGGCTGTCTCGATACTGGCATAACCGGTTATCATGATGATCTTGGTTTCCGGATTCTTGTCACGAATGGTTTGGAGCAATTCCAATCCTTTAACGCCGGGGATCTTGAGGTCGAGCAGGACCAGCGTGTATGAATGGGCGCGTATGCTTGCCAAGGCCTCTTCCTTGGAGACAGCCTGATCCACCTGATATCCTTTCTTATTGAGAATCTTGCGGATATTGTTGTTGACGGCCACCTCATCATCTACCACCAGAATGTTCTTGCTGGCTGATTCCGCCGGGTATTCGGTGGTCTCTTCAACGGTTGGCTGCATATCCTTCATCATGCTGGCAACATTTTGCTTTAAAATTTCATAAGGTACCTGAACGGTGCCATCATAAATTAAATTGTGAGCGTACTCGGGACCGGTGACCGCAACAACCTCCTCATAATCGAATGGCTGGTCAATCCCAATCAATTTTTTGACATCCCGGCCTGTTTTTGCTTTGGCCTTGCCTTTTTTCTTGGCCAGTTGGGGACAAGCCTGCTTTTTGGTGCCGGCTTTACAGGTGGCACCCAGTTTCTTGAAGATATCGCAAACCATATTGCCCATTTCACAGTAACCTTCCAGAGATTCAGATACGGTTACCTCGATAACCGGCATGTCCGAACGGCTGACCTGATCGGCATACGCTTCTCCGGTTAGTTGGGCGACTTCATCGCGGTCAAAGGGCATATCTACATCAATTTTCTTTTTCTGCAGCATGGGAGCCATATTTTTCTTGAGTTCTTCATAGGGGACATAGGCTACGCCGTCGGTTTGCAAGGTCTGTACATATTCAGGGCCGGTGACGGCGACAACTTCCTCATAATCAAAGGGCTGGTCGATCCCAATCAGCTTTTTGACATCCCTGCCCGCTTTCTTTTTGGCAGCGCCTTTTTTCTTGGCTAGCTGCGGACAGGTTTGTTTCTTGGTGCCGGCCTTGCAGGTGGCGCCCAGTTTTTTGAAGATGTCACAGACCATGTTGCCCATTTCACAGAATCCCTCTAGGGGTTCCGGGGCCTTGACCTCAATGATGGGCATATCGGATGGACCTAAAGATTTGGCATAGGCCTCGCCAACAGCTTCCTCTACTTCTTTATATTCAAATGGTGCATCCAGGTCGATAACATCGATAAAGTCCTTTTCTTCGGGAGTTGTCGGGGCTTCTGCAAGTTTGCCAGTGAGCGCGTTGTCAACCGTCGTGCGCAATTCATCCGGTGTGAAAGGTTTAGGGATGTAATCCAGGGCGCCCATGCGAATGGCTTTCACGGCCGTATCCGTAGACGCATAGGCGGTCATCATGACGGCTTTGGTGAGCGGCCATTGCTGTTTGACCAGTTTCAGGAGTTCTAGGCCGTTTTTACCTGGCATGACAATGTCGGATATGAGTAGAGAGAAGGATTCAGTGGCCATTTTTTCCAGCGCCTCGTCGGCACTCATGGCATGCACCACCTCGTAGTTATTCTTTTTTAGTATTTTTTCCACATTACTGCAGATACGCTTTTCATCGTCGACTACGATAATTCGCGGTGCTGTTTCCATGGGTTCCTCCTCTGCGTTATTAAGTAAAGCGATTCGATCAGTTTTTCTTCCAATAACTGCAGATTATATGCCAAAAGAAAGGTGTTTCTTTAACACATTGAAATAATATATTAAATTGGGCTTGTGCCTATGGGCAGGAATTAGAAAAAGTATAAAAAAAATATACACTCAATCGCATTCAGGATTAGGCTAGGAAAATGATCGCACCATGCTGTTCTAAAGATTTATTAATCGGATGGCGTGATTAATATCAGGAATTATTCATTATTTTGGGATTACCCCGGAATATGTCATCAGGGGATTATACGGTTGTATAAAAAAAATATACATGTATGCAAAATAATCTAAATTCTCATCGTGAATGATTTCAGCTTGTTAAAGCTGAAATCATTTATCACGTGAACTTTGATTAAGGGAGCGATCGGTCAATTTGATTCCATGCTTTTTCATCAGGCTTTGGAGATTGGTGCGCTGTAAGCCGGTTGCTTGGGCTGCCTGGGTAACATTCCAATCGTTCCGGGTCAGGGCATTCAGGATAAAGTTTTTTTCGATTTTCAGAACCGCCTTTTGGCGGATCTCCTTTTTCAACTGTTTGAACTCTTCGTTGGTGGCGGGGATCTGTTCAGCCAGATTTTCAAGATCGTCGTCCTGACCAAATAGAGGCAGATCCTGAATACCGATTCGATCCCCTTCACACAGAATCATAGCGCGTTCGATGACATTGCGAAGTTGGCGCACATTGCCGGGCCAATCATATGCCAGCAGGCGGCTGGTGGCAATGTCATCAAGGCCTTTGACGGATTTTCCAAGAGTGGTTTCGAATTGCTTGATAAAATGATACGCAATCGGCAGAATGTCCATCTTCCGGTCCCTGAGCGGTGGCAAGATAATGGGGTAGACGAAAATACGGTAATAAAAATCTTGTCGGAAGGATCCTTCCGCAACCATGTCCTCGAGCTGAGTGTTGGTGGCGAATACGAGCCTGACGTCTACTTTTTGGAGCGAAGTGGCGCCACGCGGCAGAAACTCGCGGGTTTCCAAAAATCTGAGCAGTTTGCCCTGGACTTCGGTACTGATATTACTGATTTCATCCAGAAAAACAGTTCCCCCATGCGACAATGTGAAAATACCGTCTTTATCTCGGTGGGCTCCGGTAAAGGCCCCTTTGGTATGGCCAAACAGCTCGCTCTCCAGCAGCTGACCCGACAAAGTGCCACAATCCACGGCAAAAAACACCTTGTCTTTGCGATTGCTATTGGCATGTACGGCTCTGGCAATTAGCTCTTTGCCTGTACCACTTTCACCGTATATCAGCACGGTGGCATCCGTGGGGGCTACCTTTTCAACCATGGAGATGACTTTTTTAATCTTAGGGCTTTTGCCGATAAGTTGATGGGATGTGACTTTGCTTCGGTGAAGCTGGCGTTGCAGCATCTTATTCTGATGCTGACTCTGGATGGCTATCACGGCCTGTTGTACAACCGCCCGCAGTTCGTGGGGTGTAAATGGCTTGGGGAGATAGTCATAGGCCCCCATTTTCATGACCTCTACCGCCGAGGCCACACTGGCGTATCCTGTAATGACGATAATATGCGTATCCGGATGCAGTTCCTTGACTCTGCGCAAAAGCTCCATACCGCCCAGGTGACTCATTTTAAGGTCGGTGACAATGATTTCAAAGGGTTCTTCAGCCACGAGCTTGAGTGCATCGTACCCGTTTAAGGCATAGGTTACGTGATACCCTTGTTTGGAAAGAATTTTGACGCAGCTTTGGCAGATATTCAGCTCATCGTCAACGACCAGAATACGCTGAGTCTCAGGCGTCATGGCTTATGTCCTTTTCGAGTGGAAATTCAATCGTAAAGGTTGTGCCCTGCCTGGGCTCGCTTTCAACTTTTATGGTTGCATTGTGCTGCTCGATGATGCCGTGGGTAATGGCAAGCCCCAGGCCGCTGCCGTCATCCTTGGTAGTAAAGAAGGGATCAAATATCGTATCCAGATTTTCTCTGGCAATGCCAGGGCCATTATCGCTCACGATCACCTGGATTTTGTGGCTTGGGGGAAGGTACCGTGTGGAGACCTTCACCTCACCGCCTGGGTCGGTGGCCTCAATGGCATTCAGCACCAGGTTTATGAGCGATTGCTGGATCTGCCCCTTGTCTATTAGAACGGGTGGTAAATCCTCGTTTAATTCTTGTTCCACCCCTACATCTTTGAAAGCGGCCTGCTTTTTAGTCAGCAGCAGACTTTCCCGAACGACGTTGTTAAGATCATGCTTTTTCTTATCTGGTTTGGTTTGTCGGGCGAAATCGAGCAGACTCGTGACAATTTTTCGGCATCGCAATGTTTCTTTGGCAATGGTTTCCAATTCTGAATACATGCTATGATCCGGCTCAATATCTTCCTGGAGCAACATGGATGTGGTCAGAATGGTGGTGAGCGGGTTGTTGATTTCATGGGCCACACCAGCCGATAGTCTGCCAATGGAGGCCAGCTTTTCATGCTGCATCATGGCTTTTTGCACATTGATATCACCGGTGATGTCACGTGATATCTCAACGACCCCAATTAGGTCACCCGCCTCGATGAGCGGATAGGTTGAAATAGAGTAATAAATCTCCTTGTCGTTTTTATCCAAATGGACGTGAGTTGTTTGCGATGGTAGGGTGGTATCCATGGTCTCGATCAAGGGGCAGGGATGCTTTTCGCCGGTGCAGGGAAAGGACTGACGATGGGTTATTTCATAGCAATGCTTGCCGATGACCTCTTCGCGTTTGACACCCAGGCGATTCAGTACGGTATTGTTGACGTCGATAATGCGATAGTCATGGCCGATGACCAATACGTCTTCCTGGATCAGTTCGTTGATCATGGTCTTATACAGGGCATTGGTTTCATAAAGCTCCTGACTGGTTTTTTTCTGCTTGGCGGAGATGCGCGCAATCTCCCAGAAAAGTTGGGCGGTGCGTTCCGATATGACCCGGACGTGCAAGGCTTTTTTATCGAGGATATCGTAAATCACATCGTTATCGCCGGTAAGCTCGATGATTAGGTCGATGTCGTCCCGGGCGAACAGATCGTTATAATCATTCGTGGTGAAAAGGCCTTTTTCCCTGGCGAGTACCAAACCGGGGACATTATCATTGAGGTCTGCCACGGCAACTACCTTGGGGTGTATTTCTTCAAATTCATGCTGATCGATGAGTTTTAACAGCTGGGCACATTTACGACCGCCGCCAACGACTGCGATTTTCATGGTAAGCTCCCGAATGACATTATATATATGTTGTTTAGCGTATCTAAATTTCTTATTGGTACGAATCAGAACGTTATTCTGTCGATTGGTGTAAGAGGAATCACAGCTTTTCGAAAAAAATAACGATTCGCACAGGACGCGCAATGTATCCATTGAGATATAGAGAACGCCGCCGGCTAAAGCCCTTTGTTTTTGGGGCCATCAAGCGGAACTAGCAAAAACCACGGCATCTTGACCTCTATGAACAGGCTCTATATACTATCATTCCAAATAAATATCAAACTGCCGTAAATTCAAAACCAAGCGAAAAAAAGGTGTCAACGCCACCGATCTTGTCACTGGATATGATTTGAGTCATGTTGTTCGCGCGGCATCTAACCGGAAAGTAAGAGTGCATGAAGGCGAAAACGACCAAGCCAAAGGCGATCATTGTTTGTGGCCCCACTGGCATCGGCAAAACCACGTTGGCCATCGAGCTGGCCGCCGCTTTTCAGGGCGAAATCCTCGGTGCGGATTCCATGCAGATATATCGTCAAATGGACATCGGCACGGCCAAACCATCGCCGGACGAGCGTGCTGAAATTGTTCACCATATGGTGGACATCGTCGATCCGGATGAGCATTTCGATGCGGATACCTATGCGGGCATTGCTTTCAAGATCATCATGGCCATGCAGGAGCGTCAGGTGTTGCCCTTTGTCGTCGGGGGCACCGGATTGTATATCAAGTCGCTTGTTTATGGGTTGTTTGATGTTCCCCCAGTTGATGAAACCATACGGGCTCGATTAAACCACGAAGTGAAAAAGGGAAATGCCGAGACCCTTTTTCAAAGACTGCAGCAGGTTGACCCCTTAACGGCTGATAAATTACATCCTAATGACGTCTATCGTATCGTACGGGCACTGGAAGTATTTGAAATCACGAGTTTATCAATTTCTGAAATGCAGCGCCAACATCAATTTCAAGAGAAAAGGCTGAGTACCTTGAAACTGGGTTTAAAAATGGAACGGCAGAAGCTTTATGATCGCATTGATCGACGCGTGGATATGATGATTTCAGATGGCTTGCTGGACGAGGTCAAAGATTTGTTAGCAACTGGTTATCAATCCGAATTAAAATCAATGCAATCAATCGGCTACCGCCACATGCTGGATTATCTGGAAGGACGATTAAATTGGTCACAAGCTATCGAGACATTGAAACGGGATACAAGGCGTTATGCCAAACGCCAATTCACCTGGTTTAGAGCCGATAAAGAGATTATCTGGATCGATCCGGATTTTACACCGGAAGTTAGAGAAATGGTCCGAGAATTTATTGCCTAAGGCATTGAAGCATATCGCCTGGCAGCCGGGGCCGTTTTTGACAAGTCAAAAAATGTGTTCATATTTTGAATATAAAGAGAGTAAGTCCGGTCGATTTGGCCGGAAACAGCGTGAAAGGAATAGAAAAATGCCACATACAAGAAAACATGGAATCAGAACGCTGGCCGGGATTTTGTCTGTTTTGTTTTTGGCCTTCATGGGTGCCGGCCTGGCACTTGCCGATGGAAAAAAAGACATGGGCGGCTGGGAACTAAACAGCCCCTATAACAAGCATTACAATGCTTCAGAGATGGATCGCCTCAAAGGTCGTGTCAAGAAGGTAACCACGGTGGTGCCCATGAAAGGCATGGCGCCGGGTGTGGCACTTGTCTTTGAAGAATCCAAGGAAGATACATCCCGCGTTCATATATGTCCGCAATGGTATTTGGGACCCAAGGATATCGGTATTAAGAAGGGCGACAAACTGAAAATCAGGGGCGCCTGGGCGGAAATCGACGACGAGTTTATTTTCATGGCATCCAAGATTAAAAAAGGTGACTATTTCGAACTCAAGGTCAGATTGACCAAGAATGGCAAGCCATTTTGGACCATGAGTCCGGAGGAGCTAGCCAAAGAAACAAAATAAATCCGCCATGTGCGCAAGTACATGGCAAATTTACTTTATGCCTTCTTTCTCGAATAATTCCTTTATTTCGGGTTTATTCTTTAAAATTTCTTCGCGACTTAGACCATCTAATTCGTGCGGGAAAACCAGCCATTGGTCGGTGTCGTGGATGTAATAATCAGGAATCAGGTCGGTGGCGTTGTTTGTGGGCTTAAACCAGGGTGTGGCGATGCGGATGTCTTTGGGTAGATTGCGACGCATTTTGGCCGTCAACATGTTGAGTACGGCTTTGACACTGTTGCCGCTATCAAAGACATCATCCACGATTAAAAGGCCATCGTCGCGGTTGGCATTACGGACTAAATAGGCCAGGCCATGTACGCGAACTTCCTTGGTCTTTTTATTGATACCGTAATAGGATGAGGTCCGTATGGCAATATGGTCGGTTGTGACACCCAGGTGATCCAAAATTTCCTGCACAGCAATACCCACCGGCGTCCCGCCGCGCCAGATCCCGATGATAAAGCTGGGACGAAATCCACTTTTGTAGATCCGCAGTCCAAGTTTGAAGGAATCGTTTAGAAGGTCCTGGGCCGTCACATAGAGTTTGTCATCCATTTTTATACTCTGCTTTTGTTGAATTATAATAGGTCAACAGGCGGGAATATAGTGATTGATGTTTAGAAAGTCAAATACCTAAATTGGTCGTTTTCTGACAATGATACTACTCAATAAGCTAATTAAGAAGATCTCCTATGAACGTTGTACTTGCTGATGGTGGTTGCCCCTGGACAGCGCTAGTGTGGAACAGGATATTGAACTTTTGCAATTTTTATGGGAGACCTCGTTTTTGATAGCCTGGAACGTGCTAATTTGATAAGTACAACCAATAATAGGCAACAATCAGCTTTTGGCAGATTTCCATGAACACCATAGCAATGGTTCTCAACTCATGAATTCCAATTATATATAGCATTTGCTGATATTGCCAATATCGTGTATTAGGCAAGAATCATTAAACTTGTGGCAATCTATGCCACCCCCATTTTGAATAGGGTATTCTTTCAATGATAAATAAACCAACCTACGTAGAGTTAGAGAAAAAGATTCAGGAATTAGAACAGGCAGAGGAGGCACATAAACAAAGCGAGGAGCGATATCGATCTTTGGTTGAAAATACCACAGATGGATATTTTATATGTGAGATCCCATCAGGGAAATTCCTTTTCCTTAACAGGAGAGCTTGCAACTTTTTTGGGTATACGATGGAAGAAGGTTTAAAATTGACAGTCTGGGAAGTCATTTCCCCAGAGGATCACGAAAGAATACTAATGCGTATTCAAGCAAGGTTAGAAGGAAAACCATTAGGATCGGAACTTAATGAATACACGGCTATAAATAAGGACGGATCAAAGTTCCTTGCTGAGGTCTCCACATCATTGGTCACCCACCGGGGTGCGCCCGTTGTTCAAGGCATTATCAGGGATATTTCTGAGCGCAAGCAGGTGGAAGAAAGTATAAAGGCAAGCGAAGAACGGTTTAGAAATATTGTAAATGCATCCCCGATGGGCATTCATATGTACGAACTCCAAGAAGAAAACCGACTTGTGTTTGTAGGTGCTAATAAAGCTTCTAACCAAATATTGGGAGTGGGACAGGAGCAATTCATAGGGAAAACAATTGAAGATGCCTTTCCAGGTCTGGTTGATACAGAGATTCCGGGTCGATATCGTGAAGCCGCTAAAGAAGGGAAAATCTGGCGCACTGAACAGATTAATTATGAAGAAGGAAAACTCAGCGGTGCCTTTGAAGTTGTTGCATTTCAAACCGAACCAAACAAAATGGCCGCTCTTTTCAATGAAACAACTGCACGCAAACAAGCAGAAGAGGCCTTACGTCTGAGCGAGGAACGTTATCGGAAATTTATAGAAAATGCTCCGGTTGCCATGTACACTGTTAATATAAATGGAGAGTTTACATATGGTAATAAAAAATTACTTGAAATGACTGGATACAAAATAGAAGATTGGCTCAACAAATCTTTCCATCCAGTTGTCCACCCCGAAGACCTCGAATTCGTAATAAATAAAGTTCAGGACAGAATTGAAGGTAAAGGAACGACCGATCCCTATGAGATTAGAATATTTGACTCTTCCAGAAAGATTATTTGGGTAAAAATTAACTCAGAATCAATTTATGAAACAGATGAACGAGGAGATAAAAAGCTTGTTGGGATGCAGTCTTTTGTAGAAGATGTCTCTGATCGCAGGCGAGCGGAGGAGGCGCTGCGTGAAAGTGAGGAGAAATATCGGAACATACTTAAAAATATTGACGATGGTTATTTTGAAGTGGATATTGCCGGAAATTTCACATTTTTTAATGATTCAATGTGTAAGATACTTGGGTATCCCAAAAATGAATTGATGGGGATGAATAATCGGGAATATATGGATGAAGAAAATGCTAAAAAGATTTTTAAAGCGTTTAACAATGTATTTCGATCGGGCATATCTACGAAAGCCCTTGACTGGAGGCTTAACAGAAAAGATGGAACAGAAAGTTTTGTTGAAACAGTCGTATCTCTAATAAAAGACCAAAATGGCAAAGAAATTGGATTCAGAGGTGTTGCCAGAGATGTTACTGAGCGTAAGCAACTTGAAAATCAACTCCAGCAGGCCATGAGGATGGAATCTGTCGGCACGCTCGCTGGTGGCATTGCCCACGATTTTAACAATCTGCTCATGGGTATCCAAGGACGTACATCTTTGGCCCTAATCGATAAGGATCCTTCCCACCCTGATTTTGAACATCTAAAAGGAATAGAGGATTATGTAGTAAGTGCGGTGGATCTCACAAAACAACTCTTAGGTTTTGCCCGAGGAGGAAAATACGAGGTCAAAACGACTGACATTAATGAGATAATCAAGAAGACATCACGGATGTTTGGCAGAACAAAAAAAGAGATCAAAATTCATACAAAGCATCAAAAAGCTATATGGGCTGTAGAAACAGATCAAGGTCAGATTGAACAGGTTTTGATGAATCTTTATGTAAATGCCTGGCAGGCCATGCCGGACGGTGGAGATCTCTACATACAGACCAAGAATGTCTAACTTGACGAGAATAATGTCAAAGCATTTGAGACAATAAGCGGCCATTACGTGAAAATTTCTGTGACTGACACCGGAATCGGTATGGATGAGACCACCCAGCGAAGAATATTTGAACCATTTTTCACCACTAAAGAGATGGGCAGAGGAACCGGTTTGGGCCTTGCTTCTACGTATGGCATCATCAAGAACCATGGAGGCTTCATCAACGTTTGCAGTGAAATAGGCAAGGGAACCACTTTCAATATTTATTTACCTTCATCGAAAAATATGCTGGTAGAAGAAAAACAGCCGAGAGGGGCTGTCGAAAAAGGTGAAGGGACCATACTTCTTGTTGACGATGAAGAGACCATCATCGATGTGTGTGGACAGTTGTTGAAACGGATCGGATACAAGGTAATGACAGCTAAAAGTTGTAAAGAGGCCTTGGAAGTCTATGAGAGGAACATGAGTGAAATTGATATGGTAATTGTTGATATGATCATGCCCGAAATAAGCGGCGGAGAGACCTATGATCGATTGAAAGAAATTAACTCCGACCTAAAGATCCTTCTCTCCAGCGGTTACAGCATCGATGGACAAGCCCAAGAGATATTAGATCGCGGCTGCAATGGTTTTATTCAGAAACCGTTCAGTATGAAAGACATTTCAATAAAAATAAGTGAGATTTTGGATAGAGATAAGCCGATTGAATGATTTTTTGATTCATGAATTTCATAAATGCCGTGAATATCAACAATACCGGTAGTAACCATTACTGAAAAAGAATTAAGTTCACTCTACAACATCTTGCGGTTTCAGTTTCTACGTCGAAATCTGACTTATCTCCAACATCTATTTGCTCGGACTGAACTGCATGTATCCGTCGATATCGCAAAACAGCCAATACCTCTGCTATGAGAATAGTTTTAAAAACAAATCATTCGACTCGTAACACGACTTCATCCTGATAGCGGGATTTTTATGGTGAACCGCGAGCCCTTGCCCAATACCGAGTCCACGTTAATGGAACCGCCATGCTGAGCGATAATCTTGTTGGACAGAAATAAGCCCAACCCTGTTCCTTCGCGCCCCTTGGATGAGTAAAAAAGCGAGAACAGCTTGTCACGGGTTTCCATCTCCATACCCACCCCATTGTCACTGATAATAAAATAGAGATAAGCATCGTCGTTGTGAACGGTAAATTCGATGGTAGGATCTTGATGCACTTTAGCGCGCAGGCATGCATCGATGGCATTTTCCAGGATATTGATGAGTGCGGAGTGGACAAATCCTGAATCGATTTCTATGGTTTCAACATTCAGATCGAAATGGTTTCTAAGCTGAATGTTGTGAGTCTTGATCTTGGGTTCCACCACGCATATGACCTCGGAAGCAAAAGCGTGTATATTGACACGGTCGCGTCTTAGATTACGTTCTTTGGCGTAGAAGAGAATATCGCTGACCATGCGACGAATCCGTTCCACCATCAGTTTCAGTATGTCGCCGCCCTCTTTGATCTTATCCAAATTATCCTTTTTGAGACCTGCATCCAGCAGATAAAGACCACCATCCAGGCCGGTGAGTAGTCCCTTGATGCCGTGTGAAATCGATCCCACCATGAGGCCCAGGTCCGATAAGTTGTCTTGCAGCTCAGTTTTCTCGCGGATGAGTTTTTCGAGGTTTTGGGTGTACTCCTGGAGTTTCTGGCGGGTGATGATCTTTTCTTCAGTTCGCTTCAGAGAGATTTCCAGTGCGTCCACATTGATGGGTTTGGTGATGAAATCCGTCGCACGATGTTTGAGGCTCTTGATCGCCAGATCCATATCGCCGTGACCGCTTATCATGATCACTTCGGTTTCAGGGCTTTTTCGCTTTATGCGTTGCAGTAATTCAATACCATCCATAACCGGCATTTTGATGTCGGTCATAACAATTGGGGGGCGCTCCAGGGTGAAGGTCTGCCAGGCAGATTTGCCATTTTCGGCCGTTAAGATATGATAGCCCAAGTCCACCAGGGCCATGCTGAGAACTTCGCGGATATCTTCTTCATCATCCACTAGGAGTATCTTTTTCATGTTGTCAGAAGTTTTCATGTTTGACTCCTGAACCAAGCTATGTCCTTGCAATATATGCTAGAAGGCTAGGATGCTGGGATGCTATAAGGCAGCTCACAGTTGCATGCGGCAAACTACTAGATGCATAAACTTATCGCTCAGTGTTTAATTCTTCCCTGTGCTGACAGCAATTAGCCCCCCCTTGAACCCTCGAATCCTGGACCCCTTGAACCCGGATCTCATAAAATTGGAAACGAAACCCGGAAGCAGGCGCCACGATCCGCGCCGGGCACAACCCGGATCGTCCCGCCGCAGTCTTTGACGATGCCGTAGCTAATGGAGAGCCCCAAGCCGGTTCCTTTTCCGACCTCTTTGGTGGTGAAAAAGGGTTCGAAAATTTTCTCGGCTACATGTTTGGGTATGCCAACACCGGTATCACAAACCTCGGCTATAACCTGATCTGAATCTTGATACGTTTTCAGGGTGATCTGATCTTCCGGATCCATCTGACGTGACCGTGAGGCTTTTTCCTCAATGGCGTCACGGGCATTCAGCAACAAGTTGATAAATACCTGTTCAAGACGATCCGGATCGACCTGAACTTTTGGCAAATCTCGGCCCAGATCCTTATTCACAGAGATACCCCTGACTTTGAGTTGCTGGCTGAAAATCTCAAAAGCATTTAAGAGCACGTCGTTGATGGCGATTTTCTCCAGGGCCAGATCGGTCTTACGGGCAAATTGGCGCATGTGGTTGATGATCCGGGTTGCCCGGTCCACGTTGCTGTCCACCTTGGATAGCATGGTATTTAAAACTTTTGCTTTCAGAGTTTCTTCTCGATCGATTTTCTTGATGATAAAGCTACTGGCGGTTTTAATGACCGACAAGGGCTGGTTCAATTCATGGGCCACACCCGTGGCCATTTCACCCAGGGTGGCCATTTTGCTGGCCTGGATCAGCTGCTGTTCGGCTTCGAGCCGTTTGGTGATGTCGCCGGTGGTTACCAGGAGCACCTCATTCCCGGTATATTCGGACAGTGCTATGCGGATGTTGACATACAGTTCCTTACCGCTTTGGGTCACATGCTTGGCCTGGTTGATAACCACGCCCGCCTTCATCTTGGCGGCGTAGCCTTTTCTTTCATCTTCACGAAAAAGGTTCAGAAACGGTTTGCCGATAATGTCTTCCAGACTGAATCCATACACCGATTCAACGCTCATGTTGCAATCCAGTATATCGAGCGTTTGCATATCCAGCACAAATACTGGATTGGGAATGTTATTGAATATGGCATGATATTTCTTTTCGGAACGTTTTAAGTCATCTTCGAGTTGCCGGCGTTCGGAAATATCGTGCGAGATTTCCATGGCGGCAACCACCTCGCCTTTTTGGTTGACTATGGGCGATGTTCGCACGATCCAGTGCTTGATGCTGCCGTCTTTGTCGACACCTGTTTCCTCGGTTGAGTACGATTTGCCATCGGCAAAGGTCCATTCCACCGGGCAGTGTTCGCATTTCTCCGAACGTCCCTTGTAGGCGTGGTAGCAATAATCGCCTGGTTCCGGGTCGAAGCGGTCCGAGAATTCCTTGTTGTATCGCAGCAGCTTATAATTTCGATTCTGAACCGTGATGAGGCAGGGCACCTGTTCAAACAGCTGCATGTATTCGTCGCGTTGTTTGTTGAGCGCAGCCTCTTTTTCACCGATTTCAGCCCCCATTTTGTCGATGGCATCCCCGAGCTGACCCATTTCATCCTTTTGCACCAGCGCTACCTTGCTGTCGTAGTCACCCCGGGCGATATTGCGGGTACGGGAGATCAGTTTTTTAACAGGCCGATTGACCAGCCTAAAAACAAAGAAAAAAATAATCGTGGACGTCAGTAGGAAAACGCTTACAGACATCCCGATGATGCTGCGTTGCAGCAGGTACAATCCCTGATCGGTTTCTTTGAGTGAGACAACCAGATCCAAGGCACCTAAAATTTTTTTGCCCTGGGGATGTACGTGGCAGTCATCCGTGGAACAACCCGGTTCGTTGCCTATGGGGCTGATGATGCCCAAGAGTCGATACCCGTCGGCATCCCTGAATATACGGATCCTGTCATTGAGGGCCAGTTCGGATAGGGGCGGTTCCGTACGATGGCAGATGTCACAGGCTTCGGCTTTGATGTTGGTTGCCAGATCGACTTCCTCCGGTTGATTCGAAAATTTTATTTCACCGGCTTTGTTGAAGATGCGGATATTTTCAATCTCCGGCAGCCGTCCGATGTTACGGATAATCTGGTTGATGTCGTCCCGGGAGTTGAGCATCATGGCATAATGGGTTCCCAATCGAATCGTGGTTGTCAGTCGATCGGTGGCGCCCACGATGTTTTGCATCTCTTTTTCCTTCTGGTAACGGACGTTGACATAGGTCCAAATGGAAACGGAGACGAGAAAGACCAGCCCAAATGTGATCACGATTTTGGAAACAAGCCGGGACCGTATTTTATTAAAAAGTTTGAACATAACTCATGACGCTCCCTGTCAAATAAAAGCGCTGCTGTTGGTTCACCCAACTATTTCATGAGAAAATCGGGACTAAGTGTCGCCGGCTGCAGCCACCGGTACCGATGGCCAGACCGCATCCATGGCACTGTCAATCATGCCGAGCATCTGGGCATCGGTGAATCCTTGAAGTATTGCTGCGCTGTTGGGGCAGGTCGTGGCGCAGACACCACAGCCCTGGCACATGGCTGCATTGACTTCGATTTTCTGGTTGTCCGGATCCAGATGTCTAGCCTGATAGGGGCACGCGTCAACACAGCGTTCACACAGGCTGCATAGGCTGTGCCGCACCGATGAAACAATTTTTCCAGTCGCTAATTTGTCATTGGCCAGTATGCGTAAGGACCGCTGGGCAGCGGCCCCCGCCGTGGCAAGGGCATCCTGAATTGACCGGGGCGACAGCGCAATCCCGCAACCAAAGACACCTTCCTTGAGCGCATCCACTGGGCGCCATTTGAATTCCGCTTCCAGGAAAAAGCCGTCCTGATCGGTTTCGGCACCAAATATTTGCGACAATTTTTCCGGAAGCTGGGGCACGATGCCGGTGGCCAGGACAAGCAGGTCGGTTTCGATTTGAAGGGGTCTGGACAAAATGGGATCCGTGGCCATGACCGACAAGCTGGAAACTTCTTGCGACGGCAAGTTGACTTGCGGTGGATTATCCGGGTCGTATTGAATAAATATGACACCGGCCTTACGAGCGGCTGTAAAATATTGTTCGGCGAATCCGATGGTCATCATATCCCGATACAAGATGTAGACCGCAAGGTCCGGCTTAGTTTTTTTAAGCCGCAAAGCATGCTTCAAGGATGTGGGGCAACAGACCCGGCTGCAGTAATTTCTCGGTTCCAGCCGGGAGCCCACACATTGGATCATCACAACGCTATCTAGTGACTCCATATCGAGATTGTCTTGTCTGATCCGGTTTTCCAGCTCTTTCTGGGTAATGATGGCCGGGTTGTCACCATAACCATAGGTGTCTGCGGGGGCTTCGTTACCTCCTGTGGCCAAAATTGTGGTAGCATGCTGAATGGTTTGGGCACCTCCCTCGGCATTTTCAATGGTCGTGTAGAAATCGCCCACCTCACCAAAATGGGCTGTAATGCTCGATTGCAGGTGGATATCTATCAAGCGATGATTTTCCACGGCCTGAACGATATCATCCAAATACAGCTTAACAGGGGATCCTTCGATGGTTTGATCCAACCAGAGGAGGTTGCCCCCCAGTTGATCGCTCTGTTCCACAAGACTCACGGGATAGCCGTGTTCGGCGATGGAAAGAGCCGCATGCATACCGGCAATGCCTCCGCCCACCACCAAGGCTTGCCTGGCAACCGGCAGTTTGGTGAGCGTTAATGGATCCACGTGTTTCAACCGGGCTTTACCCATCTTCAAATTAGACAGGGCCGAATCGATCCAGGCACGATCTGTTTGCGAAGATTCGGGTGTCGATCTAAAAAACGGTGTCACGATATCGACAACATGCATCAATTCGGTTTCCAGCTGGACTTGGCGACTCAACTCCCGCAATTTGTGGATAAACACATAGGGATGACAGGCTCCCAGCAAAACCCGGTTGGGCTTTGTCGATTCGATGGCCTTGACGAGGTCCTCCCATCCAGTGGCGGTACAAACCTGCTGTAAAAAAATCACCTGATCCACAGCCGGATCCTGCTTGAGCGCTTGGGTCAGTGCATCGGTATCTAGGTTTTGGGTATACCGATCCGAACAGGTGCAGACCCCCACCAAAATTCTGGGATTTTCTCTGGATACATCTTGAAATACAGGTTCAGAATCGGTTTCATCCGCCAAGCTGCCGCCGGCGGCATGAATGACGCGGGAAGCCTCCAAAGATGCTGCCGATGCATGCATAACCGATTCACTGATATCTTTGAGACCGGTATAGGAGCCGCCTGCCAGCACACCGGCTTTTTCGGTGACCACCGGCGAAAGCAGGGTGGTCTGGATAAAGCCCCAGGGATTCAGGGGGATTTCCAAGAGCTGAGACAACTCCTGGCTGCCTGTGGCCGGCCGTTGCCCCACGGTCAGTACCACCAAATCAAAGGTTTCGTTCTGAACCGACCCATCTGTCTGCACGTAGCGGATGACCGGGTCTGCGGAATTTGAATCCGGCATGATCGAGTGAATGCGCGCCCGCTGGAACCGTACGCCGTGATCCTGTTCGGCACTATCCCGGTAGCGCTGGAACGATTTTGCAAACGTGCGCATATCCATATAAAAAAGGGTGGTTTCCACAGGCGTTTTCAGTTTCTGTTTAACCAGCAGGGCTTCCTTGATGGCGACCATGCAGCAGACCGAAGAGCAAAAATCTGCATCGCACTGGATGTCCCGGGACCCGACGCACTGTATCCAGGCGATTTTGGTAATTGGTTTGCCATCATGGGGTCGCATCATTTGTCCCTGGGTTGGCCCGGTGCCGCTAAGCAGCCGTTCCAGTTCAAGGGTGGTGATCACATTGGGATTGGTCTGGTAGTCATAGATATTCTTAGCTTCGGCCGGATCAAAATAGTCGGCCCCACCGGATAAGACCACCGCGCCCACTTCAAGGATCCGGGGCTCACCGGCCTGAACTTCCTCAAAAATTTGAACCACATCGACGATCATTTTTTCCGGATCAAATGGTTTCATCAAATAATCCCTGGCACCGATCTTCATGGCGTCCACGGCGGTTTCCACCGTGGCAAATGCGGTCATCATGAGGACGGGCATATCCGCAAAAATTTCTTTGGCCTTTTTCAGTAGTTCGACGCCATCCATCCCCGGCATTTTAATATCGGTCAGCATCAGGTTGAAGGATTGCTGCGAAAGCTTTTCCAGAGCCATGGCACCGGACTCGGCCGTATCCACATCAAAATTCTCATCCGCAAGCCATTCCTTCAGAGAGTCCCGAACGATCAACTCGTCGTCCACCACCAGAATTCGGAAGGCTTTCCGTTTTTCCAGGGAGAGATGAATGGCCTGGGTGGGGCAGACTTTTTCACAGGCGCCACAGTGGTTGCAGGCTGCCAGGTCAATGACGTAAGGATTGGGTATGGTATGTGGAATCGGCAGGTAGATGGCTTTATGGGTGCAAAGCCCCTGGTTAAATGCATCCGCTACCTCTATTGGACAGACCGCTTCACAAGCACCGCAACCCACGCACTGGTCAGGATCCACCCAGGTGGGCTTTTCACGCAGGGTTACGCTAAAACTTCCCGGCTCACCGCTTAGGTCTATCAACTCGGTATTCAGAAGGATATCGATATTCTCATGAAAAAGTCCTTTACGCAGACAGAACTGGCCCGACTGGTCGCGCTTGACAAGGGGGAGCATTTTGCACATACCGCAGTGGTTGCTTGGGAACTGATGGTCCAGCTGGCTGAGGATGCCCCCCATATGGGCCTTACGATCGATAAGGGTAACACCGTATCCGTACTCAGCCAGGTCAAGCGCCGATCGAATTCCGCTGATGCCGGCACCTACAACCAGGGCTTTGCCCAATTTTTTACTCATATCAAAGCTCCTAATAGCTGCTAGTTTATTCCCACAATTTCTTCAAACTCTTCTTCTTTGAATTCCGACATGGGCGGATTTTCCGTAAGACTTCTGCCAGCCTGGTAGTCAAAGGCCTCCTGAGTTCTGTGGGCCACCGTACGGAACAAGGCCATAACCGGGATGTCGTTGGGGCATGCATTGGTACATTGCCCGCATCCGACGCAGGCGGTACTCATGTGTGTCAGACGCGTGATGTGGTACAGCATCGTATCCGTGGGCATTTTAATGGCGCCGTTGCGTTGGGACCAGCGCAGGTACTGGCTGGGTTCGTGGTCGAACACATCGGTAACGAATACGCACTCGCGGCAATAGCAAACCGGGCAGGCAACCCGGCAGTTATAGCAGTTTACGCAACTGTTCAAAAAGGTGCCCAGTTTTTCCTGGCTGTCAATTTGTTCGTCGATTTGGGCGAACATCTCATCCCGGAATGCTGCATTCTCCGAGATACGCCCTTCGATGTCCTTTTTGCGGGCAGCCGGGATTTCTGAAGCGCTAAAATCGAGTGTCTTCAAGAGCAGATCACCCTTTTCTGTGAGCGATTGGGCCAGGATTTCCCGGCTGGTATCCACCCCATAGAGACCAATGTTGATATCGGCGCTTTCCGTCACCGGAAATTCGCAAGCCTGACATGCTTGTGACAGCGCCATCTCTGGGGTGATCCCACTTTTTCCGGATAGAACCCGGCCAGCATATTGCTGGGTCATATCGTCGCTGTGTTCCCCGGCCCATTGCAGATAATCCCGGTTCCCGAGGGCACCCAGACAGTCAATGCCGATCAGAATCAGATCTTCGGTGCGTCCCTGCTTGAGTTTGACCAGTTCGATAAAAGCGCGGATTTCGCAGGGACGCATGAGGGCCGCAACCGTGCCGCCGGACGGTTTGCGCGTCAGACGTGATACCATTTTAGCACTATTGACAGGAAATGCCGGTGTCAGGGGATCTAACATGTTGACCTGATCGGCCACTGAAATCAGTGTGGGCATGACCATTGTCTTTCCGGGTAGCCGACAGGGTGCCAGCAGCGCGGTGATATCATCCCGTTCCAGGAGGCTTTTAAAAAATCCTCTGAGCGTTTCCAGAATGTTTTGGTCTGTTACCTCAATTTTTACCGTGTCGGGCATACCATCCTCCTAGGTGGACAACCTACGGTTGTCAGCTCTTAGCTGTTGGCTTTTAGCACTTAGCTGCCACTGGCTACTGGCTAGCGGCTACAAGCCAAGTGTATCGGATTCTTTATCTATCCGAGCTATCCAACTTTTTGTAGCTTGGCCTGACTGGGGCCCAACGCTTTGATTTGGGCAACCAGATCCTGGAGCGTTTCCGCCAGCAGGACCCCGTCGCTGGCCGCAATCCAGGTCAGCCGCAGTCGCTCGGCCTCGAATCCGAAACGCGGCAGGATTTCCTTGAGCAGCTTAATGCGTCGGCGGGCTTTGAAATTGCCATTGATGTAGTGGCAATCGCCGGGATTGCAACCACTAACCAGAACGCCGTCAGCACCATCCAAAAGCGCTTTAATTACGTATTTGGGATCCACCATGCCACTGCACATAACGCGGATGATTTTCACGTTGGGTGGATAGGAGAGCCGGCTGGTACCGGCCAGGTCCGCAGCCGTGTAGGTGCACCAGTTACAGAAAAAAGCAATGATGGTGGGTTCGAAATCGTCTGTCATTTTTACACTCCAATTGGTTGTTATTAGGCCTTGCGGCCGATATTTGCGCTTCGCGCGTTATTTGGTCTACGACCGTTATTACGCCTTCGGCTGTTATTTGCGCTGCGCGCGTCATTAGACCTTCGGTCGGTATTACGCCTTCGGCTGTTATTTGTGCTACGCACGTTATTAGACCTTCGGTCGTTATTACGCTGTCAGCTACAAGCGCAAGGCGACAATTAATAACGCGAAGCAAATGACTATGAATTACAGCGCAGCGTAATGACTACTGAAACAACGTATGATTTTAGTTGTTTCTGCTAAACGTAGAATCTGTTTGAACATGGTTATCCAGCTAATAGTCCTTCAATTTCAGAAAAAATCTGCTTGTCGGTAAAGTGGCGCACTTGGGCAGCACCGCTGGGGCAGTACCCGGCACAGCTGCCGCAGCCCTTGCAGATGGCTTCGTTGACCTCGCTGATGCCCTTACGCTCATTGAACTCGATGGCCGTATAGGGGCACAGGTCGATACATATCTGGCATCCGATACAGATATCCGGGTCGATGCCGGAGATCATCGGCGCCACCGAGACCTTCCCGGAGGCGCTCAATGCCAGTGCTTCGGCAGCGGCGCCCTTGGCCTGGGCCACGGTATCGGGTATGTCCTTGGGGCTTTGACAGGCGCCGGCTAGAAATACACCGCTGGAAGGTGTCGAAACCGGTGCCAATTTGGGGTGCTCTTCCTGATAGAAGCCGTCGCTGCCGGTGGAGATCCCGAAGACGCGGGCTACGTCATTGACATCGGAGCGTGGCTCCATGGCAGTACACAGGATCACCATTTCCACCGGAAGGTTAATCATTTGTTCGGAGAGGGTGTCTTCGGCCGTGACCCAGAGCATACCGTCGGTTTCCTCGATTCGCGAGGCCTTACCGCGGATCATGCGGACACCTTCGCTCTGAACGCGTTTGTAAAACTCCTCGTAGCCCTTACCGAAGCAACGCATATCGATATAAAAATTATATATTTGGGTGTCATGACCGCATTTGTCCTTGAGTAAATGCGCGTATTTGAGAGCATACATGCAACAGGTGCGTGAACAATACTCATGATAGTTGATGTCACGGCTGCCGATGCAATGTAGAATGGCGACGCTTTTAGGTGCTTCCGTAAATTTGAGATGATCGTTTGGATCGCGTTTTAAGAGTTTACCGCTGGTGGGGCCGGTGGCATTGGAAAGCCGCTCAAACTCCAGGTTGGTAAAAACATTTGCAAACCGGCCGTAGCCGTACTGGGTCATGGGCGTGGGATCCAGGGGGTCAAAGCCGGTGGCCACGATGATGGAGCCCACATCGATCTCCTTGTTAGATTCGATCATGGCATGATCGATGGCCTGGGCCTCACAGGCTTGCACACACAATTTGCATTCGCAGCAACCGCCGCAGTCAACGCAGCGGGCAGCTTCTGCCTGGGCGGCGTCCGCGCTAAAATTTAGATCGACCTCCTCAAAACTCGCTGCGCGCGTTTCCGGATTCAGATGTCTGGATTCGACCCGCTCCTGGATGGGGATGTCCTCTGGGATCGGTTTCCACTGGTCTCCCGGGGCGGCTTGGGGTTCGGCTTCCGTTAGAACAGCATCCGGAATACCATCGTTGAGATAACGATGCATGGCGGCCACCACTTTATGTCCGGCGGCAATCGCCTCCACAACGGTGGCTGGCCCGGTGACGGCGTCACCGGCTGCAAAAACGTGCGGGAGACTTGTCTGCATGGAGGTGGGATGGACCCAGATGGTATTGCGCTCGGTCAGTTGCATGTGGGTACCACCGGTGGCCCAATCCAAGTCGATCTTTTGTCCGATAGCTGGAATGATGGCATCGCATGGCAGGTCGAACTCGGATCCTTTGACCGGTATCGGCCGCCGGCGTCCGCTGGCATCCGGCGGGCCCAATTCGGTGCGGATGCATGTAAACCCGGTTACATGTCCATCCTGGCTTTGAATGGCAACCGGTGCTGTCAGAAAAGAAATCTGGATGCCTTCTTGCCTGGCACCGGTGATTTCTTCCGGGTAGGCGGGCATTTCCTGCTCGGAACGTCGATAGACAACGGTGACATTTTTGGCGCCCAGGCGCTTGGCCACCCGAGCTGCATCAATGGCTACATTGCCGCCGCCGATGATGATGACATTTTTCCCCGGGGCACTGCGGCTGCCAAGATTGGCTTCCCGCAAAAATTGGACCGCATCCAAAACGTCTGCGGCCTGATCTTCTCCCGGTATGCGCATGTGTAAGGAACCATGGGCACCAATGCCCAAAAAGATCGCTGCGAATCCCCTGGCTTGCAGTTCCGCAAGGGTCAGATTTTGACCCAAGCGAGCCTGGGTTTCCACTGCAATACCATGGTCGAGCAAATACTGGATTTCCGAATCCAGCACTTCGGCCGGCAGGCGATAGTCGGGAATGCCCACCCGCAGCATGCCTCCCAATTGATCCAGGGCCTCGAAAACCGTGATCTGATAGCCTTTGAGTCGCAGATAGTATGCTAGGGTGAGACCGGCGGGTCCCGAGCCAATCACGGCGACCTTTTCGGGTCGGTCCTCGATATCGGGCGGTGTCAAATCGGAAAAATCCACCTGATCGGCGGCAAAGCGCTTCAACTCCCGAATGGCCACGGCTTTGTCCACTTCCGTCCGGCGGCAGGCTTTTTCGCACGGTGCCGGACAAACCCGACCGAGGGTGCCGGGCAGGGGGATTTTCTCCATGATCAGCTTGACCGCTTCTTGATAGCGGCCTGTTTTGACCAGGGCCACATAGCCCTGCACATTGGTTCCGGCCGGGCAGGTCTGCACACAGGGGGCCCGGTCATATTTGTCGATACAGTAGGTAATGGGTACGGCCTGGGGAAACGGGCGATAAATTGCCTTTCTCAACTTGGTGCCCACATCCCACTCATTGGGAAAGGAGACCGGACAGACTTTTTCACACTCGCCGCAACCTGTGCAGTTGGCTTCGACATAACGCGGCTTTTGACGGACGGATACTTTAAAATTGCCGATAAAACCGCTGACGTTCTCGACCTCGCTGTAAGACAGTAATTCGATATTGGATTCCTGTCCCACTGAAACCATTTTGGGTGTCCCGATACAGGCGGCACAATCCAGGGTCGGAAAGGTCTTGTCATACTGAAGCATGTGACCGCCCACTGTGGGCTGTCTTTCCACCAGGTAGGCTTTGAATCCAGCGCTGGCAATGTCCAGTGAAGCCTGCATGCCGGCGATACCGCCTCCCACTACGAGTGTATTGGTGCAGACAGGGAATTCCGTCGGTATCAGATCGTGTTGGTGTATGACCCGCATGATGCCGACGCCGGCCAGTATCTTGGCTTTTTGGGTGGCCCCATCTTCATTAAGGGTGACCCAGGAGACATTTTCGCGCACACTGACCATGTGGAAGGCCCTGTAAGGATTGAGGCCGGCACGCTGACAGGCGGCTCGGAAGGTTTTTTCATGCATGCGCGGTGAGCACGACGCCACAACCACGCGCGTCAGCTGCTGGGAGCGAATGTCATTTTCGATCAATTCCTGGCCCGGATCGGAGCACATGAAAAGATAATCCCGGGACACGGTAACGTTCGGCAACGTGGCCACATAGGCAGCCACTTCTTCCACCCGTACCCGATAAGCGATATTGATACCGCAATGGCAGATATAAAATCCAATGCGTTCAGGCATGCAGTACCTCCTGGTCGAGTTCTAGATTGATATGTATTGGCAGGGGATCCTCATAGGTTTTCTCTATAGATTGGAACAACAGCTCGGCGATGTCCTGCACGCGGATGGATCCGGCCTGTCCACGGGCTTCGACGGCTTTCTGGAGCATGCGCATACAATAAGGACAGGCGGTGGCGATAATATCGGCCTGCACGTCCAAGGCCTGCTGGATACGCAAATCAGCCAGGGAACTCCCGGACCCGTTCTGGCTGAATGCACATCCGCCCCCGCCGCCGCAGCAGAGACTTTGGTCGCGATTGTCGCGCATTTCCACCAGAGCAAGGCCCGGGATGCTTTTCAGGACCCGGCGGGGTGCCTCGCAGATGCCATTGTGACGCCCCAAATAACAGGGGTCGTGAAAGGTCACCGTGGCGTCGACTTCGTATTGCGGCGTCAAACGCCCGTCTGTGATAAGACGGTCCAGCAGGACTGTGTAATGCTCTATGGCAAGGTTGGGCTGTCCATCGGGATAGGCATTATTAAAGGTATGAAAGCAATGCGGTGAGGTCGTTAAAACTTTTTCCACACGGTGTTTTTGAAAAAGTGCCTGGTTTGCCTGGGAGAGCGCTGTAAAAGCACCTTCGTCCCCCAGTTGCAAGGCCGGATCGCCACAGCAAAGCTCCTGGGTGCCCAGGCTGCCGAAGGTAATGTCGGCCTGGCCCAGCAGGCGTGGCAGGGCCAGGGCCGCCTGCTGATTGCGCTGGGACGGGCTATCATCATAGGCCGTAGTGCAGCAGGTGAACAGGCAGTAGGTTTGTTCAGGACTGAAGTCCGGCAGGGCGACATCCCTGGCCCAGTCAGTCCGCCGGGCGGGGGCACCGCCCCAGGGATTGCCCATTTTTTCCAGATACTGCAAGGGTATTTGCAGCGTCTCCGGCAGATTGTGCTGCTGGTTCTGGATCTCGCGGGCTGATCGGATCGTGTCGACGATATCGATTCCCCGGGGACAGGGGTCGTCACAGGCGTTGCAGGTGGTGCAACTCCAGACGGCTGTATCGATGCTGTCTGTGGTGCCGGTAGCAAGCGCCAGGTGGCGCAACATCCGTCTGGGACTGTATTCCGAAATACGGTTCCAGGGGCAGACCGCGGTGCAGGTGCCGCACTGCAGACAGCTCATGAACAAGTCGCCGACCCGCTCCCGAAGATCAACGATATCAATACGGGACGGTTTGGCCGCTTTTTCACGAACGGTGGTTAAAAAGACGGCTAAAGGACGATAAAATAGGTGCGACCATTTACCGAACGGAACTTCGATCACCAGCATGGGCACGGCAATGGCCAGATGGACCACGTACATCACATAGGTCAATAGGGGCCAGCCAGCCAGCCGGACCAGATGCATGATGATGCCGGTCAAGGTCGTCAAAAATAGCAGGATCAGAAAAAGCCAGTCGGAAAGTTCCGAGAAACGGTGAATGGCCTCCTTTTTCCTGCGGCGGCTTCGGAACATCTCCACCGTGACATATAAGATGACGCCGGTGGCATAATAACCGAACAGGCTGGTAAAATGCCAGCTGCTGTCATCCACCTGAAACCAGCGGATAAAAACGATGATCAGGGTCATCATGGTCATGTAGCCGCTAACCAGCAGAAAATGTTTGAGCCAGCGACTGCGATCCTGGCCGCATTCCCGCCAGCGTTTCTGGGTCGCAAAATGAAGCAAAAAGGCCTTGGCCTCAGTTACATACAAGTGCAGGGGTACCCGGGTACCATCCATGATGAATCGGAACATCCGGAAGGCGTTCGATAACAGAAAGATGGTCAGGATGGCGGCCATGGTCAGGTCGCCGATCTCGATCCACATGACCGGTGCAAAGGTGTTGACGGCTACGCGATCGGTGATGATGGGCCCGTGAAAAAAGCCGAATAGCAAGATGACAAACAGAGCCACAGCACCCAGGGCGCCATACTCCCAGGTCTCCGAGAGATAGAGTTTCTTGGCCAGACCGGTCCAGTCATACTGGGTGGTCAACCAGCGGCGGGTGGCCATCATGGTTTCGGCCGGCTCGGCGCCCCTGGGGCAATCCAGGTTGCATTCACCACAATAGTAGCACAGCCAGGGTTCCGGGGATTTGAGCAGCTTATCTCTCAGACCCAGCTGGAGATAGCGGTATATTTTGCGGGGGAAAGTGTCAGTTCCCGTGGAAAGGGGGCAGGATGCGCTGCAGGTGCCGCATTGCATACAGGTTTCCATATCTTTTGCGCCAAATTGCGCGACTTCACGGTAGAGATCTGCGTCGATGGTCTTGTTCATGTGGCTACTTTTCCTGTCAAACATTGTTCTCACCGGCTGGAGTTCGCTTGTCATGAGCCGAGAAGCGCGAAACGGTTTTTAAAAGTTCGGCCGCCTCGATGGGTTTCTGCATGAATCTGTCAACGAGTTCATAGGCTTCACTGTGCTGAGAACCGTACAAATTGTGGCACTTTAAAAAGGTGTTTTTATCGAGGGTTGCCAGCATGATGACCGGAATGTCCCTTAAAGTTTCATCCCGTTTTAGGCTACGGTAGATCTGGATGCCGGTCTCGCCAGGCATCATCATGTTGAGGATGATGACCGCCGGCTTTTCCGCAAGCGCTTGGCGATATCCATCTGTAAGGTCATCCGCCACAATTGGGTGGAAACCTTCAGAACCAAGTACGTTGGCCAAGAAAATTTGCATGTCCAGTTCATCGTCCACCACCAGGATTTTTTTCTCAGATACCGCAGACACCCGAAAAACCCCCTTTGCACGCGATGGAAAGGTTCGGCCCGACATGGGACCGGGCAGACGCCTCCAAACAATTAAATCACTAACATTGTCTTTAAATTAGCATGCATTGTGCCAAGAAAAAGCTAATTACCAAACTGATTGATATTATTAGATTTTATTTGGTCGGTGATCTATGCGATGAGAGGTCCGAGCGGATGAAGGTTGCGGGGAATTGCAACAAATCGAATTTAACTACTTAAAACTATTTATAAAATTTAAATGCAACGAATTGCAACTTAAATGCAACGTATGTTGAAGCATCATGCTTATTGCGGTTTAAACTTGGCTGTAGTTATTGGCAACAGTCCACTAATTATTTGATATTTTTACTATTATCTTAAAAAGAGGGTGAAATAAAGTATCCGGTGTAAACAAATACATCGGTTTTGGGGACGGGTTGGTCCCATAGCCGGTACATTATTCGGAATGAAGAAATATTAAATCGAAACAAATCAGATAGTTAACAAGTGGTGCGGAGGCTACAAGGCCCATTGGTATCGTTCTTGCTCTTTTCGATTGACGGAGAAACATCGAATAAATCGAATATTGCCGACCAAACTCCAGCGTTGCAAAATAAGGAGGGCCAAACAATGAATAAATTATTTCAAAAAGTAAAAAACCGCTCAAAAAAGCGTGTGCAAGGTTTCAATGTAGTCGTGAACGAGTGTATCTGGATGAAAGCCGGTGTTGTCAACTTTCGAGAATGCGATAATAGTTTTGACTGCACCACCTGTCCTTTTGACCGTGGCATGCGTAAGACCATGGGTATCAGCGATCAACTGAAAACAGAACAGACAGCGCCCAGATGGGTAGAACACCTACAGCGAAAATATTCCGGTGCTTCGAGGCCCTGCAGGCATGCCCTCACCGGTCGGGTTGATGATCCCAAAATCTGTTCTTTGAACTATGAATGCTATCATTGCGCTTTTGATCAGATGCTCGATGAGGTCGATATGGTACGCAATCTCGAATCCCCACGGTATGTATCGGCTTCTGGATATAAAATGGCTGCAGGCTATTACTACCATATGGGACATAGCTGGTCGTGTTTCGAACACGGCGGCCGTGTTCGAGTTGGCTGGGACGACTTCCTCATGAAAGTATTCGGGACGGTAAAAACCATCAATCTGCCACCGTTGGGTGAGAAAATTCAGCAAAACAAGGTGGGTTGGTCCTTTACCAAGAATGGTCATGAAGCAGCTATACTCTCACCGGTTACGGGTACGATACTGGCTGTTAACCATCGTGCGGTGGATCATCCGGAAATACTTCAGGCGGATCCGTATCACACGGGATGGCTTTTTATCATCGAGCCGGTGATGCCTAAAAGAAATTTAAAGAGCCTGTATTACGGTGATGAAAGCATACAATGGATGGAGAAGGAGAGTCAGCGGTTATTGGAACTGATGGGACCGGAGTATAAGGATCTGGCCGCCACCGGTGCAAGGCCAGTCAGCGATGTACACGCGGCTTGTCCCGAGATAGGTTGGGATACCCTGGTGCAAAATTTTCTCAGGACCGGTCTGAAATAAGGCTTGGTTTTTCTATCGTAATGGGAGGGTTTCACTGGAAGGTCTTCAATTACAGCCAGCATATGTCAGACATATCAAAGGGCTTTTGAAAGGATAATATTTTTACTTTCTGGCTGGTTATCCCAGGAAAAATTAGCTGATAAATGCCAGAATTGTACATTGAAGATTTACTGGATTATGTAAAGCAATTTTGTCGATTTCGGATTCTACCTTGTGTTACAACCTCTAGTTGGGAGGGGTTCCCAGGGATGATGTAATCTCCTGTTAACACTGATGCGAGCAATCGAAGGTTTAAAAGGCAAGTCATTTCAAAATTAAATCACTAAAAAGAGTTTTCATCCCTAAATCTCTTGGGGGACACGTGGTCCCCCAAGCCAACTACAACATTTCTCTCGTCTCATCACGAGGTAATATTTTAATTTTAAGTGTTACCTTGGTCAAGCATTGCATTTGCGACTTTTATAAAACCCGCAATATTTGCCCCAAAGGAATAGTTGCCAGGATCACCATACCTTTCCGCGGCCTGCAAGCAGTTATCGTGGATGTCTCTCATCACCTGGCGTAACCTCAGATCGACTTCTTCCCTTAGCCATTTTATTTTTATACTGTTTTGAGCCATTTCAAATCCTGAGCATGCGACGCCACCGGCATTGGATGCTTTACCAGGGGAATAAAGGATTCCGCTTTTGTGCAATATATCGCTGGCGTCGGACGTTAAAGGCATATTGGCACACTCGGCAACACACATGCAGCCATTTTTTACAAGATCGTTAACATCGTTCATACCCATTTCATTCTCACAGGCACAAGGAAACGCCAAGTCACACTTTACCCCCCAAGGGCGTTTTCCCGGATGAAAATCAACCTTAAACTTGTCTGCATAGTCCTGCACCTTGTCGCGGCCGCTGGAACGCATATTCAGCATATAATCGATTTTTTCTCCTTGAATACCGTCTTGGTCGTGCACAAAGCCATCAGGTCCTGAAAGCGTAATGACCTTAGCCCCCATTTCCGATACCTTTTTCACAACACCCCAGGCAACATTCCCGAATCCCGAAACCGCTACCGTTTTACCATCAATATATTCGCCACGGGTTTTCAACATTTCTTCTGCAAAGTAAACAGCACCAAATCCTGTGGCCTCAGGCCTTACAGCGGAACCACCCCAGTCGATCCCTTTTCCGGTCAGCACACCTTCAAATACATTTTTAAGGCGTTTGTAATGGCCAAACAAGTATCCGATTTCCCGGGCACCCACACCAATATCACCGGCAGGCACATCCGTATCAGGGCCAATGTGTTTATACAATCCAACCATAAAACTCTGGCAGAAATTTTCAATTTCAATATCGGATTTGCCACGGGGGCTGAAATCACTGCCGCCTTTCCCTCCCCCCATGGGCAGCCCGGTCAAAGCATTCTTAAACACCTGCTCAAAGCCCAGAAACTTTAGTATACTAAGTGTCACCGAGGCATGGAAACGCAGGCCGCCTTTATATGGGCCCAAGGCACTGTTGAATCCGATACGATAGCCGGTATTCACTAGAATGGTTCCGCTGTCATCTCGCCAAGGCACCCTGAAGCTGACAACCCTTTCGGGCTCAACCATTCTTTCCAGAATCCGTTCATGCTGATAAAAGGGCTCTTGAGAAAAAAGTGGCATCAATGAAAAAAGAAGCTCATCAACCGCCTGGATGAATTCCTTTTCCCAAGGATATTTATCTCTAACCAGTTGTGATATTTTTTGTGCGTACGTATTCGCTTCGTCCTGGACTTTCAGAGCTGTGTTGTACATGGTCATAATCTCCTTTTTATGCCGGCAAACTCATTTCTAACAGTATTCTTCGCAGTGCCAGACCCCACCGTCGCGGATTGGATACTTGCATGAAACTCGCTTTTCGCAATTCATGCACAATCCTTTCATTTTTCCCTGAATATAAGCAATGCTGGGTTTGGAAGGTTGGGGAGGTTGTTCTTCCTTATAGAGAATTTCGTTTTCAACTACCTGCAATACAGACTGGTTGTCAAAATTTTCACAGTGAAAAATTGCCTTTCCTTGGTTTTGGCAATGTTGGTAATGTGCACAATCAGATACATGTATACAGGTTTGGCAGATATCTGTACTCTTGGCTTGTAATTGCATGTTATTCCTCCATCCTTGTTTGAGTTTTTATTCCAGATAAAAGTAGTGGTTGTTTACACGGGTATAGAGCAATCCACATGCCAATTTAACATTTACCAAGATAATGCACTTGCAGAGAAATAAAATAATGCAATATTTGGATTAATATCAGAGATATAAACTATAATAAATTAAAGGTTTGCCCTGTGGATCTACGATGCGAAGAAGTGATTCAGGATGAAACGCCGAGGAGGAACTCCCCAGCGGGGAGAAATTGCCCGATTTAAATGTCTAAGTTTGCTCTCTTGATTTTTTCCCGGAGTGTTTTGCGATCGATTTTCAAAATCTCGGCCGCTTTGGTTTTGTTTCCCTTCACGCTGTTCAGCACATTCAAAATATATTCCGCTTCAACCTCTATTAAAGGCCGGTCAAAACCCTGCTGCCTGTTGATGCTGAAACGCATCTGTTCCGGCAGGTCGGTGACATCGATTATTTCGTTATCAGCCAGCACTACCAGACGCTGGACCAGGTTTTCCAGTTCCCGAACATTGCCCTGCCATCGATAGGTTTTAAAAATCTGCAAAACTTTGTCTGAAAAGCGGGGAACTGGACGACTCATTTCCTTGGAGAGCTTTTCCATGAATAGCTGAACTAGTAACAGAATATCCTCACCCCGTTCATGGAGCGGCGGCATTACAATTTCAATAATGTTCAGTCGAAAATAGAGATCTTCCCGGAAGAGCCTCTTTTTAACGCGATTTTTCAAATCCATGTTGGTTGCTGTCAGAATCCTCGTATTCACCTTTTGGACACGGCTGGATCCCACCATGAAAATCTCTTTGTTTTGAATAGCCCGCAGTAATTTTCCCTGCATACTCAGGCTCGCATCGCCAATTTCGTCTAAAAACAGCGTTCCTCCATCAGCGATCTGAAAAAAGCCTGCTCGGGAAGATTTTGCTCCTGTAAAAGCGCCTTTGACGTGACCAAACAGTTCACTTTCAAGCAATGTGTCTGGAATCGCTGTACAATTAACCGTAACAAAAGGGCCCGAATGGTCACTGCTGTTGTAGTGGATAGCACGCGCCACCAACTCTTTACCGGTACCACTCTCCCCAGTGATCAACACGTTGACTTTTGTCCCTGCAGCCTTATCGATGAGCCGGTATACGTTCTGCATACACGAAGATTTACCAATGATTTTGGAGTGGGCATGGATTGGTTTGACTTCAGCCGCAAAACGGTTGGCCTGCTTTTCCAGCATTTTAGCAACCGCTGCCAATAGCTCTTCATCCGTGAAGGGTTTGACCAGGTAATCTTCAGCACCGTCTTTAACCGCTTCCAAGGCACCCTTAATGGAGGGATATCCGGTAATGATCATTATTTCGGTGCCCTTCAGATTTTCATTTACATATTTGAGCAACTCCAAACCGCTGATCTTGGGCATCTTTATATCGGTAATCACAAGATCCACAGAGTCCTGATCCAGAAAATCAATAGCCTGATTTACGCTTGTCACGGTGTAGACATTGTAATCGGCTGCACTCAGGTTTCTTTGAATGACTTCCAAAGTAAGGGCCGAATCATCAACCACTAAAATTCTGGCACCTTTATAATTTTCTTTGCTGTTATTCATTCTCTTCCCTGGATGATACCGCTTTTCAGCGGAAACCGGATTTTAAATTCAGCACCTTGCCCGACACTGCTTTTGACATCTATACCGCCCCCATGGGCCTTAACAATACCATGAACCACTGACAACCCTAATCCGGTCCCCTGTTTGATATCCTTGGTTGTAAAAAATGGTAGGAAAATTTGTTTCAATGTCCCCGACGTCATACCGGTTCCTGAATCTTGAACAATCAGGTAAACAAAGTCTTTGTCAAATGTGGTTTCAATGCTGAGTTTACCTTCCTCGGGCATAGCATGAATTGCGTTGATGATCAGGTTGGTAAAAACCTGTTGCAGTTGGGACAGGTCTGCTTTAATGACCGGTAGATCTCCGCATAGGTTTTTGGCAACCGATATTCCATTTTTAGTACAACGCGATTCAAATAAATATATACCGTCTTCAATCAATCTGTTCAGGTTAACCTGGGTTTCTCGTGGCGGGGTCTGACGGCTGAAAAACATCAGTTTTTTTATGATTTCCCTGGCATGCAGAGCAGATTTAACAATATTGTCCAGATCACTATAAACCTGATCTGGAAGGTTATTGACTTTTGTGGACAGTTGGGCAAACCCAAGGATGTTTCCCAGGGGTTCATTAAGTTCATGCGCTACGCCTGCCGTCAGTTGACCGATTTTTGCCAGCCGATCCGAGTGCCGTAGCTGGTTTACCATTTCAGCTTTATGGTCGATGGCTTCCTTTTTATCAATGGCCAAAGACAAATGGTGAGCTATGGTTTTCAGAAGAGATCGTTCTTCATCAAGAAATAAAGGTGTTTTCTTCTCTTTATTCATGGGTGAATATATCACCTCAATATTTCCCCGCTCAATCTCGTTGACAACTATGTTTTCGACTAGGGCCGAGCTGTCTGTTTTTTCCCCCGACTCACCATAGCAGTGCCCATCTAATCTAATGATTGACGTAGTGATATCCGGATATTGAAAGGCCGGAGGAATAATGGCGGTAATGGACTCTACCATTTGAGGAAGAGGTAGATTTTGTCCTACAATCTTGGCCATGCTATATAGACAAGTGAGCTCTTTATTTCTCTCGATCAGCTGATTTCGTTCATTTAAAAGCTGCTTCTCTTGATATACACGCTCTGATATATCCTGACCGATCGCCATCAATCCGATGGAATCTCCAGAGGTCTCATCTGCAAGTCTTTGATAATGCCATTCGACAAAACATTCCTTAAGGTTACGTCTTATTAGCTTGGTAACAATCTTTCCTGACGGTTTACCGCCCATAATGAAGCGACGAAAGTACCGCTTAGCCGAGCTCTTTTCGGCTTCTAACAAAAACAGGTCAAACCAACTCTTTTGGCTGAGCTCTGAATACGAATATCCCGTTGTTGATTCTAAAAATTCGTTAAAACTGACGATCATTCCATCTTGATCCAAGATGAGTATGATCCCTTTGGTAAGTTGGATAGCCGGCACACTCAAATCAGCAATTCTTTGTGGTATTTTAGCGTTGGACATACACATGACTTATGGAATATTGGTAATGTCGTCAAGATAATATAGGCTTTTACCTCGTTCCTTAATAAATAGGCGGATTACAAATGCAAATATCAATATAACAAGGATAAGAGCCTATAAAGACTTCATCATATTCAGGAATTATAAGAAATTCGAGGTTATATGATTCGGAGCGTTGCACTGCACCAACGAATCGGATTGGCTTTTCCATAACCTTTGCAGCCAAGCTTCTCCGACACTAAAAAATCTAATGCTCAACGTGCGCGTGTTGGAAGAGCATCAAGATGGACCATTGGAAGCCTTTGTGTACTTTCTGGATCAAATCGCCGTAGAATAAGGCCATTTTGTCATTCCCGACACCCATTTGCTTCATCCCCGTATCTACAAAATGTTCCCCTTGCTGAACCGCCAAACGCTGGAAAGATATCGCTCCCTGATTGTTTTTCGCACTTGATTTGGCAAAGGAGCTTCGTTATGCAAATTACGGCTTCCACCAAATTCGTAACCGCATAAGACATTTGGTATATCAGCGGGGATCGATTTGGGTTGCCTCCCGGATATACTGTGAACAATAACGGCAAAAACCAATCGGAAGCAGGTCCAGGTCCGTTAGGTTGTCCGAGAAATACATGAGACAGCGACCGTCCTGGCAGTGGGTCAGGTTGAAAAGGTGACAAACTTCGTGCAGGGCGATTTTTGCGACCCGTTCCAGGACCAGCGCGGATGGCTCAGGTGGATTGGGGGCCTCTTCTTGAAGCCGGTAAAGCGATGTGAGTGCCGCACGTCCTCCCTGCCTAGCCTGACCCAGTACATGTGAAAAAACCGGAACGAATAGATCCACATCCAAGACACCAATTACCTTGGCGACGGCCCCAAATGCCCTGGATTCCAGATGTTGCAGAATGGTCCCGACATTAAACTGGCGTCGTTGCGGGTCCATTGCATAGCTAGGCTTTTGTAAAGTTTCCAGGACAATTGCGTCAAGATACAGATAGCTGGATATGTGCGCGGCAATTACCTTGGGCACAATAGCAGGGATGTCCCCAAAGGGGATGATACCGATACGATGGCAGTCGGGAGTCATCTCTGTAACTTCTTAATCCCGAATCGGCTAATTTTTTTATGCAGGGTCACCCGGTTGATACCCAGAATCTTGGCCGATTGGGTAACATTCCAATCATAGCGTTCCAATATTTCTGCGATATAATCTTGCTCCAGCTCCTTGAGGGTCGGGGTCTTGATTCTGGGACGACTGACGTCAAGGAAAGCAAAGTCTGCAGATCGAAGGGTGCGTGATTTGGAAAGTACGACCGCACGCTCAACGGCATTTTCCAGCTCTCTCACATTGCCGGTCCATTCATATTGTTTCAACCGAATGAGCGCATTGCGGGAGACATGGTCGACCTGTTTGGTGGTCTCCTGACTGTATTTTTCGAGAAAATGCTGAACCAGTAAAGGGATATCCTCCCGTCGGCCCCGCAGGGGTGGCAAGGGAACCTGAATGACATTGATGCGGTAATAAAAATCTTCCCTAAAGTCTGCGGCAGTAATGGCGTCCTCTAAGTTTTTTCGTGTGGCGGATA
>CAZWEO010000009.1:64624-76017 GCA_964633115.1 uncultured Desulfobacterales bacterium
TAGTCCTGCTTGATCGTTTCAAGTAATTCGATGCCGTCCATGCCGGGCATTTTGATGTCGACAAACATGATGTCAAACGGATCTGCCTCCAATTTTTGCAATGCCTGGAATCCGGATGCAGCCATCTCAACCCGGTAGCCGGCATTCTCAAACCAGAAATAGAGCGACTCTCTGACAATTTTTTCGTCGTCGACAATCATGATACTGATTTTTTCATCCATGGCGATCCTCCGCATTGAGTACCGGAAAGGTCAAGGTGAACGCCGTACCCTGATTGGCTTGGCTTTTGACGCGAATCTTGCCACCGTGATTGCTGACGACACCATAAACGATTGACAGACCGAGGCCGGTTCCTTCACCTTCTTTTTTAGTTGTAAAGAAAGGATCATAGATGTGATGGAGATATTTTTTAGGAATACCATGACCCGTATCCCGTATATTGATTTGAACTGCACGCTTTTTTTTGATGAGTGAGGTACTGATTTCCAGTTCGCCGCCCTCGGGCATGGCTTCGATGGCATTAAAGATCAAGTTTAGCAGGGCTTGTTGAAGCCGGTTGGTGTCCCCTTTGACCATGATGACTTCGGATGGCAGCCGGGTTGTCAGCTGAATATTTTGAAGTTCCATTTTATGCCGCGTCAAGTTGAAGACGGCATCCCAAATGTGGTTCAAATGAATTGGCTTGTATTCAAGTGGAATCTCGCGTGAAAAGGACAGCAGGCCGCTGATGATATTGCCACAGCGTTCCAACTCAACGGACATAATATTTAGAAACTCCTTGAATTTTTCAAGATTATCAGGTGTGGGAGCGCCTTTGGCCAAAATTTCCTGCATGAGGTCCGTAAATGTCAGCAAGCCATGAACGGGGTTGTTGATCTCATGGACACAGCTGGCAGCCAGCTTTCCCAGGGAAATCATACGGTCTTCTTGCACCATTTTGTTCAGATTCGCTTTCAGTTCTCGGACACGGTTTTCCCACCCGCTGGATATTGCCTCGGTTATATCCCTAATAATCTCAATAACCTGAAAGACTTCGCCATTCTGATTTCTAAGTGGATAGGTCACAACATTGCCAAAAGCGGTACTATTCTTCTTGCCGGTGTATTCATGGACCACATGGGCTGATTTGCCGGTTCGTAGCGTTTCCAGCATGGGGCATTTCATGATGGGATGGGATTCCGAGCAGGGTGCCGCCAGGCCATAATAGACTTCATAACAATAGGCGCCCAGTACGTCGTTTCTTTTTTTATTAACAATCTTTAAGTAAGATTCATTGACTTCACTGATGGTAAAATCCGAGTTGATCACGACAATGGCTGCGTTGCTCTGTTGTATGAGAAAGTCGGAAAACATCTTTTGAAGGTTGGCCCGATATTCTGCTGATTTCAATTGTTGATCCATACTGTAGAACAGGCGGAAAAATTGGCCGAAATTATGTTCGATGACCCCTACACCCTTAGGGCGTAGTTTAACCAGATCCAACAGAATATCGCGGTTATTGGTCAATTCGATGATGCTATCCAATTCTTTGAATGCGAAGAAGTCTTTGTAGTTATCCGTGGTGGTAATACCCATTTGTTTGGCCATGAGAAGGCCTTCGGCCTGGGGATCGATGTCGCAAACCCCAAGGAGATTGATATCCAGGTATTTAAGATAATCCGATTGCAGCAACTCAAGGAAAAATTTGCACGTTTTCCCGCCACCGACAATGGCAACATTCAATGACAGGCGCTTGGGAATTTCATTTCCATTTTTAATGACGGTTGGCATGCGCTCTCCATGGGGGTGGGTTATTAAGGTTATACAAGGAATTGTAGCAGAAAACATGCCAGGGAGGGGTGTTGATTTAACTATATGATTTTTTTTGTTTTTAATGATAATGCATGCGAGGGAGAGATGGAGTCGGTCATTTGTATGTTGCATCAATTCGCAACATGTTCATCATAAACATATGAAATTTAATATAAAAATAATATATTGCATCGTGAAACAAGTTGGCAACATAATGCAACTCCAAATTTAAATTCCCGGCAGCGATTCGGCCCAAGGACCTCAATCGATATACTGAATTTCCCACGGACAGGTCTTACATCGCAGAAGGAATTCAAATTATAGACTAAGATCTCATTTTGCTAAAGTGCGGAGCTGAAAAGCGAAGCTTTTCGGTAAAAACGTTCGATTCAGGTAATGTTCAGCCGCTTCATCTTTCGCCAAAGGGTGGTCCGGTTGATGCCCAAAGCTTTGGCTGTAGCCGAGCGGCTACCCCCGTGCTGGCTCAAAGCCCCTATAATTTTGTGGCGCTCATCCGCATCAGGAATGCTTATACCAGAGTTGCTGATTTGGGGTTGTGCTTCAAATATTTGCATCGGGCTTCGGACGTGATCGGGCAGGTGTTCGGGCAGAATTTCTTTTTCCTGGCTAATGATGAGGGCGTGTTCCAGAATGTTTTCCAGTTCACGCACATTGCCGGGATAGTCGAAATTGAGCAGCAGCTCCATGGTGGGCCGGGCGATATTGGCAGGGTGGGTACCCTTGGCAGCGCAGAGTCGCCGCAATAGATGTCGCATTAAAAGGGGAATGTCGACCTTACGGTCTTTCAGTGCCGGCAATGCAAGTCTGAAGACATTCAGGCGATAAAAAAGATCCTCACGGAATAAGCCGTCCTTGACCAGATCGTCCAATTTTTTATTGCTGGCAGAAATAATGCGCACGTTGACCTTTAAGGTATGCTGGCTTCCCAGGGGATAAAACTCCTGATCCTCCAAAACCCGCAGCAATTTGGCTTGCAGCGATAAGGGCAGTTCGCCAATCTCATCCAGGAATATGGTGCCGCCGTCAGCTTCATTAAAACGACCGGGTTTATCCCGGTCGGCGCCGGTAAAAGCCCCCTTGACATACCCGAACATCTCAGATTCCAGAAGATTGTCCGGTATGGCGGCGCAGTTTACTTTAACAAAAGGGCGTTGGGTGCGCTGGCTTGCGGAGTGAATTACTTTGGCCAAAAGATCTTTTCCGGTTCCGGTGGGGCCTTCGATCAGAATGGTGGCATCCGTGCCGGCTATGACAGACACGGTTTCAAACACCTTTTGCATTTCCGGGCTTTTACCGATCATGTCATGGAAGGTATAGCGATCGCGGATGACCTGATCGAGCTGGTGTTCGAGGGTCAGATCATGAAATGTAGCCAAGCCACCCACGACGGTTTCTTTTTCGTTTTTAAGGGCAATATAACTGGATCTGATGGGTATGATTTCGCCTTCGTTGGAAACAATTTCGCCTTGGTGGATGCTCTTTTTAATCCCTTTTTCGATGGATTCATTTAGAAAACAAATATCTTGGGTATCATCTTCGCCAAAAAGGACAGCACAGGATTTTCCCAGAATCTGACGGCGGTCATACCCACTGATGTCCTCGGCTTTATGGTTGAAGAAGGTTATGTGACCGCCACGATTCACGGTAAAAATGCCCACGTCGAGATTGTCCAGAATGATTTTAAGGCTGCGTTCTTCATAATGAATACGATCTATCAGATCTACAATCGGTGAATGGTCCTGAAGAATGGTCAGACAGCCTGCCAGGCGATAGCTGGCATCGTAGATCGGGATGGCCATGCGGGTCAGCAAGCGGGTGGTTTCATGCTCATTTATAATTTCCACAACGGGTTCATCAGTGACGGCACTCTTATTATTACGCAACAGGCAGGAGGTCATACAGGGTACGCCGGTAAAAATTTCACGGCAGTCTTTACCCTTGACTTCGTTTTCTTTGAGGCCCATGAGCGCCTGGGCTCTCAAATTCATGGTCGTCACTTCGCGATCGAGATTAACCGTGAAGGCGCCCACACCCAGCTCATCCAATATCGCCAGATTTTGATCGCTACGGATGACATCGATTTTTCTGTGATTTTCGGGCATGGGGATTCACCACTTGCTCTGGATTCTTTAATTAGGATTCGAGGATCCAAGGATTCAAGGGGTCAAGTGACAAGCTCTTCGATCTTAGCTCTTGGCTCTTTTTTACTACCTGCTAGAAGCAAAGAGTAACAGCCAACTGTCTGTTCACCTGGTTCCTTTTTTTCAGCCATATGGGAGAAGGATCTTTTTCATATCATCACAAAAAATCAGTTGAATATCGATATGTTATGTTAATCATGATCCGCATTCACCGGTAACCAAATTGTAAATGTGGTGCCCTGTTCGAGTCGGCTTTGAACCTCGATGCGGCCGTTATGTCTCTCGATGATGCCATAGGCCGTTGATAGACCCAGGCCCACACCATGGCCGTTCTGTTTGGTCGTGAAAAAAGGCTCATAGATCTGCGGCAAAACATCTGTGCCAATCCCGGTTCCCGTATCTTTAACGACAATGGAAAGCTCAGATGATTCCGCGTGATGGCTACAATTTATATGCAGTTCACCCCCATTGGGCATGGCATCAATGGCATTAAACACCAGATTGATCAGGCATTGTTGCAACTGATTGGCGTCGGCTTGTATCAGCGGAATATGAGCGGGAACCTTCAGGTCCAGACTGATGTTGGAAAGTGTCAGTTTATGTTGACTCAAAGCAGTACATTTTTCAATGACTTCATGGATATTGACCGCTGTCATAGCTGGCGGCGATTTTCTGGAAAAGGCCAGAAGACTGGATACGACCCGGGAACAGCGGTCTGTCTCGGTTTCCACAAGATTGAGATACTTTTTAAACTTTTCCAACGGGAGTTCGTTAGGCGCGGCTTTGTTGACGGTTTTGGACATGAGTCGAATATAGTTGAGGATGCCGGAGAGGGGGTTGTTGATTTCATGCACCACACTGGCTGCCAATCGACCCAATGACATCATTTTATCCTGGTGAAGTATTTGGGCCTGGTCAGCCGCCTGCCTTTCCAAAAAGCGGGCATAGTCCTGGAGCTTTTTTCTGGAAGAAAAGCGCTCTTGGGCGCGTGCTAGAGCAAGATTGAGTGTGTGGGCGCTGACAGGTTTGGTGATGAAATCAGATGCATCCAGCTGGAGCGCCTGGATGGCGCGTTCCATATCGGCAAAAGCCGTACAGACAATGACTTCAATATCGGGATTGGTTTGCTTGACCGCTTCGAGAACTTCAATGCCGCTCATTCCTGGCATACGTATATCAGTAATCAGGATGTGCGGTGGTTTCTTTCGACACAGTTCGAGTCCGGATTTTCCATCCGAGGCAGTGGATACCTGGTAGCCCTCATCCTTCAAAATGATGACCATGACTTCCAAAATGTCATATTCATCATCGATCACCAGAATATGCCAGTCGGTTTGATTATCCATGAAGCGTCCTCAGACTTTTGCAACAGTGGGATGGATTAAGACTATTGCAATTCGTGGGAGCTGTCAAGGATGGGGAACATGTGGCAGTAATCAGGAATCAGAATACAGAATTCAGGAGCCAGAAGACAGATTTCAGAAGTCAGGAGTCAGGAGACAGAATCGGGTTGCGAGTTGCGGGAGTCGAGTTGCAAGTAACGCGATACGGGTTACAGCGTCCCAGGATCCTGGCCTCCTAGCTTCACAGCCCTCGGTTGTCATTCCCATGAAAATGGGGATCCAGGATCAACATTTAGCTGAAGGCTTTTTCTGGGTGCCGGATCAAGTCCGGCATGACGGGAAGGGTAGGAAACAGAATCGGGATTCGAGTTGCGGGGTTCGAGTTGCGGGCTGCGAGTTACGGGTTGCGTGGAACAAAGCCGTGAACCAATAGCATTCAGCAGCCTACAGCCTATAGTCTAAACAGCTAAAAAGCTAATATGTCCTTGCATCCCGACCTCCCGGTAAAATCAAACACAAGTAATACCTTGCATCGGGGGTATCTCACGCGTCGACCTTGATGACGACCATGGTGACATCGTCCTCGGGTTGTTCATTTCCGCGGAATTGATCCAGGGTTTCGACGACCGCGTCCACAATTTGCCGTGCAGATGCCGCTTGGTGGCTGCGGATAATTTGCATTAATGCTTCTTTTCCGAACATCTCGCCGGCCTGATTGTGCATTTCCCAAATACCATCCGTTCCGATCATCACGATCTGCCCGGGTTGCATGCGCCGTTGAAAAGATTCATATGAAACGGTATCGTCCAAGCCTAGCGCCATGCCCTGGCCCTTGAGCTCGTCAAATGCGTCGTTTACAGGATCGTAAACCAGGGCGGGTTCATGTCCGGCCCGAACCCATCGGACCTCGGTTTTGCGAGCCATGAGTTCACAATAAAAGAAGGTCATGAAATTCCCGGTATGTGCGGTGTCCAGGCTCAGATACCGGTTGACATCATTGATGATACTGGCAGCTTCACCGGGCATGGATGCACGCAGCATGATCAGGGCCCGCGCTGTGGCCATAAGCAGGGCAGAAGATACACCGTGCCCGGAGACATCCCCGACGACTACGGCCAGCCCGGACTGATCCGCACGATTGGTCTGGATAAAATCATAATAGTCTCCGCCGGTTTCATCGCAGTATATACTGGCACCAGCGATATCGAAGCCTGGCAACGAAGGATTGCGTTGCGGCAAAAGACTCTGCTGCACTTCCTGGGCAAGCCCGAGGGCATTGCTCATGCGCATGTGCTCTTCAATTTTGGGAACGATTTCGTTGAAGGCATGCACCAGTTGGGTGCGCTCGTCTTTCATGGGTGCATGTAGCCTTACCGAGAAGTCGCCTTTGGCAAGCCGTTTCCAGGCGTCGATGATGGTCAGTATGTAAGCTGTGCTGAGGCGCGAAGTGAAGAAAGCCACAACACCAACGAATAATAAAGCCAACAGGACAGCAATTCCGGTGATACCCGCCAATTTTTTGGAATAGCCCATAAACATCTGCCCAACTTCTTCAGGCAGTGTCATGATCTCCGATTTGGGCACGACAATTATAAAGTACTGCTCTCCCATCAAGCCCGCATAAGCCCAGAGAGAATCCACACCTTGGTAAGGCATTTCAAGATATCCGGATTCATTATTTTTAATCCGGCCATACAACTCCTCTATTTCAGTGTTCTGGATTGATATGTCCGACTCTGAGGAAGAATCAAAGGCATATTGAGATTTCTGAGAAGAAAGCACCCACACCTTGCCCTGGTCTTCACCGACAATATAAGAGGACATGTTTTGGGACCAACGGGATGCGGTTTCACTTTGAACAAGGGCGTGGGCGGGCTTGATATCCATGGCGGCGACGCCCGCCAGCGATCCGTCCTGCCATCTAAAAGGCATGGAAACCGTTAAGGTGAGTTGATGGGTGGTAATATCCACTACGGGGGTCCAGGTAAGGGTCTCTGCTTTTTTGGCATTTTCATACCAGGGGCGCTTGCGGGGATCATAATCGGACGGGTAGCCGCCATGGCCCGGATAAGAAATATGTACACCGCTTTCAAGGCTAGCATAGGTCCATATAAGCCCATCACCGTATTGATTACCCAAGCTTTTAAGAGCGGCACCCAAGCGTGTCATCCGGGCAATGTCAGTGGCTACATCAGCGTGTATCGTACCCGGGGCCAAAAGCAAATTGGGGTGCTCCCGGCTGATACGCTTATAAGATGCTTCACCGTTTTGGGTGCGGATAGGATGATTTTTGGAAGGCGTCATGTCTTCGGGAGCCAAACGTGGATCATCAAAATCAGCAGCAAAGTAAAGTTTGGCAACTGGCATGGGCGGGGGTAGGGCCAGCGTGAGTTCGGCTTGGGTCGCCAGTTTCTGGAGGGCCTGCTCGGTAGCGAACCCACCCAGAAGACTGAGCATAGCATAGCTGCGCGTGGCACGCACCATCTCTTGTCTGACCGTATCCGTTATGGTCGTTTGAGCTTTTCCGAAAACGGTTTCCCCCAGCCGGAGTGACGCGTTTTTGGTGACCCAGGTGACCGCCAGCAAAGGAACCAGACTAGCGGCGACTAGAACCAGAAAGTGTTTCCAACGCAGTTTCATTTTTTCTCCCCTATCCGTTTCGACGGCTCCGGTTCAGCAGGAATCGAAACCTATGGGACAATCGGTCCCGTTGAAAAACGAGGTGTTGAGGTCTATAAGGATGCCTTCATCATTTGCCCGCTTAGCCCAACCTATGAGCTGTCACCTTGGATGTCCGGTGTTTTTGATGCATCCAGAGTCGGCCCTGACGGGTACCGCGGCGTTCTAGTTCTGCATGGATGTGCGCCAGGACTTTAGATTTATTCAGAGCCCATTGAGGTGCTACCAGCTCGTGGGTATGGGGATCGCTGGTCAAGCGCTGCACAATCAATTCGGCTGGAATCCGCTCGAGAAAATCACAAACCAGGTCCACATAGGCTTGCCGTTCCAGGCAACGATAGGTCCCCTGCTGGTACATGGATGCAAGCCGGGTCCCCTTAACCACATACAAGAGATGCAATTTGACACCCTGGATGCCCAGATCGGATATATATCGGGCAGTTTCGTGCACATGGTCAGCAGTCTCACCGGGCAAGCCCAAAATCACATGTGCACATATTTGAATGCCTCTGTTTTGGGTTGCCTTGACGGCCTCGGTAAAACAGGCAACATCATGCCCGCGTTTGATTTTTAATAGTGTGGGATCATGAGCGGACTGCAATCCGTATTCCATCCATACCAGGCGTTTGGCGGCAAATTCTTGAATTAAATCTAGCTTGTTGTTATCGATGCAATCCGGTCGGGTACCGATGGCCATGGCAACGATGTCGGGTACATCGATGGCCTCTTGATATAATTTTCGCAAGGTATCTGCGGGCGCATACGTGTTGCTAAATGCCTGAAAATATACCATAAATTTCCTAGCTTTATAACGCCGCCACATGGCTTTTTTACCCCGCGTAAGTTGCTCGGTTATGGAGAGCGCCCTGGCGTGTGGGCCTGGGCCTGAGCCGCGTTCATTGCAATAGATACAACCACCCACAGCAATGGTGCCGTCGCGATTGGGGCAGGATAATCCCGCATCAACGGTAATTTTTTGAACGCGACAACCGAACTGATTGCGTAGGTAGGTATTTAAATCGTTGTATCGTCTGTCGGTGGCGATCATATAAACTTGACCTGTTTGGGGTAGAACTATATCTTAAACCTAAAAATTATTGAGATAAACTCTAAATTCGAATATCGAAATACGAAACAAATCACAATATCGAATGTTGGAATGATTTAAACAGTCAGAAAGCAGCGTTTGGGTCATTTGAATTTGTAATTTTGGAGATTGTTTAGGATTTGGAGTTTCGTGATTCGGAATTAATTAACAGATAAATAGAAGTAATTCACTCAATAAATTTTATAAAGGAAACAAATAGTTGTCATCCCATTCCAATATATATGATGTCATCGTTGTCGGTGCCGGGCACGCCGGTTGTGAAGCCGCACTGTCTGCCGCCCGGATGGGTTGTCAGGTACTCCTGGTGGCCATCGATCTGGACAAAGTTGCGGCGATGCCCTGCAGTCCCTCCATCGGTGGTATGGCCAAGGGACAGTTGGTCAAAGAAGTCGATGCTCTGGGAGGTGAAATGGCTCGGATTACCGACCGGTCCGCCATCCAATACCGTACCCTGAACACCAAGAAAGGCCCGGCAGTACACTCATCCCGGACCCAAAATGACAAGATCCAATATCACCTGGCCATGAAGCAGGTGGTGGAAGATCAGCCAAACCTAACCCTCAAGCAAGCCCTGGTGGAGAGGTTAGTCATCGCGAATGACAAAGTGGTTGGTATTGAGGACCATACCGGCTTTGGATACCAAGCCCAAACCGTGATTTTGGCCACGGGGACATTTTTAAGTGGCCTTATGCATATTGGTTTTAAATCCATGCAAGCCGGTAGAGCCGGTGAATTTGCCGCTTATGGCCTGGCTCAGAACCTAAAAGATATCGGCTTGACCCTTGGCCGCATGAAGACGGGTACACCCCCGAGACTGCATCGAGATAGTATCGATTTCAGCAGATTTAAGAAACAAGATAACGAAAGCGCGCCAAACCTGTTTTCTTTTTTTTCAGAGAAAGCGCCCTTGAAACAGGTGCCCAGTTTCATCGGTCATACCAATCAGCACGCACATCGGATTGTGCAGAGAAACCTAAAGTATTCAGCATTGTACGGGGGTAAAATTTCTGGCGTTTCCGCGCGTTACTGTCCCTCTATTGAAGACAAAATCGTGCGATTCCCTGAAAGGGACCGCCATCAAATCATCCTGCAGCCCGAGGGCCTCAGCACTCAGGAGGTATACGCCAGCGGTCTTGGAAACAGCTTGCCTTTAGAGATTCAGATCCAGTTTGTTCGCTCCGTCAAAGGACTTGAAGCAGCTGAAATTATGCGGCCGGCCTATGCCATTGAATATGACTATGTCAACCCCGTGCAGTTGAAACCGACCTTGGAAACCCAGCCTGTTGCCGGTCTATTTCTGGCCGGGCAAATTAACGGCACCTCAGGATATGAGGAAGCTGCAGCCCAAGGCCTTTGGGCCGGGATCAATGCTGCTTGTCAGATCCAGAAAAGACCGGCATTTCTTCTGGATCGGGCCCAGGCCTATATGGGGGTGATGATCGACGACCTGGTTACCCGCGGGACCCGAGAACCTTACCGTATGTTTACCTCACGAGCTGAATACCGACTTATGCTGCGGGAGGACAACGCGGATTTAAGACTCATGCAAATCGGCCATGATCTGGGTCTTATCGATGATGACACGGTCAAAGACGTTCGCGAAAGAAAGAATCAGATCGCCGCAGAAATCAAGAGAGTCAAAGAGACCGTGATTAAACCGTCTCAAAGTACCAATGCTTATTTGAAGGCTAAGGGAACCGGACCAGTGAAAAATGGCATCTATCTGGATCGCTTATTGAAACGCAACGAGTTGTCCTATGATGCAGTTGAAGCGCTGGCACCACCCACCGAACCTGTGAAGCCAAAGGTGGCCAAGCAGGTAGAAATTGAGGTGAAGTACGAAGGGTATATCCAGAGACAACTCAGTGAAATAGAAAAATTCAATCATCTTGAAAAAATTCGAATACCAGAGGCTTTTGACTATACCGCCGTACATGGTCTTTCCAATGAACTCAAGGAGAAACTGAGTGAAATCCAACCGATATCCTTGGGACAGGTCTCCCGCATGGAGGGTATGACCCCTGCAGCGATATCGATCCTGATGGTGGCCCTCCGGACGCGGTCAACAGGTTGAAATCCGAATCAATATCAATGGGTTCAAATGTGATCTCTACCTTGACACACTTTATGAAGACACTTAATTTATAGAAGTTTAAAGAACAATCTGATAAATAGGCGAAGGATTCAAGGGGCCAAGGTAAAGATCAGCCTTGCAAGTTAATGGATTCTGTTTACCATAAATTTTCATGCTCTGACGCGCACAACCAAGCATGAAACATCTACTATTACAATATATTTGATATTTTCATT
>CAZWEO010000010.1:0-72841 GCA_964633115.1 uncultured Desulfobacterales bacterium
TTTGTTCTTTGAAAGGTGTGCGTTTTACTGTCATTTGAACTTGTAAGTGACTAACACGTAAAACCTAAAACCGGATGAATTCTTTATTTTCAAAGAATTCATCCAAATTAAAAGGAAAAAAAATGAAGAACTTACCCCGTCTACAAAAACAATGGCTTCCGACAATCATCCTGGCCGTACTGATTGCTTTTTTACTGAGTGGGCTGGCCGTGGCCGACAACCATGACAGTACCCTGGACAAGGCCCTCAAACGCGGTGTGTTACGGGTGGGTATGTCCACCTTTGTACCCTGGGCCATGAAAGACAAAACCGGTCAACTCATCGGGTTTGAAATCGATGTAGCTACCCGACTCGCCAAGGATATGGGCCTCAAACCCGAATTTGTCCCCACCAAGTGGTCCGGCATCATCCCCGCCCTGACCACGGGAAAATTCGACGTAATCATCGGCGGCATGGGAATTTTGCCCAGCCGAAATCTCAAGGTTAACTTCAGCAGACCCTACGACTACACCGGGATGTCCATGGTTGCCCACAAAACCAAGGCAGCCGGCTTCAATTCACTCGAGGATTTTAACAAACCGAATGTCGTCATTGCGGCCAGACTTGGCAGCACAGCAGTAACCGCTACTAAAAAATATCTCCCCCAAGCTCAGATCCGTATGTTCGATGATGAATCCCAAGCATATCAAGAACTCGTCAACGGGCGCGTTCATGCTGTGGTAGGATCTGCACCGACACCGGCCTTTCAGGCCATTAAATATTCAGACCGGCTCTTTCTGCCTCTGGATTCCAATTTTACTAGAGAACCCATTGGATTTGCTGTCAGAAAGGGCGATTTCGACACTCTCAATTATTTTAACAACTGGATAGGCTTTGTTGAAGCCGAAGGCTGGCTGCAGGAAAGAAAACACTACTGGTTTGGGACCAAAGACTGGGAAAACCGGATTCAGTGATTCAATCCAAAACCAAATTTACTTGGCTGGACCTGTCGCTCATTCTGTTTCTGACGGCGGGGTGCGGTTGGTTTCTGTATCGCGTCAATGCCCAGGTAAGTTATCCCTGGAACTGGTCAGTTATTCCGCAGTACATCTTCCGTTTTGACGAGACCGCAGCCAGGTGGGTACCGGGGCTCATCTCGCAGGGTGTCATCACCACCCTGCGGTTGAGTCTGTGGGCCACCATCCTGGCGTTTGTCTTCGGAACAGTCATGGGACTGTTAAGAACCGGCCGAAGCCGCCTGGGGCGCATGTTCGGATTGGGTTACGTGGAGCTCATCCGCAATATACCTGTTCTGGTGTGGATCTTTATCTTCTACTATTTCATCAGCGATCAGCTAATGCAGGCCTTCCAGGTGGAAGATACACTGCGCAACGCCCCGGCCTTGGTCCAAAGCACAGTCTCCCTGCTCGTTGCCAAACCATCCCAGATCTCCATCTACCTGTCCGGTATCGTGGCCCTGGCAGTATATGAAGGCGCCTATGTTACCGAAATCATCCGTGCCGGGATTCAGTCCGTGGATAAAGGACAATGGGAAGCCTCGGCCGCTTTAGGATTTTCGCGCATGCAGCAGATGCGCCATGTTGTTTTCCCCCAAGCCTTCCGGACCATCCTACCGCCCCTGGCGGGTCAATTTATCTCCACCATAAAGGATTCTGCCATTGTCTCTGTGATTTCTATCCAAGAGTTGACATTTCAAGGCATGGAACTCATGGCCGCCACCTTCATGACCTTCGAGGTCTGGATAACCATTATGGTCCTATATTTGATAATCTGCCTGATCTGCTCACTATCTGTCGATCGCCTGGAAATATATTTGAAAAAACGAACCAGCTAGTTAATCCTTTTTAAAAACTTGAAATAATGGGTTACTTCCTCAACTTTCAGTTTTCGTTTAGAGGTGACGTGAAATGAATAATTCGTGTGCGATTTTCGTTGTTTGAGTCGTATAGGGATCCTTACACCAGCGCCTGATAAGGACATTTTGATTCGCGAAATTCATCGAAATGGATCATCAAAATTTAACCAAGAGACAAGCGCTGATGTTAGGATCCTTTGCGGCGAGTTCGAACAGCGCTGCGGATTATTCATTTTGCATCACCTCAATCCTGAAAGTTGAGTTAATTCGTCATCTCCGTTGCTGCCTTCAATATCATATCTATAATGGTTTGAGGTTTCTCCATGGGGATTAGATGACCAGCGTCTTTGATAAGGTGATACTTCCCATATTGAAAAGAGTCTGTAGCCGTCTTTAGATCGATAACGGGACGGTTGGTACTGTTCTCGCCTTCCACCACCCAGACCGGGCAAGTAATTTGGGGCAGCATGGGCCAAGGGTCATACCCCATGCCGCCCATGAAAAGTGAGGCCTCCTTCTCCGGCGAGCAGGCCAGTTCCAACTCAGCAGATGATCCCGGAATAGTGCCATGCTCGATATAAAGATTTAGGAATTCTGCGTCCCAGTTTTTGAATAAGCCTTTACCCCGAAAATATTTTCGCGCCTGGTCGGGATCATTCCATGTGCTGCGACGCTTGATGGAACGACTCGCCAAGGGGTGATCTTCTACCCCGATCTGGACGCGGTAAAAATCCTGCGGCAGAAAAATCGGTTCGATCAAGACCATTCCGGACGCTCGGGGGCCATGGGTGGCTTCAGCAATTGTCATGACGGTAGCGCCCATGGAATGCCCCACCAAGAGCGGATTTTCGATGACCATTCCTTCGCAAAGCCGGCAGAGGTCCTCAGCCAGCAGCATCCAACTGAGTCCGCCCTGTCGGGGATCAGTATCGCGATGATCGCAAAAATAAGGTGCGATGACCTTGCGATGTGTACAAAGCTCCCGCGCAATGGGATGCCACAGCATGGGCAAAAATCCGGTGGCATGCAGTAGTATAATCGGCGGATCATCGCCGTCATAAAAAAGATATTGCAGATCGACATCACCAATATTCTGAACCATGGTAACGGGTCCCTCGGACATGCTACCTCCTATGCACTTACGCCAACGTGGCAACCTTGAGGTTTGCTATGAGCAGTTTGGCTGGGTTGACTTTTAATCTACAGCCGCTATTTTAACATTAAGGGTATGGCTGTCAACTGCGTCCAGAACCAAATTCTTTGCGCTTACATTTGGCAACGGAATTTATAGAATATCTTGAAATGATTTTTTCCGTTTACCCCGAGAAGCCGAAATCTTTGACAAGATTACAGCAAGCAAATCGACAATAGTCCACTTAAGCTTTCGGTCAAATCGCTGCAAATAATTCAAACAAAAATACCTATTAATAAAATGGTACTATGTCAAAGATAGTCGGTTTTGTAAAAAGGTAGGATGAAAATGAAGAATGAACCATTCAAAGCATTGATTGTAGAAGAAACTGGCGACGACCAGTTTGTCCGAAATATAAAAGAAAAATCTGTATCCGACTTACCCACAGGGGATGTCCTGATACGTGTGGCCTATTCCTCTTTGAATTACAAGGATGCGCTTTCTGCCACTGGCAACCGGGGTGTTACCCGCAAATATCCCCACACACCGGGCATCGATGCTGCCGGAACGGTCGAAGCATGCGACAATGGCAGCTTTGAACCAGGCGATAAAGTCATCGTCACCAGCTACGACCTGGGCATGAATACATCCGGCGGTTTTGGGCAAATGATCCGCGTTCCCTCAGATTGGGTTGTGCCCCTGCCTCAAAACTTGAGCTTTAAGGAAAGCATGATCTACGGCACCGCCGGTTTTACCGCTGGTATGTCCGTGCTTTCCCTAACACATACTGTCAAACCTGAAGCCGGTGAGGTGCTGGTAACCGGCGCCACCGGTGGTGTGGGTAGCATTACGATAGCCATCTTAAGCAAAATTGGCTATGAAGTCGTGGCTGTCAGTGGCAAGGCTGATGCAACAGACTTCCTAATGGATTTGGGGGCTGTCCGCATTATTGGGCGTGAGTATTTACAAGACAAGCCAAACAGGCCCCTGTTAAAGAGTACCTGGGCCGGGGTTGTGGATACAGTTGGCGGAGGTCCACTGGCTACTGCCATCAAATCGACCCAGCCTTGGGGTACAGTTACCACCTGCGGCATGGTGGCTTCGCCAAATCTGAATATGACCGTATTCCCATTTATTCTGCGGGGCGTCAGGCTCATCGGCATCGATTCCCAAAATTGCCCCATGAAACATCGTCGGCAGGTTTGGGAGCGTCTGGCCACAGATTGGAAAATCGATCAATTAAAAACCATTTGCCGGGAAGTGCCCCTGGATGAACTCAGTCCGCATATCGATACGATCCTAAAGGGCGGTGTTACCGGACGCACGGTGGTGAGATTATAAAGTTCAAAGATGCAAGGTGACACGTGTTCAACATTGAACATCGAACGTCCAACATCCAACTTCCAATATGGAATCGCGGTTGCACCGCGTGTCGCTCTCTCTGAATTAAAATAAGGTAGAATTCCACATTCGATGTTCAGTGTTCGATGTTCAATGTTGTATGTTCTATTTTTGTCATAGACCAACTTTCTTAGGATAAGTTTTCTTAAACCGGACTATCCTGAAATAGACCCAACCTTTCGAATAGAGGATCACATCTTATGGATATCATTGATTTCACCAACCATGATTTCACAATATTCATCGAGGTTGTTCCCCCGGCCGGGCCAGAAGCTGCCCCCCTTCTGGATCAGCTCAAATCCACGGCTAAGTTACCCATGCAAGCCTTTAGCGTGGCCACCAATCCGGTGGCAAAACCACGTATGAGTGCCATGGCTACCTGTGCTTTAGCTCAGCATGCCACCGGCAAACCGGCGGTTCTGCATTGCACCACCCGCGATCACAACCGCCTCAGCCTGCAGGGCATGTTGTGGGGGGCCCAGGCTCTGGGCATACATACAATTCTGGCGGCCACCGGCGATATGGTTGCCTTTACCGATCGACTCATTACCACCACCGTGCGGGATCTGGATGTACTCGGCCTGATAACCATGGCGCGGCAATCCGGTATGCAAACCGGGGTGGTAATCGATCCCCACCCGGAAACCAATGGATTTGATCTGGCCATAGACCGGCTGGGCCAGAAAGTTGACGCCGGTGCTCAGTTTGCTGTCACCCAGCCTATTTATGATCTGGTGTCGGCCGACGCCATGGCCGACGCCACCCAAAAGGCTGGCATTCCAATAATTGTGGGTATCCTGCCCTTGCGGACAGCACGCCATGCTGATTTTTTGCACGACAAAGTTGCCGGTATCAGCGTACCCAGGCCTTTACGGGACAAAATGCACGCCTCCTTCGATACTGTCAAAACCGGCAACCAGAATGCCCATGAGATGCTGGTCGCTGCCCGGGAACGCTTTGCCGGGGCCTGTATCATGCCGCCATTTGACCATTACGAGGTGCTGCCGGATATTATGATCTAATATCCTAACTCAAGTAGCACGCCGTGGAAATTTCCGCTATCTCCCCATTTTAATACACCTTGCACACACGATTTCATTGTACTATATTGTAATACAATTAAGCACATGGGAGGTGCTTTATGAGTACTGCCATATCGATACGCATACGTGACCATGCGGAACTGCAGATAGCCATTGACCGGCTGCGTGACACATCCGATCCTGTAATCAGTCTTGACGAAATGAGGAAAGGATTCCGCAATGAAGATCGGTAAAATATTTACTAATCATCGTCATCTTATTTTTGTTATTCCTTTATGGCTTCTACTGGTATTGGGCTGTTCCAAAGCCTATTACGGCACCATGGAAAAGATGGGAATCCACAAACGCGATATACTGGTGGACCGGGTAGAGGATGCCCGCGACGCCCAGGCTGAAGCCCAGGTGCAATTCAAGGATGCCCTGGAGCAATTCGGTTCGGTGGTCACCATTGAAAATACTGATCTAAAAGAAGCCTACGACCGGCTGAATGCCGAATATGAAGACAGCGAAGCAGCTGCCGAAGAAGTCTCCGAGCGCATCGACAAGGTGGAATCCGTAGCTGATGATCTGTTTAAAGAGTGGGAAAAAGAACTGGATCTGTATACCAACCAGGAGCTTAAAAAAACCAGCGCCAATAAACTCAGGGACACCCAAAGCCGCTACCGTGAGATGCTGGCCAGCATGCACCGGGCGGAAAAGATTATGGACCCGGTTTTAAAAACCTTTCGCGATAATGTACTCTTCCTCAAGCACAACCTCAACGCCCAGGCCATCGGTTCCCTGCGTTCCGAGTTTTCGAGCCTCAAGGGTAAAATCGGGGATCTCATCAGCCGTATGAATGATGCCATCAATTCATCCAATCAGTTTATTGAGGATCTAAAGCAATAAGACATATTATAATTTTTGTATTAAATATTAAATCCAGGCATCGGGGTGTATACTATGTCATGCCCGCGCAGGCGGGCATCCAGGTTATTCAGCCCGATTCTTTGTGACTTCTAACTTTCGCGGAAATTACGCCCATTCAGACAATTTTCGCCTATGCCCGGGCAGCTCAGCTCGGCCGTTCTACCTTTTAAATTTGATAATTCATCAACTTGAAATGACATGTTAGGAGTAAGCTCTCATAAAGGAGTAAAATGATATTTCTAGATGAGCACTCACCGTCAATTCCAGCAAAGATGCTCATGTCTATAGGTGTCTTAGCTGGAACTCTCGCTGCGACGACATTAACGACCGGCTATTCAGACTGGTTCATGATTGTTATGAATTTTGAAAAAGTTGATGGCAATATCTACCGACAAATAGTCATGTTCATTTGCTGTTTCATTTACTTTATTAGATTCACTATAGGCCTGTTCGTTTTCATGCAGCGAAGGATTAGCTGGTTCGAAGGTGGTCTTGTTACAGTTTTATTTTTTATGATGTTTTATTTTTTTGGTATCTCTGCAGGAAGTCACCCGGATTCAATTGGAATAATAGACATTTTCGGGATATCTCTATTTCTGTTTGGATCTTGTATCAATACTTTGGCAGACTATCAACGGTTCTCCTGGAAAAGAAATGCCGAAAACAAAGGTCGGTTATACACCTCAGGACTCTTTAAATACGCCATGCATATTAATTACTTTGGAGATGCTATTGCCTATTTTGGGTTAGCACTGATTACATACAATATAGTTTGCTTGTGTATATCGATGGGTATGATTGTATATTTTATTGCATTCGAAATTCCCAGGCTCGATGAGCACCTTAGCAAGAAATATAAGCATGAATTTGCAGGATATTCTAAGACTACAAATAAGTTTGTTCCATTTATATAATGGTTAATTAAATGGGAAAAAATAATAGGCATAGGCGGGGGGATGTCGATGAGATCTCAACCTGGACAAAACATACCCAGCGGCTCTGTTCAAAATGCAGAGCAAATTGCTGTACCATGCCGGTAGAAGTGAAAATACCAGACTTGGTCCGAATGGGTGTTCTCACAGAATTTGAAGCCAATGAGCCGATCAAGAAGCTTGCAAAAAAATTAAAAAAAGATGGGGTGATTGAACATTTGTATTTTAAAGAACAGATTTTTATGCTCGTTCGATTCGCCAATAAAGATTGCCTCTATCTCGACCCAATGAGTCGAAAATGCAAGATATATGAGAACCGTCCTGATACTTGCAGAAACCATCCCCGTATTGGTTCACGGCCTGGTTTTTGCGCCTACGAACCAAAATAACCCCATGGTAAAATACGGTTATCCTTGGCAGTATTATCAATAATTATGAATTCCCCTAAGCTTTTTAAGCGTATGATTAATTTGAATCCACCCTATCTTGGAGCGGGCATAAAAATCGAACATATCAGTGCAGACTGGAAAGAGCTACATGTGTCCATGGCATTACGTTGGTATACCCCTTGGAAACTAATATGGCTGCCTTTGGCTATGACATTGCTTCTGACAAAACGCGCTTAAATGCCATCACAAGGGCATTTAATTCAGGAGAACTATCTGTCACAAGCAGGATCACAGTGGTACAGGAAACAGGCAACCAATTCGAGGTGCTGCTGCTACAGCCGACCTATTATCAAGATGCTCCTTTGAACACGCCGCAAGAACGTTGGGAACATTCGCAGAACGTCAGTGGAAAATTGTGCTTAGCTCATCGGAACTTTTTTATCGCTCTCATAAGATGTGGCAGCCTTGGATTGTTTTATTTGGATTGTTAGCATTAACGACTCTTTTGGCATTCTTCATGCTCCCGATGAAGTAAAAGTTTTAAGAGGCATAATTCCCATCTGTGCATCGTGCAAGAAAATCAGGGACGACAAATATGAACTCTTGGCAACAATTTAGATATCAAGGGGCCATTATTTGTACGCATTCGGGTAAACCCTATCTTACAACCTGATTTGGCCGAAAGCCATAACAGATTCCCAGGAAAACAGGTGTATTCGTGCATTATTAGATGGTATACTAATAGCATGTCAAACGTTGGCTTACTAAATGAAAAACCACTGCACGCCTCCCTAAAGGCATGGTATGCCCAACCAGAAGATCAGTTAGAAGTTAATGTGGATGGCTTTGTGATCGATATCGTTCACGATGATCTACTGGTGGAAATCCAGACCGGCAATTTCGCGTCTATCAAAGCAAAGCTGAAAAAACTCCTGGGCACTCATTGCGTACGTTTAATTTATCCCATTGCTCAAGAAAAGTGGATCGTCAAGCCGGACGCAGATACCGGTAAAAGCATAACTCGCCGCAAATCACCTAAAAAAGGAAGGTTAGAGGACCTGTTCTGGGAAATGGTACGCATCCCGCAGTTGATGGTGAACCACAATTTCTCATTGGAAGTAGTAATGATCAGAGAGGAAGAAGTTAGAAAGTATGTTGGAAAACGCAAATGGCGCAGCAAAGGTTGGGCAACGGTTGAACATCGTTTGCTGGAAGTAGTTGACCGACAATTGTTTGAGACTCCGGCCGATTGGCAAACGCTCCTTCCCCCGAGAATGGCATCATTTACAGCCAAAGACTTAGCAGAAGCCATTGGGATTCGCACACAACTGGCCCAAAGAATGGCCTATTGCTTTCGAAAAGCAAATTTGATCAATTTAATCGGTAATCGTGGACGGGCCCATCTATATAGTGTGGATTAAATTTATGGTTTTTATCCCGATTTGTTATTCCAGGTTATCACGTCTTAAAAGGGCAGTAATTCTGATGAACTTTCCCAATCAATTTGTCAAAATTGATGATAATGAAAAAAGAAAAGCTTGTGGCATGCTCGTCAACCAAAAAGTCAGAAAAGAAATCAGACGACTAAGACACGCGGATGCAGACAATTGACCGAAGCGGCCACCCAAGTGCTGCTCCAAAGGCTCGATCCAAGGCTCAGATTCAAGCGCAACTACGATGCATTGCGGCCGTATAAACCCTATTGTGAGGAAATGATCTTATTGGATGAATAACTGAGGTAATAAAATGCACGACCCTAATGGTGAAAATAAAGACCTGTCAAGGTCCCTTTTTTGGACCATTTTTGTCCCTATCAACGAAATCAATTCGGAAAACACCCAGGCAATAATTGAGTGGCTGAGGGATAGAAGCAACGTTCTGATTTGGTTTACGTCGATCATCACAGGTTCGATTGTACTTCTCACACTATTCGGCAACAAACCGGGAATCAAAGACCCCGGCGGCATTGCTTTATCTGCATCCCTATTACTTATGTTTTTTTCGATATTGTGTAACCTAATTTGTGTTTGGCAAATTCCAAAATGGAAAAAGGATAATGGTTATCCTGAACTCACAAAACCCCGCAAGCGCTTGATCCCGGCAGTTTGGTGATGAATTTTTAAAGGAGAATCATCTCAATCTGGAACATAAAATGGCAAAAAATAAAAACAATGGTTGGCAATTACTTGGAGATGGTCCCGAAGCTTATGAACGCTATATTGTTCCGGCGTTCAGTGGTGCCTGGGCCCAGGACATGGTCGCAAGAGCGGAGTTACAAAAGGAAGAGCGTATTCTTGACCTTGGCTGTGGCACCGGTATTGTGGCCCGGTGGAGGACTTTCTTATTGGCTGGTTTGCAGCTTCGCCATTTGCCCAAGAAATATTATCGTTACCCGAAGACAAGCGTAAAGCGATGTTTCAGACAATCCTACAGTCCATCTCGGATTAAATAGATGATCATGGTCTGGCGGCACCCATGGAATCTTATATTGTTTCGGGTGTAAAATAAAGCGATCCCTATGCGGCACGATTCTATGCGGCAGCCGGTGGTGTATTAACCTGGGAAAGAGAATCAAGCAGTATTCCTGGACGCTATCTCCCGGTCTATGAAATAACATTAACCCTATAGTTGGGTTACCAAACTAATACGGAGGGTCAAACAGTTATGCGCGACGTAACAATTTCATTTATGCAAAAAGAGGAACTTCAGAAATCGGCGGCTGTTTTAAGCGTTTCTATGCTTCACAATCCCCTCCATATCGCGGTATTCCAGGGTGATGGTGAATCAGAACGAATTCAGATCGAGCAAATGTTTGTTGGCCTCTTTATGGAATTACCCGAAATCGTATATGTGGCCAAGGAGCACGCAAGAATTATCGGGGTTATGCGTATGAAATCGTGCCAGGGACGCAAGGAACCAAATGAGCCCGAAGGCCCCAAGGACCTCGATCAATTAAGCTGGCGGGAGTATCTCTGGCACAAGGAGTGGGCACGCCATGAGCCCTCGAACCAGCATTGGCACATGGGCCCTATCGGAGTATTGCCCGAATACCAGGGGCAGGGTATTGGGTCGCAGCTTATGACGCGCTTTTGCCGGGAAGTGGATACCTGTCAGGCCAGCGCCTATCTGGAAACAGATTTAGACCGCAATGTCGTTTTCTATGAAAATTTTGGATTCCGAATAATTAATTCCTCACTGATATTCGATGTGAACAATCGTTATATGCTCAGAGATCCAAAATCATGAAAAGCGACTTAATTATCAGAGAAGCCCAGGATTCCGACTTCGATAGCATCTGGCCTATATTCCACGAGATTGTATCAGCCGGAAAAACCTACGCCTTTCCCAGGAACGCCTCACAGGATGAGGCTAAAGGCCTTTGGATGATTGCACCACGCCGTACTTACGTTGCCGAAGAAGCAGGACAACTTGTTGGCACCTATTATATTAAGACAAACCATGCCGGACCTGGTAGCCATGTCTGCAACTGTGGATACATGGTCCCTCAAAAATCGAGAGGCAAGGGCATCAAACTTCGAAAGTATAAATTATGCGACTCAAACTTATAAAAATCATTTTTGGGATTGGCCTGCTGGTTTTAGGATCGTTACAGTCTGCCCAGGCAGATTCTCCGGTATGGAAGGTTGTGAAAGGCGATCATCATGTCTACATTGGCGGCACCATTCATGTGCTGTCCAAATCTGACTATCCCCTACCCGCTGCATTTGAAACCGCCTACAATCAATCAGCCAAGTTGGTATTTGAAACCGACACCAGAAAATTGCAGACACCCGAATTTCAAGCCGCCCTTATGAGTAAGGTCGTATATTCCGACGGTCGCAACCTGAAAACGGTTCTAAATGAGTCTACATACCAGAAATTGGAGAACCATCTGACCATCCGGGGCATTCCTATCACTAACTTCATGAAACTCAAACCGGGAATGGTGGCGCTGACCCTAACCATCATTGAACTCCAGCGGCTAGGACTGATGGGCACCGGCGTGGACGAATTTTTAAGTTTGAGGGCCCTAAACGATCAGAAGACAATCGGTCAGCTTGAAACTGTTGACGATCAGCTTGAATTAATATCAAGCCTGGGTGACGGCCAGGAGAATGAAATCATAGACCACACCTTGCAAGAGACCAAAAAGCTGCCTGCAATGATGCAGATAATGAAAGCAGCTTGGCGAAAGGGCGATAATGCAGCCCTTGAAAATGTCATCCTTACGCCATTTAAAAAGGACTTCCCCGAGGTATACGGACGGGTTGTCATCAAACGTAATAATGCCTGGTTACCCAAAATAGAAACCATGTTACAGACCAAAGAGGTGGAGTTCATTTTGGTTGGCGCCCTGCATTTAATTGGAGAGGATGGCGTCCTGGCCAAACTAAAAGACCGTGGATACAGCATCCAGCAACCTTGATGCCAATTGTGAATACACTTTCGATTTCAAAATCTAAATCTCGTTATTTTCCCAATTCTATTTTATAAGGAGCATAATATGGCCGGCGGCTGGACCCGTGACGGCGGAGTTCAAGAGCAAATAGATGCCAGTGTTGCCGATGCAGTCAAACAGGCCCGCAACCGACTGCCTCAGGGAGCAGGGCTGACCCACTGTGAGGAATGCGAAGAGCACATACCAGAAGCACGCCGCAATGCCATCCCCGGCGTGCGCTTATGTGTAAGCTGTCAGTCAGAACAAGAAAAAAGCCAGTCGATTACGACACCCTTCAATCGACGCGGCAGTAAAGATAGCCAGCTGCGGTAACTGTAGTCAGTATAGGACCTGGATTACGCGGTGTGAACACTTCTCCTGAAAATGTTCAACTTGAATCAACTGCGGAGGAAGCTGTTGTTGCGCTGGCAATGACTGGTGATGATAATGCTTTTGCAGAACTCGTCCGTCGTCGGCAAGCAATTATTCGTACCCTCATGCGACAATTGAGCGGGGATACAGACTCAGCAGACGATTTTGCCCAGTAAGCTTTTCTTCAAGCCTGGCGAAAACTTCACACCTTAAAATCGACCAAAGCCTTTTAATCTGGACGTTTTCGCCGGTTGGTTGTGCCCTAGGTGGTTTGATGGTCCTACTCTTGTTGGTTAAACTGCGTGGATAGAAAGTCGACTCCGTGTCAATCGAAGGTAACCCCTACAATTATAGCTGACCATCGATCTTGCGATAGCTACAAGCGAAACCAAATTGCAGGTCCGGCTTAAAATTATGTCTAAGACAATCGATATTTTTCCAGATTGGTTAGTCAATTGGATGGCTGCCAAGGATGTTAATCTGTGGGGCGCGGCAGATTTACGCGATTTTGACACGCCAGCTGACAAAACCGGAAAAAGATTTCCTTACGCGCTGTCCATGGCCTTCCCCATAAATCCGAATAATATGGTAACCATTCAAAACGGCCCTAATCAGGCCTATGCTGATGAATATTCGCGGGTCAACACGCGTATCAATACGCTTTCCGAAGCTCTGGCTACCGAGTTTCGGAATCGAACAATAAGCTCTCTGCATCTGGCGGCCTCGGTCCGTACTGATCCGGTTTCAATTAAAGGTGATTTTCCGCATAAGACAGCAGCTACTAGAGCCGGACAACACCAATCGGAGACGCAACATTTTGCCAAACCAGATACTCAAGTTTCGATTTGAGCACTGGTTGCCGGCAAACTTGGAGCGTAGCTCCTATAACTTTAACTGGAAGCTGCGGTTCGAAATAAAGGCCAAAGGGGCTGTTGATTATATGCAAGATTTTGCTTTAACAATCAGCTAAAAATCTGCAAAATCATCCTCATCCATAGGGAAAATTTGTTCGGTATCTATTTCACTGGAATTTTGCAAGGCAACTTGTTTTTCAACAGCATCAACAGAGGCTCTATTTGTTGTTGGTTTTGATGATTTCGGCTCAGTAATAACTGGTTCGCTCTGGTTACCATGTTTGCCGCCCACCAGCGTGATCAAATCGTGCACAAACCCTCTCATCCGCTCTGCCTGGCCATTCATTTCCTCGGAAGCGGCCGCCGATTCTTCGGCACTGGATGCATTTTGTTGCGCCACTCGATCCATTTCTGCAACCGACGAGTTCACCTGGCTGATACCCTGGGCCTGTTCATTGGAAGCCGTGGCAATTTCAGCAACTAACCCCCCTACCTTTTCGGAGCTGATCGCAACTTGTGAAAAAGAATCATTTGTTGTGGAAACTAAATCCCCGCCCTTTTTCACCTTTTTGACCGTTTGTTCGATGAGTTCGGCTGTGTTACTGGCTGCATCAGCAGCCCGCATGGCCAAGTTACGTACTTCATCGGCCACGACTGAAAAGCCCGCACCCGCCTCTCCGGCTCGAGCCGCCTCCACTGCCGCATTCAGGGCTAGAAGGTTGGTCTGGAATGCAATTTCATCGATGGTTTTTATAATATTGGAGGTGTCTTGGCTTGCTTTGGAAATCTCCTCCATGGAAGTAATCAAATCGGACATGGAGCTATTGGCGCTGGAAACGATTTGGTTGGCATCCTTCATGAGATTGTCGGCTTGATGGGCATTGTCCGCATTTTGTTTTGTCATGGCAGACATTTGTTCCAAAGAAGCCGATGTTTCCTCGATGGAAGCTGCCTGTTGCGAGGCGCCATCTGACAACTGATTACTGGAATCAGCAATTTGACTGGATCCCCCGGCCACCTGATCAGCACTATTTGTCAAGCCTTCGATAACCCGGTTGAGGGGCTTAAGAATGGCGCGGAAAAGGAATATGGACACAACCAGGAATACGAGGGTTCCTGAAATTACAATTATAGCGATAAAGAAAAGGGCCTTCTTTTTAGCGATCTCGGCAGATTCTTTGGCTTTGGCAGCCAGTTGGCCTGCTTCACCAGCCTTTTCTCTTTGTTAATATAGGTTTCATTTTTCAGCGTTGATGAAGAGTCAATAAGAGCATCCAGATGAACATGCGCTTCCTCTGAAAGTAACTTTTTATATTTAGCAATAAAAAACGCTTTTCCTGTGGCGATAAATTGCTGCTGAATGTTTTGTAATTTCAATAAAGCGATCTGACAATCGGCTGTGGCTCGCATTAATCCGGACGCATCGCTACCCAGTTTTTCACCATTTTCTTTGGCTTTCTTATCCTTATCCTTAAGTTCTTTGATTGGCTTCGGCAATATTTAGGTTGGCCTGATCGATCGCTTTGTTACTGGATTCTATATGGGAAAAGAAAAAGAAGCCTGTAGCCACGATGCCCAATACCAAAAATATTGCCAGCCCAGCATACCCAACCAGTTTGTGTTTTAAGTTTGCTTTAATCTTAAAACGGAATTTCATTTTTCCTCTCCTTTGCGGCCCTTTAGCGCTATATATATGTAAACTTTTAAGGTAACCAAATCTGGCATTTTAAAAAATTATTCTCCTATCATTTAGGTATATCGGCATAATTTTCTGATACTTAAATAGTTTTTCAGATTTTTTTGGTGATGTGTTATTATGGTCATTGTTGCCTAAAAGGCTTGAATCCCCCGACAGGTTAAAAAAGTTCATGAAAAAAATTCCCAATATCATAAGCTATCTGCGAATCGCCTCGGCGCCTGTATTGCTCTATCTCGCTTACTTAGGTTTGCGGCTTCCCTTTTTAGTAGTGTTGATCATAGCTTTGGCAACCGATGCTTTGGACGGCTATGTGGCCCGCAGATTTGATGCCGCCACAAACTTGGGAGCAAAACTGGATTCATTTGGAGACATGGCCATCTATTTCGCTATGCCCTGGTGTGCCTGGTGGTTGCTGCCTCATTTTATGCATGCAGAAGCAATATTTGTTCTGATAGCTTTTGGCGGTTATGTTTTGCCGATGATAGTGGGTTTTCTTAAATTTAAAACAATTCCAAGCTACCATACTTGGGGGTCCAAAATATCTGCACACGTCATGGCTTATGCCATTGTACTTGTCTTTCTAACTGGAATTACAATGTTTTTCCGAGTTGCGGCCCTATTTCAAGCCGTGGTTGGCTGTGAATGTATCTTAATCACCATGCAGCTTTCCGCACCACAAAGCAATGTCAAATCCTTTTGGCATGTCAGCACGCGATAAAACCGCTTGTGCCACAGTGTGGTTATTGACAATCAAGCCCTGCTTTGCCATACTTAAATCGATTGATTCCGGATCCAAATCTTGTACTTCGCAATTTTGCAGCGACTTCTTTAACTTTATTCAGTCCAAATTTATACATAAGCAGCGCTAGAAGCTTATTCGTTTAAGAATTATCGAAGCCAGTGATATTTGATCAACGGCTTTTTTAGAATTAATCAGGGCAATACGGACAAGTATAACGTGATTTTCTAAGAAATTAAGGAGAACAGCTGATGAAAAAATCAAATATATTCAGATATATTTTTATAGGTTTCCTTGGTTTGTTGGTTCTCGTGGCATCTGCTGCCATCATCGATTGCACTGGCGGGGGTGGTGGGGGTGGCGGCGATGATGATGACGACAGCGCCACCAATTACGTAATCTCTACCGGCGGAAATGCCGTTGATATCCAGTTAACCGCCGGCCAAACCACTACGCGCAGTTTTGAGGCTGATACACCAGGTCCCGCAAGGACCTAAGACACAATTACCCTGAACCTACAGGCTATGTTGGATGGGGGTATGTTGTGGATCGTAGCGTGCGGACCAATACGAAAACCAAATCATCAAAAACCTCAACTGTCCAACCGGAATCATCTGTTTATGAATGGCAGGTATCCTTTCGGATTGGCTCTGCCGACAGTGTTAACGTCTGTGAGGATGGATGGCTATACGGTCCATTTACCATGCGGGGAACAGACAAACCCGAGACCTCTGACACGACGACTGTGGCGGCTGAACCTTCCACCGTGGATGTGATCAACTTCGGAACATTTGACATGTGTATCGAAATTTCATCGCCCATCGACTTAACTTTGGATGTCACCAACTTTTCCGTCGATGTCACCACCTGCGATGAAGAACCCGCCAATTTTGCCGGAGAATGGTCCGGTACCTATTCCTGCGATAATGAGGGCTGTGCGGACATACCTACGGAGGAGATTACCTTAACCGTTACCCAAGAGCCAGGCAGTCATAGCGCATCCTATACCGATGGAGAGGCCTTTTATGAAGGCACTGTCTGCGGCAATGTGTTTACATATAATGGCGGCGTGGAAGGAGAATTCGGATATATCGAAAAAGGAACCATGACGCTTAACGCAGACGGCAGTGCACATAAGGTATCCACCTTTAAGGACAATAGTGGCCCCTGCCAGGGTGAATGTGAAGACTTCCTGACGCGGGCAGAAACCTAGTTCTGGATATGTACGCTCGCATATAATGATAGATCCCATAGACCGCTTAAACAGCCGGAGTATTAAGAGCGCCGTTGAGCCGCTGGTTATCATCTCTGGCTACTATGTGTTTTTGTGGGTGATTGCACCGAATCTGGCAACCAACGGTCTGATCCCATTTTCCAAAATTCTGCTGTTTGCCTTCATTCTATATTTCATCTATCTTTCACCAGTCCTGATTCATAAAGATTCACTGGCCGCCCGCGGTTTAGGCGGCTGGCGAACTGCGTTCATTCGCATTGACAATCTTTCTGCTGCTTCTAAATACTATCTAAGTATAGCTGTTTGCGGTGGGATGCTGATAACCTTTGCGACTGCAATGTTAAACCCATTGGTTTTCTCCACATTTTCCTGGTATGCCCTTCGGTTGAAATTGGGTCTTTATTTTATGCATGCATTGGCTCAAGACCTGCTCTTCCTTGGCTTTATTCTACCGCGAATCAAGGCCGTATTTGCTTTAAGTGCAGTTTCCAGCCCCCTGAATAATCAATGGATTAATGCTAAAACACCGTTGGTTTCATTGGTGTGTGCCATCCTATTTGCCAGCTTTCATATCCCCAACCTGCCCCTCATGTTGCTGGTTTTTGTATTTGGCTTCACCATAGCCTATTTATATTTACATTTCCCCAATCTTGCCTTGGCAGTTATAACCCATACGATTCTGGGGACCATGCTGCATCGTGTCCTGGAAATGAATCTGTATGTGGGGCCTTTTTATTGGCATACTGACAAATCCGCATATCGCACCTTATTTCCAGCCCTACGGGAACTAATCGGTAATACATTTTAACCCGCACAATATTTCTGATAAATAGCCCAGTCCAATTATGTGTTGCGTTGACATGTCAGATTGTAAGGACTAATAGAAATGAATTTAACATATTTAAAGGAACCGATCCGTGTCTAAACCTGTAATAACCTTTCGTAGTGCTAATCCCACCCATCAAGAAGGAAAGCTCTTCGCCCATTTTCTGGATCAAGCCGCCGAGGGATTTTTTGGATTCATGCTAGGCGCCCGTTCCGAGGACATTCTTGCAAATGCATTCGTGCAGCCAGATCATGACCTCTCACACCAGCACGTAACCTTTGCTGAGCAAAACCAGGTTGTAGTGGGAATGGTTTCCGGTTTCACCGCCAGGCAGCATCACAACGCCTCGGACCAACCGCTGAAGCAGGCAGCCGGCAAGCATAATCTGCGGTTCCTGACTGTATCCCTATTGTTTGCGCCCCTTTTGAGAATTCTCGACACCATCGCCGATGACGATTTTTATCTTCAGGCCATCGCCTTAAACAAGGAACTACGTGGGCAAGGACTTGGATCTGTCTTAATGGATCTTGCCGAGGAACGCGCGCACATCAGTGGTTCCAAACGTTTGTCCCTGGATGTTTCTGCCGATAATGTCAATGCTCGTAAACTTTACGAGCGCCGCGGGATGATTATTGAGTCCCAATGGCCCAAACGCCTTGCCATCCCAAAACTGAGGTTATATCGAATGACCAAATTGTTTTAACTGAAATTATGAGGCATATATGGAGCACTTCCTCACCGCCATGGCTGCCTCCTGGAGTGCCTCGGCAAAGGTGGGATGACCATGCACCGTGCGGGCAATGTCTTCTGAACTGGCGCCAAACTCCAAGGCCAAAACGCATTCAGCAATCATATCGGCTGCACGAGGTCCGATGATATGAACTCCCAGAATACGATCGGTCTTGCCATGAGCAATCAACTTGACAAAGCCTTCCTTCTCGCCCATGCAGCGCGCCCGGCCGGTGCCGGAAAACGGATAGGATCCCACACAATAGGGAACCCCTTTTGCCTTAATAGCCTCTTCAGTTAGACCGACACTTGCCACCTCGGGCCAGGTATAGATTACCGATGGAATCGTATCGTAATTCACCTCGCCAGCTAGACCGGCCATGCCTTCGACGGCTGCAATCCCTTCAGCCGAGGCTTTGTGGGCCAGCATGGGGCCATAGGTCAGATCGCCGATGGCAAAAACACCCTTCGCATTGGTCTCATAGTTTGAACCAACAATAATGTGGCCAGTTTTCGCGTCGGTTTCAATCCCGACCTCCTCCAAGTTAAGTCCCTGGGTTAGAGGTTTGCGGCCCACGGCCACCAGAAGTCGGTCAAATGTCTTACTGGTTTGCTGCCCGTCTTTTTCAAGGCTTACCTTTACTTTTTTGGCCGTAGATTTGGCCTCCACAACCCGTGTATTGAGCAACACTTCCAGGCCCTGTTTTTTGAGAATGCGGTCCAAGGTTCTACCAACCTGTCCGTCCAAGGTAGTGGCTATTTTGGGTAGCATTTCGATTACGGTCACCTTGGCACCCAGACGCATCCAGACCGAACCCAGTTCGAGACCAATATACCCGCCGCCCACAACGCCCAGTTGTTTGGGAACAATGTCAAAATCCAGTGCTTCGGTGGAACTGACGATCCGCTCACCATCAAATGGCATACCCGGAACTTCCACCGGCTGGCTCCCGGTCGCCAGAAGGATTGACTTACCCAGGATTATACGACTTTTGGCTTTATCAGATGTCACTTCCACTTGCTGGTTTCCGAGCAGACTTGCCTGGCCCTGAATAATTTCAATCTTGTTGCCTTTGAGCAGGTTGCGGACACTGTCTGTGAGATCGCTAACCACCTTGTCCTTGCGACGCATAAGGGTTGGCAGGTCTAAGCTCAATCGGCCGGTTTTAATGCCGTGCTCGGCAAAATGGTCTTTGGCCAAATGATAATACTCGCTGGAATCGAGCAGGGCTTTGCTGGGAATGCAGCCAACATTCAAACAAACTCCACCAAGACGTGACGATTTTTCGATACAGGCAGTTTTCAAGCCCAATTGTGCCGCTCGTACGGCAGCCACATAACCGCCGGGGCCAGAGCCAATGATAACCAGATCATATGTATCTGCTGCTGTCATCTTACACCTCCAACACGATGCGTTCCGGGTTTTCCACAAACTCCTTGACCCGTTTTAAAAAGGTCACAGCACCTTTACCATCTACGATGCGATGATCATAACTCAAAGCCACGTACATCATGGGACGGATGACGATTTCATCTCCCACAACCACAGGACGCTTCTCGATTTTATGCATACCCAGAATGCCACTCTGGGGCATGTTCAAAATTGGTGTACTCAGTAGCGATCCATACACACCGCCGTTACTAACGGTAAATGTCCCGCCCTCCAGATCAGCTAACTCGAGCCGGTTGGCCTTGATTTTTTGGACATATTCGATGATGGCCTTCTCGATATCGGCAAAACTCATCCGCTCGACATGGCGAATGACCGGGACCACCAGTCCACGCTCACTACCGATGGCCACACCGATGTGTTGGTAATTATGATAGATGATGTCAGAACCGTCCACAAAGGCGTTAATTTCCGGGATTTCTTTTAAGGCCTGCACACAGGCTTTGATAAAAAACGACATAAAGCCCAAAGACACATCATGCTTCTTTTGAAAGGCTTCCTTGTAACGCGTGCGCATGGTCATGGCCTGCTGCATATCTATCTCATTGAAGGTCGTCAGCATGGCGGTGTTCTGTTTGGATTCCAGTAGGCGCTCGGCGATGCGTTTGCGAATGGGCGTCATGGCCACGCGCTTTTCGGTAACCGGCACCATGGCATCTGCGGGCTCCGCACAAACGGGCGCCTGAGCTGCTTCGGGAATCCCAGCCGGGGCCTGCTCTAGATAGAGCAGCACATCCCCCTTGCTGATACGACCACCTGGTCCGGTACCGGTTATGTGTGAGATATCCAGGTTTTTTTCAGCCACCAGTCTTCTTACGGCTGGTGACAGTTGCATGTCCACCGTTGCCGGTTTCTGTGTTGGCGTTGTTGATGACGGTTTCGCTACCACGGCTACAGCCGGTGCAGGTGTCTTGGGCATCTCAACCTTTTCAGGTTCAACCTTGGGCGCAGGCTCCGCTGCAGACGGCGCCGCGGTTGCCTGAGTAGTATCAATCTGCCCCACAGCCGCCCCGATGGCTACGGTTTCACCTTCCTGGACCAAAATCTTAAGGACACCGGATTCTTCGGCCACCACTTCCAGGGTAACCTTATCTGTTTCGATCACCAGGAGGGCCTCATCCTTTTGGACCCTGTCACCATCCTGTTTAAACCACTCCGCCAGAACTGCCTCCTGAACCGATTCACCAACGCTGGGGATGATAATGTCTATAGCCATTTTGCTCCCTCAATTTTGACGCTTCCGTGAAAATCCCAACTTCCGTGTTGTGCCGCACGCACTTGAATTTGAATTTTTTACGAAACCGTCGATTTAAAATTCTCTATGGTTTCATCAAATTTCATGTAAAATCATTTCCAATTATGTAAAGACTGCGCAGGTTTCGTTTGCTAAAAAACTATAATTCCATGAGCTATAAAATAAGCCTTAAGCTTTCTGACTGTAGGCGCCAAACAGTCTAATAGTCTACAGCCTACAGTCTACAGTCTCAATTTTATGACACTGAATCCGCAGCAGCACCCAAGGCCTGATCCGATATGGCTTCCTGTTGCTGCTTGTAGATGGCTGGAAATCCTGTGGCGGGGCTGGCTGCCGGCTTCCGGCCCACATAGTGTAGCCTTTGCCCGATGATTCTTTCCAGACGAGCTTGCACAAAAGACCAAGCACCCATGTTTCCGGGTTCCTCCTGAACCCAGCTAAACTCTTTGACCTTTTTATATTTTACCAATAATTTTTCGATCTGCCTTTCTGGGAATGGATAAAATTGCTCCAAACGCAGAATAACTTTATCACTCTGCTTGAGCTCCTCACGCCGTTGAACCAGCTGATAATAAATTTTACCACTACAAAAAAGAATTTCAGTTGCCCCAGCATTGGGATCCAAATCATCCAAAACCGGTTCAAATTCCTTTGAAACCAGTTCGTCCAAGTTGGAAACAGCCATGGGGTGGCGTAGCAGACTTTTGGGCGTCATTAAGACCAGTGGCTTTCGATAGGGCGCTTTGACCTGACGCCGCAATAGGTGAAAATATTGGGCTGGTGTCGTCAGGTTGCACACCTGCATGTTCTCCTCAGCGCACAACTGAAGAAACCGTTCCAAGCGTGCGCTGGAATGTTCCGGCCCGAGTCCTTCCCAGCCATGCGGCAGTAGCATGGTCAGCCCACTTAAGCGCTGCCATTTGGACTGACCACTGGCGATGAAGAGATCGATAACGCCTTGGGCATTGTTGGCAAAGTCACCAAATTGAGCCTCCCATAAGACTAAGGTGTTGGGCTGGGTGATGGAATACCCGTATTCAAAACCCAAGACGCCGGCTTCGGCCAGTAAGCTATTGTAAACCATAAATTTGGCTTTCTGCCCTTCCAAATTATTTAAAGGCGTATACGGCTGGCCGGTTTTAGCGTCAAAGAGAACGCTGTGCCGCTGACTAAAGGTGCCGCGACCCACATCCTGGCCACTTAAGCGGATGGTGTATCCCTGCATGAGCAAGGATGCCAGCGCCAAGGCTTCTGCATTGGCCCAATCAATACCTTTGCCGCTTTCAATTGCAGTCATGCGTTTATCTAACAAGCGTTTTAATTTTGAGTTTAAGCTAAACTCATGCGGGACCTGGTTTAGCTGCTGGGCTATCTTTTTTAATTGCTTGCGGGGAACGCTTGTTGAAACACCTGTAAAAGTGTACTTCGATTGAACGGCTTCCCATTCTTCAAAATAATTGTCCTGAGGAAACAAGCAATCGGTTCCATGTACATCGGCATAGGCCTTATCAAGCGCATCTTGAATCTCAGTCTGTATTGTTTCCAGATGCGACTGATCTACTATTTTTTCGGCCGACAATTCTTGGGCATAGAGTGTATATAATGATGGTCGTTCCTTAATACGGTTGTACATAAGTGGTTGCGTAAAGTAGGGTTCATCGCCCTCATTGTGACCATAGCGACGATAGCAAATCACGTCGATAACCACATCTTTGCCAAAGCGATGACGATAGTCCGCTGCCAATTTGCCGATATGTACGGCAGCCTCGGGGTTCTCGCCATGAACATGGAATATGGGCACCATCAACATTTTGGCAATATCAGTTGAGTAGCGGGTTGAACGGGCATCTTCGGGCAAAGTGGTATAGCCGATTTGGTTGTTAATAATAATATGAACTGTGCCTCCGGTTTTATAACCAGCCAACTGAGACATATTTAACGTTTCGGCCACCACCCCCTGCCCGGCAAAGGCGCCATCACCATGGATCAACACTGGCAGTACATGTGCGGACCCTTTATTAGCCAATTCCTGTCTGGCCCGGGCCACACCTTCAACAACGGGATCAACTGCTTCCAAATGGCTGGGATTATTCACCAGAAACATACGTAGGCCTTCGCCTTCCGGCAGCTCGATATCGGACAGATAACCATTGTGATATTTGACATCGCCGGATCCGAGTAATTGTCCCGGATCATAACAACTTTCGAACTCGCGGAAAATCTCCTCATATGGTTTGCCCAATACATGACACTGGACATTTAAGCGTCCTCTATGGGCCATTCCCAATATAACTTCCTGGCTGCTGTTCACGGCAGCTTGGGCGATCAACCTATCCAGGAGGGGAATGACTACATCGCCACCTTCCAATGAAAACCGGGTAACACCCATGTACTTTTTATTTAAAAAGGCTTCAAACATCGCGGCCTGGTGCAGTTGTTTAAGCAATATCTTCTTTTCCCGTGGTTCCAGGCTCGGCTTGTTTTGGACAGGCTCCATTCGCTCTTGCAACCAACGCCGTTCATCTGGATCATGCAAATGCATGTATTCAACACCGATGGAACGACAATAGCTTGCCTTTAATGCTGCCAGCAGATCCTTTAGTCGGCCATTGGTTGCCCCCAGAAAACTGGTCTCAGCCAGGGATTGATCCAAATCGGCCAAGCTAATATCGAATCGTTCCAAGGACAGTAGTGGATGGTCCATGGGGCAGGCTTCCAGAGGATCCATGCATGATAAAATATGCCCGATGTTGCGGTAGGCATATACCAATCGTTCTATCTTGGTTTGCAGGGATGACACTGCGGTTGATTTTGCAGGCTTGGGCCCAGGCATTCCGTCTGCGGCGATTTCAAAACCTTGAAAGAAAAAGTCCCAGTCTTTTGAAACAGACCCAGGATCCTGCTTCCATTGCTGGTATTGTGATTCTATCAGGTCCAGATGATAGGTTTCGGGAAAAGACATCCTTCGTGCTCCTCTCCGGATTCTATGTAGGTATAGATGCTGCTGTTTCGAGACATGTTATTTAGCTGGTATATCATCCCATCCATGGGGGTTCAAGTTTCAACCTGATTCCCACGAGGATAATATGGCCATCCCCAGGAAGTTGGCATTATTTATTTCTAATTTTTTTGATGATTTTGGGAATAAAAAAGGAAAAGATAAACAAAGCAATCGAGAAGAAAACTTTGAATGATATCAACTCTCCCCAATTGCCGGAAGTCCAAACCTGCTTCAAGGTGCCAATAAAAAAAGTAAAGATAAAAGTGCCGACAATGATACCCAATGCCGTGCCACCCACATAGTCCCAGAACCGGACCTTGGTGAGTCCCATGCCAAAATTCATTGGGGTGAAAGGAAAATAGACCAAGCGTAAATACAACACCGCTGCAAAGCCGTTGCGCTCAATGGCATCATCATATTTTTTAAGTCTATCCCCAATCAGCGATGCTGCGAATTCGCGACCCAGCGTGCGACCGATGATGAATGCCACGGCAGCTCCCAACATCGCACCGATCCAGACCCATAAAAATCCCCAGTAGGGGCCAAATATGGCAGCACCCAGACCGGTAAGCAGTGTACCCGGTACAAATAGACACACGCCCGCCATATATACACCAATAAAAATCAAGGGTGCCCACATCCCCATTCGCCCCAAAAAAGCTCCCAGCGAATCGGGTGTCAGGTATGACATGAAGGGAGTTAAACGAAATAACACAATTGCGCTTACAATGAAGGCAATTAAAACTGCGATCTTTAAGACTGCTTTGGACTTAGCGGTCAATGCCTTACTACCCCCTAGTTATAGTCCTGATTAAAAGTAGTCACCTTTAAAGAGTATTACCCCTGCTGGAACCACCCTTTACCCTTCCCGTCTTTCCCGCGGAAGCGGGAACCCAGAAGAAGCTATCAGCTATTGGCCATTGGCCATTCTGGATCCCCGATTTCTCGGGGATGACGACCGGTTCAAACGTTTCAACGACAGACATTCAAACCCTTAAACCTTCCTGTCATGCCGGACTTGATCCGGCATCCAGAAAAAGCCCTCAGCTAAAGGCTTATTCTGGATCCTCATTTCCATGGGGATGACGCGTAAGGCTGGGTTACTTTGATGCGTCCCTGCTTACAGCATGCAAGCTCCTGACACCGGCGACATCCATTTAGTTCCTGTAACTCAGGATGCGATCGACCCCCCTCAAGTAAATCCCGAACCCGCTGTGCAGGCATAGCAATGATCCGCCGTGGCCACTACATTACCGGCTTCAGGTGGACTTTCCATTTCAGATACGTGAATCTTGTGACCGCCCATATGTAAACCCCGGGCTAAGTTGAAATCACAATCATAAAGATAGCCATCCCAGGATACCGATACCATGGTTCGGCACATGACATCTGCCACAGCGCAAGGATTAAAACTTGAAGCCAGTTTTTCCATATAGCTGTTGAGATTACCGGACTGAATCAACCAGTCCCGATAACGGCCCAACGGGACATTGGCGAAGCTAAAAAGGTTGTTAAACTGAATTCCCCATTTTTTCTTGAGCATCCGTCTAAATCGCTCGCTTGTCTGGACCTGATCCGGCGGCAGAAAAGCACCGGAAGGATTTGAAACCAGATTTAGTTCCAAACCAGACCCTTCCTGACCATAGCCAAGCTGATTCAACTTTTGCAATGCCTTAATGGAGGTATCGAATATACCCTTCCCGCGCTGGGCCTCAGTTTGGGAGGAATTTAAAGATGGAAATGAGGCCACCACCACCACCTGATTATCGACCAGCACTTTTCTTAATCCAGATCGTTTTGTGCTGTTCAAAGCAGACAGGTTGGATCGAAACATCACCCGCGCTGAAAGCGTCGCCATCAACTCGATGAGTTCACTAATGTGGGTATTTAGTTCCGGGGCGCCGCCTGTGATGTCAATGACGCCAAATTGGCACCGCCGGACATAATCGACGACATCCAGCATGGTTTCGTAGGTCATGTTCTCTTTGCGATCCGGTCCTGCATCTAGATGGCAATGCTGACAGCGTTGATTACACAAAAAGCCCACATTAATTTGTAAGGTATGGGTCTGATCGCGCTTCAACTTGAGCTTATGGCTGGAAAGCGTCAAATTAAAGGCATCTATATCCATTTCGGCCGATTGAGGTTCGTTATTCAGCATGTCAGTCAATCTCCAGTATGCCTTATTCTTGCGGTTATAACCGACAATTATAGTTTGTTTCGATTGCAATCATTAAAACAATTATCATTTCCGAAGCCAGCCACAGTCATGATAGATGAAACAATTGGAAGTTATCTGAAAAACAGTTTTTTTACGGCGAAGCCGCTACCAAACAACCGCGCAGCAGCTGTTTACATGGATAATTTCTCTGCAATATTGCGAGCCTGAATCCCATGAACGAGGGATGCGCCTCCGCGAATCGCGGTGGCCACATGAACGGCTTCTGTCATCTCACCCAAATTCGACCCTCGCTCTAAGCACTTTTCAGTAAAAGAATCGATGCAATAGGGGCATTGTATGGCATGCGCTACGGCCAGGGCAATTAAAGATTTTTCCCGCAGCGTCAGCTCGCCCTCAGAGAATACCTCATTATAATAGTCGAAGTATTTTTTGGCCATTTCCGGTGCTTCCTGGCCGATTTCACCAAATTTAGGCAGATCTTCGCGATTGTAGTAGGTGTCCATGGTTTCTCCCATTTGAATTTTCTTAAAGGTGCCAACTCAATAATTATTTATTTAAATTCTTTGTCGCGCATGTGTTTAAAACCTTACAAAAATTATCCGCTCATTCGATCACTTATCATGATATTTTATATTCGGTTAATCTTGGTTCTCAAACCACACAGTGAGGCATTTTGGATAATTTTTATTTATCTCTTAAAGAACACGCCCTGCCCTTCAACTGAAAGAAAAACTTCAAGCCCTTCTGAACCTTGGGTGAAAATATTTTGGGGGCAAACAGATTGCCGACTACTTTCTTATTAATCTCACCGATGGTAGGATAGGGATGAACCGCTCCCGCCAGCGTCGCTAGTTTTACCTTACCATTCAGAGTTGCCACCCATTCACTAATCAAATCACCTGCCCGAGGTCCCAAAATCTGGATACCCAGCGGCTTTTCAGAAGAATCAAGAATCATTTTGACCTTACCAATAGTTTGGTCCTCAGCCAAGCTTCTATCATTATCCTCAAAAGCCTCATCCCATACCGTGTACGCAATGTCTTTGGATTGGGCCGTTTTTTCATTCATACCAATACTGGCAAGTTCCGGATCACCATAGGTACACCAGGGAAAATAGGTGTAATCTGCTTTCCTGGGTAGGTGAAAGATAGCATTGCTTACCACGATTCCGCCCTCATAGCCGGCGGCATGCGTAAATTGGAGGCCGCCGTTCACATCGCCAGCCGCGTAGATGTGCTTGTGGTTTGTTCGCATACGATTGTCCACGGTTATGCCGCGCCGGTCGTAGGCTATACCAATATTTTCCAGTCCCAAGCCATCAACATTGGGTGACCTTCCCATGGCGACAAGTATTGCTTGAGCCGTTAGTGTTCTCCTCTCACCGGCTTCATCGGTTATTTTTACGAATTTGGCATTATTTTTCCCCTCCACTGCCTCGACAGATGCACCCAAATAAAAATGTACACCTTCCTTCTCGAGAACCGACTTTAGTACATCGGCCATGTCTTTATCCTCTTTGCCCAAAATCTGATCCGAGCGATCCACAACCGTAACCTCAGCCCCCAGCCGATTAAAGGCCTGGGCCATTTCGATACCAATAGGTCCGGCGCCCAACACCAGCAATGCTTGTGGCAGGGAATCCAATGAGAAGATATCTTTATTGGTCAGGTAATCGATGTCTTGTAGTCCCGATATGGGCGGTACCACTGGTGATGACCCCGTGGCAATCAACCAGTTTTTGGCTGAAACTTGATTACCATCCAAAGCAATGGTGTGTTCATCAACGAACTCGGCATTCCCGAATTCAACCTTGGCACCCAAGCCACAAAAGCGCTCTTCGGAATCATGATGCTGGATGGTTTCGATGACCTGCTTTATTCGTGCTGCGATCTGTCTAAAATCTACGGGTGGGACATCGACTTTGGGTAGGCCAAAGCGCTGAGCATTGCGCATGAGGTGATAGACATGGGCAGATCGGATCAATGTTTTGCTGGGTACGCACCCAAAATGAAGGCAATCGCCGCCCAAAGAAGCTTCTTTCTCAACCAAGAGTGTCTTGGCACCTAGCTGGGCTGCACCGGACGCGACCGTTAGCCCGGCGGCGCCACCGCCAATGATACCCATATCATAATCGTAGTTAGCCATATGGACTGTTCCTTTTTATTAAAAAGATAGCAGCGAAGTGATTCCACATTCGACGTTGGATGTTCAATGTTCGATGTTGATTATTTATCACCTTCGACTTCTTTCATTTTCATAAGGCCGAAACAATGTTACCGATTGTTGCGTCATTTGGCCTCCTTTAAGAAAAGCTTTAGATTTTGTTCGAGTACTTTCCCCTTAAGTAGATCATCTAAGGCCTGTCGATAATTTTCTTCCTTCACACCCGGGAGCAAACTCTTTTTATGAATTGTTGCCAACACGGCAACATTTTGCATGCGGATATCCGCCAGATCAGGTTGGAACACGACATGTTCATTAATCTGACGTGCCTGACATACGCGGGTGATGTCTGCTTCCGTGACGGCCTCAGACAGGTTTAGGCGGACATCCAACGGCTGCCAAACCGTATTGTAATAAACCAAGGTACAACCATCCCTAGCAGCCATTTTCAAACCGCGTAGCGCTTCATGTCGTTCCAAAGCCACCACCAGGTCAGCCTGGTTGCCTGCAATCAGAGGTGAAAATGAATTATCACCAATACGCAGGTTAGATATGACCACTCCCCCACGTTGGGCCAGGCCATGTGTGTCAACTGCTTTTACACGCAAACCGGCGTCATCGGCCGCTCGCAGTAGAACTTCACTCAACAGGCCTATTCCTTGGCCGCCCACTCCTATCATAAATATATTAAACGGTTTCATGGTTTCCCCTATCTTGGCTTCTCAATCGCCTGAGTTGGGCATGTCTGAATGCAGGAGCCGTCGCCAATGCAAAGATCCGGGTTAACTGTCACGCGGCCATTAGGATGACGTGTGAACGTCGGACAGCCAAATGAAGCCACACAAGCATGGGTCTGGTTACAAAGTACCTGGTCGATATGAACTTGTTTGCCTCTATAGTTTGGTTTTCTACGCGCTTCTCGGGTAAACTTCAACATGCACGGATGTCGAGCGATGACCACGCTAAACTCAGGATTGGCCACAGCCTCTTTAACCAGTCCTGTCAATTTAGCTTGTTGGTAGGTATCAACCTCATAGATATGCTTGACGCCCAGCCCCTCCAGTACCTGCCTTACCGGAATTTTATCGGTCGGGCCGTTAAAATTCTTACCAGCCGCAGCATGATCCTGATGCCCGGTCATAGCGGTTGTACCGTTTTCCATTATAATTAGGGTAATGCTGTGTTGATTAAATACCGAGTTGATAACGCCCGGCAGTCCGGCGTGGTAAAATGTGGAGTCTCCCAAAAAAACGACCACGTTGCGAGTTTGGTTAAACAGCGACAGCCCGGAACCAATGCCGGGTGATGCGCCCATACACATCATGACTTGGCCAATTTCATAGGGCGGTAAATAACCCAGGGTGTGACAGCCAATATCAGCTACTGTGATATCGGTGTCTGCTAGGGCTTGTTTAATGGCATGAAATGCACTGCGATGGCCGCAGCCCGGACACATCTGAGCCGGGCGCTCGGGTACCAAGACCGGCAATTCTGGTTCGGGGTCTCGAGCCTTGACCATGTCCGGCCACGTCATAGCCAGTATATCTTGAACCTTATCTGCTGTATATTCGCCGATCCAGGACTCTAAGCTTTGCTTTCCAATGATAGCTGTTTTCAAACCCCTGTCATAAGCCAGGGCCTTCACCTCTTTTTCAACCAAATCATCCAACTCTTCAATAATTTTAACCTCATTGTGAGATTTCAAAAAGTCATGGATTAACTCACGAGGCAATGGATGCACAAACCCGAGTTTGAGAATATCCGGTTTTTGAGAGACATCAGTGAGCACATCCATCAGTGCTAGAAAGGGCAAACCCATGGTAATAATGCCTTTGGCTTGATTACCGTGATCAATAATTTGATTCAGATCCGATTGATTGCTGGCTACCTCGACGTTAGCCAGCCTCTGCAAGGCCTGTCTTTTTCTAGCGAGCGCTTCGGTTATAAGTGGAATATGGGGCCCATTGACCACATTGAATTTAGATTCATTGTCGAATCGGGCCAAAGGATCACCTGAAAAAGCAACCCGCTCTTTGGCATGGCAAACATGGGTTGTGAGCCTCAAAACAACGGGCATATGGTATTCTTGGGACAGTCGGGCCGCGTATTTATAGAATGTATACACCTCGGTTGGATTGGCTGGTTCTAAAACCGGCGTGTAGCTCAGATGGGCAATATGACGATTATCTTGTTCGTTTTGGGATGAATTTGCACCAGGATCGTCTCCCAAAACAATCACCATGCCGCCGATTATATCCATGAGACTCAGCTGCACAAAGGTATCTGAGGCCACATTCAATCCCACACTTTTAAAAAAGACCGTCGACAAATGCCCATTGAGGGCCGCCCCAAAAGCTACTTCCGTGGCAACTTTTTCATTGGTGGAGAATTCAAAATAAAAAGGTCGCTCCGCCGGGGGTATGGATTGAATCGCTGTGGCAATTTCAGGTGTTGGCGACCCGGGATAAGAACTCACCACACGGGTACCGGCTTCCACCATGGCACGAACCAGAGCCGTATTGCCCATCACGATTTCCTCAAACGGTCCTTCTCGCATCAACATGGATCCCATAAGTTTCATTTGCTCACCCCATGTATATTGGTTAATACATCACTCCTAAAGCGGCAGCTAGACTTTTAGTATTGCATTATTTATAATAATACTTGATAATAAATAATGAAGCTGTGATGAATGAGGATGCTTATGGCCGCTAAAAAAATCTTTACAGGCACAATTTCCTTGCCCCGCGCAAGTACCTCCGACCTTAGGGGACGGCAGTCTGTCCGGGCAACGTTTAAGCTAACTGAGGAATGCATCGGCGCCATCAGTGTTGTTGCCACCCATCTGGGAATCAAACAAAAATCACTGTTTGATCATCTCGTGGAAGACATGCATTCCCTCACAACCATTGCCCGGGAACTTAAAAATGCCAAATTACGTGCTGAAAATCGAATTCAAAAAACCTTTGTAATTAGCCGCAAATCTTTGCTTTCCCTGGACGCTGTTTCGCGCAGTCATAACGCCCCCCGGGATGCCCTGGTCGAATTCTCGGTTCAACGGCTGTTGCCCATCATTATCAACGAGCAAAAACGCCACCAGGCCCGCAAAAAAATGCGACAAGAGATCGCCGGACATTTGGATACCGGCTTAAAACTCTTGGCCAGGATAGACAATGTACTGGGTCCCGATGATCCGGTATTCGCTAAGATGAATGCGCTAATGTCCAATTATCACCACACTTTTGCTTCCATTAATGACTTCATTGAACGCGGCAAGCTCATCGAGGATTTTGATCCAGAAGATTTGCAGCGTATGATCGAAAATCTCGAAAAATAAATTTTCATGCGGTATTTTAGAGAATAACCGACATTTAGCATTACCAAGATCGGGTTTCATGCTTGGTTGTGCGCATTTGGGCATGAAAATTTATGTGAATAGACAAATCTTACAATCTTTGGCATACTTGAGAAAATTTTCAGCGGTCCAGACAATCACACCTTCTATCAACTTTTCCTCATCGAGCTCCATCATATCGACTGTCATTTTGCATGCTATCAGCTCGACACCTTCAATCTGAGCCATCTCTTGCATGTCAGCCAATGAAGGAATATTGGCCTTTTCAATCTTCTTTTTCATCATCCCGGTAGCCAGGGTAGACATGCCTGGTATGGCCCCCATGACACCCGGAGGAAAAAACTTTGCCCGATCAAACCCGCCCTCCATAACCAGGTTCAATCCCATGAAGGAATAGAAAATCTTGCTTTCCATTCCCTGACGGGCGGCATTGATCCCCAGGACCAGTGAAGGGTAGGCACCATCAATGGTGTCTTTAACGCAAATAAATGCGGCTTTTTCTATATCTGTACCCATCTTTCCTTCCTCCTAATTTTTGCGGTTGATATGGTTTTGTTATGTTTCAATATACCATTTGCCGTATTGGCGTTTGGGTATGCCTCAACGCAGTTTTTTAACAAACTTGGCAGCAACCAAACCAGCTACACAACCTTCGCCCACAGCCTTGGCCATCTGCCAGGGCGGACCACAGATATCACCAGCGGCATAGACCCCCTCGATATTGGTTTGTTGGGATTTATCGGCTACGATGTACTTATAATTCTCACTATCCAAGGCCACACCCATTGTGGCGGCCAGTTCCACAGCCCCTTTGGCCCCGGTTTCGATGAAAACTCCACTCACCGATAATGTTTCATCATTGTCTAATCGGAGTCTATTTACCTGATCGGCGCCCAGAATCTCTGCGGCTTGTCTTTGTAGGTGCAATTGCACATCCGATGATTCGATCGATTTGACCATGCTTTCGGAAACCTGCAATTTTGGCGATATCAAATGCACTTTTTTGGCATAGAACAAAAGCGTCAAGGCACCGGAAACAGCGGCGGATTCCCCCCCAACCACGGCCACATTTTCACCTTTGTAGAAATTGGCGTCGCAATCGACGCAATAACTGACGCCGGAACCAACAAATTTTTTCTCACCGGGGACGCCCAAGCGGTTGCGGGTGATGCCCATGGCCAAAATGATAGCTCGTGTGCGGATGCTTGGACCGCTTTCGGTATCAATCTGAAATCCTTGTTCTGTTTGCGTGGTTTTAACCACATCCTCATACAAAAAATCAGCACCGGCGGACTTGGCTTGCTCGATACCTTGTCGCAGGAGATCTTCACCGGAAACCTTACTGAGGCAACAGTAATTCTCCACATGAGCCCGGTAGAGGCTGGATTTAGATTCACGCCCCATCACCAAAACAGACGTCTTGGCCCTGGCGGCATGGATCGCCGCCTGGAGACCGGCTGGCCCGGTACCAAGGATAACGATTTCGTAAAATTTATCATCAGACTGATTCATACCAACGCCTCCATGCTTGTAGCATCCTTTGTTTTGCTATAAATGTCTTCAATTTAAATGTAGAAACAATCTAGCTGTTTATAATTGACGGTTTTGTAAAAAGTTCAAATTCAAGGCGTACAATTTTTGCAATCATGAGGCGTACTAAATGTACGTTGATTGTTTGCAAAATGCAGTACAACGCCGAAGTTGAGCTTTTTACAAAACCGTCACATTATATTTTTCAATATACCCGATCGGATTATAAGACATCTTGGCCTTGCGCATCCCCTCGCTGCCCAAATCCTGCTCTCTATTTACGGTCTGATACGGCTGACCCGCCTGCTGTAGGAAAATCTGATTGATGGCCTGATACACACCCTTGTAATCGGCATCTCCCTTTTCGAAATGAATCACCAGGTTATCGTCTGCCAACTCTTCGGCAAGGGTGTAGGCCACCATGCGATTGTCAACCATGAGGGCACCCCCCATGAGCCGGTCGAATTCTTCCCAGTTGTCTAGTATTTTCAAAATGGCTCGGTTTTCAGAATCGAGTGCTTCTTCGGCCGCACAATCCCGCCACGTACACCAATCTTCCTGCATCCGGGTGGTCAAATGAATATTTTCTGCACTCAGTGATAGGTAGCTGTAGTCGTACTTTTTTAAGAACTGATTTAAGAGGTTTTTCTTTTTATGGTACTTTCTACCTTTCAATTCGGCCAGATCGGTAACCGAATATAGATAGTCCCAATGACGGCGGGTGGGCTGGGCGTCCAGATGCATGTCGTTGATTTGCTGCCATACCCCCAGTAGCTCTTTCGGAATTCGTCCAAATTGGACCGAACCACTGAAATTTTCTTTCAAGGTTTGCTTCCAGTTAACACCGCCCCAATTACCCACCGGCGCCCAATAAAGTGTTTCCGGACGTGTTTGTCGGACCCATACCAAATCCGATGACCAAGCCCATTCCAATCCATAGATGTCAGCCCAGCCCCACAGATTGACAAAACTATAGTCCGAGGCTTTGGTTGGACAAGTGTCCAGAAATTCCAGGTAAGCCGATTGTTGTTCCAATTGAATCAATTCGAATTGTAAGGGCATGGCTACCAGACCTCCGGATAGCCAATATCCACAAAGGCGTTCTCCATCATAGTAAATCCCTTTTCGTTGTGTTAATAACCAATAAAATTGTAGAACGATTTTATGAAACGCGACCCTTGCGCCCTATGGCGAAAGTCATTGTCGCTCCAATGCGGTCAACGACACAGAGACCATGTCGGTGTCTTATGAAATTTGAATTCATCCCACGCTGCAAGTAGGGAGGAATTCAAATTTAATGCTTCAAATTCCCCCTAAAATTAGCTGCAAACACTATGCCACCATCTTAAAAAAGGAGCCCCTTATGCGCTGGAAACAATTTTTTACGCCCGTAAAGTCTGTTTCATCATGAATAAGCATCTCGTTCTGGTTGGTGGTGGACATGCCCATATGCTCACGCTCGCCAACCTCCATCACTTTATAGAAAAAGGCCATGCTGTTTCCGTTATCGGCCCCTCGGCATATCATTACTATTCTGGTATGGGGCCTGGCATGCTGGGCAAAACCTATGCACCCGATGACATCCGATTTGCGACCCAGAAAGTTGTGGAACAAAAGGGTGGTAAATTTATTTTAGGAAAAGCCACCCATATCGATCCCAAGAATTGTGTCTTGAACCTCGAATCCGGGGACCAAATTGGCTACGACGTGATCTCCTTCAACGCCGGTAGTTATGTACCGCGGTTAAATTTGCCATCCAATGCCGCTTTAGTCTATGCGGTCAAACCCATTGAACGCTTGCTGGAGGCCCAAGAACGTATCCTGACATTGAATGCCGAAAAACAAATCCGAATTGCTATTCTTGGCGGTGGTCCTTCGGCAGCTGAAATTGGCGGAAATATATGGCAATTGGCCACCATTTCGGGTCAGCGTCCCCCCCAGATCACAATTTTTGCCGGGAAACAGTTCATGGCGCGTTTTTCGGAAAAGGTGCGAAGCAAAGTTGCCCAATCCCTGAATGAACGCGGAATCAGCATTGATACCTCCGGTTATGTGCAAACGGTGGCATCCGGATCCCTAACCCTGGAAAGCGGCCAACAACACGCTTATGACCTGGCGTTTTTAGCCCTGGGGGTCAAACCGAATTCGATTTTTCATAACTCCCAATTACCTACAGGGCCGGATGGCGGGCTGCTGGTGAATCAGTATCTTCAATGTGAACAATACCCGCAAATCTTTGGGGGTGGCGATTGCATCTACTTTAAACCCCAGCCCCTGGATAAAGTCGGGGTTTATGCTGTTCGCCAAAATCCGATTTTATATGCCAACCTCATGGCTGCTTTAGATGACCGCCCGCTGCAAGCTTTTGATCCGGGTGGCGATTATTTGCTGATTTTCAACCTGGGCGGCAACCAAGGGGTATTGCAAAAGAGATGGCTGTTTATGGGGGGCAAACCCGCATTTTTAATTAAAGATTATATAGACCGCAAGTTCATGAAGAAATTCCAAGCTATTGAAACATAAATTTGCATTGCAAATTTATGAGGATTCAAGGGTTCGAGGGTTCAAGCTATTGCATCATATGATGACGCGGATAAGGATCGGATCCATAAGCCCTTACAGATCGTCTTTTGAGAACAGATTCAGCATAGGGCATAATCGGATCTGGCTCTTCTTGTGTTGCCAATAAAAAGCTGTCTGAAAATTTTTGATCCGTCACCCGTCCAGGACCTGCGGCTCTGTTTTCCTCCGGAACTATTGATCCCAATCGATAGATTGTTGCAATGGTTTCATCAACACTTTCACGTGTAGATACTTGGGAGGCATCTAGGATTTCGGCAGCCAGGGCAACGGGATCTCGAGCTGTTCTATCAAGCGTCTGTTGTTGCGATTCAGTTTGGCCATATATTTGAATGCTCGCAAAACAGGCCTCCCGATGTCCATCCACACCAATCAAGTCATGTAGGCTATCACGATCAAAACTGTAACTTACCGTGTGGGGCATGGCGTACAAATTGAGCGCCAGCACAATATTTTCCAGCAGATGGCCTGTGTCCAGAGATACATATCGAAATGCACGTGAGCGGTATTTCCAGGAACTCCGAAAAAATATACCACTCAACAGGATAGTGGCCACAACATCATCACAAGGGGACGTCTTTTGGTCCGTATCCATAAGTGGCATACTATCCCCGCAACGCAGCTGCTTTAAGGAAAACGAATGGATATCATAATAATAGACGCCCGGTTCCAAGTCCTCAATCTGGTGAGGACAAACATACAATTCCGTTGGGTATAGTGCACCCGCCGAAGGCACACTGCGATAGTACATGGTTTGGCTAGCCATCTGGCGTTTCGCCGTCAAGGCATAGGATAGCAGCAGTACATCGGATAATGTAGCGACGCTGAATTTGGGTTTACCGGCTTTTTCAGCCTTGAATTCCAGGAGCTCCCCTATATTTTTCTGGGGACATGAACCCGTCGATGCCAATGAAAAACTGGGCAGGTCTGGATAGGTTTTATACGTCCGGGGCGTATTGTTCCAATCCAGAAAATGAGGTTGCATGTCGTGGCGTTTGTAGCTGGTTATGCGGTGATATTCGAGCGCGCTCTGTATCATCAGACCTCCTAAATAAAATCGTTGCACGATTTTATTTTCAAATTTGAATTCACCCTGAATTACAAGGCTTCGTCAATGATTTCAGTTTAAGCTCACCTGAATTCCGCTAGTCGGGTCACAACTGGGAATTCAAATTAGGTCTGCCAAGGCTGTCTCGATGTCGGGGAATTTGAATTTAAATTGGAACCGTTCCAGTCTTTGCGGGACACAACGTTGGCTGCCCAGCATGACACCACCCAGCTCTCCCATGAGGGTTTTGATGGCAAAGGACGGGACGCGCATAAAAGCAGGCCGGCCCAAAGCCTTAGCCAGAGCCTTAGCATATTCTTGATTTCTAACCGGTTGAGGGGCACACAAATTAAAGGGGCCGACCATGTCCTGATTTTTCAGAATCAGTTCCACTGCAGCAGCCAGATCCTTTATGTGGATCCAGGAAAACCATTGGTGACCGGAGCCCAAAGGTCCGCCCGCAAAAAATCGAAATGCGGGCAACATCTTGGCCAAGGCACCGCCCTGGCGACCGAGGACGATGCTGAAACGTAGCAAGGTCACACGCGCACCTTTTTCCTCGGCCTTTTGAGCCTCCTTTTCCCAGTCCAAACTTAAATTGGCCAAATAATCGTCGCCCGGTTCTGACGCCTCTGGCAAGCGCTCCTCACCCCGATCACCATAATAACCGATGGCCGATGCACTCACCAGGATGGGTGCCTGATTTTCCGATATGGACGCCACCAGGTTTCTGGTTGTTGCGATTCGGCTGGTATGCATCTCCTGTTTGCTGGATTCAGTCCAGTAGTGAAAAATGTTTTTTCCAGCCAGGTTTATAATGGCATCCACAGTCGAAATCTGATCCTGCCAAGAACCCGGGGTGGTCGGGTCTGCTGAAATATAGGAAAATTGGTCGGTTTGTTCCAATGAATGCTGTGGCTTACGCCCTATGGCAATAATCTGGTGCCCCTTGTCCAATAGGCATTTAGAAAGAAAACTGCCCACAAAACCGGTGGCGCCGGTTATCAAGACTTTCATTGGCCAATCCTTCTAATACAAGCTTGAATAGCCGAATAAGGTAGTTCGGATTTCAAATTTAGATCAGGGATTTCAATTGTCGCATAATTTCGGGTTTGCCATAAGCACCGGCCAAATTTTGAACAACCTGACCGTTTTTGAAAAACAGTAAAGTCGGCACACTCAAGACATGAAACCGTGAGGCTGTCAGGGGGTTCTGGTCGATATTCAATTTGGCCACTTTCACCTGTCCAGCAAATTCTTTGGCGAGTTGATCCATGATGGGAGCCACCATGCGACAGGGCCCACACCAGGCAGCCCAGCAATCCAACAACACTACACCCTGGTGGTTTAGGACTTCATTTTGGAAGGTGCGATCGGTTACGTTTACGGGATGCTGAATGCGCGCCGGCGGCGGCAACGGTTGGCGGCATTTCCCACAGACGGGTCGATCCTTCAAGCGCACCGATGGAACCCGATTTCTGGTTTTACACTGGGTACAGGCAATGATGACGTGTTGATTATCCATCAGATTTTACCCTATCAATTTTTTCAATTCCGCTGGCGTTAGAATTCCGTCTTCCAAGACAACATCGGCAATCTGTTTGCCCTCAGCATGGGCCTTTTTTGAAATTGCCGCAGCTTTGTCATATCCCAGTTGCGGTACCAAATACGTGGCCAGGGCCAGGCTCTTGTCTAAGAAATGTTTACATTTCTCCGCATCAGCCTCCAGGCCCTGAATACATTTATCCGCAAAGGAACGGGCACCAAGAGCCAATAGAGAAATTGACTGCAACAAATTGTAGGCAATTACCGGCATCATGGTGTTCAGCTCAAACACCCCACCTTGACCAGCCAGGGTGATGGTGGTGTCGTTGCCAATAACTTGGGCGGCAATCTGCAGGATCGATTCCGGAATGACCGGATTGACCTTCCCTGGCATGATCGACGACCCCGGCTGCAGCGAAGGAATCTGAATTTCACCGATCCCACAGCGGGGACCTGAAGCAAGCCACCTGATATCATTGGCTATTTTAGATAATCCAACCGCCACGGTTTTCAAGGTGCCGCTGACTTCCACAGCAGCGTCCTTGGCGCCTTGGGCTTCGAAATGATTGCGAGCCTTGGTAAATTTGATCTGCAAATGGTCAGAAACCATTTGGATGGCCTTGCCAGCAAAATCGGGATGGGTATTAATGCCATTGCCCACCGCCGTGCCACCCAAAGCAAGTTCTTTTAGGTTTTTCCCGGCCGTTTCCACCCGTTGAAGGGCAAGTTCGATTTGGCGGGCATAGCCACCAAATTCATCGCCCAAAAAAATGGGTACGGCGTCCTGCAAATGGGTTCGGCCGATTTTACGGATGGTTGCGAACTCAATCGCCTTTTGTTGCAGGCTCTTATGCAAATTGCCCAGTGCCGGCAGCAGTTGGTTCTGAATGGCGGATAGACCCGCAATATGGATGACACTGGGAATAACATCATTGCTGGATTGTCCCAGATTCACATGATCGTTGGGATGAACCGGATCCCGGCCACCCTTTGTTCCGGTTAGCAGCTCATTGGCTCTGGCAGCCAGGACCTCATTCATATTCATATTTGAGGAAGTTCCTGAACCTGTTTGAAACAAGTCCACCACAAAGTTGTCTGCCATGCCACCGGCCATGACCTCCTGAGCAGCCGCCATAATAGCTTCAGCCAGCTTCTGATCCAAACCGGCAATATCTGCGTTTACGGCTGCCGCACAGTATTTAATCAGAGCCAGGCAACGCATAAATTCGTCTGGCAACTTTAAACCACTGGATGTAAAATTCTGGTAGGCCCGTTGGGTATTGGCACCATAATAGGCCTCAGTGGGAACTGAAACTAGGCCCATGGCATCCTTTTCCTGTCTGGTTTTCATGGCATAGGTTCCTTTAACCGGCTCTACCATCATCACACACATCATCATCCCCATCCACCCGGACATGCTCGGCGGTCAACGTGGTGGTACATGCATCTACACCTGCGGCATTCTGAAGTATGTCTAAGGCCTTGGCGTAATCGGGCTCTTGACCAATTTCTGGCACCAACTCCGAATGGATGACCTTGCCGCCTTCATCCAACACCACCACCGCTCGGGCCAGCAAACCAGCCATGGGGCCATCCACAATGGCCACACCATATTTATCGCCAAAATCGCGATTCCGCATTTCAGACAACATAATGACATTTTCAATGCCCTCGGCTTCGCAGAAACGGGCCTGGGCAAAGGGTAAATCGCGTGAAATACACAGCACAACAGAATTATCGTGCTTGACAATCTCTTCGTTAAACCGCCTCACCGATGCCGCACAAGTCGACGTATCCAAACTCGCGAAAATGTTTAAAACAACACGCTTGCCAGTCACTTCCCGCAAACCCATATCAGCTAAATTTTTGCCTGTAAGCAAAAAATCAGGCGCGGCATAACCGGGTGACGGCAAGTTTCCGGACGTATTCACAGGGTTTCCTTTAAGTGTAATTTGGGCCATGGTTCCTCCTTCTTTTTAAGAAATTTACTTGGTTGAAATAGCTTCATCAACGCTTTAATTGGATACAATAAACATGCCAGAATGGTATGATTGTTGCTTCTATGTATAGATATAGAATGCTCTTTGTGTATCTAAAACCCAGACAATATAATTCTAGGAGGATTGCAAATGGCCGATCGCAACAAACGTTATCACATAAAGTCAGCCTGCCCGCAATGCGGATGCAGCTATGCAACGGTTCTCACCAAAGAAGAACTTAAAGCTAAATATGGCGACATGCCCAACGTAGAACTTGAATGCGGCGAGTGTATGCTTAAATTCGAGGAGGAAATGGAAACAGCCTGTCCAGAATGGGACAAGGATTGTAAGCTGGAAGAATCCTAACGCGATAGATTGATCCCACCAGCCTGCCATGATACACATGTGTCTCAAATCACTATGAGACACATGTACATCATGGCCTGGCAGACAAGACTATCATGGTCTTGCAGATTGAAAACACATGCTTATGGTATGGGGGATAACGCGCAGGACGCAATTTGACAGGAGGAAACCATGTGGGAATATACAGATAAGGTCAGAGACCACTTCATTAATCCGCGCAACGTTGGTGTTGTAGACAATGCAGACGGTGTCGGAGAAGTTGGCTCACTCGCTTGCGGGGATGCACTCAAGCTGACATTTAAATTGGATGACGCTAAACGTATCAGTGACGCCCAATTTCAAACCTTCGGCTGTGCCAGCGCTATTGCATCTTCATCGGCACTTACCGAAATGATCAAAGGACTTACCCTAGATGAAGCAGCCAACGTCACCAACGATGATATCGCTCGATATCTAGGCGGCCTCCCAAAAGAAAAGATGCACTGCTCTGTCATGGGGCGGGATGCGCTGGAGAAGGCCATCGCCCACTACCAGGGTCAGGCCGTGCCCAAAAAAGAAGGCGAAATCGTATGCGAATGTTTTGGCATTACGGATCTCGAAATCAGAAGGGCTGTACAAGAAAGCCATCTTAAAACCGTTGAAGATGTGACCGATTACGTTAAGGCCGGTGGAGGTTGTGGTAACTGCCATGACCGTATCGGTGAAATTATTGCCGAAGTGCGCGGTAAACCTGTGGCCATCAAATCCCAACCCAAAATATTGACCAATGTTCAGAAAATTCGCATGATTGAAGAAACCTTGGATCGGGAAATAAAGCCCGCCTTGAACCAGGATGGTGGCGATATTGAGCTGGTCGACTTTGATCAAAATACTGTTTTTGTCCGCCTTCGGGGCACCTGTTCAACCTGTGCGGCCTCGCAGGTTACCCTTAAAAGCTATGTTGAAACCAAACTCAAGGAACTGGTCTCCCCTGAGTTGGTCGTGAGCGAGGTAACCCAATGAACATCGTATACGTTGACAACAATGCCACCACACGGGTGGATCCAGCTGTTGTGGAGGCCATGCTACCTTTTTATTCAGAATATTATGGCAACCCTTCCAGCATGCATGCCTTTGGCGGAAATGTGGCCAAAAGCATCCAGACCTCCCGCGAGCACTTGGCTACGCTTCTTAATGCCACGCCTGAAGAGATCGTATTCACCAGCTGTGGAACCGAAAGCGATTCCACTGCCCTCTGGGCCACCATTTCTTCCATGCCAGACAAAAAGCACATTATTACCTCTCGGGTGGAACATCCTGCGGTAAAAAATCTTTATGAGCATTTGGCCAAAAAGGGCTATAAGGTTACCTATATCCCCGTAGACCGCCAGGGCAGGCTCGATCTCGATTTTTTTCACGCCAATCTTAGCGAAGATACCGCTTTAATCAGTATTATGTGGGCCAATAACGAAACCGGTGTTGTATTCCCTATCGATGAAATTGCTCAGGCCGCCAATGAAAGGGGTATCGTGTTACATACCGATGCCGTACAGGCCCTGGGTAAGATTCCAGTAGATGTCCAAAAAACACAGATAGACCTGCTTTCGCTCTCCGGCCACAAGATTCATGCACCCAAAGGCGTCGGGGCCTTGTATGTCCGCAAAGGTACTAAATTTACCCCTTTTCTCATCGGCGGGCACCAGGAAAAGGGGCGTCGGGGAGGAACCGAAAATGTGGCCGCTATTGTCGCTATTGGCAAAGCGGCTGAGCTGGCCGCCGGGAATGTGGGCAGTACCATGTCAGAGGTTGCACGCTTACGCGACCGGTTGGAGCAGGGATTACTCAGCAATGTCGAAATGGCCATGGTCAATGGCGACACCAACTCACGGCTGCCCAACACCACCAGCATCAGTTTTGAATACATTGAAGGTGAATCGATCCTGCTCATGATGAACGAGCATGGTATTTGTGCATCCTCCGGATCCGCCTGTACCTCCGGGTCATTGGAGCCCTCCCATGTACTGCGCGCCATGGGCGTGCCTTTTACCGCAGCACATGGTTCCATCCGATTTAGCCTAAGCCACTACAATACCGAAGCAGAGATGGATTATATTATCGAAAAAATGCCGCCGATTATTGACCGGCTGCGGCATTTATCGCCTTTCTGGAATCAAGGCAAACCAGACGAATCCATGCTCACGGGATCCGAATGCCCCATATGAGGGAGGTCCGACATGCCCAAGGATGCCCATGTTGCAGACCCAGCGGCTTGTAAAATCGATGCTAAGTCGCTTTCACATTATCGTGGCAAGCTTCCCAAAATCGCAGATGAAATAATCGCCAAATGCGACGATGATGCCTGCTATACCCATATCGACTATGAGCCCATACCGTCTAAAACATCGGTAATCGAGATAATCCAGCGGCTGCGTGAAGTATTGTTTCCGGGCTACTTTACGCGCGAAAAGCTTGACCCCGTCAATTTAACCTACAGCATGGGTCAAACTGTATCCATCCTTTTTGATCAATTATCTGAACAGATATGCCACAGTGTTCGTCATGATTGCTTTCGGTATGAGCAAGCCTGCAGCGACTGTGCCGAGAAAGGCAATGAGGTTAGCTTGGCCTTTTTGGAATCTGTTCCCGAGCTACGCAAGATCCTGGCCACTGATGTAGCTGCCGCATATGCCGGCGATCCCGCTGCCCAGAGTACCGATGAAATTATTTTCAGCTATCCCGGCATCTTTTCTTTAATGGTTTATCGGGTGGCCCACAAGCTCCATACCCTGGGAGTACCCCTGCTGCCGCGTATCATGACCGAATATGCCCACAGCGTCACCGGCATCGATATCCATCCAAGTGCTGTTATCGGCCAAGGTTTTGTTATCGACCATGGCACGGGCGTAGTCATTGGTGAAACCACTATTATTGGAAAAAATGTTCGGATCTATCAGGGCGTCACCTTGGGGGCCCTGTCTTTGCCCATGGATGCCGGCGATCGTTTTCGCGGTGTCAAAAGACACCCGACCATAGAAGACAACGTCATTATCTACTCCGGCACCACCATCCTGGGTGGTGATACCGTCATCGGTACTAGATCGGTTATCGGCGGCAATGTGTGGCTAACCGATTCGGTCCCACCCGATACCAAGGTCGTCATGAAAAAACCGGAACTGATATATATGTCCTCAACCAAAGAAATCGCTTGACGCTGACGAAAAGCTGAGCTTTTCGCTAAGCAATTGAGCATCGCTCAATTGCCCTTATTATGGACTCAGAAGTTCTATCGTCGCTGGAAGTTTTGGCAGGGTCTTGCGATTGGAGGTCACAATGAAAATATTTCCTCGAATTCAAAATACCATCGGAATTACACCCTTGGTCCGTATCGGAAAAATGGCCCAGGGATTGGACTGTGAAATTCTGGCCAAACTGGAATTCTTCAATCCTTTGGGAAGTGTCAAAGATCGTATCGGCGCAGCCATGATTGATGCCGCTGAAAGCCAAGGTTTAATCGGAACCAAAACTTTGATTGTTGAGCCCACCAGCGGCAATACGGGCATTGCTTTGGCATTTGTTTGTGCGGCCAAAGGTTATCGTCTCTGCCTTACGATGCCGGAAACCCTGAGCATCGAACGTCGCAAACTGCTGCAACACCTGGGTGCCGAGCTTGTCCTCACACCGGGTCCAGAGGGCATGAAAGGGGCCATTCAAAAGGCAGCCGAGATCCGATCCCAACATGAAAATGCCTTTACTCCCAACCAATTTGGCAATCCGGCTAATCCTGCCATCCATCGTGAGACCACGGCCAAAGAAATTTGGGAAGACACCGGGGGTAACATCGATATTTTTGTTTCCGGCGTCGGAACTGGTGGCACCATCACCGGTGTTTCCGAAGCAATCAAAGCGAAGAAATCCGACTTGATATCTGTGGCTGTTGAGCCTGCTGATTCGCCAGTCCTTTCGGGTGGAAAACCTGGTCCCCATAAAATTCAGGGCATCGGTGCTGGATTTGTTCCAGACATTCTCAATACTGACATTATCGATGAAATAGTCACGGTCAGCAACGACGAGGCCATCCAAACCGGTCGGAAACTTGCCAATAGCGAAGGTATTCTATGCGGTATTTCATCCGGAGCTGCACTGGCAGCAGCTTTGAACATTGCGCGCAAAAAATCGTCCAAAGGAAAACAAATTGTGGTAGTGCTTCCCAGCACTGGCGAACGCTATATCAGCACCGAGTTATTTGAAAAATAGAGCGTTTGCCAGAATAACGTTCCGAAACAGTCTAGGTTTTTCTGTTGATGAAATCAACACCATACCGGTTGTCATAATTTTACATTAATCTGAGCCGTTAAGTAAACCGGTATTTTGAGACATGAATGTATCATCTTGGGTCGTGATACATCCCCGAAATGTCACGACGCATATTAAATCTGCGCCATCTTCTCCCTTTTTCTGCCTTCAATACGTTCATGCGAACAAAATAATAAAAAAGTGAGGCCCATCTATTACACTGGCATACATTTTGATACTCAATATAGGATAGGAGCGTTCGAGCGTTACAATCCACGTGTGGAACAAACGCTCACTTTGAGAATGATCATGAACCCAGCGGGAGTCCAATAGCCAGTGAAGCCCTGCGATAATAATTTAAAAAAAACCCTCCATTTGACCGATGAGATGATCGATTTGGCCAATGCTGGCGATGCTGAACGGGAAGATACCGGATGCGGTATTCTGTATGGCATCGTACGGGATGCCGCCTACAAAATACGAAAGATTGCTGAATCTGAAAGAGAAAAGCATATTCGTAAAGGCTGGTGGCATAAAAGATAACCACCCGGGTCCAGCGGGCCGGCATTCTTTTCTCTAAAAAGGAGGGGCTATTATTCTGTACGAATGCATGACTTCTTAGCAAGTCGGGAATAAACCGTTTTAGGTATTAAGTGTTGCAAGCAATTTAAATTAAGATTTAATTTCTAAGTTAGAACTTAAAACCTAAAACCTAAAACAAGATGAATTTGTATTTTTCCAAATTCATCAAAAAAGGAGGCAATAAAATGGCAGAACGGTCTGAAGTCTACAAATGTGAACTTTGTGGTAATATCGTACAAGTTATGCATGGCGGCGCTGGTGAGTTGGTATGCTGTGGTGCACCGATGGTCTGTCTCAAAGCTAATACCGTGGATGCGGCCAAAGAAAAGCACGTACCCGTGGTTGAAAAAGTTGATGGTGGTGTCAAAGTCAAGGTTGGTGACGTACCCCATCCTATGGAGGAAAAGCATTGGATCGAATGGATCGAAGTGCTTGCCAATGGCAAATCGTATGTGCAATTTCTAAACGCTGGTGATGTACCCGAAGCCATATTCAATTTGGATGCAGCCGCAGTGAGCGCACGTGCATTTTGTAATCTGCATGGCCTCTGGAAAGGATAATATCGTATGCTTACTGATAAAGTGCAGGACGCACTCAACAATCAATTTAATGCCGAACTTTACTCTTCTTATCTCTATCTATCCATGCATGCTTATTTTAAATCCATCAACCTGGATGGATTTGCAAACTGGATGTATCAGCAAGCTAAAGAAGAACTTGTGCATGCCATGAAATTCTATGAATTCATCAACCAACGGGGGGGACGGGCTCGAACAGCAGCTGTGGCCGAACCGCCGTCTGATTGGGATTCGCCCCTGGCGGTATTTGAAGAAACGCTGGCGCATGAGCAAAAAGTTACTGGTCTGATAAACGACCTCGTTGAAATTGCCAATGATGCCCATGATCATGCAACCCAAATCTTCCTGCAATGGTTTGTAACCGAGCAGATAGAAGAAGAAGAAAGTGCCGGCGGTGTATTGGAGCAATTAAGACTCATGCAGGGTCACGCTGGTGGTCTATTTATGATTGACCGCGAGCTGGCCAAACGCGCTGTACCAACCGGATTTGATCAACAAGAATAAGCCATGAGCTGTAAGCTGTAAGCTGCTTATATCTGCAGGCTTATGGCTTACAGCTTTAAATTAAGGAGGTGCCCCATGGCAAGCTGGAAATGTTCCAAATGTGGTTACACACTCGAGGCGGATGCCCATCCAGATCAATGTCCATCCTGTAAAGAAAAATGTGAGTTTCTCGATAACACGTGTTATACACCTGACTGTCAGTATGAAGGCACAGATCAACGTATTAAGTAAAATCCTCAGACAATCTGATTTGGAGATATATAATGGGAAAAGCACTTATAGTCTATGCATCTCGAAGCGGCGAAACAGAACGGATAGCCAATCTGATCGCCGAAGGAATTCGCATGGCCAGTAGTGACGCCGTCGTAAAAAATGCCAAGGATGTTAAAAACGAAGCAGACCTACAAGGGTTTGACGGGTATGTTTTTGGATCAGCAACCTACCATGGCGATATGATGCAGGCTATGAAAACGCTCCTCTTTTTAGCGGAGAAAGCCGATCTTGAAAAGAGAATTGGAGGTTCTTTTGGTGCTTTTGGGTGGAGTGGTGAAGCGCCCGATCGCATATTCGGAACCATGGAAAATATATTTATCATGGACATGGTTACCGGACCTTTACGACTAAAAAACAGCACCCTAGGTGGCGGTATTCAAATGGCCCAGGACTATGGTAAACAGGTAGCAACCAAGTTATAACACATATCAAGAACGTCCAACATCGAAATTTAAACGGCGAACTGTAAACCGACATTCATTCGATGTTCGACGTTGGAAGTTCAATGTTCGATGTTAAAAGAATTGGACAATGAATTTCAACAATTTCGAACCTGGTTTATGCACAATTTTATGGAATACATCAAATCCTGAAATCAATCAGAATAAGGAGGTTAACATGTCCACTACCCCCCAACACTGTCCCGGCTATGAGCAATTCAAGAGTCTCAAAACGTTTGATTGCAAATGCCCTTCCTGCGGTCAAAGCAAAGAAATATTCTCAGACGAGTTCGAAAAAACACACCGCTGCAATGGTTGCGGTGAAGAAATCGATTTCACCCAGTGTACCCCTGAAGCTGGCGTCTGATGCATTATCCCAGCGTTATTTCTATGATAATTTTTTGTATCCTGATTTCCGCTTCCGGTTTCGCGGTAGAGAATCAGGGTGCCGCGGAAATAAAAATTGATGGTGGTAAAAGGGGCATCGTACATTTCCCGCACCATGCTCATCAAACCAGATTAAAAGATTGCAACATATGTCATGCCGTGTTTCCACAGGAACCGCAATCCCTAAACAAACTTAAGCAAACCGGCCAGTTGAAACCAAAACAGGTTATGAACAAACAATGTGTCAAGTGTCACCGCGCCGAGAAAAAAGCCGGTAACCCAAGTGGACCGACAACTTGCTCGAAGTGCCATGTTCGATAAAATAGTCAAATATATTGATTTTACGATTTTTAGTCGTATGAAATTTAATTGGGATGGTTGATTTGCAAGTACTAGGCCTACAAGGCAGTCCCAGAAATAAAGGCAGTTCGGATTATTTGTTAACTGCCTTCATGCAGGCAGTATCGGATCTAGGTGCGGATGTCCAAGTTCTTGATATCCCTCGCATGAAGATCCGACCCTGCATCGGTTGCGGGTATTGTGAAAAAAAGGGTGTCTGTGTCATTGATGATGATGAAATGGCTGCCAGCGTCTACACCAAGCTAAAAAATGCCGAAGTCGTTGTGGCTGCCTCACCGGTATTTTTTTATAGTGTCACCGCCCAACTTAAAGCCATGATCGACCGCAGCCAAACCTTGTGGTCCCGAAAGTATCGATTCAAGCTTGCCGATCCCCTGGCGACGACGCGCAAAGGTTTCTTCCTATCCATGGGCGGCAGCCGGGGAAAAAACCTCTTTACTTGCGTACAATTGGTTACTAATTATTTTTTCGATGCCATTCAAGCTACTCCCAGCGGCAATCTCACCTATCCTGCCATCGAAACCCGCGACGACTTTCACACCTTGCCCAAGCTCCAAACCGATATTGATGTTGCTGCAAAAAACTTGCTCTCCTCTTTGCTTAAACGTCAACGCTTGGTGGTTTTGGGCAAAAGGAATGACATCCGCTCCCAAATGGCAGCAGCCTTGATTCAATATCTTGCTGGAACCCGATTTCAGGTCCTATCCGCCGGATCCGAACCTGCTCAGGAAGTCCACCCAGATGTTGTATCAAGTATGGCGGAAATAGGACTCGATATGGCCTTCCGAAAGCCATCTTCGATGGAATCCGTCCAGACATTTAACCCTCATCAAATCATTAGCATGAGTCCCGATATCCAAATCCCAAACAAAGACCAAGCCCAAATTTGGACATGGGATCTACCCGATCCCTATGAAAATACCAATATTGCAATAAGAGAGCTACGAGAAAGTATTCAAAAAAATGTGGATGCGTTCATAAAAATGTAGAAAGCTTAACCCGTGACCGCCCAGAAATAGGCAAATTTGGTTGAGATCAAGGCATGTGAAAAATCTTACCACAGACATATAGTTGATGACTTTCCAGAATACCTGGCCTTTTGGCCAGGTCAGAGCTATCGGCTTTGTCTGGAAAGTTTCAAAGAAATCGAAATATTATAAGTTATGAATCGGTCGATAAGCCGGATTCTCTGAGCCAGAATACGTTTGACTCAAACGATTTCTTACATTTCAAGGATAGGATTTTTTACATAACACATATATGAATCAAATTGGACATTTATGGGTGGTGACGAACAAATGAATAGGAGATTACAATGGCCAACCCCGAAGAAATGTATCAATGCCAAACAGTCAATTGTGGCTATATTTACAACCCTGACAAAGGTGATCGCAAAGGAAAGATACCCAAAGGAACCCAATTTGCCGATCTCCCCGACGATTGGAAATGCCCCATCTGCGGAGCAAGCAAAAAAATGTTCAAGTCCCTTGGATAAAAACACGCCGTTATTCACCGCCCCTTTTACGGAAAGCTGTTTCCAATTTGGCTTTTATGGCTTGATATAAATATGCGTTTGTTTTATGAAATCATGATAAATTATGAGTAGTCGGTTTAATTAAAGCGTCATTAAAACCCTAAATAAAGGAGAAAACAAAATGGATAAATATGTTTGCACACTGTGTGGCTATGTTTACGATCCTGCCGAAGGAGATCCGGATAGTGGTGTCGCCCCTGGAACCAAATGGGAAGATGTACCCAATGATTGGGAGTGTCCTGTATGTGGTGCCGGTAAAGAGGATTTTGAGAAAGAGTAATAAATTCGCCTGAAACGAATTTATAGAAGGAGATAATATATTGGTACCGATAGAAATCGCCAAAGGGGTATATGATGTCGGCGTATTGGACTGGAATATTCGCGATTTTCACGGATATTCCACCCACGCCGGAACCAGCTACAACGCCTTTCTTGTGATCGACGAGCAAACTGTTCTCCTCGACACAGTTAAGGCACCGTTTTGTGATCAACTTCTGGAAAATATTTCCAAAATCATTGATCCTAAACAGATCGACATGGTCATTAGCAATCATACGGAAATGGATCATTCTGGAAGTTTGCCGCGGGTCATGCATCACATAGGTGAAGACAAGCCCCTTTACTGCTCGGTAATGGGCGCCAAAAATCTTGGCAAACATTTTAGCCAAAAATGGAATTTACACCCGCTCAAAACCGGTCAGGAACTGAGCATTGGTAAGCGTACCTTTGCGTTTCTGGAAACGCGTATGGTGCATTGGCCCGACAGCATGTTTACCTATCTAAAGGAAGATAAAATTCTATTTTCCAGCGATGGTTTTGGACAGCACATGGCCAGCTTTGACAAATTTGACGATACCGCCAGTGAAGCGGTTATGTATCAGGCTAAAAAGTATTTTGCCAACATCCTAATGCTGTATGGACCCAGAATACTAAAGCTCATCGAGCAGGTCCAATCCCTTGGCCTTGAAATCGATATGATCTGTCCTGACCATGGCATCATATGGCGCAAGGATCCCAGCCAGATCATAGACGCCTATGTCCAATGGAGCCAGCAAATTGCCGAGAAGAAGGCCATTGTAGTTTACGATACCATGTGGGAGAGCACCAAAAAGATGGCCGAAACCATAGCGGACGGCATTGCCAGCCAGGGTGTTGCCGTGACGCCTATTCACATCCGCAGCTCACATCGTAGCGATATCATGACTGAAGTCTTGGATGCCAAAGCTGTCGTGGTCGGTTCGCCGACCTTGAACAATCAAATGTTTCCAACGGTCGCCGATTTTTTGGTCTATATGAGGGGGCTTAAACCTAACAATAAAATCGGTGGGGTGTTTGGATCCTATGGTTGGAGCGGTGAATCTGTCAAAATGGTTCGGGCCGAACTGGAGGCCATGAAGTTTGATATCGTCGATCCCGGCGTAAAGATTCAATATGTGCCCGATGGGGATGGATTATCAGCCTGCTACAATTATGGCCAGGAAATTGCCAAGGCCGTCATCGAATCGCTATCGGCATGAGAAGACCCAGTGTCGATATCGGTGCCTGTACATTATGCGAGGGGTGTATTGCCGTATGCCCCTCGGTTTTTTTTATCAATGACTTTGGGCACATTGAAGTTGTGGACATGACCGAATATCCTGAAAATGAGGTCGATGAGGCCATCAAATATTGCCCCGAAGATTGTATTTTTTGGGAAGAGGACTCGCCGTGAAAAAATAGCACTCTTCGTCTTTAATGGCGATCCCATGTGCTTCATTCATGTTTTATTGAATGGACTGGTACATTCAACGCCATTATAGCTCATACGAACAAATCAAGAACAGCACGAAATAGGCTGTAGGCTATAGACTATTAGACTGTAGGCGCCTATAGCCTACAGCCTAAACGCCTAACAAGCTATCAGTTATGTCCTTTCGTCTACTCAAAAAAGAAGTTTTCAATTTACTGCGTCGTGAGGACTTTGCCAATATCCTACCTCGATTTTCTGAAATGCCGGCCAAACAAGTAATCAATCCATTATTTTCATTTCTATACCATGCTGAAGATGTTATCCGCTGGCATGCTGTTTCCGCCATGGGGGTGGTCACCGCTGGGCTGGCTGAAAATAAAAGGGAGTCTGCCCGCATCATCATGCGGCGTTTGATCTGGAATCTGAACGATGAATCCGGTGGCATTGGTTGGGGTTCTCCCGAAGCCATGGGAGACATTTTGGCCCGCAGTCCGAAATTAGCTCGAGAATTCGCCAAGATACTGGTTTCTTACAGTCTACCCCACGGAAATTTTCTAGAACACGAAGTGCTCCAACGCGGACTGCTCTGGGGATTGAACCGCCTGAGTGAGGCCGATCCTCAAATCACGCACGATGCGACTCCGCATGTGCGCAAATTTTTAAAATCCAAAGATCCCTATCACCTGGGCCTGGCGGTTTGCTATGCCGCTAGCGTACAGGATACCAAAGCTTTACCCTCCATTAAACAGCTTACTGGTAACCAAACAATCATCTCACATTACACACGCTTGCGTGTTACTCAAGTTGCCATCAGAGATTTGGCCCGAGAGGCTATTGCGACCATATCTTAAGTCTCAACCGCATTGCGGCAGACTTGCTTAATAATATAGTTTTGCGTATAAGATGATTGTCCTAAATATGATCTGTTCCATAACCAACTCTTTACTAATAGAGCGTTTGTCAGAATACGGTTCCGAAATCGGTAGTTCTTTGCGTCTTTTTTGGATTATTGATAACGTCCAAAGCAGCTTGATCCAAACGCTCTATTAGGTGATCTTCGTTTATACACACATAGTTGCAGTACATCGTGTTGCTGTTTCACTATTAAAAAGGATCCATTTATGAATGCCCAGAAGGCCAATTCATCCAAATTGTATAAGCTCTTCCCGTTTCTAATGTGGCTGAAAGGCTATCAGCCGTCTGCCATTCGTAAAGATGTTCTGGCCGGTTTAACTGTTGCGGCTGTATTGATCCCGCAGTCCATGGCCTATGCCATCTTGGCAGGTCTGCCGCCGGTATATGGACTTTACGCTGCTGTAGCTGCCCCCCTGATCGGCGCCATGTGGGGCAGTCTGCGCCAACTGGCTACCGGCCCCATTGCCATTATGAGCCTACTGGTATTGACCACCCTCAGCCCAATGGCCGAACCAGGCAGTCCTGAATTTATCGAATTGGCCTTTCTATTGGCATTTCTGGTGGGCGTAATATATTTAATCATTGGTCTTTTTCGTCTGGGCGAAATCATGTCTTTTATTTCCCATTCGGCCGTCAAAGGATTTACATCTGCAGCCGCTCTCATCATTACGGCTACGCAGCTACCCAATTTTTTAGGGCTTTCCGTTGAGCGGCATGAATACATTTTTCAACAACTCTTGGATATTGTCACCAGCTTGCCCGAGCTACATCCCATGACCATGGTAATTGGTCTGGTTGCTTTTGCGGTAATATATGGAGTCAAGCGTATCAAGCCTGCGTTTCCGGCGAGCATCGCAGCGTTGGTGTTGACTACACTGGCCGTATTCTTTTTTAAATTGGATCAAAGCGGCGTCGCCATTGTAGGTAAAATCCCCGGTGGGTTGCAAACGCCCAACCTACATGCCTTCGACATCGGCGTTATCTCTTCGCTTATCGGGCCCGCCACCGTGATAGCCCTGGTCAGCTTTGCCGAAACCTACTCGGTGGGCAAGGCGATTTCATCCGAAACCAAGCAGAAGCTCAATGTGGATCAGGAGTTCATCGGCCAAGGACTGGCAAATTTAATCGGATCGTTTTTGCAATCCTATCCGGTCGCCGGATCTTTTTCACGTACGGCCATCAATTTTGCAAGTGGCGCCAAAACCGGTATCTCCAGCGCCTTTTCGAGTCTCACCGTCATCATTTCCCTGCTCTTTTTGACCCCGATTTTCACCTACATCCCCAAAGCAGCCTTGGCCGCAATGGTGATCAGTGCTGTGCTGCTGCTGTTTCATCCCAAAGAAGTTTTCAAACTCTGGAAAATGAACCGCCACGACGGTATTGTGGCCATCACCGTTTTCTTCATATCACTCATCGCCGCACCTGACTATGCCCTGCTCATCGGCGTAGTGATGTCGCTGATGTTTTTTCTTTGGAAAACCATGCGTCCCAGCATCACGCGCATTTCAAAAGATCCCTACCTGAATATGTTCGTCAATGCCGATCTGTATGAAAAACCGTCCTGCCCGCAGCTGCTGCACCTGCGCTCGGACAATGTTATTTATTTTGCCAATGCCGGCTACACCATTGAGAGTATTCTGGGAAAACTGGATCAAGTGGAAACACCCGTCAAGTACCTGTTGCTGGACTTACAGGCCATGGGATTTATCGATATTACCGGCATCGATGAATTGCGGGTTCTGATGGAAGAAGCCAAAGAACGGCAGATCAAAGTGGCCTACATGGGCATTAACCAGCCCGTAATGGAGACTTTCAAAAACTCCACCTTTATCGAGGAAATCGAACCCGATCTACTTATTGAAAACCGCGGTCAGGCCATCCAGGTGATCTTCGATCAGCTCGACCATCAGTATTGCAAAGACGAATGCCCTTTCACGCTTTTCAACGAATGCCCGCAGGTCAAAGGTAAGAAGAAGGATGGGACCCTGGCCGCCAAGGACGAATGTTAAAACCACTCTTAATTAAGAACTACGCAAAAAAGTTTCATTTCCCTGAACATTGAACATCGAACATCCAACGCTGAACATTGAATCCGTTGCTTATTATAGTAGTTGTCATATTAACAGCTGATCTAAAACACCATACGGTATGGAGGCCACAATTGAATGATATTCCAAAGATAATGCGAGGTGTATGGTTGACGGGACATGGCGGCTTGGACAAACTTGAAATCCGTCAGGATATCCCCGTCCCCGCCCCTGGACCCAGCGACGTACTTATTCAGGTTGCAGCCGCGGGCGTCAACAATACAGATATCAATACCCGTCTTGCCTGGTACTCCAAAAAAGGTGGCGATAGTGATGATGCCAGTTGGACTGGGCAACCCATCAAATTTCCCCTCATTCAGGGGGCCGATGTCTGCGGTTATATCGTTGCTGTGGGTAAAAAAAAAAGCTCAAGCCGAATTGGCGAGAGAGTATTGGTTGAACCCTGCATAAGAGAAGCGAACAGAAAAATACTCGATCCACCCTGGTATTTTGGCTCCGAGTGCGATGGCGGCTTTGCCGAATATACCGTAGTCGCTGCACGACACGCCCATAAAATTGATAGCGACCTGTCCGATACAGATCTGGCTTCCTTCCCATGCTCCTATTCCACTGCTGAAAATTTACTCACCCGCGCTAATGTTCAATCAGGAGAGAATATCTTAGTAACAGGTGCCTCCGGCGGTGTTGGATCTGCTGCCGTTCAACTAGCCAAGGCACGTGGCGCCTATGTTTGGGCCATGACCAGTCTTGCTAAATCGAATGCCTTGATTGAACTGGGTGCCGATGAGACGATTCCTCGAGAAACTGATTTAACTGTCAAGCCGGGTACTAACAGGATGGACGCTGTCATCGACCTTGTGGCCGGTGATAAATGGCCCCAGTACCTGCAAGTTTTAAAACCCGGCGGGTGCTATGCCGTTGCGGGCGCAATTGCAGGTCCGCTCGTCGAGTTGGATATAAGAACCCTTTATCTAAAGGACCTCAGTCTTTTTGGCTGTACCGTTCTCGAACCTGAGGTATTTAAGAACTTGATTGGTCGTATCGAACAAGGTGTCATAAAACCTTTGGTGGCCCAGACATTTAGTCTGGCAGAAATCTGGGACGCGCAAACCTTGTTCTTAAAAAAAGAACATGTTGGCAAAATTGTATTAAAAATTTGATAAATAGAAAGGAAAAACGTGAAACCCCATAAGGCAAGCTACTTCTTTGCGATCATCTTGATGTTATTTGTTTTTATTGGCTGCGATCCGCCACCTCCGCCGGAAAAAAAGCCCGTAATTCGACCGGTGGTGACCTATACGGTACCAGATTTTGTAGAGGGCCGTATTCGGGCATTTACAGGCACAGCCAAGGCAGCATTAAAGACCTACCTGAGTTTCCGCGTAGGCGGTGAGATAACCCAGGTCAACATCGATTTGGGTGATTATGTGAAGGCCGGCAAGGAAATTGCCAGCTTGGATGCCGCCGACTATAATATGCGCGTCCAACAGCAAGAGGCTGAGCTCGCCCGCGTGGATGCTGCACTAATCGAATCCAAAGCAGCTTACGATCGTATCGGGCAGTTATATCAGAAGAGAATTGTGGCCAAAGCAGAAATGGATGCGACCAAAGCTAAATATGATTCTACGATGGCTCAAAAAGATTCTGTTACCGAAGCCCTTAAATTGAGTCGCAAGCAGCTTACTTATACTATCCTCAGAGCTCCGATTACCGGGGACATTTCAGACGTTCTGGTTGAAGCCCACCAGGTGGTACAAGCCGGCCAAGCTATTGCAGCCATAACCACGCGCGGTCCCATAGAATTGGAAATCAGTGTACCGGCCCGACTCATCGGACGCATAAAAAAAGGCGCCCAGGCATCGGTCAGATTTGATGCGCTACCTGATAATACATACCAAGCAATGGTTAAAGAAGTGAGCGCCGTCGCCAGTGAGACCAGTACCTATCCCGTCACGCTAAAACTGAATAATACGGGCAATAAAATCAAACCGGGCATGGTGGGTGAAGCCAAGTTCATGTTAAAAGCAACCACTGGTGATTTCCGTGTGATTGTCCCCGCGGAGGCAGTTGTTGGCGCGCCTGGCAAAGAATATTTCGTTTGGGTTGTTGCACCTGAAGCCCTTACGGTCTCCAAACAGGCGGTTAAGATTGGCAACCTAACCTCCGAGGGATTACAAATCAAAGCCGGTATTAAACCTGGCACGATAATCGTAATCCGAGGTGTGAATCGCATGGAAGAAGGTATGCAAATTAGATTGCTTGATTAAATTAGGAAACTTACATGAACATCCCAGCCTGGTGTATTCGTAATAACCGAACTAGTTTTTTCATTTTGTTGCTATTCGGGCTTTTAGGGCTTCAAACCTATCTTGCCCTGCCTCGTTTGGAGAACCCGGAATTTGTCATGCGGGTTGCCATGATTCGGACCATTTTCCCCGGTGCCTCGCCCCTTAAAGTTGAACAACTGGTTACCGATCCAATCGAAGAAAAACTGAGAACGATTTCAGAAATAGACACTATCACATCCCAGTCTTTAAACGGAATGTCCTTAATTATTATTGAGGCCAAGGAGGCGTTTAAAGACATGAAACCTATTTGGGACAAGATACGCAATAAAGTTGTGGATGTGAAACCTGAGCTTCCAGCAGGTGTGTTGGATCCTTTTGTAGATGATGAATTCGGCGACGTTTTCGGCATCGCGTTGGCATTGACTGGCGACGGTTATACCTACCGCGAGCTCAAAGACGTGGCCGATGATGTGCGCAATGAACTGCTAGCCTTAAGCGATGTGGCCAGAATCGATTTTTATGGTACTCAGGAAGAACGTATTTTTGTGGAGTTTTCCAATACCCGCCTGGCTGAAGCTGGCATTAGCCCGGCCCTGCTGGCAGATGTGTTAAGCCGGCAGAACATCGTGCAACCAGGTGGCAATGCAAAAGTGGGTCCCGATCGCATAGTGATTGAACCAACGGGTGAATACAAAACTGTTCAGGATATTAAACGTACGGTTTTGCGGCGTCCCGGGCAGGCGGGCGCTATTTATCTGGAAGATATTGCCGATGTGTGGCGCGGTTTTGTCGATCCACCCAGCGATTTGGCCCGCGCGGACAGTCAATCTGCAATCGTATTGGCCATCAGTATGGCTGAAAATGGCCGTATAACCGAACTGGGCCCGTCTGTCCTGCAAAGGCTGGAAGCGCTTAGCGCTGACCTACCCATAGGATTGGATTTTCGCATAATCGCCTATCAGCCGAAATTTGTACACAAGGCCATCAATGACTTTATGTTGAACCTGGCAGAAGCATTTATATTTGTATTTATCGTCGTAGTGCTTTTTACGGGTCTGCGCACGGGGCTGGTGGTTGGCATCCTCGTTCCCATGGCCATGTTGCTGTGCGTGGTGCTTATGCCGGTCTTCAATGTCAACCTACAAAAGATATCGATTGCCTCCTTGATTATTGCCTTGGGTATTCTCGTGGATAATGGTGTTGTGGTGAGTGAGGAAATCTTGGTACGCCTGGCACGCGGCGAAAAGCGCCTGAAAGCCTGCAGCCGGGCGGCTACGAGCTTGGCCATGCCCATGCTGGCAGCCACTCTCTCCACAATCTTTGCCTTTTTACCCATACCCATGGCGCAATCGACCACGGGAGAGTATTGTTTCTCTTTGTTTATCGTCGTTACGCTCACCCTGTTAATAAGTTGGGTGTTGGCTATGACCATGATTCCGTTGTTGAGTTTTTATTTGCTCAAACCAAAGCTCAAGCAGCAAACCTTTTCCAATCTTTTTTACCGGATCTATCGCAGCTTACTGGTCATTAATCTAAAAGCACGTCCTCTGCATGTCCTATTGGTGATCGGGTTGACTGCTTTCGCCATCTGGTCCTTCAAATTTGTACCGACGATTTTCTTCCCACCCAATGAACGTGAAATGTTTTTCATCGATTTATATATGCCATATGGGACGGACATAGAAGTCACCCAGCAACGCGCAAATGAATTGGAAGAACATCTGCTAGAGCTGCCGGAAGTCACCACTATCGGTACGTTTGTAGGCAACCCCGGGCCTCGCTGGTATTTATCATTGGATATGTCAGATAATGGCACCCACTATGTGCGCATGATCATCAACACGCAAACCACCCCGGATGTGGATGCTGTTCTCGCAAAAGCGAAGACCTACATGGACAACCATTTTCCAGAAGTCCGCTATGTGGCCAATAAACTGGAAAATGGTCCCCCGGTGGGAGCACCGATCCAGGTTCGCATTTCCGGGCCGGACATTAAAACGATTTATGTATTGCGGGATCAACTTATTGCCCAAATGAAACAAGTTTCCGGTGTGGTCAATATTCGCGACAATTGGGGTGAGTGGACCAAGAAAATGCGAATCTATGTTAAGCAGGACGAAGCCAAAAATGCTGGATTCACCAGTCAGGATATTGCCTTGTCGCTCATGACCCAGATTTCGGGATATGAAGCCACTGAATATCGCGAAGGCGAAGAACTCATTCCGATTGTGCTGCGTTCCAAAGATAGCTACCGTGAAGATTTGGGTCGGATTGAAAGTATGAATGTTTATTCCTGGCAGGATGGGCGGTCAATTCCTTTGCTCCAAATGGCCAGAGCAAAAATGCGCTGGCAGCCCAGTAACATCCGGCGTCGGGATGGGCAACGCACCATGACGGTCAAGGCTGATGTAGATGGCCGTTTTGCCAGTGCTGTAATTGCAGACCTCCAAAACAGTATGACGCCGGTTGTAGATTCCCAAACATGGCCCATTGGTTACAAATTGGCTTATGGCGGACAATTTGAAGAAAGCACCAATGCATCCGCATCCATTCAAGCGGCTTTGCCTTTGGCGTTCGGCCTTATTTTACTGTTGCTGGTACTTCAATTTAACTCGATACGACGCATGGTGATAATTATACTCACCATCCCGCCCATGATGTTTGGCATCACATTTGGCCTGATCGTTACCAAGGCCCCGTTTGGGTTTATGGCCATGCTGGGTATGATCAGTTTAACCGGCATTATCATCAACAACGCCATTATTTTGATAGACAGTATTGAAAAAGAGCGTTCCAACGGACAAACACCCCAAAACGCCATAGTTATAGCGGCCCAAAAGCGACTGCGGCCCATTATTATGACCGCTACAACCACCATCGTGGGTTTGCTGCCCCTCTCTTTTCAGGGCGGTGAGATGTGGCGCCCCATGGCCAACACACTGATTTTTGGATTGGCCTTTTCGACCTTGCTCTCGCTTGTATTGTGCCCGGTATTGTATTCGTTATTCTTTCTAATCCGCTTTCGCGGTTACCAATGGGGTGAGACTGTTGTGAAAAATGCTGATGCCACAACTTGACGATGTTGAAAATCAGTTTCAGGGAAACCCATTAAAAAGATATAATTCGATTGTCTTCCTGAAGGGTATCCCTAAAATTGATGAAACCTCCAAAACTATGCATAGATCATAATTCGGAGGTTTCTTTTATCATGGGTGGTTTTAGTCCAGAGTTTTGCCTCAAAGAATGCGAGGTTTTAATATCTTCAACTTCGAGGCTAAGCGTTATGCCCTGACCGTGACAGCTTTTTATGGATGCATTATTTTCATCAGCATTAAAGGCTGGCAACAAACGCCTTCCCGTATTCAGTACATTGGATGCTGGCTTCCGTATCTGGCTGCCACATTATTTTAATACCGTCATCTATGATTTCAAATCCCGCTGATTTTAGAGCTTCCGATATGATCCTCGTCGATTCACCACTCCAACCATAGCTCCCAAAAGCTGCCGCTTTCTTGTTCTTGAATTTCAATCCCTTGATTTCCTCAAGCATACCAGCGACTGAAACTAATATCCCTCTGTTGATTGTGGACGATCCCACCAAGATTGCTTTTGATTTAAAAATTTCGGTGATTACATCGTTTTTATCTGACTTGGCAAGGTTAAACAGCTTCACATTGACCTCGTTATCCGATGCTTTTATCCCATCCGCAATTTTTTCAGCCATTAAGCGGGTGCCGTTCCACATGGTGTCATAAATTAGCGTGATTTGGTTTTCCTGATAGCTATCGGCCCACGCTAAATATTTCTCCACAATCTGTTCGGGTTTGTTGCGCCAAATGATGCCGTGGCTAGTACAGATCATGTCAAGCGGCAAGTTAAATGACAGAACTTCCTTTATTTTCTTTGTCACCAGTGGGCTGAATGGCGTCAGAATATTTGCATAATATTTGACACACTCTTCGGCAAGCTCATTCGGATCCACCAGATCATTGAACATGTATTCGGATGCATAGTGCTGCCCAAAAGCATCGTTGCTGAACAGGATGTTGTCTTCGGTCAGATAGCAAAACATGCTGTCGGGCCAATGCAGCATAGGTGCTTCCACAAATATAAGTTCTTTACTTCCCAGGCTGAGTTTGTCCCCGGTTTTGACAACCTGAAAATTCCAATTTTGATGATAATGTCCCTTGAGTGATTTGACTCCGTTTTTGGTACAATAAATAGGTGTATTCGGTATCAGGCGCATGAGTTCAGGCAAGGCCCCACTGTGATCATTTTCCGCGTGACTAGCGACAATGAAATCAATTTTGCTCAGATCGATTTCTTTGGATAAATTTTCAACAAACTCCTTGGCAAAGGGGCTCCAGACGGTATCGATCAAGGCCACCTTATCCTCTTTGATTAAATATGAATTGTACGAAGAACCTCGATGGGTGGAATATTCATCTCCGTGAAATTTCCGTAATTCCCAATCAATTTTACCCACCCAATGGATATTGTTTTTAACTTTAAAGCTCATTTCGGTTCCTCCTGATCGATTGTTGTGTTGCCAATCATGCCGGTAGTAAAGCTTGATGACATCATTGCTTAAAAGGTTTGGCGATTTCTATTTAAAGTTTAAATCTGGGATAATAAGATTTCGAGTTGTTGCGTGAATTCAAACTACAACAAATTAGGAGGGGTTGCAACCAACATGCGAGTCCTAGAGCAGCCAGCATAGAGGTATGTTGCCAATAGACTTTATCAGGTATGGTCCATTCCCGTTAAACAATTCTATATGACTTCTCATAAAAAGCTTACTCTCAAGAATCACTGCCTTTTATCCCATTATGATTGGGGCAACTCTTTCGACAAATATTGCAAGATAAAACCCACCCACCGCCATCTGTACAAGAGGTGGAACGTTCTCTGCAAAGTTTCTGGTTAATTGTTGTCCCATCCAGAGCATTTTTAAGACATAATTTAATGCATACTGTACATTTTTGGGGACAGCTTTCATATGGAGCGATTGGATCTGGCTCCAATTCAACTGATACAAGAATTGCCCCGAGCCAGATCATATTTCCATATCGGTCATTTATAAGAAGGGTATTCTTTCCGATTTTCCCAAGGCCGGCAAGAGAGCCTGCGTGTTTCAAGGAAAGTATACCCCTTCCATGATTTCTTTCTGAATCCCAATAGTCATAGGGATCAGCGGAAGGGATGGGAATAGATGTAATGGTGCAACCCCACAAATATCAGCTCCCTTTTGAATCGCCTTCTTCTTTATTGTTTCGGAATTAGTCATAATTTTCCTGTTTTGTGTTTTCTAAACGAAATAATTATGTCTAACAATCTAATTGGATAGAATCAGCAAAAGTTTCAGTATTATAAAAAATAAAAATCCGACTAGTGTGTAATAGCTCAGCCTTTAGAGATCATTCATTAACCTGAAGCTGGTCTCGTGCTTGTAGTTCCATGGGTAGCAAACTTTGATAGATGAATGTGTGCTGTGGGGTTGCCACATTAGATTCTTGCCCAAGGCGCACCACCGCTCCAATCTGTGCTTCTAACTCCGAAGGGCGTCCATCCATAATATCACGCTGCAATGAGGCGGTTGACTGTGGCGCAAGTCCATCATACATACTCATTGCCGTTTGCAAGGCTTCTTCCGGCAATAAAATATTGCGAGACTTCGCCACGGCAATAATTTCAAGTAACCCCTGTTTTGCCATCTGGCGAGTCTCTGGCAGGCTACGCCAAATTCCAACCGGAGAACGTGTTACCGCTCCTATCCCACTCCAAACGGTAATAAACAGAAATTTCATCCACATAGCAACTTGAATATCCGTTGGAATTTCTGTGTTGATCCCTGCCCTGGTAAAGATCTCAAGCAGTAGTTCAACTCTTTGGCTGCGATGATTGTCCAGCTCTCCAAATTTTACGAAAGGATCTGTTCCGGCATGTACGATATGGCCAGGCCCTGCTACATAACAAAAAAGCCCGCATAAACCGCCCAAGACATGTTGGCTACCTAATATTTCGGATAATAGTGCCGGCCCCTCAATTCCGTTTTGTAATGGCAGAACAAATGTTTCTGGTCCAATCATAGGTCGCATGGATTGAGCTGCCTCTGACATTTGCCAGGTTTTAACACCCACCAACACCATATCAACTTTCCCTATTTTTGATGGATCGTCGATTGCTTGAACCTGCTGTAACACGAAATCACCATTAATACTGTCCACTCGGAGACCATTTGCCAATATTGCGTTCAAATGTTTTCCACGGGCTAAGAAAATGACATCTTCACCGGCTTGGCATAGCCGTCCTCCAAAGTAGCCACCTACAGAACCTGCTCCAAAAATAGCTATTCGCATAATAACCTCCCAAAGAAAACACTTTCATTCTTCAAAGAAATGTTATTCAGACCCAACCCCTCTTGGCCAGTTAACAAACAAAACACCAACCACAACGGCCACAAAGCCAACCACGAAGACGCCAGTGATTTTTTCCGTCAAGAGAGCTGCCCCCAAAACGATTGCCACCATTGGGTTAACGTTCACATAGACCGCGACTTGTGTCGGCGTTAGGCGAGTCAGGGCGAATGTCCAGAAAAAGTAAGCAAGGGCTCCACCAAAAAAACCCAGAAAGAGGATAAGAACTGCTATTTCCCCATCTATCCGAGCAAACGCTTTAGGGAGACCTTCTACAAAAGCGGCTGGAAGGAGAAGGACGGTTCCGAACAACATCGCATACATAGTCACGGTCAGTGCAGAATAGCGAGCCAGCATCCTTTGAGCTAAAACGCCATATATTGCTCCACAAAGGGCTGTCATGAGCATAAAACCATCTCCGGCCAATGCCAATGTATTCCCCTGCCAATTCAGTCCTCGCTCCGCAAGAACTATCCCCACTCCAGTGAACGTAAACAGGATACCGACGATTTGTCGAAGGGTCAATCGTTCCTTTCGTGCCGCGCGAGCCAGCCACGCACTCCATATAGGCATGGTGGCCAGCATTAGAGCACCCCTTGAAGCCTCGGTAAGGCGGAGGCCAATATTAAAAGTCAGCGGGAAAACAGCAAAGAAAATGGCACCGAGAAGGACAAGGAATGGTAGATCATGCCTCTTAACTTTGAGGAGATCCCTTGCACCAATGAAAAGGTATAGGAACAATATCAATCCTCCTTGACCGAATCGGACAACCGCTAAGTTAAATGGCGGAATTTCCTGAACTGCCACACGGGTAGCGACAACAGATGCACCAAATAGGGCAGCAGCAATAAAAGCTGCAATGTTTCCCGAAGCATTATGTAATTTCATAGTGTGATGAATACTCTATTGGATCAATCGATGCTCTTTACTTTTTGCTTTGTCAATCCATATTCAGTCCGACCATCGACCTGATGGAGCCGCCTTCCCCATTATTTCGGAGTTGGCGATAATGATCCTCTTTATTTGTGATACATGAGGAATGAGCTCAATTTTAGCAAGTGCCGCATTCACTCAGATCGAACCGAATCCTTACGTTGAAGCGTAAGCATCGTAATATCATCTTCCTGGGGGGCCTTGCCGATATGGGCAAAAACCTCCGTTGCGATTCTTTGAATGAGTTCTAAGGCGCCGGCCGGGGATCGGGATAACAATGAGACCAAGCGCTTTTTGGTAAACCGCTGTTCGTCAGGAGAACGTGCGTCGATCACACCATCGGTATAAGCAAATAAAATTTCACCCGGTAGCATCTGGACTTCTTGGTATACGAATTTTGCCTCAGGCGTAATGCCGACAGCCGGTCCAGTGGGTAATAGCCTTTTACGTACGCCCCTTTGATCAATGATGGACAAGGCCTCATGTCCGCCGTTAATGTATACTAACTTGCCACTTTCCGGATCTAAAACACCGAAAAAAAGCGTGGCAAATATACACATATCATTGTCTTGAGCGATATAATCATTGGTGAGGGCAACTGCGATAAGCGGATTGGTTTGCCCAAGCTCGACAGTTTCCTTCTGAATTGATATATCTTCCACTCTTTTTGGGAAGGCAGACATGAATGATTCACAGAGATGCTTGCATAGGTGTGTCTGTCCTGAAAAGATGCGAATCAGACTACGGAATAGTGCCATGAAAAGAGCTGATCCCACACCTTTATCACATACATCACCAATAACCAGTCCAGTGTAACCCCCCGGTAACATGAAAGCATCGTAGAAGTCTCCGGATACACGCTTTGCCGGGAAAAAAAACTCTTCAATGTCCCAATCGGGCAAAATAGGCAATTGTCGGGGTAAGAAATTCATTTGAATTTGACGACATTTTTCCATTTCCTGGTCGAGCTCCCGGGAATAGGCTTTTATTCCTTCCTTGGGAACCTTTCTCCATTGCATCCTCTAAGAAATCCTCAGGTCCTCCTTTTTTGTTAAGTGTATTGATGCAGCCAAATCCTGGATCATACTGCAAACACGAGGCCCAACAAATCTGAGGGTTTGCGATGGTTCACTTCCGGAAAAGACGGCCTTTATTCGCTTTAAATTGTAGTTCGATCTTAATCTTCCTAATAATTCCCGTATTGATTTCCTGGTCCCCGGTGTCTCAAAACGGTATCTATCCCTGATCTGACGAAAAAGCCCACTCAATGTCTTTGGAACAGCAACATAAGGCAATCGTCCGTCCGTCTTGTCCTTCAGGAGAGGGCCACCAATTCCAAAATATCTGACAATAGATTCTACGCCAATAATTCCATGCCGCAGTGCAACAAAGAATCTTTCTACGTCGTAGTGATTATGATGGGCGAGACCAAAGGTATTATAAACTGGGAAAGTCTTATCCTTCTCTTCTTCCATTCTTTCAGTTGTTCTTGCCATATCTCTATTTGTTGAAGCGAATCGGCTGTGAACCATCTTGGCCCAACGGAAGAAACTCTCGAAAACTAATCCCTCTTCGAGCCCGCCCGGTGGATTCCTCAGGTTTTTCCAGAACATGGCGGCATAACCGTAGAAAAAGGCATCAACCGTCTGATTTCTATGCTGGGCATCATCAATATACCTGAGGGAATAGTTGCCCACAAACTCTATGATGATGCGTGCCAGAATCTTCGTAAATTCAGAGTCTCTGTCCTTATCCAAGGATTTTATATAGATCAGGATATAGCGTGAATGATCTTTTTTCAGAAGATCGTATGCACGGGGCAAAATTATCCATGAAAGAGCTGGGTCATATAAATCCTCAAAGAGATTCGCAGGATGCATGGTCCTGTTGATCGATGAGTAGGTTGACTGAGGGTCCATCTCGTCTAATATTGACCGTGCCTTTGAATTCTTTCTATAATTTGATATAATGCCTCTTCGTATTTCTTCTATATTCTTATCCAAAACAGGATACATCAGCTCCACGTTATCGTCGACCGGCCCTATCAATTTCCAGGCTGACGCGGTCATTTTAAAAAGCGACCAACAAAGTTGTTCGTCAAAACCGATTTGTCCAAGTGTGGGAATAATGCTAAGCTCTAATACTCGGTTGAACTTATTAGAAAGTGCCGCAGGCTGCATGTTCTGAATGGCAGCATAGTGCTTTTCTTGAGCTACTTGTTCAAATGATTCGATTCGTTCCTCGAATTGATTTGGCTCTGATAACCGCATACATATGCCTTGTCTCATAGTTTCTCCTATTAGGTGTTAACCAAAAAAACCTACTTGCTATTCAGAAAATCCGAATTGGTTTTATTAATAGTAGACAGATGGCGATAATTCAGCGAAAAATGTTCCAGAAAATTTTCAAAAGAGTATAAGCATCATGTCGTAAACAACTGTGCTGTCATAACCAAGACATCGGGATTAACTCGCTTCCACCAACCAACAACATCCACACCCCCCAAAGAATAAGCAGAAATCCGGAGATTCGGCTCACCCAGTGGCCTGCCGGCGCCACCTTCTCCACAAGGACAAAAACGGCGATAATGGCCATCCACAGCAGGTTCATGACTCCAGCTACGAACATCAAGCTCATGAGAGCCCAACAACAGATTACGCAGTAGTTACCGTTCTTAAGGCCCATAGTGAACGCACCCTGAGTCCCTTCCCGCCATTCGTTCAGTAGAAACCCAATAGGGGACCGGCAGCGAGTCAGGCAGGCGTGTTTGAGGGGAGTAAACTGGAAGATGCCTGCCACGATGAGCAAAGCCCCGCCCAGGATCGGGCTTGTGCTCACCATCATTGGCGAGAGTAAGGCGGTGTTATTCAGTCCCCACTGAGTTAAGGTGGCCAAAGCGCTGTACCAGACCCAGGCCGCCAGATAACCCAGCAAGAACACGCCTGTATGTACAAAAGGATGCTGTTGATCGCACCGCTTACGGTTGATGATGGCAAACATTATAAGCATGGGCGCTGCAGAAGGGATCATCATGGCCACCATCATCACCGTCCACATGACAAACATGAGGATGAAATCCACTGCGCCCCAGGCCTGTGTTTGAGACATGGACATCTTGATTGCCATGTCCATGTTTTTCATATCCCAGGCCTGGTAAAACATATATGCCCATGCTAACACTGATATACCGACAATTCCGGAGATCACGATGGCGCGGTCTCGTTTGAACACCGCCTCAAGTGATATATTGTGATACATGGTCAATATTCTCATAATCGTGCAGTTTGCGGGTTGTTAGCCAACAATAATACACCGACTCTTCAATCATGGGTGACATGAATCTCCCAAGAGCGTAAAGCCAATTTTTACGTGCTCTTGGAAAGTTATTACCGGAATGAAAAGAACACGGTTTTTTGTCATGGGCCATTGTAAGCAAAATTCGAATAGAATCCGTTCTTTTCTGACAAATCCAACGCAAACCCATGGTCGTCATATTTTAAGCGTTTGGACTTCGCCACCACCGCAGCTTGCCCGGGAGCTACGCATAGGGGATGATTGTTTATAGTGACGTCGGCATCACCTTGACCGGGCAGAGCTTCAATCTCTGCATCGGCCACTTTCGAAATCCGGAGGCTGTGCCGTTTCCCATCTACCTTGTATTCAATGGGTACGCTATTTATCCCTAATACCTCGCCTATAAATGACGCCAATACCTCAGGATGCCCACCCGCTTGACCGGAAAATATTTGAGCAAGACCATCTTTTTGATCTTCGGTAGCTTTTTCATCCAGATAGAGGGCGACTTTCCATTTGCCATTCACCATGTTCCCTGGACTGTGAAGATACAGCGCAATGTTAAGTCCATCTAAAGTGACTTCCTTAAAGCTACCCTTGTTGATGTGCCACCCCAACAATGCTTTGCATTCTCCTTCGGTAGGTGGGCTTAAGAATATGCAGGGACAGGCAACATCACAATTGCATGCCTCAAAGTAAGTTCCGGAAAGATTCCATTGTTTAGCCATTGTTTTACCTCCTTTTTCAGGTCAGGCGCTTTCAAGTTGCTGCCTGTATGCCATATCGATTCCAAGGGTGGCGCGGTTTTTATCAATATGGTCAATCACTAATTTCAATTGGCTTAATTCAGCAGTGCCCAAGGCTGCCGTAATTTGATGGTGTACATTTCTAATAGGACAAGGGTGGGCCACATTGTGGCCCGTGTCAAGCATTTTTTAAATTAAAATTAAAAGCTACCACATAGGGCCACTATGTGGTATCATAAATTTATTAACAGAGAGGTCTAAATGGAAAAACAAGAATTGGTTGAAATTAGGACCCATCTGGGGAAAACACAGAAACAATTGGCACAGTTGCTCGGTGTTTCTCTTAAAGCCATAAAAAGTTTCGAGCAGGGATGGCGGAAGATTCCAGCTTATATCGAAAGGCAGGTATTATTTCTTCTGGCAGCGGATGAGGCCCTAAATAAAAACAACAAGCCCTGTTGGGTACTTAAAAAGTGCCCTATGTCCACCAGACAAAACTGCCCGGCATGGGAATTAAAGGTAGGACAACTTTGCTGGTTTATCAATGGAACGATATGCGAAGGAGAAGCCAAAAACGACTGGACCGAGAAGATGAAGATATGCCGAAAATGTAAGGTTTTTAAATCAATGATACCGTTTCTCCAAGGCAGATAATATATAATTACAAAAACCGGAAAAGGCGGATATCTTCACAGCTTCCCGGTTTCAAAAACAACGGAGATGCAATCATGAATGTATTTGATGACAATTCACAATCTATCGGAAGGACGCCATTGATCCGGTTGAATAGAATAACCGGCGGAGGCAAAGCAAATATCTTTGGGAAAATTGAAGGCAGGAACCCGGCCTATTCCGTAAAATGCCGCATCGGGGCTTCCATGATCCTGGATGCAGAGGAGAAAGGTGTTTTGAAACCCGGAATGGAAATAGTGGAACCTACCAGCGGAAACACCGGAATAGCCCTGGCATTTGTGGCTGCGGCAAAGGGATATGGTTTGACCCTCACCATGCCCGACACCATGAGCATTGAAAGGAGAAAGCTTTTAAAAGTGTTTGGTGCCAATCTTATCCTCACTGAAGGTGCCAAAGGGATGAATGGGTCCATTGCTAGGGCTGAAGAAATATACCGGAAAGATCCCGACAAATATTTTCTTCCTCAGCAGTTTAGGAATCCTGCCAACCCTCAAATACACGAAAAGACCACGGGTCCGGAAATTTGGGCTGACACTGAAGGACAGGTCGATGCCCTGGTTGCCGGAGTGGGAACAGGAGGAACCATTTCAGGTGTTTCACGCTATATCAAGAACACAAAAGGAAAACAGATAATTTCGGTTGCCGTAGAACCATCCAACAGCCCGGTGATTACACAACAACTTGCAGGCAAGCAATTGCAGCCCGCACCGCATAAAATCCAAGGAATCGGCGCAGGCTTTATACCGGAGAATCTGGATTTAGACCTCGTCGATCGGGTGGAACAGGTTTTAGATGAAGAGGCCATGGAATTTGCCAGACGTCTAGCCGACACCGAAGGGATTCTTGCCGGTATTTCAAGTGGTGCGGCAACTGCCGCTGCGGTCCGTCTCGGCAAATTAAAAGAATTTGAAGGCAAGACCATCGTTACCATTCTCCCTGATTCCGGGGAAAGGTATTTGAGCAGTCTGTTGTTCGAGGGGCTTTTCGAAAAGGAAACGGGGCTGTAAACTAGGCTGGGGTATTATAATCTTTTCTATCAACCTTTTTTAGCACTCAATATCTTATTTCTCATAGTTGTTTTTCCTCGTTGAGAGTTAGTCGGCTATTATGCCTGTGTCTAGCAAATTACAGCAAATCTATTAATTTCCTACGGGGCATGCCAACTCACACAGCCGACAGGATTTAAAATAATTCTTTGTTTTATCTATATCCTCTATTTCTTTGGTATAAAACTGAGCAAGACGTTCTCTGGACTCATTGAAATCACCCAGGCTGGAGTATGCATTGATTGTTTCAAGACGAAGTGCTTCATTCAGGGTACGACCAACTACATCTTTCGCTTTTCATATATTACTTTTCCCATATTGATACCCCTTGTGCATTCAATTCTGGTGGCTTCCTTTAATTTTTTAGATAGGGTACGTCCCAAAAATGTATTCATCATATTCGGTCGGAGATTCCAAGAATTGTTCCAACTTCCCCTCATTCACCTTTCTCTCTTTATTTTCTTTCCAGGCAAGCCAATTTTCCATGCTCATCCACATGGAGATCACAAGTAGACAATGGGGATTTTGATACTGCGACAAAGTTTCGCCTTTGACATACCCCCTCTGATTCATAGCTTTGGCACGTTGCTCGTTGAGCAGGGCGTAAACTTCTTTCAGAGTACCCTCTTTTATATGTCTCTTAATCAGAATCCTTACCATTTTGAACTCCTTCCGTTATATTGTACGAATGTCCTTTCTTTTTTATTTTTCAACCAGGTATTTCTATTGGAATGCAGATTCCGTACGATTTCGGCCAATGATTCCGAACTCATCTAGCTTTATTTTAAAAATTTTGTAGAATCTTATCGATGGTCACTTCATCCATCATTTTTTCCATTTGAAGGGTAATCTTCCTCCAATGTATGTGGAAACCGCAGGTCCCATCACATTTACCTATGCATAAAAAGCAGTCACTATTGTCATCAAGCGGCTAGATAACCCATAGCTCGTATTGCATATAAACTCGTTGCGGAAAGAGAACGCCGAATTTGACATGGAAGTTTCTGCCTGTTTCCTTCTCGACCGTTCATGCAGATATCAATGAAATATTTGGAGCTACCCTGGTATCCTTAATTGTGACGTAAAAATGTAAGAATCTTTGCCATCATCCGATTAATTGACATGTAATCTTCAGGTTTTATAGACAGGATTTCTTTTTCTGTTTGCACATATTTAGATGGAATCAGTTCATCACGACAATTACTAACAAGTTCTTCTAGTGACTCCGGTGTGATTTCTAAATGAAACTGAAGTCCGATAATTGACTCGCCTATTTGAAAAGCCTGATTTTCACAACCAGCGCTTCGTGCAATAAGGCTTGCACCTTCTGGCAAATCAAAAGTTTCGCCATGCCAATGGAAGACCTTCAAATGGAACATGTTGCAAATAGTGCGCGCGCATATTGATTTCTTAGGTTATTAATAGTGACGGCTATTTATAACCAAAATTCGGGGTATCGACGATTCTTAGGGATGTTATTTACTAACAGTGCTACAATTAACATGATAAAAGGGCCAATACCTGCGGGAATTAGTACATATAAATATCCAAGATCGTGAATTTTTTGACTACCAATAATAGCAATCAGAGCTGTGGCACCTCCAGGAGGATGAAGGGTTTTTGTAGCATGCATAATAGCTATGGAGGTGGCTACTGCAACCGCCGAAGCCATCCATAAAGGTGCCGGAAGCAACTTAAATGTGGTCACACCGATAGCGGCAGAAATCATATGGCCTCCGATAAGATTTCTTGGCTGAGCCAGAGGGCTACGAATAGCCCCATAAATTAATACTGCTGAAGCACCAAAAGAGCCGATTATCATCAAAAGATCGGTTTTATTAACGATCGCTGAATTTACGAAAGCTACCGCTGCGATGCCTATGAAGGATCCAATCCACGACCAAATTATTTCCGACAAACTGACAACTGGGGGGCTTTTCGTTGTCCCTTTCATCTTGCTGAAATAATTCATACGGGTGTCCTCCTATTTTCAATAACTATTCTTGCTGTTTGTTTTTATAAGGAGCATGCCGCCTGAAAAATATCAGCTCTGCAATTATGCCCAACAAGTGACCATTTTGATCAATTACCGGTACTCGATTAATATCTTTCTTTGCAAAAATAGAGGCAATTTCGAATAACGGTGTATCATCAAATACTGTTATGGCTGGAGACGTCATTATGTCTTTTGCAATACCAGTCCTCATTGAGACGGCAACACATCCTTTGTTAGATAAACATTGTGCAATGACTTCCATGGTTGAACGCGCCTTTTTTGGGCCCATATGAAATAAAAAATCATTCTCAGAAATAACCCCAACAACTATGTTCCTTTCATCTATGACCGGAACTCCAGATATGCCATTAGCAGACATTTTTGCGGCTGTTTCTTTTAGTGACGTATCCATGGTTACGGATATCAATTTTCAATGGCTTGCATCCTTTCGTGAAATTGAGTCTTCTCTAAAATAGGTCCTCAACAAATTAAATTCAAATTCAATGGAGAAGATATTCAAATTTGTGGAACTATTGTACTGTTCCTCTGTCTGATAGTGGGCACAATAAGTGGTACTTATTGCATTGGAGGAGGTGCGATCATCACTCCATTTATAGTGACCATTTTGCACATTCCCGTAAATGCTGTAGCTGGCGCTGTTTTATCTGCCAATTTCATGACATCGCTGTCTGGGATGATATTTCACAGTACCATTCCGCTACATCACGGAACTACGTCCCTACCAGATTTTCCCCAAGTGTCATTTTTCGGTTAGATTCCTATTTTGGGGGATGCTAAGTC
>CAZWEO010000011.1:0-71526 GCA_964633115.1 uncultured Desulfobacterales bacterium
ATCCTGCAATTGTCACGCTGCTTTCAGCCCTTTTTCTCAAGCAACCCATTACAAAACAGCAATTTGCAGCTCTATTTCTGACTTTAGTGGGAGTTGTTGTGACAACTGGATTAGACTGGGGTGGACAGTCCCTTGGAATCGTTCTTGCGATTATAACCGCTGGCATTTATTCAGTATATTTCACTTTCGGCAGTTTAAGCATCAGGAAGGCAGGGTCTATTCCAGCTTCAGCTGTAATTTTCATTTCGGTCACAATCGTTTATGGCGTACTTGTAACAATACAGGGTTTTAAGTTGCCAATCACATTATCCGGCTGGACGGCAATAATACTATGCGCACTGTTTTCAACTGTTTTTGGTATCTTATGCCTTTATGAAGGACTCAAACGAGTCGATCCGGCAAATACTGCAATAGTATCCACTTTTGAAGTGGTTGTTGCGGCTGTCTTAGCCATTCTTATCCTTGGTGAAACAATGAGTATGTCAAAAATCATTGGGGCTTGTATGATCATTATTGCTGTTACTATTTTAGGAAGAGGTGAATACAAAACTGCTCGGGGATGGATTCAATAGGGATGGTATCTAACTGCCAAGATTTCGTGATTACTCCAATCCATCAACAGAATGGGGAAAACATAAAAAGCTATGATACCATATATGGTGGGTCTTGCTCTTAAGAAAAATTGAAGATTACTGGCATAAGTCTTTCTGAGCCAGTAGTGACAGAGCTCTACCCTGTCTTTATATTGGAACTATTTTTAGAGGTTGTTACAAATTGAAAGAAAATGCCGTCTCGGGATAACAACTTATTCGAGACGGCATTTAGCGTATTTGATTGATTGAAGGTGGTTAAGATCGGCAGAAAATGGAATGCCAGCCCTCTGACCCTCCGAACCGCCAACCCTTCACCCCTATTGTTTAGTACATCCAGTCCTCTTGCGTTACTTTATCCTTAAACATCCAATACGTCCAAATCTGATAAGCCAAAACCAAGGGCACAAACAGAATCACCACCACCAGCATGATCTTTAGTGTTAACGGGCTGGAAGAGGCATTGTGGGCTGACAGGCTAAAGGCCGGATCGATGCTGGATGGAAACAGATTGGGATACAATCCGATCACACCGAAAAACGTGGCGCCTACGATGGTAAAGGCCGAAGCAAACCAGGTCTTAAACCAGTTTCCCTGATTTAAAAATAGTCGGATGCTTAACAGGGCCGCAACCGTACCCAGGATTACCAGCCATAAAATGGGCATGGCCAGATAATTTTTATATAGTGGAGTGGCAAACCAGCTTGCCACCAAAAATATAACCGCGACTGCCACCAGGATGGGCCAGATCTTTTTGGATAAATCGATGGCCCTTGCTTGCAGATCCCCTTCACTTTTAACGATGATCCAGTTGGCACCATGTTGTACAAACAGCAGCAGGAATAAAACGCCACCCAAAAGTCCGTAGGGATTCAATAGGGTAAACAGGTTGCCCTGGAATAAGCCCTCGCCGTTGATGGGAATTCCCCGGAAAATATTGGCAAAGGCCACACCAAACAGAATCGCCGGAACGACACTGCCGATGAAAATACAGGTATCCCAAACCTTGATCCACCCGGGATGGCTGATTTTATTGCGAAATTCAAAAGATACCCCACGGATGATCAAAGCAAACAGAATTAGCATTAAGGCCGTATAAAGTGATGAAAACATCACCGCATAAACCAAGGGAAAGGCGGCAAAGGTCACACCACCGGCAGTCAGCAGCCAGACCTCGTTGCCGTCCCACAGGGGACCCATAGCATTAATCATGGTCTGCTTGTCCTCATTGCTCTTACCCAGGATCGGATACAGCGTCCCAATACCCAGGTCAAAACCATCGGTCATAAAATACATCGCCCATAACAGACCCCATAGAAAAAACCAAATCGTCTGTAATACCATTTTCTCCTCCTATATTTATCTAACTGGTGGGTTAGAAATCAATTTCTCAAATCTTAAGCTGGCTGTGTTTCCGCACTGTCATCATCAGGCTGCGTTTCCTCGGCTTCCAGATCCGGGCCTTTGATTGCTTTCTGGTACATGAGGTAGAATCCAGCTGCACCCAGAAGCCCGTACACAAGGATAAAGGCCACCAGAGACACGGCCACCTGGGAAGCTGCCACAGGGGAAGCGCCATCGGCTGTTTTAAAAATGCCGTATACGAGCCAGGGTTGCCGCCCGAGCTCGGTCACCAGCCAACCCAATTGGATGGCGAGATAGGGCAACGGAATCGCCAAAATCATAATTCTCAGATACCAGGGATAATCCAGCAACGTTTTGCGTTTAAACCACCCGAAAATCGTCAGCAGAATGAAGATTACGCCCAGGCCTACCATGCCGCGGAAGGCATATGAAGTGACCAGGACCGGTGGTCTTTCCTCCTTAGGAAAATCTTTGAGACCCGGTACTACGGCATTAAAGTCGTGCTTCACCAGAAAACTCAGCAAACCAGGTATTCTTCCGATTTCAATGGCATTGCGCTCATTTTCCGGATCCGGCCAGGTGAATAGATAGGATGGCGCCATATCTTGGGTTTCCCACAGGGACTCCATGGCCGCCAGTTTGGCGGGTTGTTTTTCAGCCACCAATACCCCGTTCATGTCTCCCATGATAAATACCACCAAAGCGAATATCAGACCAAAACCCAAACCGGTGCGGAACGATTTGGTAAAAAAATCTTTGTTTCGATCCTTTAATAAATGGTAGGCGCTGATGCCCATGATAAAAAACGATGCCAGTACCAGGGCGGCACTTAGCGTATGGATAATTTTATAGATGGCAAAACGCTGGGTCAACACGGCTGCAAAATCCACCATTTCGGCCCGGCCATTGCGGAAAGTAAAACCCACCGGGCTCTGCATCCAGGCATTGGCGATCAAAATCCAGACAGCTGAGAGGTTTGAACCCAAGGCCACCAACCAAGCAGTTGTGGCATGCGCTTTTTTAGACAGTTTTTTCCAGCCAAAAACCCACACGCCGATGAATGTGGACTCCAGAAAAAATGTGGCCGTGGCTTCGATGGCCAAAAGCGAGCCAAAGACATCACCCACGTAGGCCGAGTATTTCGACCAATTAGTTCCGAATTGAAATTCCAGGGTAATCCCGGTGACCACGCCCACGGCAAAATTAATTAAAAAAAGCTTGCCCCAAAACTTGGTCATTTTTAAATAGGTCTCATCGCCGGTCCTTACATATTTTGTCTCCATGTAGGCGATGATGATCGTCAGACCAAGAGTCAATGGCACAAACAGGAAATGGAACATGGTTGTGGCTGCAAATTGAAATCGTGATAGGGTAACTAAATCCATACGTTTCCTCCCGCAATCAAATAGATTGATCTACCGTTCTTTTAGGTTTTTACTATATTATTCAGTCAATACAAATATTTTTTTATGATCCACCATTTATGTATTTCATCAGGTCGATGGTACAACTTCTATCGGCCAGGATACTTTTAAAATCTGCTTGCCGCAGGGTATCTCTGAGCTGGTTTCTGGCGGTTTCCCATATGCGATGAATGGAGCAGGCTGGTAACCGTTCACAGGATTCCGGGCGCGCCACACAATCATTGAGATATATTTCACCGATAACAGCCTCCACCACTCGCAGTACGGTCAGATCTTCGGCTGGGATCAATAAGCGATAGCCACCCCGGGATCCCTGAACAATCTCGATGATCCCCTCACGGGCCAACTGTTGGGCGATTTTACCCAAAAACTGGGAGGGAATATCCATGCATTCGGCAATCTTCTTTTTGCTGACAACCGTCCCTGTTCCCTCAAAAGAAAGATAAAGGGCGCATCGTATGGCATATTCTCCGGCTTTGGTCAGGCGCATAAGGCTTCATCCTAAATAGGATATTTATGGTACGAATTATCCTATATTTGCATTGCAAAAGTATGTCAAGCATTTTTTAAGACCTGCTTTGAAAACACTCTAAGCCTCAATTATAGCATTTGGGTTTCTATTGACATTTTAACACTCCTCGGGTAGGTAGACAGACACAGCGTTATGTCACAATGTGACCTTTCTGAGTATTTCAAAATTCTCTATCGCTGCGCTTAACACCTTAATACCATCGGCTCCTTGGATGCTATACCGGAGTGCCTGCTGATATGGATCGTCGCACATTCTTAAAAATTGCCGGAATGGGTAGTCTGGCATTTACCGCCTCATGCTCACCAGAAAGCGATAAAAGGCTTTTTTCTCTGGTCAGTGCACCTGCCGACATGGTAACGGGAAAATCCAGTTGGTATGCCTCCACTTGCCGTGAATGCCCGGCTGGCTGCGGCCTATTGGCCAGCAACCGCGAAGGTCGCATTATCAAGCTGGAAGGCAATCCACTGCACTCTGTCAATAAAGGTGGCCTATGTATGCGCGGGCAGGCTGCCTTACAAGGTCTTTACCACCCCCAAAGACTCAAAGCGCCTCTCCTTAAAAAAGATGGTCGTTTTCAGACCATTTCCTTCTCCGAAGCCCAGGCGATACTTAAAAAACGCTTTAGCAGCGCAGGCAACCAATCAAATAGAGTCCGCCTGTTAACCGAAACAGTTGGCTCAAATCTCATGGCACTTTTTGGCGAGGCCCTGCAACAGCTAAATAGCAAGCCGCCTACGGTATTTGAACCCTTTGCCTATGAAGCCCTAAAAACTGCCAACGCACTGGTCTTCGGTATCGATGGCTTGCCTTCCTATCAGATGGAACAGGCCGACCTGTTGATATCATTTGGGGCTGACTTTTTGGAAACATGGCTATCACCAGTTGAATATGCCTGGAAATTCAAGGCCATGCATCAACTGCGTGACCATCATAAAAACGCCTATCTCCATATCGGGCCATATCGATCCTTGACAGGTGTTAACGCCGACCACTGGATCGCCTGCCAGCCCAACTGTGCACATGTTATTGCCCTGGGATTGCTCAGGCATGCGCACTCAGGCAGTATGGGGAGTCATTTGCCCGAGTCCATGCGCCCGCTAACGAGTCTGGCGGCGCCTTACACGCGTGAGCGCGTCCTGCAACAAACAAAAATTTCTGCCAGCGAATATGACCACCTAACTGCACGTCTCGATCGCGCCAGGAGCCCTCTGTTTCTCGGCCCCGGCACCGGTGACAGCAGTCATGATGGTTTGCTAACCCACTTGGTAGTCAATTGTCTCAATTTCAGCCTGGATCCGGAATTGCAACTGCTGGATTTCGGACGCAGGCATCGGGTTGAACTGGCGGCCAGACGATCGGATGTCCAAACCTTCTTTAAAGACCTTGACCGAGACGAAATTGAGCTGCTGTTGATCAACAATGCCAACCCCGTTTATGCCATGGCATCCGGCAATGGCGTGGCGGAAGCCCTCACAAGAAACGACCTATTTGTGGCTTGCATCAGTAATTTTATCGACGAAACCGCTGCCCTGGCCGACCTGATTTTACCGGTCCGCATGCCCTTAGAGACCTGGGACGAATATGGCGGCTTGCAGGGACTCACATCTACATTGCAACCGGCCATGGGAGCCTTGACCCGCGCGCCTCATCTGGGTGATGTGCTCTTGCAAACCTGTTTTGGGCACGACCACCCAGTTCAAACTTACAAGGACCACTTAATTGCAACACTATCGCACGAACAGGGCATTGACGATGAATACAAATGGATGCAAACCCTGCAGCAGGGCGGACGCTTTGAATTATCCCCCAAGGGTTCATCCCCGCAGCCAGCCCCCGACACTGACCGCATCACCGAATTATTGGCACATACACCGTATACAAAGTCAGCCAATTTAACTTTCCAAGCCCAACCATCCATCCGTTTTTTTGACGGACGCGGTGCCAACAAACCCTGGTTGTGTGAAATTCCTGATCCTTTACAACGTATCGCCTGGCAGACCCCAGTGGCAATGCATCCTGATACCGCCAAGTCCAAACACATCCAGCAAGAAGACATCATCGACATCCAAACCAAAAATGGTCGTTTAAAAGCACCAGTGGTATGGTCTGAGTTGGTGGTACCTGGGCTCCTGATGATGGACCTGGGACAGGGGCATCAGGAGGAAGATCCCAATGCTCAAATAATTGGATTAAATCCCCTACAATTGCTTCCGGGGATAGCCCAACCGGATTCTGGGGGTATGCATTTTGCCACCACCTTAATCCAAATCCAAAAAACCGGGCATCGGATGAAACTGGCCAGCACATCCGGCAGCCGCATCCAGCTCGGCCGAACACTGGCACTCGACATTAATTTGTCTGACTTGAAACATGATTCCGGGCACAAACCCGGCCTGACCATGGGCCATTTCCCACTGACGCTGCCGTTACCAGAAGGTTATGATCCCAAACGCGATGTCTATCCACCCCATGAGCATGACACCTATCGCTGGGGCATGGTGGTGGATTTGGACAAGTGCATTGGCTGTAATGCCTGCGCAGCGGCCTGTTATGCTGAAAACAATATCGGCGTTGTTGGCGAAGAAAGGATTCTCGAAGGCCGGGAAATGGGCTGGATGAGCGTCGAGCGTTACCATGATCCACATGCCATGCAGAATCTGACCTTTTTACCCATGATGTGTCAACACTGTGACAATGCTCCCTGCGAATCAGTCTGTCCGGTCTATGCCCCGCATCACTCCAAGGAAGGTCTCAACAATCAGATTTACAATCGCTGCATCGGAACCCGTTATTGTGTCCAAAATTGTCCTTATAAAGTGCGGCGCTTCAATTGGTTTACCTGGCAATGGCCGCAACCACTTAACCTGCAGCTCAATCCGGATGTCACCGTGCGCAGCAAGGGTGTTATGGAAAAATGCTCATTTTGCATCCAGCGCATCAAAGCCGCCCATAATGTTGCCAAAAATGAAGATCGCCAGATCCGGGATGGCGAGGTTAAGCCAGCTTGTGTACAGACCTGCCCCACCCAGGCACTAAGCTTTGGCAATTTAATGGATCTAAAGAGTAAAGTGCGCAGGCTGACCACAGATCCACGTGCATACCAGGCTTTGGGATATGTGAATACCAAACCGGCTGTGATCTATTTGAAAAAGGTGGTTCAAAAAATATGACCCAGCTTACTTACGCAAAAATCGATCAGACCATATTGGACACGCTGACCCCGCCCAAACGCGGGTACTGGATGATCCTAGTGTTGCTTCTGTTGGGCACCCTGCTGGGAGCTGCCTGCTGGCTTTATCAAATTTTTGTGGGTATGGGGGTGGCCGGGCAAAACAATCCAGTTGCCTGGGGCACCTATCTGATCAATTTTGTTTTCTGGGTGGGAATTGCCCATTCAGGTACCCTGATCTCCGCCATTTTGCACCTTTTCAGGGCAGGATGGCGCAATCCAATTGCCAGAGCAGCCGAAACCATGACCGTTTTTGCGGTCTGCATCGCCGGACTGTATCCCTTTATTCATTTGGGACGCGTATGGCAGGTCTACTTCATGCTGCCGATTCCTAACCAGCGGCTCTTGTGGCCCAATTTTCTGTCCCCCCTGATGTTCGACGTGATTGCCATCAGCACCTATCTCACGGTGAGCTCGTTGTTTTGGTACACCGGCATGCTGCCGGATCTGGCGGCGATACGCGATCGCACCACCGGTCTGCGTCACAAAATTTTCCGCGTGCTCTCATTCGGCTGGTCCGGCGCCCATGAGCAGTGGCGTCACTATACCCGCGGTTATCTATTCTTTGCAGCCCTGGCAACACCTTTGGTTATTTCGGTTCACAGCGTGGTCAGTTGGGATTTTGCATTGGGTATCATCCCCGGATGGCATACCACCATTTTTGCGCCCTACTTTGTGGCCGGAGCCATTCATTCGGGCTTGGCCATGGTATTGACCTTGATGATCCCCTTGCGCAAACTTTTTAATTACGAACACATCATTACCATCGAGGTGCTGCAGAACGTCGCCAAGACCATTGTGTTAACGGGTCTGATTGTCGGTTTGGCCTATGGGACTGAGTACTTTATTGCCTGGTACAGCCATAACCCCATTGAAATGGAGCAGTTCCGCTGGCGAGCAGTTGGCGATTATCGCTGGGGATTCTATTTTATGGTGCTCTGCAATACGCTGACACCCCTGCTTTTTTTGTTTAAGAAAATTCGCACGTCCATCGTACCCTTGTTTATCATTTCTTTAATTGTAAATTTCGGTATGTGGTGGGAACGCTTCGTCATCATTGTCGGCGGTGTGGCCCACGGTTTTGCCCCGCACGCCTGGGGTCTCTACGCCCCCACCATAATCGAATTTGGGATCATGTTGGGCACTTTCTGTCTGTTTTTCTTTTTGTTCTTGCTGTTTGCCAAACACCTGCCCTCCGTTTCCATGACGGAAATGAAAGAAACAGTCGCGGGAGGACATGACCATGGCGCCTGAAAGTCACATCATGGGACTGTTTAAGGATGAAGACCAGGTGGTTTCGGCTTTGGATGCCCTTAAAACCTCCCCGTTTAAATTTATTCGCGTGAATACACCCATACCCAGTCATAAAATTATGGATGCGCTCAAGCTAAAGAAAAGTAAGGTGGGCTGGTTCACACTTTGCGGCGGCATTCTCGGTTTCCTAGCCGGTTTTGGTTTGGCCATCTTTACATCCACCCGCTGGGACATGATGGTCAGTGGCAAGCCCATCGTGGCTATTATCCCCTTTGTGGTGGTGGGATTTGAAGCGACTATTTTGTTTGCCGTCTTCGGCAACGTCATCGGTCTACTGACCCAGATGCGTCTGCCCGACCAAAGCTGGTTGCAGCATTATGACCCACGCTGCTCTGGTGAACATTTTGGTGTACTGGCGGCCTGCAACGCCCAGCAGGAAGAGGAATTGAAGTCTTTTTTCGCACAACGCGGTGCGGATGTAACGGTTTTTGAGACAGGATAAGATATGATGATGGAACCCAACAGCGCTCCGGAACGATCTCCCTGGAACACACCTGTATTCTGGGTCTTCGCAACCTTGTTTGCGCTGGGTGCCGTGACGTTTATTTGGGGGCTTTCCAGTCATCATCCTGAAAAGACTTGGCAGACCTATTTGATCAATTTTCTGTTGTGGTCGGCTATTGCTCAGGGAGGCCTGCTGTTTTCGGCGGTGATGCACATCACCAAGGCGCGCTGGAGCGGACCGCTTGCCGGTCTTTCCGAGTCGTTCGCCGCCTTTTTCCCTTTGTCTTTTATTCTATTTTTGCTTCTCTTCACGGGTAAAATGCATGTTTTTCCCTGGCTGCATGAAGACCTGCATGGCAAGGAAGTCTGGCTCAACATCCCCTTTCTTTTTACACGCGACGGCATTGGGCTTCTAATTCTCTACATTTTAGGATTTGGATACCTCTTTTATGCCTTGCAACTCAAACTAAGCAATCAGGGGCCCGGTGGCCGCATACGCCAAATCATTTTCAATCAGCAGCAACGCAAGCAACTCTCAGACGAAAAGATACGTCAAAAAATGACTGTTTGGGGCGGGTTTTATATCCTGGCATTTGCCGTGGTTCTAAGTTTAATCGGTTTTGATTTGGTCATGAGCATGGATCCCCACTGGATTTCCACACTATTTGGTGCCTACCATTTTGTTAAATCGTTTTTTATAGGGCTGGGTGCCTTGATCATATTAGCCGCCATTGTTCAAACCCAGCAGGGTGAGAACACCCTTTTAACCCCAACCCATTTTCATGATGTCGGCAAGTTATTTTTTGGGTTCTGCCTGTTGTGGGCTGATTTTTTTTATGTCCAGCTCTTGGTCATTTACTATGGTAACATCCCCGAAGAGACTTATTACATCATCACGCGCACCATGCAAGCACCCTGGAACAAGCTTGCATGGGGGGTATTCATTGTCTGCTTTGTGGGCCCGTTTTTCATCCTCTTGAACCAGAAAATTAAAACCAAACCCTTAATTATGGCGGTTATTTGTAGCGTCATCATCATCGGCATGTGGTTTGAGCACCTGCTCCTGTTGGGACCGGCTTTGAGCCATGGGTCTGCATCCATTTCTTTGGGATTTTCAGATGTCGTGATAACGTTGGGATTTTTAGGACTCATGGTCCTGGCCATCCGTTTTTTCTTACACATCTTTCCGGAATTATGCAGTGTTGAAAGGGCAAAGCAGTGAAGCAATCCAAAACAGCCATACTTTTAACGCTTTTAACCTTGGTATTTTCAGCCGGATTCCTGTTTATTTTTTATGGGATGTCTGCAGATGCCATGGGACCGGAACAACCGATACCCTTCAGCCATAATGTGCACAGCGGAATCAAGCAGATTCAATGTCAGTACTGCCACCCCTACGTGGCCTATTCCAACTTTCCCGGTATTCCGCCGGTGGAGAAATGCCTGCACTGCCATAATTACATTATTGCCCAGCACCCCTGGATTCAAAAAGAACACCAATATTTTAATACCAATACCCCGACACCTTGGGTCAAGGTCAACTATGTGGCCGAACATGTTCTGTTTAACCACCAACGCCACATTAACAAAAAAGTGGCTTGTCAGGAATGCCATGGCGACGTCCAAAACCAGCAGCGCTTGCCGGCCAAGATCTGGCGCATGGGCGAGTGCGTCAAATGTCATCAGGAAAAAGGTGCCAACCTGGATTGTTGGCTGGCGTGTCACAGTTAGATAAGGGAGATTTCGTGTCGAGCCAAGAAACCACGCATAACAGCGATCAAAATCAAACGGCCATCGCCTTTACGCTGACGTCCGCCGCCTGGTTTGCCGTGGCGACAACCTTTGGACTGATTGCCGCCACGTATTTGATGGCACCCGATTTCATGGCCAACATCGAATATATCCATTTCGGACGCATGCGGCCTATGCATATCAACGCGGTGCTGTTCGGGTTTGTGACACCGGGTCTTCTGGCCGTGGCCTTTTACTATATCCCCAGGATGCTGCGTACGGAACTGCACAGCCAAAAATTGGGCGTCTGGACAGCCGTTTTTTGGAACATCACCGTCACCGCCGGCATGATCGGTATCTCCATTGGGCACACTCAGGGCCGCGAATATGCCGAACTGCCCTGGATCGTAGACATGATGGTGGTAGTGGTTTTTCTCATGGTCATCTACAATATGCTCATGACGATTCGAAAGCGGGTGGAACCCATTCTGTATGTCTCTATCTGGTATGCCATGTCAGCCATGATTTTAACAGCCTGCACCTACTGCCTGGGCAACGTCATCTGGAAACCCGACACCGGTGCGCTGATGGGAATACCCGATGCTATCCTGCTTTGGTTTTATGGCCACAATGTTTTCGGGCTGCTGTTGTCACCCATGGCATTGGCGGTGGCATATTATGTATTGCCCATTGCCACACGTAGTCCGCTTTACAGCCATACCCTGTCATTGATCGGTTTTTGGTCTTTGATTATCGTTTACACGCATATCGGCACCCACCATTTGCTACAGGTTCCGGTGCCCACCTGGCTCAAAACCATATCCATCGTGGACAGCGTGGCCATGGTGATACCGGTGATGATCGTGCTCATCAACCTCTGGTACACGGTCAAGGGCAAGCTGGGCGACATCCACGCCGATATCGGCGCGAAGTTCATCTTTACCGGTACCATTTATTATTTTTTCGTCAATATGCAGGGGTCCTTAATGGCTTTACCCCATGTCCAGCGCATTACCCATTTTAACAACTGGGTTGTAGCACATGCCCACATCGGCGTACTTGGATTTGCCGGTGTAACCGCCCTGGGCGGTCTCTATTTCATCATCCCCAGAATTACGGGCAAACCTTTGTACAGCAGATTTCTGGCTGACCTGCAATACTGGCTTGTGCTCATCGGCACGACTGGTTTCTTCGTGGTGCTCACTATCGTGGGGCTTATTCAAGGCAATGCCTGGTATAACGGCGAGACCCTCTATCGGACGCTGCCCGAAATTCAACCCTATTATGTCGTGCGTTCATCCCTAGGCCTGCTGATTGTCCTCGGAGCCTACCTTGGGTTGTATAATGTTATTCGATCTCTCTATTTCAACCGCGGAGCTTCATCATGAGGATGACACCGACTGTCATCATTATCGGTATCCTGTCACTGTTGACGGCCATTACGCTGACCATGGTTTACTGGCCCTATACCACCCGTCATACAAAACCTTCAGAAATTTTCCGTGAACGGTCGCCGGTAGAGGCTGCCGGTCGAAAAATCTATCTGGAAAATGGCTGTGTCTATTGTCACAGTCAATCGATTCGCGCTTTTGACTGGGGTCACGGCGCCGATCGGATCGCCCAAGCCGGAGACTACATCGCCGATGAACCGATTGCCTTAGGTTCCCAGCGCACCGGCGTCGATCTCTCCCAGGAGGGTGGCGAACACCCGGACGACTGGCACATTGCTCATTTCATCAATCCGCGTTACACGCGCCCGTCTTCCATCATGCCGCCTTTTGAGTGGCTGGGCATGACGCGGATCGAGACGCTGACCCAATACACGCAAAGTCTGGGATTAAAAAATGCCGACAAACGCATGCAGCGGCAGCGCTTCTGGAAACAAGAATCCATCACAGCTTATGAAGCCGGACCGGATGCCAATGCGAAGTGGCTGTCGGACATTGTACCCGAGGGTTGGCACCAAATACCCAACCCCTATCCGACTACGCCGGCCAGCCTACAGCGGGGGCAAAAAATTTATCAATACTTTTGTATCGGCTGTCATGGCCCTATCGGGGATGGTATGGGACCGGCCCAGCCCTGGATATATCCGCCCCCGCTCAATTTTACTATTTTGAAGGGACGCGAGATTTCAGGCGGTATCCTCTACTATCAGATTATGAACGGCATAACCGGAACCGCCATGCCCTACTTCAAACGTGATCTAGAGTCTCAGAAGATCTGGGAGGTTGGGGATTATGTTGCCGTCAATTTTATTAATGAAAGTGATGCCGACGCTGAACCGCGCGGTATCGATTCGGCGTGGGAGCCCTAAAGGCAGGGTTCAAGGATCCGAGGATTCGAGGGGTCGAGGGTGGCTAATTGGAATCGGCAATTTGTTTATTCAACCACAACTCAAACGAGTATAGTGCATTTTAACTTTAAACGGTCTGCCCACTTGGACCCTTGGGCCCTGGAATCCTCGAACCCTTAGTAATTATTTCCACAACCTGGTAAACTGATAAACATAATCATAGAAATAAACGATAGGGTAACATAAAAATGTACTTCCCCTACTATATTGCCTACATGGTCGTTGGATTTTCCATCACATTGGTGGTGTTTTTCTGGGCACTTAACCAGGGGCAATTTAAGGATCAAAACCGGGCTAGATACATACCGCTGCAAGCTGATTCACTCAATAAACCGACGAAATTATCACGATTTGCGCGCATCGAGACATATGCCCTCTTCGCCTTGGTGGGTATCGCTCTGACTGCATCAGTGACGGTGATTATATTTTCCTTGCTCAAGGCAAACCTTTAAATTCGGAAGTTTGTTGTCTTTGAAACGAGGCGTTTCATAATTATATTAATAATAATGTTCTAATGATCAAACATCAACTAAAAGATTTAATCACTCTGATGGGCTGTTTGAATTTGGACATATAGAGCATTCGTATTACAAATGCTTCAACGGGAGCAACGGATCAGCATAGAAACTTGGTAATATGAGGTTAACTCAATGAGATATTTTGAATTCCTGGGTATTCAACATGTGATCATGTACGTGTTCCCTGCGATTATATTGGTGTTCTTGTTTGCCATTGGCCTGGGATTTTACCATTTTCGAACCAAAGACGCCGCCGAGCGCGAATCACGCATCATTGAAGAATTTCCAGATGGCATCCAAGGTCGCAACGCGCCCTTTCCGGCAATTGCCTATCTGACCATTATCGGAACCATTATCTGGGTATTGGGATATATTCTAACGATCGGAATTAAGGAGTTCGCTTTCTGATGGAAACACAGGCACATCCCACCTCAGCAGCAAAAACCTGGACCGTCATCGTGCTCATGATCGGTTGGGTGTTCTTTAAAGGCTGGTTGGCATACACTGTCATTGGCGATTTGGGTCAACCGGATTGGGACTACCGACCCATCAAAGATGTACCGGCCGAATCAGCTTATGCTGTCGGATCTCCCTATCATGCCCTACCGTTTGCCCAGCATGTATTGGGTGAGCAAGGTCAGGAGGAAAATCCTGCGCATTTTAATGTGATCAGAGTTCAAGGTGTTCAATAAATGAAAAAGATAATTGGATTCTTCATCGTCGTAGCCATTGTGGTCTTTTGCGCCTATCAGGCCTTGATGTACTACGACAATAATTTTCGCTACGGGCGTATGCGCGAAACACCGGGCGTCCGACCGCATGAAGAGCCCTTACTTGTACAAGAATCCGGTATCGTTCCCATCCATGGCGGAGATGCCGCTTATCGAGTTACGCCCGCGGTTGATCTGGTATCACCTTTAGACCGACAAGCCGATGTTACGATCAAAAGAGGCAGCGATCTATATCATGTATTTTGCGCCCAGTGCCATGGCCTTAATTTTGACGGCAATGGAACTGTGGGTCAAAGTTTTAAACCCCTACCTGCCAACCTGCACAGTCCCGAGGTGCAGTCCAAATCAGAAGGCGAATTGTTCAAGTCCATCAGCTTTGGTGTTCCCGGTGGTCGCCAACCCGCCCTCGATACCACCATCCTGGCCCAGGATAGATGGTATATTATTGCCTTTGTCCAATCGTTGGGGCAATAAGATCTTGCCTAATCCAAATTCTTATTAAAATTGACACCTCATTTACAATCATCCAAAATCTAAATTATGATTTACAAATTCTTAAATCCGAATATCGAAATTCGAAACAATATCTAATACCAAAAATGCTAATGACCAAAACAAGATTTTGATGTAACGTGTTATCACTTATGTTTGGAACATTTGAACATTAGACATTTGAATTTGTTTCGAATTTCGATATTCAGATTTCGGATTTTAATCTTTGATTTACCTTCTATTTTGTTTGGTCATGCCTTTGTGCGAGGGTTTGACTCAGCCTAACGTTTATAATTTATCATGGAAAAATCCACCTGCGATCTTTGCGGCCTCCCCTTGAAACACGGCAGCGTGGTCTGCAAAGAGTTTGATACCCCTATATATTTTTGCTGCAATGGCTGCCGCCAGGTATACCAGATGTTGATGGCCGCCTCCAACGACCCGGATCCACAGACATTTCAGAACACAGAAATATACAAGCGTTGTGTGGCCACCGGCATTATCCCCAAAACCACACAAGATCTCAAAAAACGATACCGGGAAAACACCACAGTCGCGCGACAGCTTAATTCATATAGCGATAGGTCCAACACTTCCGCCAACACAATCAAAGCTGATACCGACCTGAGCTTGGATCTTAAAGTTCAAGGCATGTGGTGTCCTGCCTGTGCTTGGGTAATTGAGGAAACCCTTCTTCAGCAACCGGGCGTTGTAAACGCAACCTGCCGTTTCACTACGGATCAGATCAGGCTGAGTTACAATCCGGTAACTACCTCGCCCCATAAGCTCCTTGCTGTTATCGAGAAACTCGGATACCAAAGCACGCCCGCTGATGCCGATCCAAAGCACAGCGCCTATCGCAAAGAGTTCATCCGACTGGGTATTTCTGCCTTCATAACCATGAATGTCATGATGCTGTCTTTCGCCCTCTATACAGGCTTTTTCACCCAGATTACGACGGATACCGTTCAAAAACTCACCTGGCCCTTGGTTGTTATGAGCTGCATCGTATTTTTTTATGGCGGTGCACCCATCCATCGCCGGGCTCTCTCCGGATTGCTCAAAGCCTCAGCGGGTATGGAATCGCTCATCAGCATTGGTGCCAGCAGTGCCTTTTTTTACAGCCTGTTCAACTGGTGGACCGGTAGTATTCATTTGTATTTCGATACGACCTGTATGTTGATCTCCTTGGTGCTGGTCGGCAAAACCATCGAACAACGCGCCAAAGACCGTATCAAGGATCAGATCGGCAGCTTTATGGAAATGCAGCCTTCCAAAGTCCGCATTTGTACGACTGATTTCCCCACTGGCAAGTATGTACATTTAGGGCAACTCTCTTATGGAGATATTTTCAAAGTTGTTGCGTCGGAAACCATACCGGCGGATGGACGCATTCTGGATGGCCATGCCCGCATCGATGAAAGCACTTTGAGTGGGGAAGCCCGTCCAATTCGCAAAAAACCAGGCGATCGCGTTAGCGGTGGTACCCGGATAGTCTCCGGGTCAATTAAGGTTACGGCCAGAGCAATCGGTAAAGACTCGCTGGTGGGCCAGCTAGCCGCGGTAATGGACGCAGCGATCGATCGCAAAACACAGATGGAGGACATCACAGATAAAGCCCTTAAATATTTTGTTCCCGCAATCGTATTGCTGGCGCTCATCTCAGCCTCTGTTTGTCTTGCTCTTGGCTTGCCGCTTCAAACTGCCATCATTCGCGCCGTCACTGTCCTGGTTATTTCCTGCCCATGCGCCCTGGGGGTTGCCATCCCCCTGGCCCGTGTTGCCAGCATTTCCCTGGCCGGCAAGCAAGGGATCCTGGTCCATCATTTCACCGCATTTGACCGTATCCACAAGGTCGATACGATTGTTTTTGACAAAACCGGGACACTGACCCAGGGTGAGTGGGATCTGTTGGATACGCAAACATTCAAGCAATGGGATCCACATTCTGTCCTTTCGCTTGCAGCCGGACTTGAATTGCATGCGTCTCATTATATTGGCGCGGCGCTTGTGCAGGCCGCCCAAAATAAACACATAGAGCCGGCGACAGCTATGCAAGTGGTCGAGCAGGACAATGGCATCACCGGCTATATCGATGGTGCTTTTATTAAAATCGGATCAGCTGATTTTTTAGATGCTGAACTGAAAAAAACAGATGCAATCGAAGCGGATGCTCCCAACAACCTCACCGGACCGATTTCTTTTGTCTATATGAGTGTGGATGACAAGCCATGCGCCTGCTTTCTGTTTGGCGACAGCATCCGCGATTCAAGCCCCAGCGTAATTTCTCACATGCAACAGCAAGGACAAAAACTTGCCTTACTCTCTGGTGACAGCCAGGCTACCACCGATGCTGTTGGTCATACACTCGGCTTATCCGACTGCCATGGTGATATGTTGCCTGAAGACAAAGCTGCTTTTATTAAAGCACGACGAAATCAAGGCTCTTGTATTGCCATGGTGGGCGACGGGATCAATGACGTACCAGCCCTGGCATCTGCCGATCTAGGTATTGCGGTCCATTCTGCCCATCGAATCGGGACCGAGGCCAGCGCCATTACCCTCATGCGAAACGATCCTGCCCAGATTGAAACCTTTAAAATGCTGGCCCTCCAAGTGAATCGGACCATACGCAAAAACCTCGTGTTCACGTTTTTTTACAACATCATCAGCATACCCATTGCCATGAGCGGCTTGTTGAATCCATTGGTGGCCATAAGCGCCATGCTGCTAAGCAGCCTGAGCGTAACCGGAAACACCCTGCGACTCACCCGCAGTGCAGATCCAAAATAAAATTTTAGGTTATATTTACCTCAATGTTGCAACGATTAGTTTTATTTGGCTTGACAATTACCGGCATTAATTTAAATTTGGATCGCGTTTTATTTTACAATATTTTAACCTATTTTTAAGAAAGAAGATATTACTTGGCCGAATTTTATGACCACAGCAGCTGAAAATATCGATCCCGATCAGATCATCCTTTTCGAGCAGCATGCTCAGGATTGGTGGGATCGTCAGGGGCCGCTTAAAGCCTTGCATGATATCAATCCCGTACGTCTGCAATATATCGAGGCTCGTTCCGGTATTTTAGGCAAATCGATTCTGGATGTAGGCTGTGGCGGCGGTTTGCTGTCTGAACCCATGGCAATGACAGGGGGGCATGTTATCGGAATCGATATGTCGGCCGCAGCCTTGCGGGCTGCAAAGGAGCATGCCGATGGGATGGGAATTGAAATCGCCTATCGCCAGATGACGGCCGAAATTATGGCCGGTCAATCGCCAGGTGCCTTTGATATGGTCACCTGCATGGAGCTGCTGGAACATGTACCCCATCCGGATTCGGTTCTGAATGCATGTCACACGCTGCTAAAGCCCGGCGGTCATGTTTTTTTGGCAACCGTCAATCGGACTTGGATCGCATATTTATTAGTCATAATAGCGGCTGAATATCTTCTCAAAATCGTAAGGCAGGGAACCCATGCCTACCGCAAGTTCATTCGACCAGCTGAGCTGGAGCAATGGGCCCTATCTGCTGGTCTTAAGGTACGCAATCTTTCGGGCGTGCTATACAGCCCCTTTAGTGGAAATGCACGTCTGACTTCGTTAACCAAAATGAATTATTTGATGCATTTACAGAAGCCATGAATAAAGAAAATAATAAAAAAATCAGTGGACTGAAACCGCCGGCTTGGCTCGATAAACAGGAACGCCAAAGAATTTTTGATGATCAGGTGGATGCCTCCGGTTCCGCCTATTTTGGATTTCACCGTCATCGTGCCACCGACAAAGTTAAAACCGTATTGTCCCATTTTAACCGGGTGGCGCCCAAGTATGACCTCATGAACTCCGTGCTAAGCTTCTGGATCCATCACGCTTGGAAACGCATGGCCATCCGTATGTTAGGCCTTCAGCCGGGTGACCAAATCCTGGATATCTGCGGCGGTACCGGTGATCTGGCGGTACTATCCGCCAGACGTATTGGATCCCGTGGCAATGTCTTCATCTACGATATCAATCGTGCCATGATGGAAGCTGGTAAAATACGACCGGAAAACATTGAGTTGCAAACATCGATTCACTACATCCAGGGTGATGCCGAACGGATCGCCTGTCCGGACAATCGATTTGATGCGGCCATGGTTGGATTTGGTATCCGCAATTTGACCCATTTACAACTCGGTTTTGAAGAAATGTATCGCGTTCTCAAACCGGGCGGGAAAGTCATGTGCTTGGAATTTTCCAAACCCGTCAATCCGGTATTTCGCTGGTTGTATGATTTTTATTCGTTTCAGATCATGCCCCTGGCGGGCGCCTTGATTGCGGGTTCACGCCAATCCTATTGCTGCTTGTCCGAAACCATCCGCATGTTTGCCTCCGCCGACGAACTCAAGCAAATCCTGGAAAAAATCGGTTTTAAAAGCGTCTCCTACAAACGCTTAACCAATGGAATTGCAGTGATCCACATTGGCCGTAAGCCAATGGCACCCTAGACGTATTTACAGACTTCGTCTATCTGGGGAAAGCTGGATCGGGAGGATTGCATGGCAGATAAAGCCTGGCAAATCATCAATCCAAATGGAAAATACCGTGTCGTGGTGACGAAAGCGCTGCCCGGGCAGCGCTGGACGGAAATTTTAGTGGCTGCCGATTGCCGCATTGAGGTGTCAACATCAACCCATGTGCTGAACAGTGATCAAATTCACGCTGCTTTTGGTGAACAATGCGATGGTGCCATAGGCCAACTAACCGAAACGTGGGACCACACCCTGTTCCAAGCTCTCAAAAATGCCGGCGGCCGAGCCTACAGCAATTATGCCGTTGGCTTCAACAATGTCGATGTTGCTGCAGCCACTCGCCATGGCATTCCCGTGGGCAATACGCCAGGTGTTCTCACCGAAACCACGGCCGAAATGGCGGTCGCCCTAACTTTTGCGGCTGCGCGTCGATTGGGGGAGGCCGAACGCTTTCAGCGTCAAGGCAAATACACCGGCTGGCTACCGACACTCTTTATGGGCGAATTGCTGGTTGGTAAAACATTAGGTATTATTGGAGCCGGTCGTATCGGAGCGGTTTATGCCCGCATGATGGTCGCAGGTCACCACATGAACTTGGTCTACTCCGATGTTCAAGCTAATCAGGAATTAGAAAGTTATATCCAAGCTTATGCTACATTTTTAGAACAACAAGGGCTACCGCCGGTTACCTGTCAACGTATCGAAAATCTCGACGATCTTCTGAAACAAGCCCATGTGGTCAGCATCCACACGGTTCTGGACGAATCAACCCATCATTTGATCAATGCTTCGAGCTTGGCTTGCATGCATGAAAATGCCATCCTGATTAACACTAGCCGTGGTCCCGTCATCGATGAGGCCGCCCTGGTGGCCCATTGTCAAAATTATCCCAATTTCAGGGCTGGATTAGATGTATTCGAAGATGAACCAGCTATGAAACCAGGATTGGTTGATCTGGAAAATGTGGTTATCGTACCGCATATTGCCTCGGCCACCAATTGGACCCGTCAGGGAATGGCCACTTTGGCCGCCGCCAATGTGGCCGCCATCCTCCAAGGTTATCCGGTTTGGTCCAACGCTGATATCCGTCCCTTTCTCGGTGACAACACACCCTTGGCAGCCCCCAGCATCCTGAATGCCAAGGAGTTAGGCTTGAACTATTTCTCTTAATAATACCCATCCACCATCTTTTTACGAACAAAAGGTGGTATGCGACCAACTAGTCTCTCAAGCATAATTAATTCTGCATCGGTATGGTTAAAAACCGGTGCTTTCACAATAAGATGCTCAGACCCGGGGCCAAATATATAGCGGGGACTCTCATGGTGGAAGGTACGCACTTTATCACGGATTTTTGGATTGTAGCGTGAGATGATTTCAGCGCTGCCATAACAGGTGCATATGTAAGATTTAATCGGATCCGATTCCATATAAACCGCTGTACCGCGTACACCCATGACAGCCGTTCTGGTTTCCAATCTTCGTTTACCCCTTCCAAATACGGACAGAACCCTTCCGCTAAAAAGCATGAGTTTGGAAACAATTTTTTCTTTGGCACTTTTATCTGGTTCAGCAGACAGCGTCAATCGGGTGTTTTCCCGCAATAGATAAACCGAGCGATTCATCACCACGATGGCCTTACCGTCTATTCCGGTCATAATAGAGTCGCCAAGATTGACCGGGTCACCCATCTTCGCGGGCCTCCCATTCACACGCACGTCTCCTTCTAGCATCTGAATGCCTTGCGGATAATTTTTAACCCCCATGGCTAAAGCCAGCTGAATCGTTCGCGGGAAACTAACTGGTCCCAATAGTCCACCAGCGACAATCCACAGGAGCAATCGCCGGCGTGCTGCATCTATTTCATACCTAGTCATAAGCCCCCATTATTGAATCTCTGTGATTATAAAATTATAGCCGAAAAAAATCTATTAATAACTACCGCCGGTGTCATCATCATAGCGACTGCCGCGCTTATCGCGCATAAAGGGTGGTCTGCGTCCGACCATGGATTCTAGCATAATAAGTTCAGCGTCGGTATGATTGAATACCGGTGCCGCCACAAGGGTATCGTCAGCTCCGGGGCCATACACAAAACGCGGTTTGTCATGATAAAAAGTACGCACCTTCTCACGGACGCTGGGATCATGTCGCGCGACGATCTCCACCCGACCATAGCATGTACACACATAGGTTTTGGTGGGCTCTGATTCCAAATAGACCGCCGTGCCCCGAACCCCAATAACTGCTGTAGCGGTCTCCAGACGCCGCTTGCCTTTGCCAAACACGGACAGAACCCTGCCATTGAGTAATTTGAGAATCGAAACCATTTTATCCTTGGTGCTTTTATCCGGTTCTTCAGATAGGGTCAGGCTGGTGTTTTCTCGCAACAAATAAACCGACCGATTCATCACCACAATGGCCTTGCCGTCATCACCGGTCACAATCATATCGCCATAATTGACTGGGCTTCCTTTGGCAGCAGGTATATTGTTAATACGCACATCACCTTCCACCAGCTGCATGCCTTGGGGATAGCTTCTGGCTCCCATGGCCAGCGCCATGCGAATCAGGTTCGGAAACCATACGGGTCCCAGTAATCCACCGCCGAGGATCCATAATAAACATCTGCGTCGCATACGATCCAACACCTGCAGGTTCATGATACCCCCTCTAATAACATCGTTACACGATGTTATGGAACACGACCTACGTCGGTTTGATGCAAAAATATAATACCATTCCTACAAGGTGGTATCATACAGGCAAGCGGAAATGATATCAAGTTTTCAAAGTAAAAAAGGGTGTAGATGATTTCATCCACACCCTTTTGTTTAGGTTGACGTGAAATTATTACCAGTTCCCACTGGTAAGGCATTTCGATTTCTAAGCCATCGCCGGCACCACCAACACCGGACAAGGCGCATGGCCAATGACATTCTGGGCCACGCTGCCCATGAGAACCCGTTCGAGGCCGGAGCGACCCTGGGTCCCCATGCAGATCAAGTCGATACCGCGGTCTCTGGCTTCCTCAACAATGAACTCATGCGGTTTGCCGCCCATGCGTACAATCGTTTCACAGGCAATACCAGCTTTATCGACCTTTGCTTTACCAGTTTCCAGGTTCTGCCTGGCTTCGACCGACATCTTCTCCACCAGGTTGGGTGCCACTTCCATCTGATCTGGGAATAGATCCACAACACTGATCAAAAAGATCTGGCTGTTGCAAACGCTGCCCAGGCTGATAGCCTGGTCCACGGCAGCCTGGCTGTAGTCCGATCCGTCTACAGCCACCAATATTCTTTCGCCCCGGGTCAAGGGGCATGTAAGGCTTTCTTGTGACATATTTTCGACCTCCGAAATATCAAAACGCTTTCCAGCGGTTATTGTTAATGCCCTCCCCCGATCCCAATCATGGCCAAGGCCACCATGGCACTCACCCATAAGGATAGGAATACATAAAGATATATCTTTTCGGATGCATATGCAAATGCCGAAACAATTAAGGCCCACAGGGCCACGCTGCATCCTAAGGCCAAACCAAACTGGGTAAAGCCGTCACCGTAGGTAAAATACTTGAGGTAAAAGTGGCCGCCTGGAAATCCACCGCCCACTTCTTGCCATATGGTCTGGGGATCTTTGCCTTCGAATATAGCATTAAACAGTTTATAGGGATTGAGAACATTTTTTTCGGGATTTGCCACGGAAATAACCGGACCGATCATGCAGATGATACAGGCGCCGATGGTTACCCAATATACGATGGAACCATAAATGTTCTGCACTCGCGGGATTTTGGGAGTATTATCAGTATTCATATCATCACCTCCTCTAGGATTCAGACCGCGTGAATTTAATGATTGATCGGGTAACGGCCCCAAAGACGGCAATAAAAACAACACCGTCAATCCATGTTGGAAGCGCTCCAATTACCCCCAGCATGGTTAGGCCTTTCTTCAGCAAAGCATAGCATGAGAAGAACATGAATCCGATAAGTAGGTACCTCACGAAACCAGCCTTAACCCGAATAAGAATCAGGGCGCCCAGCAAACCACCCAGCACCTGTCCTACCAGCCAGGGAGCCGCAAAAACCGGGATAATGGCACCCATGAGCAGATAGGGCCAGACTGCAACGCAGTCACCCATTCCTAAGAGCACACCACTGTTGGCCGCGGCTACCTTGAGGGGTACCGCCATGATCACATTTTGGGCCGGCACGATGGCCCAGCCAGCTCCCAGGCCGAAGAAACCAGACAACAGCCCTACGCCCACAATGGCTATCAGCACCCAGCCTGCCCGAGTCAACGGGTAGTCGATGACTTTGTTGAGAGATACTTCAAAATAGGGTTGCGACAATTTGAGTCGTTTGGTGAATCCATCCACTTTTTTGACTTCGGGCCACTCGATCTTCTTACCACCCACCAGGAAATAGACCGCCAAAGCAGCCAGAATGAGGCCTAAGGCTAAACGCACCAGGCCTTCGCCTGTTTCTCCCATGTGTTTGGCCACATAGATGGCACCTTGGGCCCCGGAAAAAGCACCGACACCATAGGCGGCGGCACAAAAGATACAGATTCGCAGGTTAGCCAGACCGCCCTTCATAAAGGGACCCGTGGAAACCAGGCCGCTAAACATGGCCACGATCAATCCGGTGGCCCGCACAATTAAGCTGTCCACCGGGGTAAACGCCAGCATAAAGGGTGTAAACAACACACCGCCTCCTATGCCGCCGATAACTGCCACCAACGCGATGGCGAAACTCAGAAAAAAGAATCCAAAAAGCCATCCCCAAATGGCCTTTCCGCTCATAGCCCCAGGCTCTGTTTCGGCACTTCCTGTGAATAAAGCCAGCGCGATGTACGATAGAATCAACACCAGCAGCATCACGTTGACCTCGAGCCATGGCGATTTAAACAATTTACCCATTCTTACCTCCTCTTTAATGTGATTTTTTCGCGCAATTTCGTCTACCATGCTGACCTCAAACTTGTCAATTAAATTGGAAGTATCCATGTATTGACAATTGATTCAAACCTTTTTCGTGCCCCCGACACGGTCGGTGGTCGTTGACTGTTACACAATATTAATCTATTTAATAATAGATCATATCTGATGCTGTCATATATCACCAAAATCGTGCTATCATCATATAAGAAAGTGAAACAATAACATGACAAAAGATTGGCAAAAACGACTGGTATCGCCCCAACATGTACTCCAGCATATTCGTCCCGGCATGACAATTTTTTTAGGTAGCGGCCTGGCGGAGCCAAGGACGCTGTTGAAGCATCTGATCGAATCGGGTCTTCCGGACACCAATGACCTGGAACTCATCCAATTGGTCAGTTACAGCGGATTGGTATCCCTGGCCGACATGGACTATCGCAAATTCCGGTTGAAAACCTTTTTTTCCAGCTGGATATCAAGCGAAGCCATGCTAACCGGTAGTGTCGATCTTATCCCGGCCAGAATTTCCCAGGTTCCGCGGATAATCAAATCCAATCGAATCCCCATTGATGTGGCTTTTATTCAGATTACCCCACCGGACGAGGCCGGCTATTGCAGCCTGGGGGTGGCGGTCGATATTGCCCGCGAAGCCATGGAGCGGGCCTCACTAGTGGTGGCCGAGATCAATACCGATATTCCCTTCACCTATGGTGATACGGTTGTCTCGCTTTCCGATTTCGATTTGGTGGTTCAATCCACCGAGCCACCGGTCTTTATCAAACCTCGACCGATAAAACCTGTGGTCGATCAGGTGGCTGCCAACATCGCCCAGATCGTCAATGACGGCGACTGCATTAGCTTTCACGCTGGGCCGTTGTACGAGGCCTTGGGCCGACATCTGGTTCATAAACGGCATCTCGGCATTCACACACCCTATTTTACAGATGCCATGGTGGATCTGGTCAAAAGCGGTGCGGTCAGCAACTACCGCAAACCCTTATACCGGGGCAAGTCTGTGGCCTCCTATGCCTTGGGTACGCCCACCTTGATGCAGTGGCTGGACCGCAATCCCCTGGTGGAGTTTCAGAGTGTCGAACAGGTATTTGATCCGATCCAGATCGGACGCATCCCCAATTTTGTGGTCGTGGACCAGGCTAGTAAAGTGGATCTATTGGGACGCATGGTCTTTCCTACGGGTAAAAATGAGCTTATTTCAGGGCCGGGTAAGTCTGCGGACCTCTTTTCGGGTGCGGATATGTCGCGGGGTGGACGTACCATTATCGGGCTTCGCAGTCGAAATGCGCAGGGCAAACCCAATGTAGTGGTCATGCTACGAAATCTTCGCAATCAATTTCATATGCGCGAGTCCATCGATGCCGTGGTCACCGAATATGGCGTTGCCAACCTAAAATGGCGAACCATCCGGGAGCGAGCCCAGGCCTTGATTGACATTGCCCATCCCGATGATCGTAAACAGCTGGTGGAAGAGGCCAAAGCCAAACAGATCCTGTTCGAAGATCAAATTTATATTTCCGATAGTGCCCGTTTGTACCCTACCGAGGCCACCAGCAAACAACTTTTGAAAAACGGCCTACAAGTCCGCTTTAGACCCATCAAGCCCTCGGATGAAGAAGCCATGCGACGCTTATTTTATCGATTCTCTAAAAAATCGATTTTTAGCCGTTTCTTTTTCCCGGTATCGACCATGCCCCATAACAAAATCCAGGCCTATGTCAATATTGATTACCAAACGGAAATGTCTGTGGTAGCCTTGATCAATGAACCCGGACAGGAAATCATGATTGCCGAGGCCCGTTATGCCCGGGATGAAGAGGATGGCTTTGGCGATCTGGGCTTTTTTGTGGATGAAAAATACCAAGGTTTGGGAATCGCTGGTTATCTTTTTGAAATACTAATCCGTATGGCTAAAGAAAGGGTTTTGAAGGGATTTAAGGCCGAAGTGCTTCAAGAAAACAAGGGCATGATCAAAGTGCTTGAGAATGGTGGTTTGCCCATGGATGCCTCGCTTAAGGATGGGGTATATAATCTGCGCATGCCCTTTCTTGAATAAAAGCGTGTACCACGATTTTATGAAACGCGACCCTTTCGCCCTCGATGGGCGAAAGGCATTGTCGCTCCTAAGCAAAAAACAAAGATCCCTATCCCTATACTAAAACTTGTCGACAGGCTCAAATCGAGTCTCTACAGGGTATATCGGAACTTTTACCGAAAATCTTCGCATTTCGTTACCGCACTTTCGCAATTGATCCCCATGTGTAAACCCGTTGTCCCATTAAATTCATCTACCGCTGTTTACTGCGGCCGCTGCCAAGCGGCAGGGATTTCAAATTTAACCCCGTCTCAGGAATCGGTCTCCTTCCGAAACAGTGCTGGCAGAAAACCTGCGAGATGATTCATTATCGGTAGAATCTTCCGGGGTCCTCCACGAAAGGTTGTGGATTAAGACTAATATTAAAATAGCATCTATAATTCATACCTGCTGAGGGACTACGCCAATACAATTTCGTTGATACTCTGGCTATTTGTTACCTCAATAGAGATGGTTTTCTTTTTTAAGTCTTTATAGACAATCTCCAATTCGTAAATCCCGCTGCTTGGTTCTAAGTTATCAAATTTGAAATCACCATATTCATTGGTTTGCATTTGGGCGACTATCTGATCTTCTTTTTTAAGAACAACTGTTGCCCCATGAGCGCAGTCCATGACCCCACCCAATTTGATCGCCACACTTCCGGCAATAAAGCAGTTTTCAAATCGATGCAGATTTTTATAGTAAACCCGGGGCTTGGTGTTGAGCTCGGGCGAAAGAATCTGCAGTTTTTGGTTCGCGGCCAGCCGGGACATGGATTCGTCTTCGGCTTTTACGATTTCCATCGCACCGGTGGGACATACTTGGACACAACGTGGCTGTTTCCACCCCGCATCAAGCAAGTGTGCGCATAAGGTGCATTTCTGGGGAACATTTTTTTCTGCATTCCACCAAATAGCGCCGTGGGGACATGACTTGACTAGTTTTTTTTGTCCCTTAGCCCTTTGCGGATCGATCAAGACCACACCGTCCTCTCTTTTGAAAATTGTTTGGCCATCACCTGCGGCGATACAGGGGGCATCATCACAATGCTGGCAAGGCGTCGGTCTGTAGGCAACATCAATTAAGGGGAATTGGCCACGCTCCTTGCGTACGATGTTGATCCAGCGATGGCCATGACGTGGCTGGGCGTTCGTGTAGCCGGGCCACTCATTATCCACATGTTCATCTTTGCAGGCCAGGAAGCAATTGTTGCAATCCTCACATTTTTCTATATCGATGATGAGATTCCATTTGCTCATAGGGCACCCCCCTCTTCTGGCTGCCATGCTTCAATTTGGACCAGACAAGAATTTGCTGCCGTAGCGTGAGATTTCTTAATAATCATCCGGCTTGGTGTTAACTGGTTGATACAACCACCCCGATCGGGTGATTCCCCCGGCTCACCCACCGGATCATAGATCGCACATGATTCATAGGAGTGTACGGTTCCTGGAGGGATACGTTGTGTGAGCTGGGCCGCGCATATGACAGCACCTCGGTCGTTAAATACCTTTACCAAATTATTGGCTTTTATCTCGCGTGAATTCGCATCTTGCGGATTGATACGAACGATCCAATAATAATACCCGTCTATGAGCACCCGGTGATCCTTGATATCGTTTATAATACTATCTTTGCCATCACCCATTGTATGAAAGCTGAAGCGCGGATGGGGTGAAATCAATTGCAAGGGGTATTTTTGGTAGAGTTCTTTACTGTGATGTCCCTCCCAGGATGGAATGTATTTTGTCATCGTGGGCCGTTCCGGGTCATCCGGATCGAAGCGCTCAAGGCTCGAACATACAAACTCAATTTTACCAGACTGGGTTTGTAGGCCCCGTCGCCATTGTTCAGTGTAGTCGCCGGGTAGCGGGGTTAGATCCGGCGTATCTTTAAGTCGATCTTCTGCAAACCAACGGTAAGAAACTTTGGGTCTCTGCGCCGCTGGCGGGGCCGGAATCACATAATAGCCTTTTTTAAGGAATTTTTTCCAAGAAATTTTTGAGGGCAAATCCGTAGCTTCAAACAGACGTTTGCACCAATCTAATTCGGTCATTCCTTCCGAAAAGGGCGCCCCCAGCCCTAAACGTTTAGCGACCTCCAGAAAGATCATGAAATCAGATTTTGATTCGCCCAAGGGCTCGATACACTTGTGCTGGATCACAGCAACCCGATGATTGCATTGATTATAACAATGCGGAATATATCCACCGCAATTGGCGAACTCACTGATATCCCAACGCTCAAAGCTCGTACAAGCCGGCAGGATAATATCGGCAAATTTTGCCTCACCTTCAAACCAGATGGACTGATTAATTACACAGTCCAAACCGTCTGAACGATAAGCGCGAACATAGCGATTGGTTGCATTCATTGTGCCGAAATGAGATCCGCCGTATTTGTAGTAGAGTTTAACCGGAGAATGACCTGGCGTGGGGTATCCGAATTTAAGAAACTGGCCTTCGATGGTAAAGGGATAAGTAGGGTAGCCTTCGCATTGGCCCTCCATAATGGCTTCTGGAATTTTCAGACGAGGGATTCGCTGGGCCACGGTATTAACAGTTGGCAGTTGGGGCATGCGTTGATATAGACTGACAGCCATGGCCGTCCCCTGGTAGTCACCGGATAAGCCCCCCTCGGCATAACCGGGGAAATAAAAACGATGGTCGACGGGGGTTCCCTGTTGCATGCCCCCTAAGTTGACACCTGGTTTCCCCAATCCTTGCATGGCCATCAAACACACCATGGATCGCGCCCATTCATTGCCGGTAGCGCATCGGCAGGCGCTGCCAAAACCGTTTATGCCCCCGGCGGCCAGATACGTTTTGCGGTTGCCCCACTGCCGAGCCAGGGCACGCACATCTTTAGCGGGTATGCCGGCTTCCTGTTCCTGCCATTCGGGTGTTTTAGGTATGCCATCTTCATCACCCAAAAGATATCCTTTCCACTTGTCGAATCCAACTGTTCGGTCAGCCACATAAGCTTGGTCATATAAACCTTCGGTGATCCAGACATAAGCGATCGCCAGAGCGAGGGCATTCCCAGTCGCCGGTCTAGGCGCCAGCCATTTACCCCCCAAAAGGGCCGCGGTATGATTGTAAAATGGATCAATATGGACCAATTGAATCCCCAGTTCCTTGAGCCATTGGCGGCGGATGGTACCTTCAAAAGCCCCATACACACCACCGGTTGCCTCGGGATCACTGGACCAGAAAACGACCATTTCGGCTTCCTGCAAACAATCTTCAATGGTCCCATAGGCCTCTCCAGCCCCCAGGCGTGAACTGTGTCCCCAATGGTGCATAGCACCCCAGTACCACCCTTCCCAACTATCGGGATTGTGCGCCACCGGTGTAAATCCCAGTGAATTAAAAAACCGCAGGCGCGCACTCAGCCAATAGCCGAGATGTCCCCAGGTGTGATGGGAGCCGCTACCGTTTAATATGGCTCCCGGCCCGTAATCCCGCTTTACGCGTTTAATTTCAGCGGCCACCAGGTCCAGGGCCTCATCCCATGAGATTCGTTCATAGCCGGCTTTTCCCCTATTCTGGGGATTACGCTCGCCATTGACGTTAAAATCAACCCGTTTCATGGGGTACAAAAGGCGGTCTTTAGAATAAACCATCGATTTCCAACCGAGTGTATGCGGGGAGATGGTGGTTTTGCGGGGTGGTGTGAAGCGTTTACCCCTGGCATGGATTGTCCAGGGCGGCGCATCGGTTTCATCGAACTCGATTGGTGTGATCCGGATGATTTTGTCCTCTTTGACATAAACAAATACAGGGCCACCATTGGTATTGCTCGTATAACGCATCACGCCATCATCCATGGCTGTTCCAAATTTGGCACCGATGGTCAGCAGCATGTTTAGGGTTTCACTAAACCATATCGCCAATTCGTCCGGTCCTTCGACCATGACCTTGCTGTCTTTAGCGGCATTGATCATATCCAGTTGATCACGAGGCGGAGTCAGTAGTTTGACACCCAATTCAGCGGTACTGAATATCATGCAGATGTCGGCATTGGCATGAATCCCTTTTTTGGAGCTGAATTTACGAGGCTGAAAGTTAAAATACCGGCCGGTGCGGTTATCAAGGGTCTTTATTTGAGCAATAAAATTTTTACCCCGAATTCGTTTTTTATAGGTCTTGTGCTTTGCTGCTGTGATCCTTATAGCCTGGGCCAGGCCAAAAAGAATCGCATCCAGCAGTTTCTCAGCGGGTTTCATCTAATATTCTCCTATTATCTGTCAAAATCCGATGCATACTAACTAAGTCAATGCTGCTTTGAGTTGTAAAATAACCTGGTCCGGTGTGGCTTTAAATTCTTGACACAAAAGGACCCCGGCTTTTTGGATTAATTTAGGCACCGAATCCGCTTCGATATAGTTTAACCGACTGGCACCAATGGCGCGGTAGATCATAGTTGCCGCAGCAAATTTGAGCACTCTTGGTAATATACCGGTATAAAAATGCATTCCTTCAACTTCACCGCAATAGGCTTGGATAGAACTCATTATCAAGGGAAGTACTTTAGCACGCTGATTTTTCTGCATGGCGTGAATTAGATAATGACCAACGAAAAATCCAAGGTCATAGGCTGGATCGCCAAACCACGAGGCAAGCTCAAAATCAATAACACCGATTTTACCATCGGACCTCACAATCACGTTTTTGGGACAGCAATCCATCCAAATGAGGACATCGTCGCTATGATGCTGACGGGTGGATTCACAAAGACGTGTTAATTCTTGTTGAATTTTTAAAGGCACCCGCTCATCGGAAGCATCGATGGTTCGCATTTGCAGGAACCGCATCCAATTACTTTTATCATTTTGACGGCTACCCCGAACACTGTTTTGAGTTCCCCAGGTACATCGATGCATGACACCCAGAAATCGACCGACAGCGGAAGCAGAGGAAGCCTCGAACAACCCATCCAGTAAAACGGTTTCCAACAATTTACCTTCACTGCCGGCTACATCGCTTAAGATAAGTACATGGCTCTCGGGATCATAGTGATGGACGGTCGGAATTTTAATTCCATCCGGCAGTATGACACTTATTTTGGAGATACATCTTTGCTCATATTCAAGCCTTCGAACTGAGATATTCTGCAATGCAGGTCCGAGCGCGCTACCTGCTTTGGCCCTGGACAGTGCTTGCTTGAGAAAAAAGATACCTTTGTCTGTTCGAACACGGAAAACAAAATTCATCATTCCGGTTTCGACGGCCTCAATTTCATAATTCTTAATACGCAGGCCCATATGAGAAAAGAAGAGTTCAGGCAGGTTGTGTTCCCAAGACTCCTTATTTTTCAAGGCAACCATTTTCGACCCAGGCATCCCCTTCAAAAAGCGACGTTGTCCAAACCTTTCAGACCCAAAATTTCTCTGGCTTCACTGGGTGTGGCCGGTTCAATACCTAATTCCCTGGCAATGCGAATAATTTTGGCGACCTGTTCAGCATTGCTTTTGGCCAGGACACCTTTCTCAAGATAAAGGTTATCCTCCAAGCCCACGCGTGCATTACCCCCCATAATCAGCGCTTGGGTACACATGGGGAATTGTTGTTTACCAGCAGCGCAAACCGAAAACACAAAATCACCTATTTGTCGGCGGGCGGTATCAAGCAGGTAAACCAGGTTTTCCGGAGTTGCCGGTATTCCGCCAAGAATACCTAAAACAAATTGCAGATAAACCGGTTTTTTTACGATTCCTTTACGAATCAAAAAGGCCAGGTTGTTGATCATACCCATATCGTAAATCTCAAACTCAGGTTTGGTGCCAGTTGTCTCAAATATTTCCAGAAATTCACGCATGGTTTTGAATGTATTGGGGAAAATAAAATCGTCAGTTCCGGCAAGGTAGGGCTTTTCCCAGTCATATTGATAATCTTTGATATTATCTGCAATATGGAATAAAGCAAAATTGAGGGACCCGGCATTGAGTGAGGCCAATTCAGGCTGCAAGGTTGAGGCCACTCTCACCCGATTTTCCACAGTGTCTCCTAACCGCCCCCCGGTGGTGGTACACAAAATCAGATCTGAATACTTTTTTACCGCAACGGCTACTTCCCGGAAAACATCCTGATCCGCATTTGGCAGACCGGTTTTTTGGTCTCGCGTGTGAATATGAGCCACGGCCCCCCCGGCCGCATGCACGGCCAGGCATTCGTCAATGAGTTGTTGTGCGGAAATGGGTAGGTGGGGCGACATGGACGGCGTATGGATCGCACCTGTTAAGGCTGCTGTTATGACAGCCTTGTTATTTAATGTATTGGTCATTTTGGTATCCTTGTTTTATTCACGCTATACTCAGAATACAGGCTATTCTGGATAATTGATCACAACCAGCATGCTGGCCGGCTTGTTGGTGTTGTTGATGATCTCCCTTCCCTCGTTGGGGCCAATGAAAAGCGAGTCCCACTTTTTCAGTATAATCTCTTCGGTTTTCGATTTTACAGTAACCTCGCCCTCCAATACAAAATAAACCTTTTCCAGCGGGTTGTCCTCGTAGCCCCATTCTGCGCCACCATTGGGTAGAAAATGGGACAAGCCCATCCAGAATTTTGTGGCGCCGGTCTCTTCGGTACCCTGCAATCGCATGGCTGTCATTCCGAAATGACCGGGGGCTTCATATGCCTTGACCTCTTCCAACGTTATTTTTTTCATAATTATTTCCTGTCTGTTAATTATTTCAAGTGTCGGGGAGTTTTTGCTTAAAACCCTTGTCATTCCCGCTTGCCTGCCCCGGTATGGTCTAAGGCCGGGGGCGGGACACGCAGTGAAGCTTCTGAGCTACCCAGAACGCGATTAGCTGAATGCCCTGGTTCCCCGCCTGCGAGGCTTTGTCGCAATTCGCCCGAACCCGTCATTCCGGACGAATGTAGCAACGCGGAATGAGATCCGGAATCCAGGAAAATGAATATAAACGCATACTTCTGGATCCCGGCTCGCGCTTCGCTTGGCCGGGATGACGAATTGTGACACAGCCTCCTGCGCGGGGATGACGGTAAAAACACCCCGAAGGTTCAATTAATTACATTGCACCATAAGTGTAGGTGCGCGATGGTACATCATTCAGTTCGTCCGCATCGATTTCAGCCGTACAACGAACCATAGAACCATCACCGAGATGCCAGCGAATCGGGAAGGCGAAGAAACGGAAACGTTTGTTCACCACCTTTTCCAAATCGCCACCGAGGTTTTCTACACCAACGATGTAGTTCCCGAGCAGAAGCTTGTGACAGGGCTCCCAGGTTCCGTAGCAACCGATGGCCTCGAGGGCGCCGAATTTCTCATCATACTTGGTCTGGCCGTGGATTTTGATGTAGAGTTCCCTGTCAAATTCGGCGTATGCCTCTTCTCCAAACTTATCAATGAACTCTTCACAGATGTTTTTTCCAGAGAAGCCTTCAAGCATCATGCGGGTTCCGTTGTTACCCATGGATGTGTGCAGTGGATGGTCCAGAGCCTGCTGATCCATGGCCACACATTTTACCTTGTGCTTTAAGAACCAGTTACCGGCTTCAACACCGTTACCGATGGAGTAATGGTAGTAATCCTTGCTGTCGTCATACTTAAGGTGCATACCGGTGCGAATACAGACAACCATGCCTGCTAGTTCTTCGGGCTTCATACCGGCACGCGCAACCGCGTCGTCGAGCTGTTCGGCGGTGGTCAGCTGCCAATCAGGGGTGCGTACATCAAGGCATACAGCTTCGCCAGCGTAAGCATCCACGGGAAGCTCATGCGAGTAGAGCGCCCGGCGGCCGTCGAACATGCGCTCCATTACATGTCGGGGGGCGTCAGCATGGGTTCCGGTGTGCATGGTGCATTTGATGGTCTGGGTGACAACCCCGCCTTTTGCCATGCTATGCATGGGGGCGATTTCCGGCTTTGAAAAGTAGGGCCAGAGGGGCATATCACCAAAAAATGGGTGGCTCAGGTCTATAAATACTTTTTCCCCCATCTTTATTCCTTTCTTGCCCGCCGCGCGCAAAAAACAACGCGGCGGTTCATTTTTGTGTTATCCCGGTTCGGCATACTCATGGCACACTTAACCGATTGCCTTAAACCTGCCGTTGGTAGGAATTTCGGGGTGTTGTTTGTTGTATACTATCTTAATTTTCCAGGGGTATTTGTCACCCTTGACCCACTGCCCACCCACAAGCGGCGTACGGCAGAAATTTTCGTTGTTGTAATTGATCGGACCGACAATTGTGTCCATATTGGTATCGGCAATGGCCTTGCGTAGCACCTCTTTATCCAGCGATTTTGACCGATTTAAAACATCGGTAGCCAACTCGTAACCAGCGTATTTGTAACCGATGGGCTGGGTCCACTCTTGATTCTTATCCCTCATCCAATCTTTGCAAAGGTCTTCTGCGGAGGCATTCTCCAGAGAAGATTTAAAAGGGTGGTCCGGACTCCACCAAACTTCGCAGCTCAATCCATTGGGCAGATCTCCGCCAAGAGCGCCCACTGCTGACGGGAAAAGGATGGCCTTTCCGATTGTTGCAATTTTGGGCGTGAATCCGAAGCGACGGCACTGACGCCAGGCTGTGGCAAAGTCGGGCGGTATGGTGTTGCCCAGGATGATCTCAACATTTTCTTTCTTCCAGGCGTTGATGAAGCTGCTGAAATCCTGAGTGCCGTAGGGAAAACGCCCCAGGTCAACGAATTTGTAGCCCCTGGGTTCCAAGGTCTTTTTAAAAATCGCCGACCAGGCGACACCATCGGGATCGTTGGCCATCAACACGCCCACAACCTTATTGGTAGGTATCTGCTCCCACATGCCTACATAAGTGGGCAGGATGTCTTTTTCCACCGACCAAAATGCATGAAAAGCCCACTTGTAGGGGCCGCCATCAAGCCAGGGCTCCAAGGGAGAGTCCAAGGTGATACAGGGCATCTTGAATCGTTCGCAAATGCTGCTGACCGGATTAACCGTATCGGGGGTGTGGTAAGCAACCATCAGATCCACCTTGTCCTGCATAATCAATCTGGAGGTCAACTCTGCGGCCTTGGTGGGATTGGACTCGGTATCCATTATCTTGACCTTAACCGGCAGTTTTTTACCGAGTTTATCAATGTAAATACCACCGTCGGCATTAATCTTGGCCAGGACACGGTCATCCACCCAAGGAGTAGCGGCGCCAAAGTCGGCCAGCGGCCCGGTACTGGGATTGGGTCGACCGATCAGAATGTGATCCCGCTTCCCGGCCCAGGCAGGGCTCGTAAAAAGCGGCAGACCGGTTACGGCTACGGCCGCCGTTCCCGCCGCAACCGCCGATTGCTTTATGAACTCCCTACGATTCATTCCCTTTGTTTTCAAATCTTTCTTGTTTGACATGTGATCCTCCTTATTTAGTTGTGTTGTTATCCTGAAACTCAGGCAAAAAAGACTTTCCAGGTAAACGGCTGTTGAGTAATACTCAATCTCCTACCCTATGCCAGAAGGAGGCCCTGCGAGAGGCTCTCTGGGCACGTATGCCTGGAAAGTTATCAATACCTGCGCGGTGAAAGGACCTCAAAACCCAATTTCTCCTGAAGTGTGCCCATGATACCCTTGGGGGCGATCAGGATGACGGCAATGGCAATCCCTCCCAGAATAAGCATGCTCACCGAAAAATATTCAGCCAAAAATTGTGATAAAACCACGTAAATGAGAGCACCCAAAATTGGGCCCTCTATGGTACCAATGCCGCCGATAATCACCATAAAGACCAGCTTGACGGTCCAGTCAATGGCGAATGCTTTGTAGGGCTGTATAAATATTTGAAAGACGTAGAAAATCCCTGCGGTAATCCCGGTAACGAATGCAGAGATGAGAAAACAATAGAGTTTAGAGCGGAATACTTCTACACCCAAGGTCGCGGATACCTGATCATCATCGCGCATGGCCATCAAACCCAAACCCAACCTGGAACGCAGCAGGATGTAAACAAGTGCCACCGAGCCTGCGCCCACAACGAAGGCGGCATAATAGATGGCTTCCATGGATAAATCATTGGTGGGTTTAATGAATAATCCTGATCCATACTTGACATAGGCCCAGTTGCTGAACCAGACAAGTAGCGCCTCCGCAAAAATCCAGGTCCCGATGGCAAAATAGACCCCCTTCATCCGAAAAATGAAAAGAGACATAAATAGCGCCAACAGTACCGAAGCAAGTCCGCCCAAAACGACGCCTATCCATATGTTGATGCCGTAATAACTGCTTAGAACCGCTACGGTATAACCGCCCAAACCGACGAACGATTGCTGGCCCAATGAAATCAAGCCTGAATATCCAGCCAATAGGTTCCACATCTGAGCCAATGCGAGGTAAATGCAAAAAAGCATAAAAAAGAGCATCGCATACTCGCTGCCCCAGATCGGCACGGTACCAAGCCCCAGTGTCAGTGCAAGCAATAGGGTCCATTTTATCTTGGCCAAAAGAGTGGTCATAGGTTTTCAGCCCCTTCCCAAGATGCCCTGGGGCCTGACCGCCAGGACGATTAATAATACTACGTAACCACACAATAACTGGTATCCCGGCCCGAAAAATCGGGCACCTAAAATCTGCGCCAAGGCTAAAATCAAACCACCCACAAAGGTTCCTTTCATACTCCCCAGCCCGCCAATCACAACGACCCCGAATGCAATGATTAAATATTGCGGGCCGGAATGTGGATAGAAGGTGAAGGTCATGCCCACCAACACGCCGGCCACGCCGGCTGTCATAATGGCCAGGCCCATGGCGACAGCGTAGGTGTTTTGCGTATTGATGCCCATGAGTTTGGCCGCATAGGGATCATCGGATGCAGCCCGAATTCCGCGGCCCATATAGGTGTTCTGCAAGAAATAGTGCAGACCGATTATGACGGCTATCGCGATACAAAAATTAATCAGGTAGAGAACCGGGATACTCAGATTGGCTCCCAGGGAAAAAGTCTTTAGAGATAGATCAGACATGAGACTACGCGCGTCGGGAGTAAATGCCATTAACATAAAATTTTGTACGATGATGGACACACCAAATGCCACCAGGAGCGGTGGCTCCATCTCTTTGCCTAGCACACGATTCAGCAAAAAGCGTTGTAAGACATAACCGACAGCAAACATGACCGGGATAATGGCAAACAGCGTCAGCAAGGGGCTAATGCCTAAAGATGCGACCATAAATAGGCTTAGATAAGCAGCTAGAATCATTAGATCTCCGTGAGCCAAATTTACCAGTCGGACGATGCCAAAAATCGTAGACAAACCAATGGCCACGATGGCGTACAGCCCACCCAAAAGCAATCCATTCACAATATCTTGTAGAAGGCCTTCCATTTACTAATCCCTAACCCGGAAATTTTCATGAAATATTCGGGCTAAATGCCAAAATAAGCTTCTTTAACCCGTTCTTCGGTCAGCTCTGAGGGACTCCCTGATAAAACGACCTTACCTTCCAACATGACGTAGGCACGGTTGGCCGCCTTTAGGCTACGGGTTATATCCTGTTCAACCAATATGATCGTCAGTCCTTGTTCATTGATCTGCCTGATATTCTGATAAATCCCTTTGATGACAATGGGGGCCAGTCCTAATGATATCTCATCACAGAGCAGCATTTGAGGTTCACTCATCAGGGCGCGGCCAATGGCAAGCATTTGCTGTTCACCACCAGAAAGGGTGTCGGCCATCTGTTCGCTGCGCTCCTCAAGCCGCGGGAAAAGCGCATAGACCTTATTTAAAGACTGCCTTCTATTCTGCCTTGCTTTGGGCGTGTAAGAACCCATGAGCAAATTTTCGAACACAGTCAGCCGCGGAAACACACGACGCCCCTCTGGTACCAAGGCTATTCCTTTGGCAACAGTTTCATGGGGTTGCAGGCCACTGATTGTCTCACCAAAATAGGAGATGACACCCGTCCGCGGAGATAGTTGCCCGGCAATGGCATTTAAAAGCGTCGATTTCCCAGATCCATTGCTTCCGATGATCGACACAATCTCACCCCGTTCCACATCCAACGAAATATCCCACAAGGCATGAAAATCATCATAATACACATTGATGCTATCCATTTGGAGCGCGCGTTTTTCCGCCATCAGCATTCCTCCTCGCCCAGATAGCACTCTAAAACATCCTTTGAACACATCACTTCAGAAGGGTTGCCGCATTGCAACCGCTTACCTTCAGCGATCACCAGAACCCTGTCGGCACCTTCAGACATCATCATCATTATATGCTCAATCCAAATGATGGTAATGCCCTGTTTTTGAATCTCTTTGACAATCAGTAGTAACGCTTCGACCTCTTTTTCAGTCAATCCGCCTGCCACCTCATCGATTAGAATCAATGCAGGTTGGGAAGCCAGCGCCCGCCCCAGTTCCAAGCGCTTCCGATCCAGTAGCGAAAGACTGCCGGCGAAATTATTGCGCACGGGTGTTAAATTTATCTGCTCGAGAATGGCATCGGATTTGCGCTTCGCTTTTTTTTCCAACAATCCGCCACCATGTACCGCCGCCACCATCAAATTTTCCAGTACGGTCATTTTTACAAACGGTCGCGGGATCTGATACGTGCGGCCGATTCCGGCTCGGCAGCGTTTGGCGGGTGAAAAGCGGGTAATATCCTTGCCGTCCAAAAACACCTTGCCGCTATCCGGTGTGATAATGCCGGTCAGTAGGTTGAATACGGTGGTTTTACCAGCCCCATTGGGTCCCATGATACCCAGGATTTCACCCCGATGCACCTCAAACGACAAGTTGCTGACAGCATCCAGGCTACCGAAACTTCGACTCAGATTTTCAACTACCAACAGATCCGAATTTAAAGATTCAGCCAAAAGCGTCACCTCTTTTATGTGATACTATACGATGATGGTTCCCAAGTTTAGACTGTTCTCAAATTCTATCGTCTCAAACTTGGGTGGTAGGCCATCAACCTTGATCTCGACCAAAAGCTTGGAAGCCTTTTCTTCAAGACCATGCAGTTTGAAATCGCCGTAATTATCGGTCCTGGTTTCGGCCAATAGCTGGCCCTGTTCATCTGTCAGTAATACCCGTGCATTTTGCGCACATTCATCGGTTTCGGCAAAGGCTACGCTGCCGGCAATAAAACCATGCGTAAAACGCTTTAAATTCTGGTAGTGGACCCTGGGTCGGCATTCCTGTTCGGCGGCAAGCTCGGCCAAACCTCGTTCATGGATCTCTTGTTGCCATTCGGCCGGTGCCAATTTTTGTATCTGGATGGCTTCTGTCGGACAGGCCTGGACACAACGTGGCGCTGTCCAACCCTCATCCAATAAATGGGCGCACAGGCTGCACTTTTGAGGGATTTGGGCGGCTTCGTTCCAGAATATGGCCCCATAAGGACAGGCCTCGACAAGTTGCTTTTGTCCCACTGCTTTTTGCGCATCGATTAGAACAATGCCATCTGCACGTATGGATACGGCACCGTCACGGGCAGCTTTCAAGCAGGGTGGGTTTTGGCAGTGCTGGCAAGGTTTAGGCAGATAAGCCACCGCCACCAACGGATAACCACCTCGCTCGCTACGGTGGATATCCATCCAGCGCTGACCGTGCTCCGGCTGGGCCTCGGAATATGGGGGCCAATCATTGCCCACAAACTCATCCTTGCAAGCTAAAAAACAATTGTTACAATCATGGCACCGGGCCACATCGATGACCAAACCCCAGGTTTTACTCATGGCGCACCCCCATCCAGTTTGCTTACCTGAATAAGGCAAGAATTGGGAGCCATCCCGCTGGCGTGTTTGGTTACGAAACGCTTGGGGGTGAGAATGTTGATACAACCGGACTTATCAGCACTCTCTCCAGGCTTGCCCGATGGACGGTAATCGGCACAGGATTCATAACAATGCACTGTTCCCGGCGGTAATCTCTCGGTCAAGCTGGCTGCCAGAATTACCTCGCCCCTGTCATTGAAGGCCTTTACAAGATCACCGTCCTTAATTCCGCGGGATTGCGCATCACTTGTATTCAGTCGGATAATCCAGTATGACCATCCATCCTCTTTCTGAATGCGATGATCTTTAATTTCGTTTATCCAGCTCTCCTTACCGTCACCCATGGTGTGGAAACTGAAGCGTGGATGCGGACTGATCAAATGTAGCGGATATCTAGCAAGCAGATCAGTTGTGTGGTGGCCTTCCCAAGATGGCACGTACTGGGGCATGACGGTCCGTTCCGGATCCTCGGGATCGAATCGTTCCAAGCTGGAAGAAGTGAACTCGATCTTGCCCGATGCCGTCTGGAGACCTTCTCCGGCCACGGCCTGGGTTTCGGGGTGTGGCCCCCAGTCAGGTGTATCCTTGGGTCGACCTTCGGCAAACCAGCGCAGGGCCGGCGTAGGCTTGTAATCTTCGGGCAGGGGCACCACAAAATAGCCTTTGCGCTCAAATTCCTCCCAGGAGATGTAATCGGGCAGATCGGTCAGCTTGAAATAGCGCTTGACCCAGTCGTGTTCATGCATACCGTTTTCGGTATAGGCCTCATACAGACCCAAGCGTTTGGCCAATAGGGCAAAAATATCGTAGTCGGATTTGGATTGTCCCAACGGTTCAATACATTTTTGCTGCAGGGTTACGATCCGGTGGTTGACCTGGGTGAAAGAGTCGGTGACATATCCGGAACAATTTGCAAATTCACTGATATCCCAGCGTTCAAAATTGGTACAGGCCGGCAAGATGATATCCGCAAAGCGGGTTTCGCCTTCAAACCAGATTGACTGGTTGACCACAAATGGTAAACGCTCGGTCCGATAGGCTTTCACATATCGGTTGGTTTCGGTCATCGTACCGATAAAGGAGCCGCCATACCGGTAGTACATCTGTATTTCCGGATAGCCGTCCTCGGGATATTGGTATGGTTTTAGCTGCGCTTCGATGGAGCTCCCGCAAAATCCTTTTCCGCGCCATTTTGCTTTGCCCTCGAGAATACATTCCGGAATTCGAAGCCTGGGTATATGCTGCCCGCCGGGGTGATTGATATTGGACTTGGTACCCCTAAAGTCAATTTTATTGGCCCAACGGAACCCGGCGGCAGAATTGTCCGGATCAGCCGATATGCCACCTTCGGCATATCCGGGAAACATGAAATCGGTGTTGCTGGGGGCCCCTTGTACGGTCGACCAAATATTGGTGCCTGGTTTGCCTAGCCCCTGCATGGCCTGCAATGAAATCATCAATCGGGCCCATTGGACACCTGTTGCCGAACGGCAGGCCCCGCCCCATCCACTCAACCCCCCGGCAGCCAACATGGTTTTTTTGGAAGCCCATTCCCGGGCCAGGGCTCTTATTTGCCGGGCTGGGATGCCGCACTCCTGTTCTGCCCACTGGGGAGATTTGGGTTGCCCGTCTTCTTTGCCAAGCACATAGTCGGCCCACTTCTCGAAACCGACTGCATGTTGGGCGATATAGTCTTTATCGTATGAGTCTTCGGTCAGCCAGACATGGGCGATGGCTAAAGCCATGGCATTGCCTGCATCTGGACGTGGGGCAAACCACTTATCGGCAAACAGTCCGGCAGTATGGTTCATAAAAGGATCGATAAACACCATTTTTACACCCAGCTCTTTTAGCCAGAATCGCCTGGGAGTAGATTCGAAAGCTGAATATATCCCATGGGTTGTTTCCGGATCAGAGGACCAAAAGACAACCATTTCGGTATGTTTGAGCGCATCTTCAAGCAGGTCGTACTGTTCAGGGATGCCGAGCCGCCAGGAAAAGCCCCACTGATGCATGCCACCCCAATGCCAGCCCTCCCAACTATCCGGATTGTGATCCGCATAGGTATAGCCTACCAGGTTCATAAACCGAAAATAGGCACTGTGTCGGTAGCCGATATTACCCCATAGATGGTGGGAACTCGCCGTGGATAACATGGCCGCCGGCCCATAGTCCCGTTTGATACGTTTGATTTCATCACAAACAATTTCAGCGGCGCTCTCCCAACTAATGGGTTCATAGTCTGACTCCCCGCGTTTACTGCAGTTGCGCTTGCCATCCGGATCAAAATCCACGCGTTTCAGTGGAGTCATGATTCTCTGAGGTGAGTAAACCATGGAGCGCCAGGCCAGAGAGTATGGTGCCAGGGTTGTTTTACGTGGCGGCGCAAAGGTTCGACCACGTGCCTTTATCTGCCAGGAGGGCGCATCGCTGTCATCAAGATCGATGGGTGTGATCCGGATAATGCGGCCGTCGCGAACATATACCTTTACAGGGCCCCCGGTTGTTCCGTTGATGAATGTTTTGATACTGCCCATTATTGCTTCCCCAATAATCCATCAAGGTGGATGCAAATCGCAGCACAGCGGCTGACATTTACAGTCATTTGCGGCCCCTATTCCAAGCGACCAGGTACTCGGTCAATCGCTTGCGCGTATCCGCCATATCCTGTTCGGTCCACGATTGCAGCCCGTGACCGGTTTTAAACCCAAGATGCTCCTGTTCAATTTTCTGTTTTAAAATCGGAGCTGGTGTGGATGAAGCGTCCAGGTGTTTCAATATGTAGTCGTGGATTGCATGGGTGAGATCCAAGCCCACCAGATCCGCGTTTTCCAAAGGCCCCAACACGGGCAATCGAATGCCGAACCCCATCTTGACAACTTCATCCACCACCGCTGCCTCGGCGATACCCTGATCCACAATGGAAATGGCCTCACGCCAGAGGGCGTGTTGCAACCGGTTTCCTACAAAACCGGGTACATCGCGTTTGACCCGCACGGGATGCTTGCCCACGTCAGTTAACAGGTTAAAGGCAAGCTCCACAGTATCGGGTGTTGTCTCTTTTCCGGGTATCACTTCCACCAGGGGAATCAGATGCGGCGGATTCCAAAAATGGGTGCCGACAATCCTGGATTTATTGTTGGCCTGACTGGCGATTTCACTAATACTTATGACCGAGGTATTGGTGCTTAAAATAGTCTCAGAGCGACAGATTTTATCCAATTCTTTAAAAATCGTCTGTTTCAGTGCCAGGTTTTCACTTACGGCCTCAACTACATAATCTGCCGGGCCGGCCGCCTGTTCAAACGATGTTGTGGTTTTTATTCGGGCCAATGCCGGGCTTACTTCTTCCGGGGAAATCAGACCGTTTTCGACAAAGACATCCAGATTTTTCCTAATATTTGCCTCAGCCTGCGTCAGCATGTCTTCTTCCAGATCGTTCAACCAGACCTGCCTACCGCTGAGAGCAAAAATTTGGGCAATACCATGACCCATCAACCCGGCCCCGATTATTGCGACTGACTGGAAATTAAGTACTTTTTTATTCATACCCGCCGGCCTCCTAACCCGGATAATGTGTTAAACTATATAGATAAATTTTCATGCGATGTTCGGGTTAACCGGCAGCGGCGCCCCCGTCTACGGACATGATATGACCGGTCATCATGTTGGAAGCTGGCGAAGCCAAATACACTAAAGCCCCGATAAAATCTTCCGGCTCGGCCGCTCGACCGATTGGAATCCGGGACATAAAGATTTTATACATCTCGGCATCATTCAAGATTGGTTCCGTCAACGGCGTCCAAAAAATACAAGGCGCGATACAATTGACGCGAATCTTGTAATTAGCCCACTCACAGGCGAGTTGTTTGGTCAACAGATGGACAGCGCCTTTGGATGTCCCATAGGCTGAATACCCCGCCGGATGTCCCAGAAAACCACGAATGGAACCGACCGTTATAATACTTCCCGGTTCTTTGCGCTTGATCATATCTTTGCCAGCTTCTTGACAACAGAGAAATGTTCCTTTTACATTTGCGTCCATAACCTTTTGCCAGTCATCGAGGGGCATCTCTTCTGCCGGATGGCGCGCTGCAATTCCAGCCGCGGTGACCATAATATCGATTTTACCGCACTGATCGACAACTTGTTGAGCCATATTGGAGACACTTTCAGCATTGCTGACATCGCAGGGGATGGCCATCGCTTGACGCCCCTGGTTTTCAACCTCTGAAACTGTTTCTTCCAAGCTTGAGAGGGTTCGTGAGGTAACGACTACATCGGCACCGTAAGCTGCCAAACCTATGGCCGCGGCCCGGCCAAATCCCCCTGACCCTCCGGTGATGACCGCTAGCTTACCGCTAAGATCGAACATGGACTTGATTTCCTCGAGCCCCATCTTTTCACGCATAATAACCTCCCTGTGTCTTATAGTACCGAAAAAGACCGAATTATGGTAATCGACGTTAGGACCGGCGGGTTTGTTGTATATCTCCCGCGTATAATGATGTCCCAACAACGATTTCGGAGTGAACCTCTGAAACACCCGGAACCTTGTTTGTCACTTGGATGATGCGATCAATAAGCTCCTGGCTATGGCCAAGTCCGCTTAGCTCAACAAGGCCTTTTTCCGGCACGTCTATTGTTAACATATGATCATCCAGATTCTCTTTCAAAAGTGCTGCCTGTACTTTTTTCACTAAGGACAATCGCTCCATGGAGTCCATTGCATTTAAACTGCAGGTATGAATTTCTTCAGCATTTGCTGCTGCGATAATGAGATCAGCCGCAGATTCATACCCTAATTTTTCACAGTTGATGATCAGGTCATATAGAGACGGGTCATTTAGATCTTTACCAAATGCCAACCGAAAAAATCCCTGAAATTTGCTGTCCAGCTTTTGGATCATTTTTCGGGCGTTTTTTTGCTCAAGCCCTGTTTTTGGATAATGTTTTCTATTCAATATTGTTCTGGGCACTTAATTCGCACATGCAGCGCGCAGTCAAAATCTTGCAGCAGCATTTGGCTGCCGTGTCCAATGATGACCCCGTGTCCCAGCCGAGACACCTCATAAATAATTGAATCCATGAATTCCAGATACACCTTAGGCTTATTGCTAAAGATCCGATCCAAAAACCCCAGCTGCCGCAAATCTTTTAAGTCTTGGGATCGGATGCCGGCTTGTGGCGATAGCTCAAGCAGTTTACGATCATCATAGATCTCCAATTTGAGACCTTTGGCAACGAATTGGGCTATTTCTTTACCACCAGATCCAAAGGGACTTGAAATCGTAATCAAGGGCATATTTAAGCCTCCCAATTCACAATACATTGACAAATTCATTCGCTATTTTAGGGTCCCCATCGGATATGTGCAGTCCGCCAATCCAGTCTTTATACAGGTGACTGTTGCCGATGAAATCATCCAGACACGTTCCTGCTTCAAAGTACGCAACTACCACCCCAATTCCCTGACGGATAGTTGAGCCATCGGTAAATATGGGAAATTCGATGCCAGCTTGACCCCTGTATATAGCGTCTCTGTTTTGACCATAAAACTCACGGAAGGCGACCTTCCCTTTATATTTTATATCCAATTCCTGGTAGTCTAATTTGTTTACATCCAAATACCGTTTAGTCATTTTACACCGCTGGCAACCGGACGCAGTGAATAAAATTTGACCCATGGCAATTATTCCTTAAAATAGCAAAGCAGGTAGAAACAGGGCAATCTGGGGAAATAGAACCAAGATTGCAACACAAGCCACCATACATAGAAAGAATGGCATTACACCCCTGAATATTTCCTGCATGGGTACATCTTTGGCAACACTGCCAATAGCGAAAACATTCACTCCAATGGGCGGTGTAATCTGACCCATCTCCATCGTCAGCACCGTTATGACCCCAAACCAGATGGGGTCAAAACCCAAAGCTGTGATCGCTGGAAAAATCGTAGGCAAAACCAGCAGAATCATTGGGATCACATTCAAAAGACAACCCAGGAGGATAAAAAACAATATAACACTGGCAAAAATAAAATACCGGTTAATTGGAAGCCCCGTACAAAAATCCGCTAATACAAAAGGTAATCTGGTGGCGGCCAGAAAATAACCTAAGACACCGACACCAATCAGAATCAGGAGAAGCTTGCAGGTTATGCTCAATGCGTCTTGCAGCGACAGCAGGATCATTTTCTTATTCACGCGTCTCCTGAATAATGCATAAACAAAAGCACCGACCGCCCCTATGGCGCCGCCTTCGACAGGACTGAAAACACCGCCTAAAATGCCACCCAATATAAGAATGAACAGAATCAACATGCCAATGATGCCTTTAAGAGAGATTATCTTCTCTCTCAGGCTGGTCGGTTCCCCCCGGGGCGCCAGTTCGGGATTAATTTTGGCACGCACATAAATATAGCCGCTAAACAGTATGGCAAGGAGTATGCCCGGCCCTATGCCGGCCATAAACAGCTTTCCTATGGATTCTTCAGTAACGATGGCGTAGAAGATAAATCCAACGCTTGGTGGAATGAGTATCCCCATGGTGCCACCGGCGGCCAAACAGCCGGTAGCCAGGCCCATATCGTATTTGTGCTTTCTCATACCTGGAAGGGCAACCGTACCCATGGTTACTGCTGTTGCAAGGCTGTCACCACAGACTGCAGAAAATCCAGTACACCCGGCGACAGACGACATGGCCAAGCCGCCGGGCAGACGTCCCAGCCATTTATTGGCAGTCTCGAAAAGATCTTCGCTGATTCCGGAATGGTAGGCAAATTCTCCCATTAAAATAAATAGAGGCACAACTGTCAGCATGTAACTGGAGGCGGTGTCAAAAGGGCCTATCCCCAACATAGCAAGGGAAGGGCCCACAGCCTTGTATGCTACCGTCATTCCAAGTAAACCCGTAAATGCCATACCAAAACCGATTGGCATCCCCAAAAATAAAAGTACAAATAGGAAACTCATGCCCAATATTCCGGCCATGGCACCACTCAGCCCTTTCGGAGCCAGCCCCACCAACGGTGCGAGCATTATAAAACATGCTGCCGCCAAAGATAGGCATAACCAAGCCCAGCGTCTATTTTCCAAGGAACGCTGCAAAACCTTTAAGAACTCTAGTGCCACCACGATCGCCAGAATAAAAACGCCAATGGCGCCTATGAACCAGAATATCCATACCGGTATTTCAAGCTCATAGGTCATGACGTTATCCTCAATTTTTTTAAGGCCCTGGAGGAAAAGCTGCGATGACATTAAACCAAAAAACATGGTGCTGATTAAATAGTGGAAACATTCTATCAGGTTTTGGATCCATTTTGGAAAACGCGAGACAATAAACTTAATTCTGATATGGCCTTCATTATACTGTATGAATGCGACACCTAAGAATACAATAATAAGCAGGATAAAGCTTTCAATTTCGATGCCGCCCGGGATGGATCCTTTAAATGCCAGCCGGGCAACGACATCGATAAAGACCGGTATCGGCATAATCAGCAAAAAAGCCATACTAATGTAGTTGGCCCATCTACTGGCCGAACCAATGAACTTTTCCAATTTTGCAATTAGGGCACTTAAGGTCATGACCAAATAATAAGAGACGTTCCGGTTCTTCGATGTGCTGTGATACTACTCTTTGTATCCACCTACTGTCGATTTTGAATACGTGGCTCCTGTTTGTACAATATCATCATGGATCTTCTGGGCATTCTGATATCCTTTTTTTAGCACGGCTTTGACCCAGTCTTCATGCATACCCTGCGTCTTGGCGGCAAATATCTTTTTTTCAGCCGGTGATAGGACATAAAACTTATGGCCCTGGCTCTTCATCCATTTTGAATCATTAATTGATCCTTCGTCGAGAGTCCGGCCACATTTTTGAGCCATTTTCCTGCCGGTTGTTTCGGTTAGTATTTTCTGCAGGTCCGGGGGAAGGCTGCTCCATTTGTCTTTGTTTATGGCTGCGTAAAATGGATCGACCAATGCATCAATAATGGTGTGATGTTTGGCTACATCGGATATTTTAAAGGCCTTGAGGGGCGCAATCGGAAAAGCCATTCCTGCGGCCATGCCCCTTTCCAGAGCCAGATAAGAATCCTGGGGTGGTATATCAATGGGATTCGCGCCTAACATCTTAAGTATTTTTCGAATTTGGGGATTGATGCCGATTATTTTCATTCCTTTTAAATCATCCAATGACAAGATCTTCTTTTTGACAGTATGGAGATTGAATGTCGCTCCGGTCCATTGCCACAATACTTTTACATCCTTAAATTCATTTCGCCATTCTGGGTATTTATTATACATATCCCAAACAGTAAGACTACCTGCTTCAGCGCCATTAAAAATGAGAGGATTCTGAATGGCTGTATTTAAGGGGAATTTCCCGTGAACCCAATGACACGGAGAGCCGGTCATATCAATCGAACCAGCCACGAGGGCATCATAAACTTTTCGGGCGGGTGCCAAGGCATTGGGATTGAAAAACTGAATCTCCAGTCTGCCTCCGCTTAGTTTCTTGACCTCCTCTATCCAGGGTAAAATGGCATTTCGCACCGTGGGGTGTTTGTCTGGATACTCGCTGGCGTATCTTAGCTCATACTTGTCTGCCGACCAGGCGCACACGCTAAAACCAAGCACAATCGAAAAAATTGTAAAAATAACCACCATGGATTTTGATAACTTTTTCGCCATTGTGAATCCTCCTTTCAAATAAGACGTTTTAGCCAAAAATATGGATATTTTTTTACTATGAGAACGTATTATTAACATATGGATCATAGTCTAATTGTCCACATCCTCCACACATAACGCCGAATCCGCCTGATAACCGAGAACACCTTCGACGGTGGTGACGCTTTTGGGCCCCATTTCCGCTGCGCCGGGTAATCGGAAGGTCGTAACATCCATGCGTTGGATGGCTATTTCCTTTGGCTTTTCCAGTTGGGGCACCCATTCATAAGAAACCCTGTAGGCGCGATAAACCATATTGATGTTCATTAGTTTACCCCAATAGGGGCTGATATATTCCCAAACAATTTCATGATTAGCGGTGACTTCAAAAATGCGTCCGCCAGAGCCTTCGGTAATAAGGGTATTTCCGTTGGGCAGGCGCTGAGCTGAGCTTATAAACGGGCTGTAGAAGCGGTTGGCGTCAACTGGTTTGATAAACCCGGCTTCGATGGGAGTGTATTGCCAAGCAATCTTAAGGGTTGTCGGATCAAACTCAAGAACCCTTGAGTAATCCCTCTGGGCATTCATGAATCCAGTGGGAGAGCCGGGATTAGGGGCACCGTATCCCGCCCAACCGCCGTTATCAAAAACAAGGATGTTACCTTCACCGGGTAATCCTCTCGGAATCATGTGGGCGTGATGCTGACCGACAATCCAGCCCAATTCCCTAAGAGCCGTGGAAGTGTCGTAGTCAGGTCCGATCTGCCATACAATTTTCCCTGTTTCTTTATCGATGATGGCAATGATGTCTGTCTCACGCCCGTCCCAAATTATATTATCCGGATGAAAGCGTTTGTCGCCGGCATCATACCATTGGTTGGGACCCAGTAAGGACATGGAGTTAATATGCATCCAATCTCCCACCCCGCCGCCTGCCGGTCGCATGTTTGGGTTACGGCTGAGAATGTTTTTGGCCTCCTCGCTGAATCCCATTTCCGAGAAGTGTTCACTACAGACCCATTCCCAGATGACATCGCCATGCCAGTCGACCTCGATAATCGTGTCATCACATAGTAATTTGTCGGTGATATCTGGGTTGCGCACATTCTTATGGGACAGAAGGATGGTGTTTCCTTTATCGACCAGAGGTTCCATGTCAGGAACATAATAGCCAACCGGGCAGCCCTCCCGTTGGAAATCATGATGCTGCCGGGCCATCCATCGCGGGGGCTCCCCTGGATCTTCTATGTATTCATAGTTGTCGAATTTCCAGACAATATTTCCATCCCAATCTACCTGGATAAGATCGACCTGGTCTTGCATACCGTATTTGGTATTTCTTTCACCCGAGTTCCCCATGACAAAACCACCTGGCAGAACCGTATTCGGAAAGCCGTGTAATCCCTGCCAGAGTTTTACTTCACAGCCGTTCATGTCGATAAGGGTGGCGCCCACTTCTTTGGCCTGGAATATGGTGTATCCATTCCAACACTTTTCTGGGTCGTAAATGGTCGTTCCCGTGGGATAGACACTGGGGTATGTCATGCTTGCCTCCTCGGTGACGGGTGTCCAATTAAAACTATTTTAGATACCTTCTAAATTGTCATAGTTTCGACAGTCGCTCCGATATTTCGCTGGCCGTATCTTTTAATAATTCCAAGGACCCGGTTTCAATGCTGCTGCCCATCCGAAATGATGGCGCAATGATGACCACCGCTGCCACAACACGATCTTCATGATTATAAATAGGAGCGGCAACCGCATGAACATCCTCGTCGTATTCCTCCTTATCGTATGCAAATCCAGCTTTTCTGATATCTTCGTACTCTTGACGAATTTTTCCAGGAGCGACCATTGTTTTAGATGTGAATTTTCTTAGCTTACCGGCCAAACCTTTCTCGATCTCCGCCTGGGAACTGAAAGCCATTATGGCCTTGGCCCCGGCGTTGGCGTTGATGGCCATCTGGTCTCCGACCCTGGGTGTAACTGTAACCTGTCTGATACCGGTGGCGCTGTACGAAAGAAAAATTCGACCCCCAGTTAAAACCTCAAGATGAACTGTCTCCCCAACTTTGTCACGCAGACTGTCTAAATAGGGTTTGGCCAGGGCCACCAACCGACCACTCAATGATTGTTTGACGGCACGGCCTAGTAAGGCCGTTGAGGGCCCCAAACGATACCGTCGCGTGACCTCGTCCTGGACCACAAAACCTCTTTTTTTAAGTATGATGAGAATACGATTGACTGTGGCTTTGTTCATCTGGAGCCGATTACTGATTTCCACAGATCGCAAGGGTCTATTATCTGGTGTGAATGCGCGCAGGATCTCCAATGCCTTTTCAATAGAATTCAAATCAATGATCCTTTTCAATCTTAAAGGGTTTCGAATTCTACAACCTGGTCGTCAATTCCCTGAGAATACAGACAAAATCACTTACAAACCCTAAATTGATTTAAGCGCGAATGTTTTTTGACTTGCTACTTGAGACCACGTCTCACAATATGATTCATTTTGTAGCTCATGTTTAAAGACCCTGTCAAGAAAAAATTCGCAATTTTTAATTATGTCACTTCAAGACATCCTATTCGCTTCAGTATTAAGGGGGGGGTATATAAAAGTCATGTTTATGGATATATTGGAATATAGATGAAAAATACTGCATTGCCTTACATTAACGACAAATGAATTGTAGAGCTATTGATAAATTGGTAGATATTGATGCCGTTCCCACACAACTCAGAAAATTGGAAACAATCTCGAATGGAACCTTTTGTGATCATCATGGTGATATCATCGGCCGTATTGCACGCACTACGAAACTATCTCAACAAGCGTGCTATCGATAAGCAGGCTTTTATATGGTGGTATGAGATTTTTGGACTTTTGTTCTTTTTGCCTATTTTTATAATTATGCTCTTCAAGTTAGATTTCAGTGTCGCCCTCAATTATATCGTTTTATCTGGCGTTATGCATTTTATTTACTGGTACTTCCTTTCGAAGGCACTCGAGTTGGGAGACCTATCCCTAACCTACCCAATCATGAGATCTTCGCCGGCATTGGTCTTATTTTTTTCGGTTATCATTTTAAAGGAAAATGTAAGTATGCTCGGCGGAATTGGAATTTTATTCGTGGTTCTTGGTGTTTATACAATTAACATGCAAAGAATTGAGTTGCACGAACTTATCAAACCGATTCAATCGATTCTCAAAGATCGTGCTACGCAATATGCTTTTTTGACATTAATTTCAGTCGCTTCGTATTCACTTATTGATAAATTAGCCGTAGATAAAATGCATCCAGTGTTTTTTGCCTTTTTATATCCATGGATTAGTTTAGGATTATTTACAAACCATATTTTCAACTCAAAAAAAAAGGAAATATTGGTTAGAGAATGGCGGGTTCACAAAAAATCCATTCTAACTTGCGGCTTAATATCCATAAGCGGATATTTTCTCATTTTGTGGGCATTCACATTAGAGCGAATGAGTTATATTCTAGGTCTAAGGCAAATAAGCATTGTAATTGCCGTTTTCCTGGGCGGGCACTTTCTAAAGGAAGAGAATAAACTGGTTCGAAGTATGTCTGCTACCATCATCTTCATTGGCTGCTATCTAATCACCATTGCCGATTAGAACTCCTATGCAGGGCCGATCAGCCCCAGAATAATGCCAAGCAGCACCATTGGGAAAAAGCTGGCCCGATTGAAGAGTACCATGGCATGCTTCCTATCTTGCTTTAAAAATAGTTTGATACCTGGAATCAGCAGTAGATAGGAGCAGGTTGCCGCGGCCGCTAAGGCTGCAACCCATTTCCAGATTGGCGCATGCAGGAAAAAAAGAAAAGTGATCAATATGGTCGCAACCGTCAAAGACAACAGCACCAAGGAGGCTGATTTCTGAAAACCCAACATTATGGGAATAGTCTTGGCGTTGAGTCGTTGAGCCAGGTCTTTATCTGTCCAGTCAGCTAGAATATTTTGTCCGCCAATCTCCCAACAAAAAAGGCCCAAAAACAATAAAATGGCGAAAAATGGCGCGGGATGCGGATCGACTGCAAACAGTGCCGCCACAGGTCCGGAATTTTTTACAAACCCGCTAATTACAATACGCCAGGGGCTTACTCGCCAAAGCAAACAGTAGACCGTTTCCAGTAAAGCTCCCCCCAAAAAGATGACCACGCACATGGGATTTAATATATAGGCACCGATCAAGGCCACCGCGGACCAACCGATTGCCCACAAGATGCCCTCTCGATAGGAAAGCAATCCCAACGCCATTGGATGCCGAACCATAAGCGCATCCAGATACTCCTCAGCAGTTGGTGTACCATTTTTACTTTTTGCCTTATCAGTTCGATAATCGGCGATATCGTTGAGTGCATATACTGCCGTGTACCCTGCGAATGCGGTTAGCAGTCCGATGACCACCACGTGAAATGGGGGAAAACCACCTAGATAGAGCAGCACAGCGAATGCTGGTGTGGCCATATCCAGCAGGCCGTGAGGAGTGCGCGATAGTGCCAGAAACAGTTTGATCTGTTCGATTCGATCGAGAGGTTTCGATGTTGCTTGTTCATTCATTGACATGGGCCCTCTCTTTACATCAGTTTGAAATTTGGGGCAAGAGTTCCATAGCCTTTATGCAGGAGGCCACTCACTTTTTTCTACAAAATCCCAGCAATTCAAAGTTATGTGATGTCGAAATATAAGACGGCGTTTTAGGTTTTAGGTTTTAAGTGTTAGGTTGGGTTCGAGCTGATGGCCTTCAGCTGTATACCAGCTTAAAACTTAAAACCTAACACCTAACACCGATCTCTGATCACTTGACAGAACCATTGGATTGGGTCATACCTGATGCGTCAGCTTGATCCCCCCAAATTATAATCAAATTAGTAAGGAGGACATCGTGAAAAACGGTACCTGCCCCAAATGTGGATCCGATTCGATCTTCTGTGGTGATAAAGTTCCCTTAAAAAGCGGCCCCTTTGGAAGTAATTCCATTCCCATAAGCCTGGTCTCCATTGCCTCACTAGACAACTACGTTTGCACGGATTGTGGCTATATTGAAAGTTATATTGCCGACCCAGATAAATACAAGGAAATCGCTGACTCATGGCGCAGTGTCAAAGGCCAGAGCACAGCTGATGACGATTGAAGTGGTTTCAAAACTTCAGATCGCGCCCAAGAACAAGGCGTGGACCGACGAAAAAGCGCAGCATACATGGTAGTATGTGAGTATTTTAAGGAGGTCCACAACACAGTTATTGGGTGTTAGATGAGGTTTTGAAACCACTTCTAAAGAAATCACTTGAACCGAAAGGCAACAAAATGAAGTTCCTAGATGGCATGCGACGCATTCGTGGGATCCGGAGAGCGGGGCATATCTCCCGCATTCTGGTCAAGCATGGATTCGGCGATTTCACCGATCGGTTGTTCAGCAAAAAAGCAGCCGAGGGGACCGGCTCCGAAGACGAAGCTTACCCGCTTAAATCGGGCTTTCCCTCTCCGGTCAGAATTCGCCGTGTGCTGGAAGATTTGGGCCCCAGTTTTGTCAAATTGGGTCAGTTGATGAGTACCCGGGCCGATATTTTCCCACCCGAGTATATTGTTGAATTTCGCAAATTGCAGGATCGGGTCCCACCGGTTGCGTTTGAGGAGATTCAAGCCGTCATCGAATCGCAGTTTGATCAAAAACTGGATGACATGTTCAAGTATTTCAACCCGGAGTCCCTTGCGGCGGCTTCGGTTGCCCAGGTCCATATGGCTGAATTGCACACGGGTGAGAAAGTGGCTGTCAAAGTCATCCGACCCGGCATTGAGAAAAAAATCCGTGAAGACATCCGACTTATGTTGACTTTGGCCGAAAGGCTAGAACGCAAATTTGAGTTGGGTAAGAAAATCGGTTTTATCAACCTGGCGCGTGAATTCGAACGAACCATCTTTAAAGAGCTGGATATGCTAACCGAGGCTGGCCATATGGAACGATTTTCGGCCTACTTCAAAGAAAGCCGCGAAATGGTAATCCCCCATGTGCATTGGGCTTACACGGCTAAGTCCGTTCTGGTTATGGAACATATGGATGGCATCAAGATGGATCAGGTGGAAAGCATGCGCGCCATGGGAATTGATCCGCGCGAAATTGCCATGATCGGATTACGCAGCTTCTCCCGCCAGATCATGGAGTTTGGACTCTTTCATGCAGACCCCCATCCCGGCAATACCATCGTTCTGCCTGACGGACGCGTGAGTCTGGTAGATTTTGGCATCATGGGATACCTGGATGAAGAAGCCATGTTGCAGATTGCCAATATTTTTCTGGGGTATGCTGAACATGATTACGAGATGGTTATCGATGCCTTCGTGAGCGCCGGATTAATAAATACAGATCAGATCGATATGGATGCCTTTCGCATTGATCTCAAAGATGTCAGCGAACCTTTTTACGGCCGATCACTGCAAACCATCTCCGCCAAGGACGTATACAATCAAGTCATGCAGGTGGTTCTGAAACACCAAATTCGCCTGCCCAGGAATTATCTGTTGCTGCTGAAAACCTTCATCCAGACCGAGGCATTGGGTAAAATTCTCGACAGCAATGCCAGCCTGCTTGAAGTTACCAAACCGTATGCCAAAGCATTGTTGGAACGCGGGTATGATGCCCAAAAGATACTCAGCAATATGGGACGGGATGTACGCAATCTAAGCGGGTATATGCGCCTGGTTCCCAAGTTTTTAAACGATATTCTCAAGATGACGGCCCAAGGTAAGCATCAGGTGGAAGTTGAGCATACCGGCATCCAAGGTTTGGATGATAAATTTGAAAAAAGTCTGAATCGTCTGGTGGTTGGTTTGGTAATTTCGGCCTCGTTAATCGCCGCGGCCTTGGTTTTAAACGCCACCTCCGGGCAACTGGCCTTAAATATTAGCCTATGGGGTCGTACCATCCCCTTGACCACGTTGCTCGGTATAGTTGGCTATAGCATGGCTACGGTATTGGGCCTTTGGTTGGTTCTTTCCATCTTTCGCTCAGGCAGACTTTAGCACGAACAGCAGTCAGCTTTCAGGTAAAAGCGATGAGCATCTGCTAGCTTATAACTTAGGGCTGATATTTACAAATCCGTAATCGGCTGTATCTTATAATATAATTAATCATGCGCAGTATAGGAAAGACATAGGAGTCACTTTTATGAAAACATACGCATCTATTGGGGTTCTCATTCTGATAATGGCCTTATCAGGAACAAGCCATGCTAAAGCGCCCCATCAAATTGGACCGTTTATCTTGAACCAGGATATCGCCAATTTTGCAGACTACGTATCTATGGACACAGCACTTCCCATCCGTCATATGGAGTCTATGCATGAGGTGGAGGTTAAGCCCATAAAAGGTTTTAAAAGTGGCCTTATCGCTTACGGTACCTGTGTTGCTGGGAATCATATTGTACGCATCAAACTTAAATATAAAGACAACAGCAAAACCTTTTTTGAAAAGCTGAAAAAACGTATCGTTAAGCGTTTTGGTGAAAGTGACGAATACCGCGGTGACCCCTTTCACATCGTCATCGCCTGGAAATGGTCTTTTGTAACCAAAAATAATCAGAAAATCAGCCTTACCTTGCACCACAATTCCCGTGATGAAGAAGAAAAAATGGGCAATTCCATAAAGTTATCCATGACAAGCCTAATCAGTGCTGAGCGTGATTGTCACTATAAATCCATGGACCAAACGCGCACCGACAAAAAGAAATCAAATCCGATTGTGATGGATCAGACTGGATGGGATCTTTTCTGCCCCAGATAGAGCGTTTGTCAGAATAACGTCCCGAAACCGGTAGTTCTTTGAGTCTTTTTTGGGTTATCGATAACGTCCAAAATAGCTTGGTCCAAACGCTCTATTAGTTGTTCTTTTAAAAGTAACTGATTCATTGGCTTCATCTAATAAGGCTTAATACGTAACCGACTCGGAATGAGACGCTTCAATAGCATTTGAATGGCAGTACATCATGTTGCTGTTTCACTATAACCAACCCGGGAAACCAGCTTAAGTTCTTCAATCGCTGCATTGCCTGGGTTGGGAATGATTAACGACCGTGCCATATATCAAATATATGGCACAATGTCCCTAAAAGTCTAGATTTTTTGTTGATGAAATCAACACCATAGCGGTTGTCATAATCTCACATAAATCTGGACCGTTAAGTAAAAAAGTCTTTACTTATTTAAACGATTATCAATCGGAACATAACTATGACAACCGGTATAGAGCATGGCGCTTACTTTCAAACAAATCGCCTGGAACGGTATTCAATTTTCAATACCCGTCACATGGGAACTCGTATGGGTCGATTCCCGTCATTTGACCTTCCACGAAAATGGCACCCCGGCCATGGAAATAAAATGGGGCCCAATAAAGGGTCGCTTTTCTCACCGATCCCAATTGAAAAATATTGCCAGAGGGCACAAATCCCGCCCTGGCCAAAAAATCATTAAATGGCAGTTGCCACCAACGTGGGTACAGGCGTTGACATCATTTACTAGCCAAGGCTTTTGCTGGCAAACAGACGCAGACAGTGGCCATGGTGCCACCCTTTATTGCTCAGCATGTAATAACGCGATTATTTTCCAGATATTTGATATTCACAACCGCCTAACGGATCCAAGTGTGCTTCAGTTCCTCAAGACAGTGTCTGATCACCGTGATGATGACTGCACTTGCTGGCAACTTTTCGAAATTCAGGCCCAGCTACCAAAATCATTGCATCTGAATCACTATCATTTCAAACCGGGAAATCATGAACTTGCCCTTTCAAATAGATCTATGGCAGTAAGATTATTGCGGTGGGCACCAGCATCAGCACTGCTGGCCAAGTCTAACCTATCAGAGTTTATAGCCGGTACGTTACCACTCCGCTTTGAACAACTAAAAAGAACGTCTATACATGGATATCCGGCCGTTGAATGGCGCAATTACGAGAAGGCTGGCTGGCCTAGCCGGTTGAAGCGTATAAGCATCAGACCGGCCTTTAAGTGGGTGATTGCTTGGCATATAGAAGCTTGCAATCGCATTTTGGGGATCAGCCTAGAAAGCAAAAAACCGATTGATCCCAATCAAATAACGCAAATCTCTAATAATTTTCGCCTGAATCAATCTTAATATATGTTACAATTGGTATAATCTTGGAATGAGCACAAATTCAAAACAAAACTCATTGCCGCGCATGAACAAACAACGCGCCCTAACGGTAATCCCAGTTCAAAATAGTGAGGTCACTACGCAGGTAAGCTCATCCGGACACATATTAATCCGCTACCCGGTGACAGTTCGCCCTTGGATGGCCAAGTTGTTGCGACGATTTACGGACACCTCACCGCAGATACGTTTTCGGAAACTCCAATTGGATAATCTGGGAACAAATGTTTGGCAAATGATTGACGGGAAACGAACGGTTCAGGATATTATCGATGAATTTGCCCAACTCCATCAGCTACCGACGGCAGAATCGGAAAGCGCCATCACCCAATTTTTTAGAGATTTAGGCAAGCGGGGTTTGGTTGGTATGCGGTCCTAAATTCGCTGCATGAAAATTGGCTAGCTAAAATGATTTCAGTGCTTCTTCTCGATTCTCTACAATAGGTAGAAAGGCATCAAAACCTGCGATTTCAAAGACTTCTTTGACATAATCCTGCATGGAACACAGCATTATTTTTCCTTTTTCCCGGTTCAGCGCTTTGGTTGCCTTTAGAATGACCCGTAAGCCGGCGCTGGAAATATAGTCGATATCTTTGAAATCGATCACCATCTGTTTGGATCCATCGGTGATGGCACCGAATATTTTTTCTTCAAAACCCTGCGAGGTATTGGAATCGAGTCGGCCATTTAACTTAAAAACACTGATGGCATCCTGTTTTTCTAACGTAATTTCCATGATTTCCTCCATATTCCTTAAGCGGATCCGATTAACAAATATGTAGACCCGGATGGTGCTTTGTTTTATACGTTCACGGTCAGCGGCTGAGGTTTAGCGGCATAATGCCGGCTGACACCGTTTAATCACATACCACAATTTTTCGTTTCAACTCGATGATATTTTTATCCCCGACGCGTTGATATTGGACGTCGTCCATCAGCTTCTTGATTAGGTGAATTCCCAATCCACCGACTTGACACTCTTCGATGCCGCACTGAAAATCCGGGGGCTCCACAGCCAACGGATTAAAGGGGATACCATCATCCTCAATTCGCATGTGCATCTGGTTATCTTCGACACTTACATCGATTTTGATGGAATGCTCTTTTTGATCCTTAAAACCATAGGAGATAATATTGGTAAATAACTCATCCAATGCGAGATTGATTTCAAACACGGATTTATCCGAAAGACCGATGGATCTGCCCAGTTCCTCACACTTTTCACACAAGCGATCCAATTCGGACTGATCGTTTTTTAACTCAAAGGCATAGGCTTTTTTGGCCATTATACAATACCCTTCAATAAATCCCGCAACTCATTAGAAGTGGTTTTAAAGCCACTTCAGAAATTATGGATAGCATATCAACCATTTTACTTCAACAAACATAGTATCTCGTTAAAACGAACTAACTCAACTCCGGTCCTCGTTTAGAGGTACCTGAATCCGGATATTGAGTGATTAAGTAAATTGATCAAAGGTTGTAAAGTATCACTCAGCCATTATTTCCGGTTAAAGCAAGCTGACCCCCAACTGCTTCAAACATTCGCTGCACTGATCCATGCGCCCGGCCAAAAATGATTTTTCCCACGTATCGATTTGACCCACGAGGGCCTTAAAAAAGCTAGGCATCAGATCCTGAAATTTGGACATGGTGCGTGAAAATTTTTCGCGGTTTAAAATGAGGCAGGTGGTCTCTGTCTCTGCTCTCACCGAATAGAGACGTTGCATGGATCCCATCAGCGACATGCCGCCGATAAATTCTCCGGCCTCAATTTCACGCACCGATTGGACACTGCCTCCCTCCTCGCGTTCAAGCTTGGCCTGACCCTCGATGACATAAAAAGCCTGACCATCATCTTCTCCCTGGCGAATGAGGTACTCTCCCTGCTTGAACTTTTCACGAGCACATAGATAGGCGAATACCTTTAGCGATTCCAGGGGCACAACCGCGAAGAGATAGGTTTGCCTTAACAATTCCAGATTCTGATCAAGCTCACTGGTTGCTGACGTATTATTTGTTTCCAACGAGTTCATAAAGCATTCCTTTCCGAGCCATCAGGTTGTCATAGGTATCCATCTCAAGAATCTTTCCGGATTTCATAACAGCGACCTTATCGAAGTTCTGAATGGTATCCAAACGATGGACCACTGAAATCAGGGTACTTTTTTTCTTCCAGCGTGTTTCCAAAAGATTCAGAATTCTAGCTTGCGATCGATTGTCCAGCGCTGAAGTGGCCTCATCCATGATTAAGATTCGGGGCTTTTTAAGAAATGCCCTGGCGATAGCCAGTTTCTGGCGCTGACCGCCAGAAAGATTATCACCTTTACTGCCCACATTATATTGCAGGCCGATTTCGACAATCTGCTCCAAAAGATCCTCTTCAACTAAAAGCTGAATGATACTCTGGTTGATGCGTTCTTGTGCCTGGGCATGGCCCGTTGTAATTTTTCCAAAGAAAATGTTGCTCAGGATTGTTTGTGAATACATGTATGCGGACATCTGGTAGAAGGTGTAGGCTTCAGGATCGTCTTCGCTAATACGTTTTCGAAAGAGAGCGCGACCTTCTAAAATGAGGTCTTCCAACATCTGCGGCATGGATACCATTTTATGGGTGCCGGGCGTAAAACGTAAGGCCACATCCAGGAGCTGTTCCCGATTTTGGGCTGAAAAATCATGCAGCCTTTTAGCCTTCAGGGAGTCCACCAATTGGATAAAATCCTCCAATTCCGAGGGCTGGATGGGGCTCTGTTCGAAAAATATGGCATCTTGAGGCAGCTCCCTTAAGATCTCGACAGATTGCTTTACCAAATCGACCGAAAGCGTCAGCAAGGGGCGGGTTAAATCGGCTTCATCTAAAAATTTGAGGAAATAAGTGTTGCGGCACAGGTTATCCGCTGCAAATGAATCTTTATTGGGCGTGCCAAAAGTCAAATTCTCAGCGATGTTTGAATGATACAGATAGCGATCCTGGTTAAAAAATTCTACATAATCAGCTAGTTCCTGCCCAAAATTGCGCTGGAAGTTTTCACGAACCCGTATGAGTGTATCGGCTAAGTCCTGATTCTCACCATGGATCAGCACGGTGTTTAGTCCAAAACGGAGCACGTCCACAAAAATACCCGTTTGGTGCAAGATTGCAATAATGTCATCCAAACTGGGCAAATTCTCCGGATTGGGTTCAATTCGCTCTCCCAATCTGGCTTCACAGGAGTACAAGATATTTTCTTGGATTGTGCCGTTGAAAATAAAAGGTGATTGGGCGACCATACCGACATTATTGACGATATCCTGCTTGGTCAGATTATCAATATTCTGGTCCCCGATTTGAATCTTTCCGCTGGAATGTTTATATAGCTGGCCGATACAGGCCGCCAGCGTACTTTTACCGCTACCTGAAAATCCCACCAGGGCCATATGTTCACCCGGTGCCAAGTTTATATTGATGTTATCCAACAACTGGATACCACTATCGGTCAAAAAAGATAAATTATTGGCTTCGATACTGCCGTCCAGTTCCATGGGTTCGCGCTCTTTGGGTTCCAGAGCAAAATCCGGTTCCACATCAAAGTATCCCATGGTGCGCCGATAGATAACAGATCCATTCTGATAGACCTGATAAAATTCAATCATTTCCTTCCAGGGATCGAACAACTTCTCTTGGGCCGAAATGAAAACCACCAAGGATCCCAGTTCCAAACGCCCGTTGATGGCCAACCAACCGCCCAGGAGAAACACCAAAAAAGGGCCCAGGCTGGTGAAAAAGCCGTTCAAGGACTTAACTGCATAGCGATAAAGATTCCAAACAATACGTCTTTTATATAAACGGTCGACCAGGTTATCATATTTTCGATTTTCAATGGCGTGGGCGCCGTGACCTTGTATTTCATGAACACCGGATGCCGATTCAGTAATTCGGGATGAATACTTGCGGGCGGCATCTACGCGTTTCTTGTTGGCTTTGTTTACGCGCCGTTGCAGCAAGGGCAGTACAAAAGCCACAATGGGATAGATGCTGAGAGATATGAGCGCCAGCAGCCAGTTGAGATAAAACAGATAGACGGCAAATGCCAGCAAGGTCAGCAGGTTGGTCAATGGGGCCGCAATTGAAAGACCCACAAAGTTGCCCGGTAGGGTCAACTCGGTGACCAGTGCATTGACAATCGTGCCCGCTTGGGTTTTGCGGAAAAAACCCATGGGCAGGTTTAAAATATGGGCATACAGCGCTTTGCGCATCCGCGCGGTTGTACGTTCCGCAATTAAGGTCTGAATCACGTTGGTCAGATATTTTAGAGAGCTAGCGGCGATCACCGCTAAAAGATAGATTCCGCAAAAGAACACCAATAAATCGACATCTCCCAGATTGATGGCTTCATTTACGATACGTCTTTGCATCATCAGGGGCAGCACCCGGGCAAAAACCATGGTGCCGATTATCAACAATAGTGTTACCTGGAGTTTGACGTTGCTAGGAAATATCCAGGAGAACAGGGATCTCTTGACGACGGGAATATCAGCCTTGGGCATAGGTTTCACCTGCTATTTTATAGGTACAACTTAAATATGGGAGTTCCATCGGGCTTTCAGACTGAAGCTGTTTAGGCTGTTGGCCCTAATAATCACATAGCCTATTGCTAACTCAGACTTTTTAGCTCTTCCAGATATCTATGATTCTATTCGTGTCAGAATTTTTATCAATATTTATATTATCTTTGAATAGAAACGTTCTCAAAATTTGGATTTTGGTTCAAGCCCAACAAATGATATTTATCCGCCTCTGGCGGATTAGCCAAAAGACTTTTTTGAGGATGCTTCTAGAGCAGCTTGACCACAACTAATGTAACATCATCTTCTTGGGGCAGCTTGCCTCTGAAGGACTGCAATTCGGCCAAAACCTTGTTTTGAATTTCATCTATCGTCGCGCTATGATTTTCCCGAATGATCTGTCGCAGTCGATCGTGTCCGAACATTTCATTTTGATTGTTACGGGTCTCATGGATACCATCGGTCTCCACCACCACAACACTCCCAGGAGCCCATCCTTCGCGTGTGTACATTTGAAAAGCATAATCATCGACAACGCCTAGCGCCATGCCCTCGCCATTGAGTTCCTCAAATTCACCCTGGGTCGGATCAAAGAGAAGTGCGGGATCATGACCGGCGCGTACCCAACTGAGCGTTCGATTTTGTTCATCGACCTCCAAAAAAAACATGCTTAAAAATCGGCTGGTGGCGTCGCTGTCGCGGGTAATATAGCGATTGACCTCTGTAAGTAGCTGCGCAGGGCCATGATATTCTCTGGCACTCAGATGTACAAACGCGCGGGCAGCGGTCATGTGCATGGCAGAACCAATACCATGCCCAGAGGCATCGCCCACCACAATCCCGAGTTTTTGATCAGGTAGCTCCAGGAAATCATAGTAGTCACCACCAATTTCGTCGCAATACAGACTGATACCGGAAACATCCATACCTGTACGGGTGGGCGGATTCTTGGGCAGTAGATTCTGCTGAATTTCCTCAGCCAGCTTGAGCTCATTGATCAACTGCATGCGGTGCCGAAGGCCATCGATCATGCTGTTGGTGTGCCCAGCGATGAGACCGAATTCATCATTGGTTGCAATGGGTACGGTACCAGTTAGATCACCCTGACTAACCCGTTCCAGCACGCTGGTTTCGTTGGCAAAAAGCAGCTTTAGATTTTTGGAGTAAGACACAATCAAGTTAACAATCAGGATCAGCATCACCAGCATGATAAAAAAGACTTCATAGGCAACCGACATCTGGGCCGATACCAAAGAGGTGGTGGTTGTATCAAGATTGGAAAGCCAGACAATATCGCGCGAAAAAACCAGGATTAGGACGATGGAAAAAAACAACACTGAAGTCAGAGCGGCCAAGAAAAATTTGCGCGTCATGGAATAAAGCTGTTTGGGTGGGTGCTGGCGTTTACTTTCAGCGACCGCTTCGGCGATGATATGCCGCTCTTTTTCAAGCGCTGTATCCAAGGCTAAAAAAAATCCGGCCATGACACAACCGACCAACAAAGACAGTGTGCTGGTGATAGGGAATGCCAGAAAAACCATGTTATACAAACTGGCCAAAACACCGGCCATTAGGCTAACGGCCAGATCAAGAAAAAACTGACGCTTGGGCTGATCGGCTTCAGCCGCCTGCAGGACATACCGTTTTACCAATGGCCCCCTGGCTGCAAATGCCACGCCATAGGATACCAGCATTATTGCCCCCAGCTGCACGGGGGGCATGGCAGCCATAAACGGTCAGACCTGCCCCCCATATATGGTCAGCACCACAACGGCAAAAATATAGTGTATCAGAATACGCATGAATGGGTCCCCCAATAAAATCGTGTTCCACGATTTTATATATTTAATTCATTCCGCGCTAAAGCGCGGAATGAATTAAATTTAAGGTAATGATGGGCCTCAATCGTGTCAAGCATTGTTACCGATGCCCGCGAACCCAAATGTCCAAAGAAATATATAGATTATCCTCAACCTTGCAACTATGAGGTTATGGCAGTTTGGGTACTTTCTCTTCTGGATTATCCGCAGAAGTAATTTCCTCGGCTTGTTTGTCGGAGAGCTTAACCCCGGCATCAACTGCTTCCTGAGCGGCCTGCTGCGCTTTTACCATGGCCTTGGCTGCCTTGCGGGAAGATTTCTTGGCTTCAAGTTCGGCCTCGTTCACATTGCTTTGTATCTTCTGAATTTCCTCAACATCCGTATCCACATCTTGGGCTTCGGATAGCCGATCCAGTTTCTCATCAAGTGTGTGCGAAGCCTTCTCCGCCTCGCGTTCCGCCTTTTTTGCCTTTTTCTGCGCATCGGTCACTTGATCCATCAGCGAGGCCATTTCACCGGCCTTCCCGTCTTCGGGTTCCGCTCCCAAGTCGATATCCTCAGCAGCCAATACCAGGGCCACGGATGGCAACCGCTCGATAAGATTCATGACCGGTTGGTCAAACGGACCCAAAGCGCGATCTGCCTTGATTTGAAACGGCACCAATACCAGGGATGCATCCTGAGAATGCTGTACAACCGCTTCAGCATCAACCGATTCTAACTCAAGCGGTTCGGCCGTAATGCGAACATCATCCAAAAAACTCTCCAGGCTTTCCGATGGCATGTCTGCCGAGGCCTCCTTTTGGGCACTGAGCACCCGGATACGGGCATCATTCCACTCTTCAGACTGGGATATTAAGTGCGCCAAGAGTAGCATCAGACGTCCGGTGGCATCATCCCACCACCAAACATCAATGCGGCGCTCAGACTCCGGTGTTGCCAGCATCGCTTGCCAATGGTTTTCCTTGGCATCGAGGATCACAATATTACGTCCCTGTTTGAAAACCCGTTTCAAACGCCTATCATAGAGTATCTTGCGGATGTGAGGTCTTTTGTTGGATTCTCCGGAAAGCCAACCAAACAATATGGTATTGGTCTGAAGCGGTCCGATACCGGCCGCCTGTACCAACATATCGAGTCCCAACTCAAAATTCTTGGACGTCACGACCAATGGGAAAACACCCAAATCATAGGTGGCCATCTCTTTTTGCAGTGTTTCTTGGGCCTCCATTTGGAGCTTGATAGCCTTGGCACCACTTTCTTCAATAACTTGGACCACGGTAATCAGACCTGTGTTACCGGTTATCCAGGAAGCCAATTTTAACAAAGGCTCTCTTTTGTCCGAACGATCGGAAAATAAAAGTAACTGCGGCCGCCAGTCTCTGGGATGCTCAGGTTCCGAGGCCGCCACCAGGAGGTGATCCCTGACCTGCTGCAGATGATAAGAACGCTTTCCGTCGGCCCAGCGTGCAGGTCCCGATGTCCGCCGCAGGTACTGATAGAGTGAAAAAAGAACTGCAGTTGCCACCAGCCCTGCGGGTATATCGATGGCCAGCATGACCCCCAGGCAAGCCAGGCTACCCAGCAAACTCAGGCGTCCATCATACCATTTGAATCGGGGCCGGAAAAACGGGCTGGCCGCACGGGTTTCATAATAGGTCGCATAATTCAACAAGCCATAGGAAATCAAAAAGAACATGGAAACAATCGGCGCGATCACATTGAGATTGCCAAGCCCGATGGTAACCAGAGCGATGCCCGCGGACAGCAGCACACCCCGACGTGGATTGTTGCTTTCCCCAAACCCCTTGGCAAAAGGAAGTAAGAAAGAAAAAATTCGATCCGCTGCCAAGGACTGCAAGATGCGTGGCGCCCCTAAAAAGGACGCCATGGCTGATGAAAGCGTTGCTGAAATAACACCGGCTGTGATGAGAACACCAAATATTGCCACGGTTCCCATGGCGCTGTAATCGCTACGCAAGATCGTTTGAGGTAATGCTGCCGAAAAAAGGACGGCCGCTACAAAATAGACCCCGATTGACACACCCACCGCCATAAAGGTTCCTAGCGGTAGGCTCCTGCCGGCATCTTTGAGGTCGCCGGACATACTGATTCCCTGGGTAAATCCAGTTACGGCTGGAAAAAAAATAGCAAACAGAATCCAAAAACCGGGGCCATCCGCAGGCGCGCGCCAATTCATACTCAGTTTGGCTGGATCCCATTGCACAACACCGCCCACAAAAAAAGAGATAAGGGCAGCTGTCAATATCACCATGACCACATATTGAAATCGGGTTGCCCAGTCAGCCCCGAGCCAGGCCAAAATAAAGAGACAGGCCACGGCGATCATGGCTACAACTTGGGGCCAATGGAACCCAAAAAACGAAACCGGCCAAAGACGGGCCAGAACTTCGCCAAAGCCAATGCAGTAAAATCCAATGGAAACCGACTGTGCTAGAAATAAGACAACACCCAAAGCGCCGCCGAACTCTGGACCCAGTGTGCGTGATATGAGGTAATAGTCACCACCGCCCTTGACTTTGATATTGGTGGCGATGGCCGAAAGCGAAATACTGGTTAAAACCGATATCCCATTGGCCAGAGCTAATATAATCAGGGTGCGCGCCAAACCGGCGTTACCCACGACATATCCCAAACGTAGAAAAAGGATAATTCCCAATATGGTCAATACACTGGGTGTAAAGACACCGGCAAAGGTACCTAATCTGCCTGTGGTTTGCGGAGAGGCCTTAGATGAGAGCACTGGTTGCTGCATCTTATTGGAATATGGCATTTTGAGTGTAAATAAAATCGTGTTCCACGATTTTATGAAACACGACCCTTTCGCCCCTGGGTGAAAGGCTTTGTCAGTTCCTATACGTCGGATTCCGGTATTACTTTTTCACAAATAAATGAATCTTAATCTAAAATTTGAATTCATCCCACACTGCAAGACTTCGAATAGCTCAGTCGGGTCGCAGCTGGGAATTCAAATTAAAAATACTATGCTCTATATAGCAGATAGCGGTTAGTAACAGCAAAGAATTCTTTTCAAAATTCTTGGTTATCACTCCCTTCAAACAATTTGTTTGACGACCAACCAAACAATTGGATAAGAAGCAAACACCGATAGAACGAATAAGGAAACAAATATAAATACAAATGCTCAAATGTTCCAAACACGCGCTTTAAGCATGATGCCTGCTTGTTTGCTTTGATTATTTAAATTTAAGACAATTGATTTGGAATAAATATGTCCGAAGAAGTATATAACATCGAAGATAATACTTTATGCCGCTCCTATACGATTCGATCTTATGAGGTGGACGCGGGTGGTCGCTTATCGGTACCTTCGATATTTAATTTGCTTCAGGATGCAGCCAGTCGCCACGCATTGAAATTGGGGGTGGCCGTATCTCAACTGCAAGCCAACAATTACACCTGGGTACTCTCTAGAATCATCCTTAAGATGTTCGATTACCCCCAATGGGGCGATACCATCCAGATACATACCTGGCCTTCCGGGATTGAAGGGGCATTTGCTCTCAGGGAGACAGACGGAAAGGAATTAATTCGGGCGCGGACGGCTTGGCGTTCGGCTGATAATGAACCATAATTACTTATGACGGACTAATAAAAATGTTAAACAAATATTAACCCTAAAATCCGTTTCGCCGAGCCAGGCTGTTTGGCTATTCGCACCTATCAGCCTAACAGTCTTCAGCCTAATAGTCTGATATTTTTGAATCCTTGAATCCTATACATACTGTCTTATTTACTCACAAGGTGTCAACGAAAACTAAAAGCAATTATAAGTATTGACCGTCTCATGAAAAATATCTTAATTCTCAAAATGGGTCCCACGATTTCGCGCCTGGCACGCCGCCGAGGTGAGTTTGACGATTGGATCGCAACCCCTATCAAAGAACAAGCCATGTCAGTGGCTGTAATAGCACCCTACACCGGTGAAAAACTACCTCGGCCCGAATCTTATGCTGGTGTGGTCATATCTGGTTCGCATGCTTTCGTCACCGATATGGAACCCTGGAGTAAAAAGGTGACAGCCTGGATACCCGATGTTATTGATGCTGAAATCCCCCTGCTGGGCATCTGCTATGGTCATCAACTCATGGCGCTGGCTTTGGGGGGTACGGTGGGTAATAGTCCTGTAGCGATTGAAATGGGGACCGTCGAACTAAAACTAACCGAGTTTGCCGACGATGATCCGCTTTTTAGTGGTCTGAACGGAACCTTCAAAGCGCATGTGAGTCATGCCCAATCTGCTCTGACCCTACCGCCCGATGCTGTCGTTCTGGCTTACAACCAGGCCGAAGCCCATCATGCTTTTGCCATCGGCCGATCCGCATGGGGGCTCCAGTTTCATCCGGAATTTGATGCAGACATCATGCAGGCTTACGTCTCTGAATTTTCCCAACAGCTTATCGCCCATGGATATGATCCCAAAACCATTGATCAGATGATAACGGAGACACCTAATAGCCGACAAATCCTCAACCGGTTTGCCCAGATTGCGAAATCACACTCCTAAACATCAAATTTAAAGCAGGATTCAGGTATGAACATCCAACAGATGGCTCTATTAGCCAAAAAAGCCAGCCCCCTGCTTGCGGCAACCGATACTGCCGTGCGCAACCAGGCACTTTCGCAAATCGTTTTGGCCCTAGGTGATAATGAAAGCCAAATTATGGCGGCCAATCAGACCGATCTTGACAACGCCCGTGGCGACGCGCTGGCAGCCCCGCTGTTAAAGCGTTTGAATTTTGATGCTGCTAAATTGCAGGAGGCCTGCAGCGGCTTGGAAAGCCTGCACCTCTTGCCAGATCCAGTCGGCCGAACATTAGCGGCAACCCAATTGGATCAGGGGCTCGAATTATATCAGGTCAGTTGCCCCATTGGTGTGATTGGTGTCATTTTTGAATCCAGACCAGATGCCTTGGTGCAAATCGCATCGCTTTGTTTGAAAAGCGGCAATACCGTCCTTTTAAAGGGTGGCGTGGAAGCCACGCATACCAACAAAATACTTGCTGATATCATTACTGAAGCCGCTCGGTTCTCAGGGATTCCCGATAACTGGTTGGGACTTATGGAAACCCGCGCCGATGTTCAGGAGTTGCTGGGTCTGGATGAACACGTGGACCTGATCATACCGCGTGGCAGTAATGCCTTTGTAAAGCACATCATGGACCACACCCGTATACCCGTTTTGGGGCATGCCGATGGTATTTGTCATGTATATGTGGATAAAGACGCCGACTTAAATATGGCCCGAAGGATTACCATCGACAGTAAGTGCCAGTATGTTGCTGTTTGCAATGCTGCTGAAACCTTGCTAGTGCACACCGATGTGGCTGAGGTATTTTTACCCGCTATCCAATCAAACCTACTTTCTCAGGGGGTCGAGATTCGCGGCTGCAGCCGCACGAAGGATATTATCGATGTTATCCCGGCATCAGAATTGGACTGGCAAACCGAGTACCTGGATCTGATTATTGCAGTCAAAGTTGTCGACTCCCTGGACCAGGCCATCGATCACATCAACCATTACGGATCCGGACATACCGACGTGATTGTCAGCGCGGATCAAAATAGGGCCCGTGAGTTTATGCTGCGGGTGGATACAGGAGATGTGATGGTGAATTGCAGTAGCCGGTTCAGCGATGGCTTCCGTTTTGGTTTGGGCGCAGAAGTAGGTATCAGCACTAATAAAATTCATGCGCGCGGCCCTGTAGGTTTGGAAGGCTTGATGATCTATAAATGGCAACTAATCGGCAACGGCCACGTGGTCGCCGATTACAGTGGTCCGCAGGCCAAACCCTTCCTGCATCAGCCTATGCATAAGGAGCATCTGTGAACCAGAACCGCAAATCCTACTTAAAGCAAGTAAAACGAGTGGTTATAAAAATCGGTAGTGGTGTTCTTACCCGCAAAAACGGATTGAACCTAAATATCATCGATGATCTGACCACTGAAATCTGTCGACTGCGCAAAAAGGGCTTCGAGATTATTCTGGTTTCCTCCGGAGCCATCGCTGCCGGTCTAAAAAAAGCCGGCCTATCCAAACGGCCGGTATCGGTATCCCAAATGCAGGCTTTGGCAGCCATGGGCCAAAGCAACCTGATTATGGCCTATGAAGAGGCCTTTTCCAGACTTGGTGCCAAAGCGGCCCAGATTCTACTCACCCGTGATGACCTGACCCACCGCCGTCGATTTCTGAATGCCAGAAACACATTGCGGACACTTTTATCCTGGGGCATCATTCCCATCATCAACGAAAACGACACAGTGGGTACGGATGAAATCAAATTTGGCGACAACGATAATCTCAGTGCTTTGGTGGTCAACTTGACGGAATCCCATCTATTGGTCAATCTTACCAATATCGATGGCCTTTTTGATAAGGATCCCAGAAAGCATTCAGACGCACAACTCATCCCCCTGGTTGAAAAGGTTGACCGGCGCCTAACCCAAGCAGCCAACGCTATTCCTGGTTTCCTGGGAACCGGTGGTATGGCCAGCAAATTGGCAGCCGTCAAAACCATTGGCATGGGCGGGATCGCCTGTATTATCGCCAACGGCCTCAAGCCGAATATATTAAAGGATATTTTTGCCGGCAAACCTTGCGGTACTTTTTTCTTACCGGAAGTCAGCGCCCTGAACAGCCGCAAACAATGGATCGCTTTCACAAAAAAGACCAAGGGTACCATCACCATCGATGCCGGGGCCCAAAATGCCTTGACCCAGAATGGCAAAAGCTTGCTACCTTCGGGAATTATTGGGATTCAGGATAAATTCAGTGTCGGAGATTCGGTGGTTATCCAAAACAGCGATAAGCAAATGATCGCCCTTGGCATGGTTAACTACAATTCAGGCGATCTACAAAGAATTATGGGCGCTAAAAGCAGTGAAATCGAGGCGATTCTCGGATACCGACATGATAATGAAATTGTGCATCGGGATAACCTGGTTCTTGCATCGCAACTCGAAAATGGCGATACTTAGAGCGTTTGTCAGAATAACGTTCCGAAATCGGCAGTTCTTTGAGTCTTTTTTGGGTTATTGATAACGTCCAAAATAGCTTGATCCAAACGCTCTATGAGTTGTTCTTTGAAAAGTAACCGATTTATTAGCTTCATCTAAAAAGGCTTGATACATAGCCGAGTCGGAATGAGACGCTTCAATAGCATTTGAATGGCAGTACATCGTGCTGCAGTTTCACTAGAACCAACCCGGGAAACCAGCTTAAGTTCTTCTATCGATGCATTCC
>CAZWEO010000012.1:0-71004 GCA_964633115.1 uncultured Desulfobacterales bacterium
GCACCATACACACTTTTAACCTTTATGTCTACAATTAAATTGCGCTGTAGTGTTATTATAATTCCAAAATAAAAATTCTTTCGATTAAGTACCGAAGACTAGCTCCGCCTTATAGATGATTCGGTGCATCGAAAGCGGGATCAAAGTTGCAATAATGGCGTATTTGACATCAAATTAGTCATATACGCCTCTTTTATTTGCATTTGAAACAAGGCATGTTCGGGTCAATGAACAGCCCGGAATGAATCAAGGAGACGTCTATGGCAGTACGCGTAGCAGGGTGTGATCTAGGCAAAGCCTCTGCCGGTTTTGTTATCGTGAAAATCAATCATGAGTACGAAATTGAGGTGGAAAAGGCGTCATATATTCTCCATGAGGGAAATCCCTTCGGGATGTTTAAAGAATGGTACCAGCACAATAACGTAGCCGATTGTGCTGCACTGGGTGCCACCGGGCTATACTCTGGGGAATTGTTGGCTCCGGTAATGGTATTTCCGGATGACGCCTGTCAGGAAGCAGTCCTGGATGCGGATGCCACCGCACCGGCAGAGATGAACCTTGTTAGCGTGGGTGCCAGGGGATATAGCGTGCTGGCCCGTATTCCGGCAGACGGCTCTTGCGGGCCGCATACCGATGATCGCCAGTATATGCCACAGTTTTTTTATCAATTTCTTGAAAACGACAAGTGTTCATCAGGCGCCGGAGAAAACATTTTAAAAATGGCGAACAGATTCGGAGTGGGGATTGAAACCGCTGATGAAATGGCCATGTCCGCCGAGAAGGGCATTCCCATTACCGCACGGTGTTCGGTTTTCGCGAAAAGCGAGTTGACCCACTACGCCAATCAGGGAAAATCAGCCAGCGAATTATTTAAAGGTTTTTTCAGTTCTGTAGCCGGTAATACCGTTGGGCTCCTGGCCCGAAACAGCACCAACGGGCCTGTACACCTAATCGGCGGGTTAACCCGCGTACAATCCTTTGTAGACGCTTTTTCTGCTCTTGTCGACAGAGAGATTGTACTTCCTGGAAACCGCCTCACATTGGAAGCAGAAGGTGCGGCACGTAGCGCGGCTGCCCGCATTGCGGCCAACGCGGCGTTGAATCTTCCCAATGATCCCGAAATGTTAATTAATATACAGGCAAAGCGATTTACAGTGCTACCTTCGGCCTCAAAATTTTCAGACAGCGTGACGGTGATGCCGGAATATGCCACAGCAACTGACTGGGAATCTCAGCCGGTAGTCCTGGGGTTAGACCTGGGGTCCACAGGCGCCAAGGCCGTATTGACATCCATCGACACAGCAGAGCCACTGATGGACGTGTATGATCGCACCCGAGGCAATCCGGTTGACGCCGCCAGGCGTCTGGTGGCTGCCATTCTGAAAACCGGCCGTCCGGATGTCCGGGCTGTCGGCCTCACCGGTTCGGGACGCGAGGCCGTTGCTATCCTGGCGCGGACAGTGTTTCATCATCATAACAGCAACTTAAAAAGAATTTGTGTGTTAAATGAAATCGTTGCACATGCCACTGCGGCCATATCCTGTGATCCGGAAAACGGGAAGGATATGTCAATCATCGAAATCGGTGGTCAAGATGCCAAGTATATCCGGGTCAACGCTGGCCGGATTACGGAAAGCGATATGAACAAAGCATGTAGCGCCGGCACTGGTTCTTTTCTGGAAGAACAGGCCAACTGTTACGATGTTGATGATATCACCCAATTTGCAAAGATGGCGGCTGCTGCCGAAAGACCACCGGATCTGGGACAAATGTGTACGGTCTACATTTCTGAAGCCGGTGCAGATGCACTCAAAGAAGGATTTTCCGTGGGAGACATTTTTGCGGGATTTCAGTATTCAGTAATTTACAATTATTTAAATCGGGTGATGGGGCAGCGCCAGCTGGGCAGTAAGATTTTTTTCCAGGGGAAGCCCGCGTCCAATGAGTGCCTGGCATGGACCCTAGCTTCAATAACGGGGCGTGACATCATTGTACCGCCAAATCCTGGCGCAATGGGGGCTTGGGGTATCGGCCTGTGTACTCTTGAACAGATCGGAAAAGAAATACTGCTGGCGATGCCCGCGTTGAGCCTAGATGACTTTCTAACCGCAGATATAGTTGAACGTTCCGAGTTTACCTGCAAGGATTCAACCTGCCGGACCATGTGTCCCATCGAACGCACAACCATAAGGTTTGGCGATATCACCAAGAAAGCCACTTCGGGTGGGGCCTGCCCAAAATATGAAGTTGCTTCCGCGGTCATGCCGAAACTGGATAAAGAGGCGCCTAATCCCTTTGAAGAGCGGGCCGAACTCTTAGCAGCCTACGAGTGGTTAGATGAAGATAGTAAACACCAGTCGACAGTGGCCATTCCCATAACAGGTCCAGTTGGCGGATTCTTACCGCTTTTATCAACCGTAGTGCACGAACTTGGATTTTCGGTGAAAGTGTTGCAGTCAAACCAAAAATCTCTGGCCCGGGGCGAACATTTGTGTAACAGTTTTGATTCCTGTGGTCCCGTTAAAATTGCTCACTCCATCTGCGATACAGACCATACTCACCTTTTCTTTCCAAAAATCATGAATTTTTCCGACAGAGAAGGGCCGGGCGGTATTGCCTGTGTCACCGAGCAAGCTATGCCGGAAGTAATTGAACAATCGTTGAAAAACCGCGGAAAAGAAATCTCTGTGATCCATCCGAGGCTCTACCTGGAAAACGGGCTCACTGAACCGGGTGTAATTGAGAGTTTCACCATATTGGCGAATGCACTGGGTGCGGACGTTTCTAAAGTGACGCCTGCGGTGGAAAGAGGAGCTAAAGCCCAAAAAACCTTCGAAGCGGCCTTAGGTAAAATTGGCCAGCGGGCCATCAATTATGCCGTCAACAACAAAATCCCCATTGTAGTGGTCTGTGGCTCGCAGCACGTGATCCACGACAAGGCCGCAAATTCTAAAATCCCGGAGATACTTCGACAGAATGGCGCCATGGCGATACCCATGGACTGTTTTTCTGTTTCCGAAGATACTCCTGAAATGAAGCGAGTTTACTGGGGGGATGCCAACCGATATCTGCGGGCGGCCCTCTCAGCAAAAAAAAACCAGAACGCCTTTCCCCTGATGCTGGCCTCATTCGGTTGTGGGCCGGCATCTTTTACCGAACAAGTTTTTCATTCCTTGCTGGAAGGATATCCGCATACGATTCTGGAAAGCGATGGCCACGGCGGCACCGCCGGATTTGTTACACGAATTCAGGCATTCCTACAGTCTGTGAAACAATATTTGGACCAAGATGAAACGACCAAACCGGCCAATCCCGATCGGGTTGTATCGTATGTGGAATCTGGTGTGTACAGGGGGAAATATCTTGATAAAGAAATCCGCTATGTGTTTTTCAGCAGCCTGGATTACTTGGGGGACCTATTGGCCGCAGTGTACCGTTCATATGGGTATGACGCAGTCTCGGCCCCGCCTGTTTCAACCGAAAACTATCACCTTGGGAAATCGGATTGCTCTGGAAAGGAATGCATGTCCTACCAGCTGATATGGGGGGCCTTTCGGGAGTATTTGAAATCTGTACAGAATGAAATGGCTGTAAGTGGGCAGGATGCGCCCAAGCATATCCGGCTAATGCAACTGTCCGGGCAGATTTGCCGGGCTGGAATGTACGGGATAAAAGACCGGTTATCGGTTAATAGAATGGGCTTGCATGACCAAATCTCCGTAGCTTCCATTATGATCGCCGGGGGTCCCGGTATGGCGGCCCGGCTGGTTGCGGGACTTACCGGCATGGATATTTTGCGTCAATTTTTTCTATACCATCAAGCCGTAGAATCTAAATCAGGCAAAGCTAGGGAAGTATACCAGCGATATGCCAAGGCCATTGTAGAGCTTGTTGAACGGTCCTCCGTGGCTGGTTTTATGAATATGGCCCAAAAAGGGTATCACTGGGTGCGGCTCAGAAAGATCATCATAAAAGCGGCCCAGGCGTATCACCACATGGAGGTTAAAGCCGGGGATGTGTCCGATTACAGGGAAATCTTTGTTTCTGGCGATCCTATGGCCAAAGGCAACGATGTGGCCAATTGTGGGCTTTTTGACAGGTTAAGTGAGCAAAAAGTCCGCTCCGTGGCCGAACCGCTGTGTGATTTTTTAGAATTTTTAGCCCGATTGCACCCTCAATTGATTTTTGGCCGCAGATCCACAAAACGACAGCAGAATTCTTACCTAAAGGTCATGCTGATGATCCGGAAAAGTCTTTACAAAACGGCCCGCAAACTGCACCCCTGGTTACCCCAACCAGATTTGCCGGCTGTACTGAAACGGTCCCGTGACATCTTCGATCCCAACACTTTGGGTGGCGTAGGCCAGGTCATTGGAAGTGTTCTACATCACTGGGAAACTGGAGCATATGATGGTGTCCTTATGACCAGTTGTTGGGGGTGTGACAATTCTCTTATCGAGGAAAGCATTCTGCGGCATCACCGTAAAATTCCGTTTTATTTTTTCTATGATGACGGTGCACCTCTTGATACCGGCAGGGTGAACCGTTTCGCCTTTCAGCTCCAACGTCAATCAAAAAACAAAAACATTCCAGAAGCTGCCAGTCTCTGAACAATTTGTGGGCTGCATTAACAGCAGATTAATCCGGTTGTTATCGGCAAATGACAGACAAAAGCTGTCCTGAAATGTGTTTATGTGCTTCGCTACTTTGGACTAGGGCTTTATATCCCGCCTTCTCAGCTCATCCGATATCACGCGGGATTTCTGGTGAAGCCCGCCGTGATGAGGATGAAACCGGTTTTTCGACAAGCGTTCATTGCAAAATTCCCCCAATATGTATCAAGTTGATTGTTTTATCCTGATCAATTGGACTGCTGATAGCGAGACGGCGCTCATGCAGGCACCGGCGATAAATGGGATGCGGTAATCCAGCATCCACAGAATACCGCCCAATGCAGGCAGAACCACGGCAGCGATATGGTTGATGGTGAAGCCTACGGCCATGCTGGGGGCAATGTCCCTGGGATCGGCCACCTTTTGAAAATAGGTTCTGATGGCCATGGAGAAGCCGAAGAAAATATGATCGAGAATATAAAGAAGCGCCACGATTAGTCGGCTATCGACAAAAGCATAGGCCAAGAAAACAACGATCAGACTGGCATATTCCATTGAAAGCACCTTGCGCTCTCCAAAGTGATTAATGCTTGTAGCGATCAAAGGGGCTACAAAATAGTTGATCACGTTGTTGACCACAAAAAGAATGGTCACTTCTTGGATAGAAAATTCGAAGCGTTTCACCATCAGAAACACAGCAAAGGCCATGAATATCTGCCGTCGGGCCCCTGCCATGAATGTCAAAAAATAAAACAGCCAGTACTTCTTTCTGAGGATCATTTTTTTTCTTTGGGGCGTCAAGCCTGTCTGTACCGGATTTTGGCAAAACCCCCAGACAGCAATGCCCACCACAAAAAGGCCGACAATCAGGTAGGTCAGAGAATAATTGAGGAAAAATGAAACCAGGTAGATAAACAAGCCGATACCGATATTGGAGGCCGCGGCAATGCTGTACTGCCGGCCGAAAACCCAAGGGGACTCCTGAGTATTGAAATATTGCAGTGTGAGCGACTGGTTGGTGGTTTCGTAATAGTGAAACCCAAAGCTCGAAATCAGGGTGACAATCATGAGGCCGTAAAAACTGGGAAACATACCAGTTATCCCCAGCCCCAAACCCAGCATAAGAATAGAGAAAGCTGAAAGTCGATGCTCCTTGATGAACAGCAAAACATATATTGCCAACAAGGCCAAAAAGCCCGGGATTTCTCTAACAGACTGGATGACACCCACATGCTTGCCTTGCAGGCCGGCAACCTCCACGGCAAAATTGTTGAACAGAAGTAACCAGGCTTGTAATCCCACAGCCGAGGCAATGGTCAGCATGATTAGATAGCGGTACATGGGTTTGCGGCGAACGGATTCCATGGCAAAGGGTCATAACCTAGTTGGCAATAAAATAAAACGTATTTTTAAGAATGGAAAGAATGGGGACGTCCATTAAATTACTGGCGATTGGAATGAGCCATGGAACTGGGCTGAGAGGGAGCCAGATGGATCAGCTTTGACTTGGAATGCATTTACCAGCGCTGGGGATGCTCTACGCCGCTGTGGGTGTTCCTAGCGTAGCTGTAGGAATAGCCCTGTACCGGGCAGATATAGGCGCAGAGCAGCTGTTTTCGGACGACCGCCACCCAGATAACTGGGCGTAGCTCGCTTTGAATCTCGATGGTCACGACCTAACAATGCAAATGCACTCGGACGTCAAAACGCGCCGCTTAGCTATGCTTTTTGCCGCTGGTGATTTGTGGCGTTGGCCTTGACATATCAACCATATGATGTATAATGCTGGTGTATACATTACATGGAGGTGCAACATGATACGAACACAAATATATTTAACAGAGCGGCAACGTAATGAACTGGCTACATTAGCTAAATCCCATGGAAAAAAGCAAAGTGAGCTCATTCGAGAGGCTATAGATAGACTAATTTATCAAGCTGGCAAGAATTATAGAAAACAGGTGCTTAATAATGCTGCTGGAATCTGGAAGGATCGAACGGATCTCCCTGATTTTATATCAATACGTTCCGATTGGGATAGGACTTAATTATGCCGAAGCTAATTCTTCTAGATACTGATGTTCTTGTAGATTTTTTCCGCGGATTCAATAAGGCCGTGGCCTTCGTTAATAGAAACAATGCTCGCATAATTTTATCATCAATTGTGGTTGCGGAGTTGTTTGCCGGTGTCAAAGGAGATGCGGAACAAGCTGCCTTACAGAACTTTATATCTCTCTTTCGTGTTGTTCCCGTAGATGCTACTATCGGAAAAGCTGGGGGACTCTACAAACGGGATTATGGCAAGTCACATGGTGTTGGCCTTGCAGATGCTATCTTGGCCGCCACTGCCGAGGCCGCAAATGCAGAATTAAAAACTCTCAATACCAAGCACTATCCTATGTTAAAAGGCATCAAACCGGCTTATAAAAAGTAAAAGGCCAACATCACACTGCAGCAGATTGCCAGGGCGTTGCGGTCCTGCAAATCTGAAATTCCGTATTGCCCTGTCGGCTGCTGAGTTCCGAGGCTATCTTGCATGGCCTATTTATTGTTTTGAAGGCATAAAAGGAACACCTACGCCTGGTAACGATATTGCGCAACCTGATTGGTTTAAAAATCCTATAATCTGCCTGAAATGGCGTTTTCCGCGGACAACAAATTGATAGTGATACGCCACCCCAATGCTATTGAACGGTAAAGCTGCTCGCATCGATATCGAGAAGCACCAACGCTTTAACGCGTGCAGGCAAGGCTGCGATGCAATTATGGATACTGGATTCCGGATCGGTGTAGCCGATCCGCTGGTTAATAAATTGGTCCAGTTCTTTTGCATGGGCCGCCAGCATTTCGCGTACGATGGCATGCGTTGCTAACGGCGATCCTTCGTATTTAGTGAGCAGGAAGGCAAATGACAAAGCAGTCGCCACCATCGGAATGATGGCGAGCGACGGCAGGCCACGCTGCCGGCATAGCTCCGCCGCATAGATGGCATCCACGGCTGCATGATGGATCATGAATCCCTGGTCCCATACATTATCGCGAACGCCTTTGGTCAGTGCCACATCCCACTGGCGGGTACCGCCTGCACCGCCGTTGAGAAAATCGAAGAATTCTGCCTGGGTTGATCCATGCAGATCTTCTTGGAAACAGGCTGATTTCAGCGCGGCAGCCGATGAGATCCCCATCAGGCCATTGAATACCATCAGCTGACCGATGAGTTTTACCTCGGCACCGGCCGTGATGCTGTCCCCGAAATATTTGGGTTTGCCAATAACCTGTAGGGTCGGTTCCAAACGTTCATATAGGGATTTGCTGCCACTGGCCAGAATCAACATATTGGCCGTCTCGGCGCCCAAGGGTCCACCAGTCAAAGGATAGTTCGCATATTCGATCCCATTTGCATGGGTGAACTCCGACGCATGCTGTGCGAATCCGGCACTCACAGTGGAAAGATGCAAAATGAATGGCCGGACTTTTAATTTCGGCTGCATTAAAGGCACCAGCGTTCGGAAAATATCACCGTCATCTCCGTTTTTGCCGGCACAGATGACCACGCCGTCATAATCACCCTCCCCCACCAAAGTCTCAAAGTCATACACGAGTTCGGCGCCATGAGCCTGCCAGGCCTGTCTGCAATTATCTCGCCTTGCATCCTGGGTTCCCCGATCGTGAATCCGCACAAAGTGTGCAGGGCTGCCCTGTTTCAGATGTTCTGCCGAGGGACTCAACATCAATCCCATGCCCCCGATACCGATGAGTTTGATTGTCATGGTGTTTATCCTCCTACGAAATATAACGAGGTCATCGAATTATTGAAATACAAGCCAAATGATGGCATCAATTGGGCGCATATTCAAATAGAATTTTTAAGTAACATGAATGTAAATCGCAGCGTTGTTTATGCAACGTTTGGTTTAACGTAGTTTGCCACCCGTCGCTTGATGCCCCTGCATGATGACAACAAAAGCGCTGGGATCAACTTCAGTAACAATTGTTTTCAATCTCTTTACATCTGGTCTTTTTATGGCACAAAATAAGGTTGCGTGTTCCTTATTTGAAAACATGCCTTTTCCACTCCAGGATGTCACACCCACGCGCATTCGTTGTAATATGGATTTGGAAATGATCTCAGGCTGATCGGTGATGATCAAGGCCGTGCGTATCACACTCGGTCCTTCCAGTACAAAATCGGCCACCAATCCCCACATAAATAGGGTCACAAAGGCATACAGCGCCATTTCCCAACCAAAAACCAACCCGGCAATTAAAATAATCGCACCATCGATTAGCATATAAACCTGGCTGTTGGGGATGCCGGTTTTCAGGTTCAGTATCCGGCTGATGACCGAAGTCCCAGCCGGCGATGTACCTCCCCGGTAAATAAGACCGATACCAATCCCACCCAATACGCCGCCAAATAGGGCATTCAACATTATATCATCGGAAATACCAGGCGGTAAAAACTTGGCCATCACATCCACGCCCAGGCTGTATATGAGGGTTACATAGCTGCCCCTTACAAGAAAGCGAAAGCGCCCCAGATAATAAAATCCGAGAATCAGCGTGGGGATAGTTAAAACCAGCATAGTAATCCCCGGTAGCCAGCCGATAAACTCATGCAGGATAATGGCTGCACCGGACACCCCGCCGGGCGCAATTTTGTGCGGAGCAAGAAATATATCAAAATTTATTGCCAACAACAGTGAACCAATGGTCAAAAAAAAATAGTCGGGGACAATCCTGCGAAAGTTGAAGTTGGCTTTTGCCTGCCGAAATCTAAACTTCTTCATCACACTACCTCTTTAAACTTTATATAATTTTTAGGTTAGTTTTGGTGGAATTCGCCGAATTCCGCTAAGTGCATTCACAGCAATTGAAGCCAAAAGGATCGCACCCCCGACTACTGTCCAGATGCCTGCCAATTCACCCATAAATACCCACACCCATATCGGTCCCAGCAACACCTCTGTCATGCTCAGCAGCGTCAACTCAGCCGCCAGCACAACTTTGCTGCCAAAGGTGTAAATGGCCAAACCCAAAGCCAACTGAAACGCCCCCATAAACAGGGTCACGCCGGTATCCCAGGGTGATAAGATCAGCGATTGATCTAGCAATCGGCACATCATGAGTGCCGTAAAAAATGTCAATACACCGCCCAAAAATACGGCCGGCAACATGTCTTCCAGCTTTCCCCAGCGTAGGCATATGGTGAAGACAGCAAACCCGATGGCCGATAAAACTGCGGCTACGTTACCAATCAGCCTGCCGGAAGCCAGCCCATCCCAGAGCATGGTCAACATCCCCAGGAATGCAAATACGATTGATATCCAAGTGGCTCGGCGCACCGGCTCGCCTAATAATATTCGGCCTAAAATGGCGACAAAAAAGGGTGCGGTTGCGAACAAAAAAACGGCGTTTGCCACCGTGGTTGTTTGCAGGGCCAAGATACCACCCGCAAATGCAAATACCAGACCGATGGCACCCAAGGTTGATGGGATTGCAGCTTTTCGAAGTATATCAAGGAAATGATTTTTTGAACGATAATGTATAACGATAAATAGAACCGGTGTCATGGCCACGGATCGGTAGAAGAGAATCTGCCAGACTTGGGCTTCATGGATCAATCGAACCATAAGACCCGTGGTTGACCAAAGTGAACCAGCCAGAAGAACCAGGAACACACCTGTCCTATAGGATAAGCCCGCCATTGCCGTCTGATGTAAGTCCCAGTTCCCCGGTAAAAGAAGTGAAAGATAGAAATGTTGTACCGTATATAGATTTGCCCCCGTATAACTTCGGGAGTCATATCAAACAGCAATCATATTACGGTATCCCTTATGCGCGTCCTGATAGCGGATACTACGCCTTATGTCAAGCTTAGGTAATCGTTATATCTAAATTTAATTCCTCCCCCACTTGGGAGGTCCCATTTTCAAGTTCCTCCAAGGAGAGTTGGTCTGGAATTTGAACCGCCAGTTCCATAGAATAGATTACCGTCCCGGATTCAGGTGAAATGGTTCTTTGGGATTGCAGGTTCTCAATGTTGATATTGTTATGCGCCAGGAATTTACTAACTTTATAAACGATCCCGGTCTGGTCGACACCGGTCACGCTAATGGTCCTGCTGACGTGTCCGGCCAGCTTTTGCTCATCTTCAGTTTTCACAGGGCGAATAATGGCGGTTATGCCCGTTTCCCTTTCAAGCTGTTTGCACGCCTGTTCAAGCTGGTCTTTCAAATTGGGTTCTCTACTTGTAAATAGTAGAATGATTGCAAATTCGTTCAGCATTTGCGTCATGGTCGAATCTTCCAGGTTACAGCCAAGTTCATAGAGCACCTTGGTAATCGCAGCAACAATGCCCGGTCGATCTTTGCAAAAAGCACTCAGGATGTATTTATTCTCCATGCCCTACCTCCTTTAAACAGGTAATTTTATACCTTAGTTTGATAGACGTTTGCTTGATCCTATTAGATGTTTGCAGTACACTCGAAAGAATGATTTGTCTGCTATTTGTCTGCTATTTGTCATCCAGGATTTGCCGGAGCTTCTGTGACAACTCCTCCATTCTGAACGGCTTTTGTATAAAGCCATTGCATCCTAGTACCAATATTTCCTCGGCCCGCCCTCTGAGGCTGTAGCCGCTCGAAAGCAGAACTTTGATTTTCGAATTCTTTTCTTTTAGTCGTGAGTAAACCTCTTTAGCGCCCATACCGGGCATAATCATATCAAGAATAACGATACCGATTGTCTCTTTTTTCTTTTTGAACTATTGTTCGTCCCCATAACCTTTGGGATGCGTTCTATGCCATCGCCAGGCCGAGGCTACGATCGCCTCCAAATCCTCAAAACGCGGCTGCCAGCCCAGTTCTTGTTTAATTTTTTGCGATGATGCCGCCAAAACAGCGGGGTCACCGGCCCGTCGATCCACCGCCTGATGTTGGATGTTGAGTCCGCTAACAGCACGGCAAACCTTGAGGACTTCCCAGACCGAATAAGTACGCTGGCAACCGAGATTATAAACGGCGCTAGTTCCACCATCTAACAAATGTTTGATCGACAGAACATGAGCTTCCGCCAGATCGGATACATGGATATAGTCCCGTAAACAGGTGCCATCCGCTGTAGGCCAGTCTGTGCCAAAAATTTTGATAATACGACCGCTCAGGCCAGCTTGCAGCGTCAAAGGGATTAAATGCGTTTCCGGGCTGTGGTCTTCACCAATTTCTCCGCTTGCATCCGCCCCGGCTGCATTAAAGTATCGCAAGGCAACATATTTAAGCCCATGAGCCCTATGGCAGTCTTGTAATATTTGCTCCACAAAAAGCTTGCTATGACCATAGGGGCTGGTGGGATGGGTTGGATTTTCTTCCAGAATTGGAATTTCTGCAGGCTCACCGTAGACAGCCGCCGTGGATGAAAATATCAGTTTGTCAACCCCATGTTGCTTCATGGTCGCCAGCAAAGCCAGGGTGTTCGCGGTATTGTTGTGGTAATATTTAATGGGTAGTTGAACCGACTCACCCACTTCGATATGGGCTGCAAATTGCATCACGCAGTCAATTGCGTGCTGAGAAAACACCTTGTTTAATACACCTCTATCAGCGGTATCGCCGACTACCAAAGCCCCGTGCCGAACCGCTTGGGTATGCCCGGCGCTTAGATTGTCCAGTGTAACGGCATCAAATCCATTGGCTTTCAAAGCCATTAATACATGCGAGCCAATATATCCGGCCCCGCCGACAACCAGTATTTTGCCCATTGTTAGACCTCCGATCTACATTACCAATAAAATGGATAATGGCACCCAAGAGTCATTGAACAATGAACCTTTAAGCTCTTGGCTCTTAGCTGTTTGGTATCATACCTGCATATATTTCCGAATCTCATCCTCAAAATTCTGGCTCCCGGTAGCAATGTAGGTATGTTTGCCAGTCTCCGCCAGATCACCACAAGCCACAAGCAATTCGGCATGCATGATAATCCAAACAATTTTCCTTATAGAATGATTCAGGCATGAAGCAGTGCCAACATTTGGCTGGAAAATGCTCCTTATATCCTTTGGGAGCTTGTTGTGGATATTGCCGAATCAGGAGGTCATATGCACTGTGGGCTTTGACTTTCAGATCGGCAATTTTAACGAGTTCCGCCAATCCGCCATCATGGTCTTCATGTCCGTGACTGATAAGAACATAGTCTAAGTATTTGGGATCAATTCCCGTTTGTTGCATCATGGCCACCAGATGTCGGCCCTGACCATATCTGCCCGAATCAATCAAAAATGGCTGATCCGCCATGACAACGTAATTCCAGGTGGGCCCCAGATCCCAATGTCCACCATAAAAGTTCTTAGTTGGCAGGCCAAAGATTTCCAAGCCACTCGGTAATTTAAATTTGACGATCATGCCATTGCCGCTGGCATCACCCTGCTGGATTATTGTTCTGTTCGTCAAGTATTGCTCTCCTTAAAATATAATCGTGTTTACGATTATATTTGATAGCGATGAATTGCCAATAGCTCAGCTGCCACCTGGTCTGGTGTTTTACCACTTGTGTCCAGTTGAATGAACTGAGCATACACGCTTTGACGCGCCAACATCAATTCTTGAATTCTTTTTATTGGGTCGTCAACTTGAACCAAAGGACGGATTGCATCTTTGTCATTGGTGATTCGTTCCAAAATTTGATCCAATGAAGCTACGAGACAGTATATTTGTCCCTGCCGACTAAATGCATCCACGTTAGCGGGATTTTGCATCATCCCGCCGCCGGTGGCAATGACAAGTCCCTGCCGCTCAGCCAATTCTGCTACAATCCTTGTTTCCTTTTTCCTGAATGTTTGCTCACCTTCTTCCGAGAAAATATCTGCAATGCACTTGCCCCAGCGCTTTTCTATCAAATCATCCGTATCGATAAAACCATAATCCAACTTTTTAGCTACCAAACGGCCCACCGTAGATTTTCCGGTGGCCATGAAACCGGTTAAGACCACATTGCTTAGATTACCTTTTTTCATTTTCATTCTGATTGTGATCCGCCTTGTAAAAGTGATTCCTTAATCACGGCTTTGTCATAAGCCCCAATAATGTCTCGTCGCGTCAGGACACCCTTGAGCTTCAAACGGTTCACAGATGATACCACTGGCATAATCGAGAAATCACGTAAGGTAATTGCTTCAAGCGCCTGATACAGGTTGTTATCGCTGGTAACTGTCACCACCTCTTTGGTGGCGATATCTTTGGTTACGATGATGCCTTTTAGGTCTTCGTTAAAAATTGCTTCATTGTAATCGTTGAAAGACAAGATACCAGATAGATTACCATCGGTATTGATCACCGGAAAGCTGTTAAACTTGCTTTTTGACACCATATGGGAAAAATCCTCCAAGCCCATGTTTTCCGGTACTGTTTCCACTGATGGATTCATCACATCTTTGACTTTAATGGACTTGAGGATATTCACTTCGCGGCCCTGGCGGATGTCAATCCCACGGCGTATCAGTTTCATGGTATAGATAGACTCTTTCATCAACCTCTGAATCACCAAGGAGCTTATGATACAGGTTACCATCAGGGGTAAAATAATCTTATAGTCGCCGGTCATTTCAAAAAGTGTGAGGATAGCCGTCAGGGGCCCGTGGGTGGTGGCACTAACGATGGCTGCCATACCAACGATGCCATAGGCGCCTGGCGAGGCTGTAATCGATGGGAATAGACTATGCACGATAACCCCGAACAGGCCGCCCGTCATGGCTCCCAGAAAAAGTGAGGGCGCAAAAATCCCCCCGGATCCTCCCGAACCGATGGTTATAGAGGTGGCCAGGATTTTGAGAAAGATCAGGAGTAGCATCAGCCACCAGGCCATTTCCTGAACCAGAGAAAGATCGATAGCACCATATCCTACACCCAATAAATGCGGAAATACCAATCCAGCTGTACCAAGGATCACTCCACCGGCCACAGCTTTGAGATAAAGTGGGAACTTGATATCATCGAACAAATCTTCAATACGATATAGGATTTTAACGAATATAAGAGCGACAACCGCACATATCACCCCGAGAGTGACATATAGAGGAAATTCCCAGGCACTGACGAGCTCGTAGTTGGGTACGATGAATGCGGGGAAATCACCCAAGTAGTGTCGTGAAATTGCCGTGGCAGTGACCGAGGATATAACGATTGGACTGAAGGTGGCCAATCCAAAATCACCCAGGATGATTTCCAGCGCAAACATGCATCCGGCAATGGGGGCGTTGAATGTGGCGGCAATACCGGCAGCGGCGCCACATCCCACCAGAGTTCGCATGCGGTCGGCAGACACCTTCATAATCTGGCCCACACTGGAGCCTATGGCTGAGCCGATCTGCACGATGGGTCCTTCCCGGCCCACAGAACCACCCGTACCTATACAAATAGCCGATGCCAGTGATTTAACAATCACCAAGCGTTTACGTATAACACCTCCTCGCAGGGCAACGGCTTCCATCACTTCAGGAACACCATGCCCCTTGGCCTCACGGGCAAAATAATAGACCAGCAAGCCCACCACAAGGCCCCCGATGGCGGGGATGATAATACGCCAATACCATGTAACCGTAGTGACCACACCCAAAAGGGTATCGGCAGAACCATAGGCCAGCGTTTGAACATAATTGATCAGATACCGAAACCCAACAGCACCATATCCGCCAGCCAATCCCACCACGATGGCCAGTAGCGCCATGATGCTGTTTTCGCCTGTCGTTAAGATTTTGAGTCCTTTAATTTTTTTTGAAAATAATTGGAACATAAAGTTTTGCCTTTCGAACACCCAACACAGCCTAAACAACCAAACATTTTATGAATGAAGGTCCATGCTGTTTAGGTAACCTTGGGAAAAACCAAGCTAAAAATATTAGCCCCATGCTATAGCAGGTAATCAAAACTGGCATCAAGAAAGAAATCGCAATGGATAAAACCAGACTCGGGCTAAAAGCCGGGTTTATCCACCATGTCGTTTAGCGGCAATAAATCATCTATGCCTGGATAAACCCCGTTCAAGCGATTTCTTTAGGTAATTCCCACTTGGGAATTAAACATTTGCAAGACGTATTAACCAAGGTATACCTTACGAATGACCAGTTTGGTGACGTGAATCCTCTTGACAATTTTATGAAAATCAGCGACCTCCAGTAGAGTTGGTGGTTCGAAGTGGCTCCTGAAAGGAACTTGGTGCACAGAGTTGTCGCTGATTTGAAGTAAAAAATTTATTTCGAAGGGATGCATAAAAAGATGCAAAGGGCATATCATCAGGATTCACGCTTAAAGGTCCTCCACAAACAATACCACAACGGAAAATTATCACGCCGGGAATTCCTTCGCATCGCGGCCCTGTTGGGTTATGCCACCATCACCGGCATATATGGACTGCAGTTGGTAAGTCCCGGGCGGGCGATGGCTGCGACCTATGGCGATAAATTGCGAATTGCGGGCTTGTTACCCCGTGTCCAATATCCGTCTGTGCTCAGGCCCCAGGCCACCAACCAGGCCATTCGGCAAGTGTTTGAATACCTGACATATACGGATTCTAACAATCACACCCACCCATTTCTGCTGGAAAGATGGGAGGTTAGCGAGGACCTTAAAACCTGGTCTCTACATTTAAGGAAAAACGTATTCTTTAATAATGGACAAGCGCTCACGGCCGACGATGTTGTCTTTTCCATTAGCCAATGGCTCAATGAAAACAATCACACCCCCATGAAATCCATTCTGGGCACCTATCTTGCGACCACCAACATCGAGCAAGTTGATGCTTACCAAATAAAACTATATCTGAACCGGCCCGAGATCGCCGTACCAGAGCATTTAAGCCATCCATCGGCCCTGATTATCAATCACCATACTTTTGAAGGCGATATCTTGGCAGCCCCGCACGGAACTGGGCCATTTAGAATAGATACCTTTGAAGAAAATATTCGCTGTCTACTGAAAAGGCGTTACGACTATTGGCAGCCGGGATTGCCTTATTTAAACGAGATTGAGTTCCTGGACCTGGGACGAAATCTGACTTCACGAGCATCTGCGTTGAAGAACCGATCCGTCGATCTGATTGACCTCAGTGACCTCGATAGCACCCGGGCGTATGGGGTCTTGAAAAGCCAGCGAACCATACAATTGACACCGGTAGTCACCGCCAAGGCCAATGTGCTTCGCATGCGGGTTGATCGGCCCCCTTGGACTGACAACCAGGTTCGCAAAGCCCTGAAACTTTGCCAACACCGGGAAAAAATCCGGCATTTAGCCCATTTGGGACAAGGCACTCTTGCAAATGATTTTCATGTGAGTCCCGCGCATCAAGAATATTGTCACAAAGCTGCCCACAAGTTCGATCCGCGGCGGGCCAAACTCCTCTTGGAAGAAGCCGGATATCCAGAGGGTTTGGATGTCCATCTGACTATCCCAGAAAACCGGTCCGATATCCTGACACATGCCCTGGTTATCCAAGCTGATGCAGCCCGCGCCGGATTTAGAATTCACCTACAAGAAGTTACGACCCACGAGTATCATCGCAATCGAACCGAGTTCGATCTGGCGATTACCCCCTGGCCTCACTTTTTTATGGGCATTACTGCTTTGCAAATGTCCATGCAGATGGAGGCCGAAGATCTGCCTGGGCCCTGGAACGAGACACGCTGGCATGACGAAGAATTCTCTCAATTAATATCTCAGGCCGCCCTAACCCTGGATGCAATTGAGCGCAAAAAAATATTCTGCAAAATGGAAGAAATTCAGATGAATCGGGGTGCTATTGGCATTGCCTACTGGCAGAATAGTTGGATTGCCGCTAACAAACGCGTTCAGAACATCCAGCCCCATCCAAATGACAACTTGGACCTCACCCGAGTTTGGTTGAAGCCCAAACGCAAATAAGGATCTAAGAGCCTAGGGCCTTATTTGCGTCAATTGCCTGCGATCGCCATCGCCCGATAAATGCATGTATCCAAACAGGATAAGCATACGATGCATTTATCGGGATTGAACGATACCATCCATTCCGGAAGGCGCCCTGGGTGTTCCGTTTTCGTGTCTGAGAGCGGTCGGATTATGTTGGGTACCGTGCCAGACTACATATCCTTGGGCCCCACAGAAAAAAATACGGGTTCCCAGGCCGATGGTGCGGTAGTACGGATCGTTGAATAACGGAGAAAGCTGGCCGGCACTGCAGTAGTAGGCGTTACCGATACGTGGTTTCAGTTTGCCCATATAAGTATAAATCGATTTCTCAGACAAATTAACGGCGACATTATAATTCTGATAACAGTTGCGCGGATTGAACATAAAGGCATCAGTCATATCGGTCAAGCCGATGGACTGTTCGCGGCGTGTCTCGGGATAACAATCAGTGCCATAGGCACCTGCTTTTAAACGAACTGTTTTTCCGGCAATCAAATCCTCGATAACATGGGCACCGCCATAATCGAAGCGACCCGGTTGCTTTTTGCTATTGCGAGGATCATCTTCCTTGATAGCCGTCGCGCCAACATATACATCCGCCGCCGCTAGTCCTGCATAAGCGGGGACATCGTTCAAAGATACCACCCCACCACCAAACTTCATTTTCTCCCGAGGTTGCTTAATGTTCAAAAATGCACCCGACGAACACATGGGGCTAAAAGTGCCGGTGGTGACCACATCAACCTCTTTGGCAATCTTTTGCGGTCCATATTTCTGAACCATGGGTATAATCTCTTCGGCGGTAACAACCACTGCCGTGCCTTTCTGAATCTTGGCGTTGATCTCCTCTATTGTTTTTGTCATTGCATAAGTTCCTTATCAAATTTTGTTGTTCCAATATTCATTTTGGATAAATTTCAAAAGTACGCTTGAAGTTATTCTACCTCAAACCAGCTTCACCGATCCAGAAGCCGGCTTGGAGTCCAGCATTATCCATAGGTATATTTTTCTTAAAAATTTCAGCATAACCGGTCCCATATTCAAATCTTTCAAAAAAAAAGCCGTGGGCGTTAAGAACGCCCACGGCTTTTTGGTCAAAAATCAACCCTTCAGTCCATGGGCGCACCTCTGGCGCACATCATGGGCATCATGAAATCAACGGGCACATGGATAAAAGGTATGTTTGTCATTTTTCAGCCTTGTCTAAGATTGTGCTACAAAGTAGTCCTATTTTTAACAGCATGTCAACACTTTTTCGATGTGCTCGCTCTTAAAGTCCGGGTAATAAATGCTTAATCTCAAGCACCATAGGATTTGATCGCCGCCAACATGCCCGCGTTACCTGTCATCATATTATCACCCAAAGGGGCGCCCCAGACGATGGGTAGGCTCGATGTACGCAACAGATCCCGTTTGGGACCGGTGGCGATAATCGCCTGAATATTCTCGTAGCCGACAGCCTTGCGTAGGTAGCAACCATGTCCACCTTCGGAAAGAATCTGTTCATGACTTAGTTTGCCGTTGGCTAAGTCCCGGATCAATACTTCCAGGCGTTCTAAGATGATATCATGGGTATGGTATTCAAAAAAACCAGCAATCTCAGCACCAGTCATAACCGCACCGACCGTGTGTGAAGTGGCCACGTCCAGCACCACCAGCGGCGCCATTTGTTGGGCGGTCTTGTCTGTGATTGCGCCCAATATGGCGGCCATCCCGCTATCCATGACATAGACCGCATCGGCTGGCACCTTCAGTGCCTGCAGCAAAATGGATCGTAAGCGGTTCATTTCCAAGGGAACATTTTTGTGGTTATATACCAGATTGTGGGGCTGGGGTGATTTATTCAGTATTCCAGCAAAGCAGTTGTGCCGATAGTCCAGATGGGAAATTCCACTGGGTGGCACACCATGGTCCTGGGCGCAAACTGCCAGAATATCAAATGAAAATGACACCCCAAATCCTGCCACAATGCTCTTCAGGCGATTCAAATCCAAATCCGTCAAAACGATGTGGGCATAACTCGCATCATCTGTAAAATTCTGGGCTTCTGCTTCCGATACCACCTGCAGACCCCAGGATGCCACCTTATCAATATTATGATTCAAGGTGGCAGCTGCCGTTTCCGAAATGACCACCGATGCTGTGCTAGCCCTTTCTTTCAACACCCGGGTCACCGCCCCGCCCCCCATTTCCAATCCCGTAAGCACAAGATTGCCACTGGTTGCTGCGATCTGATTGGCGACTTCGATTACTGGGGATGCCACCACAGCTTTGTATTGCAGACCGGTTTCATCATCAAGAAAAAGAATATCCATGGTTCCGGCGCCGATATCCACAAGTAAGTACTTGCTCACGATTATCTCCCTATAAAAAATAAGCCCAGGCTAATAGCCTATCCAGTTGGTATCCCATCATTTGTTTATTAGCATTTAAGTTGTTGGTACGGCAAGTCTAGTAAATGCCTAAAATTAATTCCGTTTTGCTTTGACAGGGGTATATCGGTTGAGTAATAAACCTCATAGTTGCATAAACAACATGGCAAAGTATAAAGAATGAAGTGTTATTATAGGTAATATCATGTCAATCATGGCGTTTTCTGGATGCAATCCCTTGTAGATTTTAAGGATGGTATCTATTTTGCCATATTGTTTACCCTTCGGGAAAGGGATTACCCTATGCATGAACTTAAAGATATTTTTGAGCAGATCCAGTCTTATCTGGAATCAGTCAAAGCAGAAATGTTTTCCTTCCTTGAAGACATCGTTAGGATTCAAAGTAGCAGCCACAATAAACCGGGTATCGATCAAACCGCCAATACGATTGCTGGCGCGTTTAAAGATCTGCCAGTCACCACTGAAACCATAACTCAGGTGCTTCAAGGCAACCATTTGCTAATCAGGTCCCTGGCTCAACCTAATTTTCCCAAGCAGGTGCTGTTGGTTGGGCATATGGATACGGTATTTCCCAAAGACACAGATTTCAACTGGTATAAAGAGGACGAAACCAAAGCCTATGGACCTGGCGTGGTTGACATGAAAGGCGGTTTGGTGGTTGGAATTTTTGCACTAAAGGCTCTCAATCAACTTGGCTTGCTCGATCAGATACCGTTGACCTTTATTTTCAACTCAGATGAGGAAATCGGTTCCAGAAGCTCCATCGACTTAATCCAGAAAGAGGCCAACGCCAGTGCTTTTGCCTTTGTTTTGGAAGCAGGTGGGGCAAATAATCAGGTCGTCACGGGCAGAAAAGGCAATCTCACAATTGAATATCACATTCAGGGCAAGGCTGGGCATGCAGCTTTTGCCACCAAACAAAAATCCAGCGCCATACTTGAATTGGCCCATAAGATTATTGAATTTGAAGCGTTAAACGATTTTGAAAAAGGAATTTCCATCAATGTGGGTAAAATTGATGGCGGCATCGGCCCCAATACGATCCCTGAATTTGCCAACGCCCAAATTGATTTCCGCTATGTTAATCCAGTTGATCTGAGATTTCTTGAGGAAAAGGTGACAAAGATTGCCGAATCAACCGCTGTCCCCGGAACCCTTAGTCGTGTCGATTTCATCTCCGGCAGGCCGCCGATGCAAAAAAGTGAAGCTAACCGCAATCTTTTTGAGATAACCGCAGGCATTGCCGACCAATTGGGATATTCATTGCAGGAAGAATTTCGGAATGGTGTATCCGATGCCAATTTCATTGCCGATCTGAATGTTCCTGTGCTGGATGGTCTGGGCCCCATCGGCGGGCGGGATCATAGTCGCGACGAATTTATGATTAAGAAAAGCCTGCCCCAACGAACCCAGCTCTTAGCCTGCACCTTGCTTGAATGCTGGCGGCGCTTCAGCGACGATTAGCTCTTGGCCCTTAGCTGTTAGCTGGCTAATAGCTAACAGTCTTCGAATACTGATTTAAATAGAAATGGCAATAAAACTTTCAATTGAGTTCAAGATCAAGGCAGAGCCATGCTTTCAACCACAGGAATACATCTAGTATTTTGAGGATTGGAAGCATGGTTCTAACACAGATATTGGGCTCAAGGGGAAGTTAAATTGCCATTTCTTAGGATCCTAGTGGCGTTTATAACCGCCAGCAACGCCGTACCCATATCTGCAAATACAGCCTCCCACATGGAAGCCATCCCCAGGCTGCCCATCAGGATGAAAAAACCTTTAATCGCAAATGCCAGGCCGATATTTTGCCAAACGATCCGGCGGGTTTTATGGGCAATTGAAATGGCTTCGGCTACTTTCTGGGGAGAATCCTGCATCAGAACCACATCGGCGGTTTCGATGGCGGCGTCCGATCCCAAGGCACCCATGGCGATGCCCACATCGGCCCGCGCAATTACGGGTGCATCATTGATGCCATCGCCCACAAAGGCGATACCCTCTCCATCTTGATTTTGCGCCTGAATCTTTTCAAAAATGCGGACCTTGTCCTCAGGCAATAAATCTGCGTGGAATTCATCCATTTCCAGTTGCTTGGATACATACTGAGCGGCACAAGCATTATCACCGGTCAGCATGACAACCTTCTCAATGCCGTTCTTTCTTAGGCTCTCAATTGTCGATTTCGCATCCGGACGAATCTGATCGCCGATGATGATATAGCCGGCATATTGATTGTCTACGGCCACATGCAACACCGTACTATCAAAATCGCAGCGATCATGCACCACAGATTCCGAATGGAGCAAATGATCATTTCCCACTAAAATTTCTTGATTTTGATAACTGGCTTTAACACCCTGACCCGCCAGATTTTCGTGGGCTGATATGTGTTGGCTATCCAGCTGCAATCCGGTTTGGGAGAATGCTGCTAATATGGATTGTGCGATGGGGTGGTTCGACTGCGCCTCAGCAGCGGCTGCGAATTCCAGGACCTGATTTTCAGAATAACCGTTGTGCGTGGCAATTTCCGACACTTTAAAGACCCCTTCAGTCAGGGTACCGGTTTTATCGAACACCACTGTTTTTAACTTCGCCAGGGCATCAATAAAGTTGGATCCCTTAACCAATATCCCGCTGCGGGAAGCCAGACCAATCCCTGCAAAATAACCCAAGGGGATACTGATAACCAGTGCGCATGGACAGGATATAACCAGCAGGACCAGGGCCCGATATATCCATGTTTTAAAACTTGCATCTGCAATCAACAGGGGCGGTAGAAAGGCAATCATAGCCGCGATCAATACCACTGCCGGCGTGTAATAACGTGCAAATTTGGTTATGAATTTTTCGGTGCGAGCCTTTCTGGCAGTGGCGTTCTCCACCAAATCCATGATTTTGGCAATGGAGGATTCCGCAAATCGCCGGGTAACTCGCACCGTCAAGGCCGCGGTTTGATTAACCTGGCCGGCCATGACTTCACCACCAGGTACTACCGATATGGGTACTGACTCACCGGTCAGGGCAGACGCATCCACGTTTGATGTGCCCGACAATACCTCGCCATCAAGCGGGATTTTTTCGCCGGGCTTGATCAGAATAGTTGCACCGATATCAACCGATTCTGGAACTGTCTCCCGAAATCCCTCGCTGGTTTTTACCACGGCCTTCTCAGGTCTTGTCGCTAATAAGGCTGCAATGGAGCGACGTGATCCATCCACAGCCCGGTCTTGAAACAATTCTCCGATTTTATAAAAAACCATAACACCCACGGCTTCTGAGTAAGCATGAATCGCTAAAGCTCCTACGGTAGCGATAACCATTAAAACATTTTCATCAAAAAATTCCCTGCGCCGTATGGTTTGCCAAGCTCCCAGAAGAACATTGTAACCGGCCGTTAGGTAGGCGCCCAAGACAATGATCAATTCCAGGCTTAATAGGTTTTTATGATGGAACCATGACTCTAAGTAAATTTGAGAGAGCAGCAACAGGATGGCCGCAACCAATCCCATGACCTCATTCTTGGGAAATTTCCCATGGACAGGTTTGGTATGTTCATGCAGGCCGACTCGCTCCGATTTGGCCACCACTTCAACATCTGGTTCGATATCAGCCACGGCTGCAACTACCTGAGCGACATTGCTGGATTTAACATGCAGACTTAAGGTAGCAAAATCAACGACAGCGTTTTCCAAGCCTTCCCGTTGGTTCAAGCCTTTTTCAATTTTGGCAGCACAATTGGCACAATCAAGGTTTCTGAGTGCGAATTTTCTCGGTTTTAATTCTTCAAGCATTTAGAGGTTCCTATCTTTCTGGCGGTTATCATTGCATGCACCAGCGTAGTCATGACATTTATATCTAAACATTTCGTCGCTATTCGAAATCCCATTACTGCCACTGGAATAAATTATGGCTGCGTTACTCCTGGATATGCTCCATACCCAGATTGAGTAACTTGCGCATATGGTCATCATCCAGGGAATAATAGATCACTTTCCCGTCCCGACGATTTTTAACGATGCGAGCCTGCTTTAGGTTTTTCAACTGATGTGATACGGCCGGCTGTTTCATCTGTAGCAAGGCACAAAGATCACAAACACACATTTCCGACTCGCTCAAGGCCCATAGAATCCTGAGCCGGGTCCCATCTCCAAAAAGCTTAAAAAGATCAGCAAGATCATTTAAACGAGCTTCATTGGGTAAGCGATCCTTAACATCGTTAACAATCTCAGTATGAATACCTTTGGCGATGCAAGCCAAGCCTGCATCTATATTTTGATTTGGTAATTGCATTCAGTTCCTCACCTATAAATTAACATATTATCATATGAACATATATTGATTTAATATGCATTTGTCAAGCCCATTTTAGAAAAATGATGATACATTTTTTTGCTTAAACAATCCGCAGAATGAGTAGCGCGACATCGTCTTGAAAATAGTATTCCGATGATATACGCTGGCTTTTAACCGTTTGAGAAACTTGCAATCTGATTCAATTCGGGATCGCTATTCCCATCAGAATCAGAATAGCATACACAGGATCTTAAAGTGATAAACGTTTATCAGGAAGTATTGGATGCGGAGGCACGCATCCGGCCGCATATCCGCCTTACTTATTTAGAATATTCCCCTTATTTAAGCCACCAGGTGGGCGGCCAGGTATATCTGAAGCTTGAGTGTTTGCAATACACCGGTTCGTTTAAATACCGCGGGGCGCTAAATAAATATCTCTCACTTTCTGAAAAACAACGCCAAGCACCTGTGATTACGGCTTCCTCTGGCAATCATGGCACAGCACTGGCGGCCATTTTACACAAATATGGCGGCCAGGGGTGTGTATTTCTGCCACAAAATGCATCCTCAGCCAAAATAGAACAGTTGCGGCAATATGAGATAGATCTCGAACTCCACGGTTCCGATTGCATTGAAAGCGAAACCCTGGCGCTCCAAACCGCCCGTCAAAACAATCAGATTTTTATTTCCCCCTATAACGACCCACAAATCATCGGCGGGCAAGGTACCATTGCCATTGAGTTGCTCGATCAGATGGAATCCATCGACGCGGTCTTGGTTCCCGTTGGTGGTGGCGGTTTGATATCTGGTATTGCCGGTTATCTAAAAATAATAGATAATCAAATTAGAATCATCGCCTGTCAGCCAGAAAACTCGGCAGTTATGCATGCTTCCATTCAGGCCGGACAAATTGTGGAGACGGTTTCCAAGCCCACCGTGGCCGATGGTACGGCTGGTGGAATCGATCCCCAGGCGATTACCTTTGAGATCTGCCAGCAAGTGGTAGATGATTATATACTCGTAAGCGAGACAGAACTCAAATCGGCCATACACGATATGGTCATCCACCATCAATTGCTGATCGAGGGTGCCGCAGCGCTACCTGTGGCAGCGCTGTTAAAGCACAAAGATCAATTCAAAGATCAATCCATTGCTTTAATTATCAGCGGTAAAAAGATCACCCCGGCACTACTCAAGGAGATATTGCATGACATTTGAAACCTTTGAATTGGAAAGAATCCAATCGCTTTATGAGAACACGGTTCAATATAATCTAACCGAAAGCGGTATCCATCCCTATACCACTCAAGAATTTCTTAATAAGGCTGAAATTGATACCATGTTGAACCTTCGTCTGGGCTATGGTCAAACCAACGGCGCCATCGAGCTGAGAGAGGCCATTGGCCAGTACTATCCATCCGCCGGTATTGATAACATCCTGGCAACCAATGGATCAGCCGAAGCTAATTTTACCTTTGCAAGTAGCAATATTAGGCCGGGTGATGAAATTGTGGTAATGCTGCCCAATTATATGCAAATATGGGGGATCGCACGCAATCTGGGCGCCATTGTCAAACCGTTTTATCTCAAAGAGGATCTCAACTGGGCACCCGACCTGGATGAACTGAAGCAGTTGGTTTCGCCCCAAACCAAGCTGATTTGTTTGTGCAATCCCAATAATCCCACAGGCGCCATTCTAGATGCCAATGCCATGGATGCCATTGTTGAAATCGCCAAATCATCCCATGCCCTGCTGCATGTGGATGAAATTTATCGTGGGGCTGAGTTGGATGGTGAAGAAACCCCGACATTTTACGGACTTTACGACAAAGTTATTATTTCCATGAGTTTGTCAAAATCATACTCACTACCTGGTCTTCGCTTGGGCTGGCTGGTGGGCCCGGAGGCCCTCATCCAAGAAGCCTGGGCCTATCATGATTACACCTCCATCGCTCCTACTATCATCAGCCAATATATCGCCACGCAGGTGATGCAGCCGCAACGACGAAAAATAGTTTTGTCACGTGGACGGCGTATGTTAAAAGATAATTTGGTCGCCTTTCAACAGTGGGTTGATAGCCATGTGGGCTTGTTTAAATTTATACCTCCTCGTGCCGGTGGTATGGCGTTTTTACGTTACAGTCTGGATATTAACTCCAGCGCCTTGTCTGATATGCTTCGAACCCAAAAAAGTGTGTTCATCATTGCGGGTGACTGTTTTGGCATGGATCATTACCTGCGTATCGGCATCGGTGGCGAAAAGAAACACCTACTGTCCGGATTAAAATTGATTGACGAGATGTTGGACGAGCTATAAGCATTATACGTTCAGCCGCTAATGGTTTATGACAACCAATACCCACCAACTCTCAAAAGGAAAAATCGGCATGTTGCAGATTATTTGTCACGGTGACAGTTTGACTGAGGGTGCAGATGTGGATGCTCTCTTGCGCTGGCCTTCTTTGCTTCAAGCCGCTTTAGATGTTAAGGTAATTAACACCGGTATCGGCGGGGACAGTACCGCCGGCATGCTCAGCCGATTTCCCACCGATGTTGTCAAGCATAAACCCCGTGCAGTTATCCTCCTGGGCGGCACCAATGATTTTTGGTGGGACCTATCCCTCAAAACATCGATTTCAAATCTGTATACCATGGCCTATCAGGCCCAGTACTACGGCATTGTGCCCCTATTCGGCCTAGCGCTACCTTTCGATGTCACCCAAGCCCAAAAACAAGATGAAAACGCACCTGGAGCGGGATATGAAAAATTGTTTGAAAAAATACAGCAATTAAATACGCGTTTAAAAGCTTTGGCTCAAGTAGACCAAATAACCGTTATCAACTTTCATGATTTGTTTTTAACTGATGGTAGAAACGTCCGAACCGATTGCTATCTCGAAGACGGGGTGCATCCCAATGTCAATGGTCATCAGCTTATGGCAGATTTAGCAGTCTCGATTATAAAATCATCGGGCACACTAGATCCTGATCCAGAAGAGATTTCTACGTAAACACAACTGCTTAAGGAAAGTTAACCATGACCAAGCCCCAAGGCGATACCCTTACCCCAAATCAAATTAAAAATGTTTTAGCCGTTGATAATGATGCCATTATGCTAAAATTTCTTTCACGAATCCTCGAAAAAGCTGGCTTACATGTGGAAACAGCCTCCGATGGGGTTTCAGCCATCGACATTCTGGAATCGTACACACCTGATCTGTTTTTTATCGATCTGGTGATGCCCAATATCGATGGTCGCTCTCTGTGCCGCATTATCCGCAGCCAGGAAGCATTCAAAACAACGCCTATCGTAATCATTTCCGCAATTGCCGCCGAGGAGTCCATCGACACGGCTTCCTTGGGGGCCAATGTCTGCATCGCCAAGGTGGCCTTCGCCGATATGGAAGCCATTATCACAAAATTTTTAGACGACCCCAGTTTGCTTTGGGAGCCATCACTGGGCAATCGCGTTTTAGGCGCGGATGCGTTGGCACCCCGCAGTATAACCAATGAACTCCTGACCATTAACCGGCACTTTCGCATCATGCTGGATAGCATTTCAAATGGCATCATCGAATTGGATCAAAACAAGCGCATCATTTATACCAACCCAGCGGCTTTGAGTTTTTTCGCAATGACGGCTGAAGCCATGCTAGGCAAAAACATTTCCCAACTTTTTCCTGTGACCGGCGATGATCCAATGCATACGATGATCAATCCACCTGATCCCCATAAAAGATCGGACCAGCAATCCTATCAAATGACTATTGAAGAACGGATTCTCAATATAAGCGTGGTCGCCTCTGGCGCCAGTCGCGAAACCCAGGTGATTATCATGGAGGATATCACCCAAGGTGAAACCTCAAAACAAAAACTGATTGAAGCCAACAACCAGCTCGAGATTCTAGCCCGGATTGACGGTCTCACGAGTGTTTCCAATCGGCGCCACTTTGACGATCTCCTCCCCCAAGAATGGGGGCGAATGCGGCGTGAAAAAGGAGAACTGGCCCTGCTCATCTGCGATGTTGATTATTTTAAACCCTACAACGATACCTATGGCCATTTGGAGGGCGACACCTGTCTGCGTCGTATCGCTCAGGCCATCGAAAACAGCCTGCAGCGTCCATCTGATATTGTGGCGCGCTACGGGGGTGATGAATTTGTCATCCTACTGCCCAACACCAATCTAGACGGCGCCCTGCATTTGGCCACTGAGATTCATGCCCAGGTGGGTCAACTAAAAATAAAGCATAAACAATCACCCATTGCCGATTGGGTGACGGTGACCATTGGTGCCTGCAGCGGTTTCCCAGATGAATCCCTACCGGAATACAAATTTACCTGGTTGGCCGATAAGGCCCTTTATGAGGCCAAATTAAAGGGGCGTAATTGCGCCGAAGGCAAAGCATGGCCCAGCTCTGGGATGGTGGCTTAAACGATTAGAATAGCTGTCATCGGAAAACGTCTGATATTCGCTCTATGCAGTCGTTAAATTTTCCAGAAAAGTTAGTCCATTACCATTTTCGAAATCCACTTTGTTACACTGTGGGATAGCAAACCCCGACCTCACTTTTCAGGAGCCGATATCCCCTAATATCAGGAGCAGTCCATACCATCCCAATAAAAACCGGCATCATTTTAGCTGCGATCCAATAATGCCAAAATCATACCCCGCTTGACAGGTTATGATCGAATCCTAATTATAATTTAAGTATTTCATTTGTTTTTCCGATAATGATCGTAGAGTCTGCATATCCTGATTTGCGTTTTTCCTGTCTGACATCCTTGCAGCATTGGCAATTGAAATTTCTATCTGGATCGATAGCTAAATCACCATAACAAGGAAGCCCATGACCCGTAAGAAGAATGTTTCATTTATTCATGTTTTTTTCATCATTCTGATTCTGGTGACTACCGTATCCATTGCCATTATTGGTTATCTATGGGTTTCCTCCGAATATGCCCGCTTCCAAGAAAAATCCATGCAAATGCGTTCAAATTTTATTGCTGAACGCAAAGCCGTGATTCAAATCGAGGTGGAAAGTGCTGTTGACTTTATTGAATATAAGATCTCACAAACAGAGGAGCGGCTTAAAAACGATATCAAAGAACGCACCTATGAAGCCCATGCCATTGCTTCCAATATCTATTCACAATTTCAGGGACAAATAAGCCGGGTTGAGATTGAACACTTAATCAAAGAAGCTTTGCGGCCCATTCGGTTTAATAATGGCCGCGGTTACTACTTTGCCGTATCCATGGACGGTGTCGAACAGCTATATCCAATCCGTCCGGAATTCGAGGGTGCCAATCTACTGGATCTAAAAGATAGTAAAGGTCGTTTTGTCATTCGTGATGAAATCGCCATCATCAAAGATTCGGGTGAGGGATTTATCACCGACCACTGGCCCAAGCCTGATGAAGACCCAAATATTGCCTATGCCAAGATTTCATTTGTCAAATATTTTAAACCTTTGGACTGGTATTTCGGCTCCGGTGAATACCTAGACGATGTCACAAAAGAGATTCAGAAGGAAGTTTTGGATCGTGTGTCTAAAATTCGCTTTGGCAAGGGAGGTTATATCTTTGCCGGTCAGTTCGATGGTATCAGCCTGATGGGGCCGGCGGTCGGTAAAAATATGATCGAGATTACTGATGCCGAAGGTGTAAAAATCGTCAAATCCCTGATTGAAGCAGCCCAAAACGGGGGCGATTTTGTACGCTATGTATTGCCCCGATTCGAAGGTTTACGGCCTGCCCCTAAAATCAGCTATGCACGAGAAATCAAACAATGGCAATGGTATGTGGGCGCGGGTCTTTATGTCGATGAGATCGATCAGGTCATTGCCGAAAACAAAAATGCCTTAAAAGAAAATGTCCGCAATCAAATTATTAAAATCATAATAACTTTGGTGGGACTGGTGGTGGTTGCGATCGTGATCGCCCGTATTGTTGCCAAACAAGCCCGGCAAAGCTTATCGGCTTTCAGTCAGTTTTTTGAGAAAGCTGCCAAGGAAGCAGCTATCATCGATCCGCAAGACCTGAGATTTTCCGAATTTTCTAATTTAGCCATTTCCGCCAATCGTATGATTGATGAGCGACGCGCCATGGAGGCCGAACTGCGAGAAAGCCGGGAACGCTATCGTGTGTTGGTGGAGCTTTCTCCTGATGCTGTTGTGGTCCAGCGGGAGAAAAAAATAATCTATATCAATCAGGCCGGTGTTGACATGTTGGGTGCCACCCGAAATGATGAATTAATCGCTCGCAATATCTTTGATTTCATTCATCCCGATCATCATGACATCGTCAAACAACGGATTGAAACAATCCTGACAGAAAAGAAACCACTAGCCCGTCTAGAAATAAAATACCGCCGATTGGACGGTCGAATCATCCATGTTGCTGCCGCCGGTACATTCATCCAGTATAACGGCAAACCAGCTACATTAGCTGTTATCAGCGATATCACGGCGATCAAAAACGCCGAATCAGAAAAACGAAAACTGGAATCTGAGCTGCATCAAGCCCAGAAAATGGAATCTATCGGTACGCTTGCAGGCGGTATTGCCCATGACTTCAATAATTTGTTGATGGGCATTCAGGGCCGGACGTCTTTGATCATGACCGAACTGGACACCTATCATCACCACAAAGAGCATCTCCGGGAAATTGAAAAATATGTCAAAAGCGCCACTGAATTAACCCGTCAACTTTTGGGATTCGCCCGTGGTGGCAAATATGAAGTCAAGCCGGTTGATTTAAATGATCTGATCGTTAAGTCTTCAGAAATGTTTGGACGGACCCGTAAAGAAATCAGCATATATCGAAAAAACCAACCAGAAATTTGGATCGTGGAAGCGGATCGATCCCAAATTGAACAGGTTCTTTTGAATCTGTATGTAAATGCGTGGCAAGCCATGACCGGTGGTGGTGAAATCAGCATTGAGACTGAAAATATGGTTCTAGACAATGTTTTTGTGACGCCATATAGCGTACCGGCTGGGAATTATGTAAAAATTTCGGTAAGCGATACCGGTATGGGAATTTCTCCTGACATCCATGAACGTATTTTCGATCCCTTTTTCACCACCAAACAACATGGCCGTGGCACAGGTTTGGGCTTAGCGTCTGCTTATGTATCATTAAGAATCATGATGGCATCATCACCGTCTCCAGTGAAGTCGGTCATGGAGCCACTTTCACTTTTTATCTACCGGCTTCCCAAAAACCACTTTCAACACAAGATCATTCAATCGAAGGCCCCCTCAAAGGAACTGGTACGATATTGATGATTGATGATGAAAAAATGATCTTGGATGTGGGTGTCCAAATGCTTAGTGGTCTTGGCTATACCGTGCTCACTGCTGATGATGGCCAAAAGGGTCTTGATATTTATGCCCAAAACCAATCCGATATCGACCTTGTTATTCTTGATTTGATCATGCCCAAATTTAGCGGCGACGATGTTTTTGATCAGCTCAAAGCCATCGATTCCGATGCCAAAGTACTGCTCTCCAGCGGCTACAGCATGGATGGCCATGCCAAAAAAATCATGCAGCGCGGTTGTGATGGCTTCATCCAAAAACCCTTCACCATGAGTGAAATTTCTCACAAAATAGCCGAAATATTAAGCCAAACGTAAGTGTTGGCACTTAATTTCTAAAGCTTTTCCATTATCTTCCCCGCTTGACAAGCTTTCCAAGCGTTCCTAGTTCCAGAATTGCTGCAAAATATTTGCAACATCGCTCGGATCGCGTACCGACGGTGGATTCCAATCGGCGGGAAACATATCCTGGTAACGCGGTAGTGCAAAGCGACTGTCAATAAGCAAAACCACCCCGCGGTCGTTTTCAGAACGAATTACCCGGCCCGATGCCTGGAGTACCTTGTTGAACCCAGGAAAGATATAGGCAAATTCATAGCCGGCCTCGTATTGCTCGGCAAAATAGGCATTGATAAGCTCACGCTCTAAACTGGGTGGTGGCATGCCCACGCCTACGATCACCGCGCCGGTGAGGCGATCGCCCACCAAATCGATGCCTTCACCGAAAACACCGCCCATGACGGCAAAGCCCACCAGAGTCGATCTATTATCTTGTTGAAATCTCTCCAGAAATTTTTCCCGTTTGGTTTCCGATAATCCCGGCTGCTGTACGAGGATTTCGATGTGGGCGTACTGGTGCTGAAACGATTCCAGCACCATGGCCATGTAGGCGTAGGAAGGAAAAAAAATTAGATAATTACCGACCTTTTGGCTCACCACGGCACAGATTAAATCAGCCACGCGCCGCCGGGTGTTGCGACGATTTCTAAAAAAAGTAGACACCCTCGAAACTAAAATACATAAATTCTCATGGGGAAATGGCGTGGTCAGAACCAAATCGGAAGAAGCTTCACCACACCCAAACATTTTTCGGAAATAATCAATTGGCGTCAGTGTAGCAGAAAAAAATATTGTGGCCCGACCGCGATCAAGGACCTTGCTCAATGGGCCTGAGGGATCGATACAAAAGAGTTTGATCCGAAAATCTTTTTTAATCTGTTCACAACATACGGCATAAGATGCGTCGAACAACTCGGCCACCTTCATAAAACGCACCACCTGGAAATAGCATTCGATTAATACTTCTCGAAACGGGGCTTCGCGATTAAGGGCCAACCATTTTTCACAAGCTTTAATAAAATCCAAAAAGCTAGTCTGAATTTCATCGGGAAGATCATCCAGCGCGAAGGTCCGCCCTTGATCCTGATTGGATTTTAGTATTTTCAAAAACTGCGCGTTAACTTTCCCTAAAGTGCGATAAATGTCCGGGAGAGTGTCTTTAAGTAATCGCCTGAGCGCCAAGAAAGATTTCTTATGCGTCTCTGCAGAATACATCTCCCGAGAACGGTCCACTAGATTGTGGGCCTCATCCACCAGAAATAAATAGCTCTCGCGCAGCCGTGCAAAAAACCGGCGTAAATGCGCTTGGGGATCGAACACATAGTTGTAGTCGCAGATAATACAATCCGCCAATTCTGCCAACTCCAGAGAAAATTCAAAGGGGCAAATTTGAAATTGGCGTGCGACCTGTTCGATAAATTCCCGCTTCCATTGGTCTGTATCATAGGCTTGAGCCAAGGCCGCATCGACGCGATCATAAAAACCCCGGGCATATTCGCAAGCATCCCGGGTACATTTAGCCTCGGCGTTGAAACAAATTTTTTCTTTTGCAGTCAGAGTCACAACCTTTAGCCGCAAATCCTGAGCGTTCAATATATCGAAAGATTCCTCAGCCACCTGTTTACCCGTCGACCGTGCCGTTAAATAGAACATACGATCATATTTACCCCGAGCTAAGGTCTGTAATGCCGGCAGGATCGCCGCCATGGTCTTGCCGATACCTGTTGGTGCTTGCACCAACAATTGAGCTTTGTCCATAATGGCCTGATAGGCCTCCTCCATCATCTGTGATTGCCCGCGTCGAATGTCTGCAAAGGGAAATTGCAACGCCGCTATCGACTGGTCCCGCATTTCCTGGAATTGCTGAATTGTTTGCATGCGATCCACCAGGCGTGTGATCAGCTGCATAAAAAAACCTTCCAACGCCTGGCGTGTGAACGATCGCCTGATTTCATGAGTCTTGCGGGTGTGCAGTTGCGCATAGCTTAGGCAGGTGTCGACTGTTTCGAGATGATAGTCTGCGGCTACCATGTAGGCATATATTTTTAATTGAGCCCAATGATGGGGATTCTCCCCTATTTCACCTTGTTCAGGATTACGGGTAATGGTCTTGATTTCCTCCAGTTCGATGCGGCCATCCTTTCTGCTGATACCGTCAACTCGACCGGACAAATGGATCGTCCAGACCCCCATTTGCATGGAATGTGAAATTGTAACTTCTGGCTCGTAACCTTGGGGCCGCGACCGTTGGATCATTTGATGAAGAGCGATGGCGGCCGTAGCCCGATCCGGAACAAAAATCCCGCTCTCCAGATCACCGGATCGCATGAATCGTTCCACCAAATTTCTGACGGATATGTGGATGGTGTGGGAACGCATTATTAGATAGGGTTCCAGGATTCGAGGATTCGAGGGTTCAAGGGTTCAAGGGTTCAAGGAATTCATTTCTAACGATATAATTGCTGCAATCGTGTATAAATTGAACATCGAACATCCAACATCGAACATTCAACGATAAAAAAGGATCCGAGCTTTGATAGCCGAGTATGCAACAATATTTAAAATTCATCCAAAATTAAGACACGCGATAAAAAAAGATACGAACCAATATCCACACTATTAAAGCCTGTTAAAAAGCTAGCCGCACTGCAAAATTACACCGGTCTGAAAGCCGATTTTAGTTTAAAATCGATCTGGTTTTTGGGCTTGTTCGTTTTCGCTTACCTTTTGTTCTCAGCCGTCGTCTTTTTAACCCTTTAAATCCCCTGTGGGGCGGTTCATTTTACTGCTGAGTATTCGGTTTGGTAACTGCTACAAGCCAGGCTCACTTACGATATACTTAAAACATCTCAAACTTTAGATAATTACAACTACTTCTCAATTACGAAGACAGATTTTTTGTTGCCTATAAGAAAATCATACTGCTATCGGTAACTTCATCTGCTTCTGTTTTGCTTTCTTTGTTTTCCGTGTTCCCGCTAACTCTATCAATAAAGTAGCCATTGTTGTAAAAGTACCTCGGGCGACTAAACCGTGTTGACTTCTTACACGAACCTGCTCAAGCCCTTCGCGTTTTTTGAGAAGATTGAAAGGTCGTTCGCCATTTTTGCGAATATCCAGGGCCTTTGATACAACATCACTACCAGAAAGAATGCGCTGGAAATATCCGTTGTCAAAAGGTATGTGGCGGTATTTTGGGCATAACTCAGAACGATGGCATTGACCAGATTCCGCATCGCATTTGAATTCGTGTCCTTCATCTTCTATCCCGATGTACTTCATTGGAATATCACAAAAATCGTCAAGCATTACCTGTAAAGTTTCAGCATCAACATTTTCGGGAAGATTAACTTTTGAACTCGGCGGTTTGACCAAATGTACACCGCTTTCTTTGTACAATGAACCATCTTTATCGTGGTAGGCTTCATCGGCCGTGATCAGTTTTAAATCCAATCCGATGGCTTTTCCTAATCGCACCAAGGGTAAAAGAAAATGGCTGTCATGGTGATTGGCTGGCGCCATAAGAGAAATCAGCGGAATGCTATGCCCGGTTTTGGGGTTGATTGCCGTAAGGGTGTGCATGCGATACCCTACGACATACACGGACTTGTCTCGCTTTTTACGACGCGCCCCGCAATCACAGTCAATATCATCGTAAATACGTATCTTTTTCCCTTTTATGGTTAATGTCGCTAACAGCTGCTGACGATCTACGGGCAATTCAGTCGAATCAACACAATGCACAAAACCTTCATCCAGAAGCCTTCGCTCTCTGAGATGATATAGAATATATACCATTAAATTAATAAGTTGTGAGAACGTTAAGCCTGATCTGAATTGACACATCTGAACGTGGCTGAGCATCATTTTGCGGTTAAGCGGCAACCCTATAAATGCCCGGTTCTGCTTATTATCCATCCCTATGTAGGGGTTGTGATCTTTGTGGCCTTCATAGTCGTTATCATCACCGCAGAATTTACGATAGCTGACCTCCGGGTACTTGATGGCTTTGAGCAATTCGGCACGCAGAAAAATGCTTGGAAAAAAATCTCGCATGGCCGGCGAGTAACCCGCATAGGATAAAAGCTTATTGATGATTTTATCATCTAACAATTCATCGATGAATCTGAGCTCTTTATCCTTGATATGCAATGGGTGGCGCCTTTTACGGTTCAATTTGAATAGAATACTGTCTTTGCAGTCCTCAATAAATCGCCCCATTTCATCTAAATTCATAATGGAAGCCGTTGGCAATTGAGACTCAATTCCAAGCAATACTTCAAGAGGTGTTGTAACCTCTTGTTTAAAATCATGATTATTAACAACTTCATTTAAAACTTTTTTGGCCATGCCTTTCTTTTCTTTTTTGGTCAGGCACTGCCAGCGGGGATACCTTGTTTTCAGTTGTTTTCTAATCTCGGCTTTGATAGCTTTGTGATGCATGGGAAAGTCTCCTTTGGGCAAATTTTTGTGGTGAATCTTTACCCATTTTATAGAGGCTTTCTCATGCTTAAACAACTGATTTCTTATACTTATTCATACATTGTTTTAACACCCTTTATTAGGGAGCGTACCAATTCGGTGCGTAGGTCTCCTTCGATGTTCGATGTTGAGTGTTCGATGTTCGATGTTCATATTGAAAGCATTCTAATTCTCTTTTTTTTCGATAATGACCGTTAAGAACCGACAGTCTACAGCACAAACAGCTTCGTGCTTATAGCCCATTACTGATTATGTTTCAACCCGGCTAACCGGTGCCAGCGGCGTCACATGATCCACCGTCATAGTGGCCGCGCCCCAGTCGACTTCCACCTTTCCTTCCAGTACATACGGTCGATTGCGGTCGACCATGTGGCAAAACCGCTCATATGTTTTGGGAAAAAATGTGGTTTCGACGATGCCGCTTTCGTCCTCAAAGGTTAGAAATTCCATGGTATCCCCGTGTTTAGTCTGGACACGCTTGCCTGTCACCAGCCAGCCGGCGAATCGGATGCGCCGACCGATATAATCATGGACACAGGTCGCCGAGATCGGGTCATGCTGTTGAAGGTGACGGCGGTAAAGTTGCATGGGATGACGATCGCACAAGAATCTCAGAATTGAAAACTCCCGCCGCAACCGTAGGAGGTCGTCGGCTTGCGGAAGCCGGGGTGCTGCCACATTACCTTCGGCATCATCAAACAGTCCTTGGGGACGCAGTCGCCTGGTTCGATCTTTTTGCCAGCGCGCTAGCTCCCACAGAATTTCGGCCCGGTTTCCGCTTTCACAAAATGCATCCAGGGCACCGCAATGGACCAGGGCCCGGGCCTCGGTTTCATCGGGCCGAACCCGCTGCAAAAAATCCTGGAGGCCCTGGAAAGTCTTTTTGCAGCGTTCGGAAATAATCGCGGTCTGACAATTGGCGGATAAGCCTTTGACGGAAAGTAGTCCCACTCGCAGGGACTGTTCCGCGCCCTGCCAGGCAATTTCACTGCAATTGACATCCGGCGGCAGAATGCTAAGCCCCATCCGGCGCGCCTCAGAGACGTAGGCAAACGTACTATAGAATCCACCTTGATTACTGATGACGGCCGCCATGAACTCCGCCGGGAAATGAACCTTGAGATAGGCAGCCTGAAATGACACCCGAGCATAGGAGGCACTGTGGGGTTTGCAAAATGAGTACCCGCTAAAACTCATGATCATATCCCAAATGGTGGCAATGGTTTGGGCCGACACCCCCCGTGCAGCAGCACCTGTGGAAAAATGCTGAAAATAATCCCGCAGTTTGCGTTCACGGTCCTTTTTGGACATCACTTTTCGCAAACCATCGGCTTCGGCATGGGAAAACCCGGCAATAGCCACGGCGGCCCGGGAAACATCCTCCTGATAGACCATGATACCAAAAGTATCCTCGAGTACATCCCTTAGAAGGGGATGAATCGGATCCCATTGGCCGCCATGCAAACGTCGGATATACTCCTGAATAAACCGGTTGGCCGCTGGACGGATAATGCTGCTGTGGATGACCATATGTTCAAAGTCACCCACACCGGCCTTTTTCTGCAAAAGGCGGGTTGCGGGACTTTCAATATAAAAACAACCCATGGTGTGGCCCTGGGAAATGGCTTCCTGGGTAGCAAAATCATCTTCCGGTTCCCAGTGAAGCTCGCCCAACTCGGCGCCATTGTGATGCAGGTTTTTGAGTGCATCCCGAATCACACCCAGGCTGCGGTTTCCCAAAAGATCAATTTTAACCAGCCCAGCTGTTTCAGTGGCATCCTTTTCCCATTGCAGAATGGGAACGCCTTTGGGCGCGTTCTCCAGGGGAACATACGTATCAATGGGCGCGGGTGTTATCACCACACCACCGGGATGAACGGATAGGTACCGCGGGATGCCGGTAACCCGCTGGGCTAGGTGAATGATCTCTGGCCAGGGTTCGGTGTAATCCAGATGCTTCAATTCGGGCAACTGCCGCAACCGGGTCTCTAGATCGGTATTGGGTCGGTTACTGTAAAAGTAAAAGGGCAGTCGTTTGGTCACGGTATTGATTTCTTGATCCGGTAGCCCAAACACCTTGGCAACTTCACGCAAGGCCATGCGGGGTTGAAAAAAGACATGATTTGACACCATAGCCGCATGGCCCGCATGGTTTGCCAGAACCTTATCCAGTACATCGTTACGTTCATCCCAGGCAAAATCCACATCTAAATCCGGCGGATCGCTGCGTCCGGGATTCAAAAAGCGCTCGAAATAGAGGTTGTGTTTAAGGGGACACACATTGGTGATGCCTAGGCAATACGCGATGATGGAAGCTGCCCCGGATCCACGGCCGCAGGTCCGCGGACTGTGTTGGACAATATCCCTTACCACCAAAAAATAAGCGCTAAAGCCCATATCCTCAACCACACGCAGTTCATTCTCAATCCGTTCGACCACCGGCTCAGCCAACTCCCGGCCATAACGTTGCCGGGCTCCCCTAAAAACAGCCTCGCGCAGACAAACTCCGGCCGAGCGGTCGTGTTGATCCTGCCATGGCGGCATAACCGTACCAAAATTAGGGCCGGTGAAGGTCAATCGCTCGGCCAGGTTCTGGGTTGCCTGAATGGCCTGCGGACAGATGGCAAAACGCTGGGCATATATCTGCGGGGATGCCAGCCAGGCATCGGCCGGCGCGACATCGCCTATTTTTAGTTGAGACAGGCTAGTGTTGCGGTCAATGGCCCTCAAGAGCCGATGGATGGATGCGTCTTCCGGGGCCAGAAAAAAACTGCTTGGGCTCGCTACCATCGGCACCCCCAGGCGATCCGCCATGCGGCACAGGGGATGCGTACTCATCAGCGGACGACGGGGCATATGCGCCATTACATCAACACCAACCGCATACAAGGTTTCCAACAAACCCGGATCGCTTGCCAGAAAAACAAGTCCCTGGGCATATCCAGCAACCGCTGCCTCAATTTCAAAATCATCATTTAGATGGCGTTGAGTCAATATGCGGCAGAGATTGCCATAGCCCGTATCGGTTTCCACCAGACATACCAGACGTCTCTTTGTATCCGAATCCGTCAGCTCGGCCCCGACTATCGGCCGCAGTCCTTCCTCTCGGCAGGCTGCCAAAAAAGCCCACAGACCGTAGAGGTTGTCGGTATCTGTCAACGCCAACCGGTCATATCCCATATCGGCGGCGGCCCGGCAGATGGCTCTGACGGAATCGACCCCCCACATGAGGGAATAATGTGACCGAACACATAAAGGGACCACGAATAAAATTGCTCCACAATTTTATGAAGGCGGCTTCGCCGCTCCATACATGTTTTGTTTATTTTCCAATCCCTATGAAGCATGACATCCATAACGGATGGTTACAGGCACCCGGTGGGAATCAGAACCGTTTCCGATATGGCGTGACCCCATTGTGCCGCGTCGAGCATCACAGCAACAGGTGGATTAGGTCCTGTGACTGTTTGAGCGCAGCGAGTTTCACAGGGCCCGCCTGTTGCGAGAAGCGCAGAGAAGCCTGGTTTTAAGCCGAAACTCAAAGAGCGCCCGTCCTCCCCAGTAGCCTGCTACGGAGGATGGAAAGGCTGAAGGGTCGCGGCACAGGGGTGATTTCTTTTGGTTCGTTTTCTTTTTCACAAAAGAAAATGAACATGCCTACGATTGAATCCTGCAGAGCGCACTTTGACAGTTTGCCTAACATGATTAAAAGAGTTCGAAGATTCAGGTGATAAAAGATCAACATCGAACACTTGTCCCGCCATAGCCCTGAGTTTGCCGAATGGGCGACGGCGGATCGAACGTCCAACGTCGATTACTTAGAAGCCAGATGTCAGAAGTCAGAAATCAGAAGGCCATGAGCGTAAAGACGGTACAGCTTTATCTGCCAAGCTATAAAGCTACGTGCTAATCGGGGTCGGCATCGGGATCGCTATCGGAATCGAGAGAATAGCAACCGATACCGATTTCGATACCGATAGCGATACCGAACTCAATAAACCCAATGAACTCAACAAACACGCTTCCTCGATACCCCATAGTCTACCCTCCGCCCCTCCAACCCGTCCTACTCCCTTCGATGTTCCATATTCGATGTTCAGTGTTCGACGTTGGACGTTCCTTTTTCGGCTTATGCCGCCAAATTCTGCCCCACCTGTATTGCATCCCGCCCAAAACGGTCGCGAATCTGATCCAAAACCGTTACGAGATTAACCTGTTTTTTCTTGCGCGGCTCCGGGAATAGCGTCATTTGGGCCGGTGGGAAAACCAGTCGATCACATACCAAGGACATATGGCGGAGCCGTATCCGGCGGGTCCACGCCAACAGCAGAGTCTGTCTGGCTAGCTCAAATAGGGTTGCGTCATTGGTAGTCGCCGAGCGTACCACAGATTGACGGACCCGGCGGATTCCGTCGGAATGGTCCAGAACAATGCCGATGCGGCCTGCCGCCAGCCGGCGGCGGCGCAGGTTGCGACCGGCATCTTCGGTCATGCGGTACAAGGTCCGTTCCAGTGTGGCCCGATCATTGGTGTCGTGACTGAATTCATGCTCTACCCGGACCACTGGACGTTTCTTACCCGCGGACAGCACCGGAGAATTGTCGATACCCCGAACCGATTCATATAAGAAGGTGGCCCGTTTACCAAACGGAACCTCCAAATGCTGCCGGCGTAGCGCCGCAACCTGGGATACCGTTGTGAGATTTAATTCCCGCAGCTTGAGAAGATCGGCCGGTTCGATCCCGGGAACAAACCAAATGGGTAATGGTGCCAAAGTCGTCTGCTCGTCACCTTCGGTAACGACATATTCCCCCACTGGCTTGACCAGCCGGGTGGCAACCTTGGCCACCAGTTTGTTGGGTGCCACAGACCATATGGGTGAAAGACCCAGGCCGGACTTCATATGCCGGCTCAACCGCCAGGCCACATCAATGGGAGGCCCCCAAAGCCGGCTGGTTCCGGTAACGTCCACAAAAAGATGCCCGTCTCTTTCGCCACTCTCGATCAGGGGCGAAAAAGGCAGGGCTTCTTTGAAAACCGAACGCATGGCACGCTCGTACCGATCCGGGTGCGGGGACAACGTCCAGACATCCGGACACACCCGCAAGGCCCTTCTGAGGGCCATCTGCTTGCGAACTCCGTTTTGATAGGCTTCCTCGCTCATATCATATACCGCCGATCGGGTGGAACCCTTGGGTGCGATGATAACCGGGCGGTCCGCCAGCCGGGGATCCATAACCCGTTCGACAGCCACGGCAAAATCAGCAATATTGATGTGAATGATAGCACGGGACATTTAGCGGTTATCCCCCTGGACAATATTTATACATGGCATGTACAATTTGTGTTATGCACGTCATTTGCGACCTAGCCTTTTAGTCACTTACAAGTTCAAATGACAGTAAAACGCACACCTTTCAAAGAACAAAAAGCGAATGATGATTTCAGAATGTAGAATATCGAATGTCGAAGGAATGAGTCGCTTCGCTCCGGCATTATTCAGTGGTCTTTTTAAATCATTGCCAGCGCACAGCGCTTCCATCCTTCTAGATTCTGAATTCATTATTCTGCATTCTGCAATTTGCTGTTTCTAGCCTTGTTTGATTGTGGCTTGTCCACGTTGGGTGTTTAGGCTGTTAGGCGCTTTCTAATCGGGATCGGGGTCGAGAAGTTAAGAACCGATACCGATTTCGATACCGATAGCGATACCGAACACAATTAACCCAACAAACCCAATAAACACGCTTTCTCGCAACCCGTAACACTACAAAAGCCCCCTCTCCTTCAGCAACGTCTCCAGAGTCAAGGCATTACGGGGAGCCTGGGCCTGAACATGGTTGTTGAAAAAGATCAGGCCGCTGCGTGTGTACGCGGCCATTTTCTCGATTCGTTCTTCAACCCACTCACGCAGCTCACTGTCGGTATAGTCATAGTTGAACTGCTTTTGCATATTTCCGGAACGCCATCCCCTGGTGTTGCGGCCATGCAGGCGGACATAAAAAAGATCGGGGCTTGTGACGATGTCCACCGTTGGGAACAATCCTTTGATGGTCGGCACATCCACAGCAACCAACGTTACCCTGCGCCGCTCGAGTTCCGCATAGACGCTCTCTGTAGCCCAGGACACATGCCGGAATTCGATAGCCAAGGGCAGTCCGGCAAGTTCATCCAGTAAGGCGGCCAGATAGCGTCTGTTTTTGGGGACCCGATGGAAAGAGGGCGGAAATTGTAACAGAACAGCAGCCAGTTGGCCGGCCTGGATAAGCGGGGCGATACCGTCTCGATACTGTTTGGCATGCCCACGCCAGGCATCGGCATCGATCTCGTGGGTCAAGTAACGGATCAATTTGGCAGCAAACTGAAAGTCCGGTGGTACTTGCTGCCGCATCCGCTCAACCGCCTGTGATTTGGGCATCTGATACCAGGTATAGTTCAGCTCGGTTACAGCAAATGTCTGAGCATAGCATGCCAGCATGCCGCCCGATTTTGTGTCCAATGGATAAAATCCAGCTTCGGCCCATTCGGCGTACGAATAGCCGCTGGTGCCAGTGTGGATATCACAGCCATATTTCGGGTTTTGGAATGATTTTTTTTTTGAGTTCATTGGGTTTGTTGGGTTTATTAGCTTTTTAGCTGTTTAGGCCATAGGCTGTGGGCTGCTTAAAGTTAATCGTTTAGAGCCAAGTTCGATGTCCCCAAAGTGCAACTCGGAACTCGTAACGGTCTACTGGCTCCTGAATTCTGTCTCCTGAATTCTTGGAAGTTCGATGTTGGATGTTGAGCGTTCGATGTTCAAAAAACAGCCCTTCAACCTTACCGCTGATAGCTGATAGCTGAACGCTGAATCCCCACCACCTTCCCCTGCACCAGCACATCGCCAAAGCCGTAGCGCATGGGCTTGTATTGCGAATTTTCCGGGCGGAGTTCAATATGATCCTTATGGAGATAAAATCGTTTGACTGTTGCTTCTTCACCATGGATCAATGCGACCACAACCTCTCCGTTACGGGCATATTGTCGCGGCTCACAAATAGCCAAGTCGCTATGCAGGATTCCGGCACCCTTCATGGAGTCGCCGCTAACACGTAGCGCAAAAAGATTCTGACCCCGATAAACGGCTGCATCCAAAACGACACTCCCGTCCCACTCCTGTTGAGCATACATGGGCAAACCTGCGGTAATGCTCCCGATGATCGGCACTTCACGCCAACGCTGTTGCGCGGCCGTTTTGCTTACACGGTTCAAAAGATGAACGGATCGGCTGTAACGGCCTTCGCGCTTAACATAACCCTTTGCCTCTAACGCTCTCATCATCTGCGCGACGGCAGTGTGGCTCACGCCCAGATCTGAAGCCGCCTGCCGCAGGCTGGGCATCCGATTGGATTGCTCGATCACCCGGCGTAGATATGCCAGGAACTGTTCCTGTTTGGGGGTTAGTAGTTCTCGCATGCACCCTCCTTCTGTGTTGAGCGTTTCAAATACCTGCAGCAACCTCGACAATCGCTCAACTCAGATTCTCCGTGAAGATCTTCATCCGCAAATCATACACTTAACGGTAATCGCTTAAATCAGTCTTTGTTTTTGTAAACCGACCGAACAAACTATTTTGAACAATCGTAGCCCCTCTAAATGTAAATGTCAATGTAAATATAATGTATATAAAAGGAGGACCAACGAGTTACGAGTTACGGGTTGCGTGTTGCGGGTTCCGAATTCAGGATCGGGCATCGGAATCGAAATCGGGATCGGAATTGTTACATAGGGCTTGTCGCTAACAGCTGAGTGCTGTCTCATGGAATCCCGGCGTTATAGCTAATATTAGAGGGGTTGCGGGTGTCGTGATTCGAGTTTCGGGTTGAGCGGTGGGCTTTGAGCAACCTAACAGTCTCCAGACTACAGCCTAAAAAGCTGAGGTTGGCGTCTAAAGGTCTTCAGACTAAAAACCTAAAGTGAAAAAGGCAACCATGCCGCGATGGCATGATTGCCTCTGTGTACTTTCGGGGTAAGGCTTAGAGATAATCGAGCAGCTTTTTGCCTGCAGAAAATTTTACAACATTTTTGCCTTTGATTTTGATGACTTCACCAGTCTGCGGATTGCGGCCCTTGCGGGTTTTGCGATAAACTTTCTTGAATGTGCCGAATCCGACCAAGGTTACCTTGCCGTTTCTTTTCTTGAGCGCTTTGGCTACATTGCCCATAAAAGAATCAAGAGCTGCGCCAGCGGCGACCTTAGAAACGCCTGCATCTTTTGCCATCTGTTCAATCAATTCTGCTTTTGTCATGTGCTCCCCCTTTTTTTTAGTTTGGTTAGGTTCTACCAGGACAACATCGTTGAAAGCGAATTACCGTAACAAAACTTAAATGTCAAGAGGAAAAGCTTATGAATTATGGATTTATAAGCATCATCATCATAAAATAGCTACCAAAGCCTTTTCGCAGCATTGGACCCGGTAAAATCTTCCGGTTGGCAGCCGAAAATGAAGTCGACAAGTGTTTTACCAGTTGTTAATAATATGTGCTGAAGTAGAACATGGCCATCCCAATCATGAGATTTAGGCTTGCTATTGACATCAAAGGTGTCATTTGACATATGGCGACTGACAATTCAATTCAAACCGTAGTCTTTATGATCAGTCAATCGCGGCATGCGACCATAAAAAAGGGAACAACTGAATGGAACAAAACAAAATTAAAGTGACACTCCAACCGGAAAATCGACCAATTCAAGCCCATGTGGGGCAACCTCTCCTGGAAGCTATGATTGATGCCGGCATTCTGCTTCGGGCTGATTGCGGCGGCAAGGGAAAGTGCGCCAAGTGTCGTATTCAGATCTCAGACGAAAGCAACAGGCCCGTGTCCGCACCCACAGATGCTGAGCAGCGTATATTGAAAAATAAGGAAATTCAAAATGGCTACCGGCTTGCCTGCCAAGTTTCCGCATCAGAATCGATTGCCATGAGCATACCGGAACAGACGCTGCTTAAACCAGAAGTTGCCCAAAAAGGCCCTACCCTACTGCCAGTGTTGGAACCCGTGGCATCCAAAGCTAAAGCCGAGCTTTTCGGCATTGCCGTAGACCTGGGCACCACCACCATTGCGGTCTATTTGTGCGACCTCTACCGCCGCAAAGTATTGGCTTCTGTTTCCCTGCGAAACCCACAAGTGATTTATGGCGATGATGTCATGAGCCGCATCTCAGCTGTTTATCAGCATGACCATCTGTTGGCTAAGCTTCATAAATCGGCCGTGCAGGCCATTGAGTGGGGTATTTATTCTCTATGCCGGTCTACACAGATTCAATCTCATCAACTGGATCAGGTAGTGGTGGTTGGCAACAGTACCATGATACACCTATTTGCCAATGAAGATCCATCTTCCATTGGGGTATTTCCCTATGAGCCAAAATTCAAAGATGAACGCACTTTTACGGCCACATCACTGGGATTCGGTTTTAATCCAGACGCCGTTGTGACAACCCTTCCTTTAATTTCGGGATTTCTAGGTTCTGATATTATCGCTGCCAGTTTGGCAGCCAATCACCGCCACTGGCAAAACGGAACGATGCTAATCGATGTGGGCACCAATGGTGAAGTCATCCTGCTACAAGAGGGTCAATTTACAGCCACATCCTGTGCAACCGGGCCGGCTTTTGAAGGTGCCTCTATCCACCATGGCATGCATGCCATTTCCGGCGCCATTGATGCTATAAAGATTAATCCTCAAACTGGCCATCCAAGCTGCTCGGTAATTCAAAAAGATCCCGCCAAAGTCAAGAAACCCTCGGGTATCTGCGGGTCCGGCGTTGTCAGTGCCATAGCCGAACTATACCGCTGCGGCATCATCTTAAAAGACGGCCGCATCCAACCAGATAATTTTCCCGATATGTTTGTGCAACATGAAGATGAACCCCCGGCATATGTGCTTGTTCCCGCCAAGCAAGCCCAGGCAAGACGGGCAGTGACCCTAACACAGGCGGACGTCCGTGCTATTCAATTAGCCAAAGGTGCGCTCTATACCGGTATCAGCCTGCTGTGTATGGAAATGGGTATTAAAAAACCCACCCGTATCCTGATTGCAGGGGCTTTTGGTAGTTATATTAACATTCAAGACGCTTTAACCATCGGCCTATTTCCAGAAGTGGACCCAGCTGATGTAGAAATTGTCGGAAATGCAGCCGGCGCCGGCGCGATTCTGGCACTATTTGATGATAGCTATCGCCAAAAAGCCCTGGCATTATCCCGCGAAGCAAAGGTTGTGGATTTAGGCGGTCATCCCAAGTTTCAGGATGTGTTTATGAATTCACTGGCATTTCCGGAGTAGCAGCCTTGAGCCGGCAGGTGTAAGTCCTTAGCTGATTAAGACTAATTACAGTTTTGATGATATACTCAGAGTCTCCCCAGCCTTTGGTACGATAACATCATAACCATCACCCTGTAAATCCTGGGCAAAAGCCAGCGACTGTTCCTCCTCACCATGAACCAGGGCGATTTTTTTAACGCGCAGGTTGGATGTTTTCAGGAAGTGACGCATTTCTTCTTTATCGCCGTGGGCACTAAAGCCGCCCAACTTTACCACCTTGGCTTGGAGCGGATATTCCTTGTTCAATATTTTCATTAAAGGCGGTGCCCCCTTGCGGCCGCTCTCCTGGTAGGCAATCCCTTGATCCAGAAGTCGGCGCCCTAACGTGTTGGCGGCCATATATCCGACAATCAAGATGGTATGTTTGGGATTGTGGATTTTGTAACGCAGGTGGTGGAGTATGCGTCCAGCTTCACACATTCCCGACGCTGAAATCACGATGTGGGGCTTTTCTTCCCGGTTTAAAGCCATGGATTCCTCCACGGAAGCGACAAAGTGTATCTGATCCAGATAAAACGGATTGCGACCTTCCTTTAAAAAGGTATCATGGGTGTCGGCATCATAAACTTCGGGATGTTCGCCAAATACGCGGGTTATCTTGGTCGCCAGGGGGCTATCCACATAAATCGGCACCTTGGGTGTTTGGTCCTCTTTGTAGAGCTCATGGAGGGTATAAAGCAACTCCTGGGTGCGCCCAAACGCAAATGACGGTATCAGGACTGATCCGCCTCGCTCCACGGTTTCAATCAGTATCTGCCTTAGGCCTGGCTTTAGATCCTTTACGGGCTCGTGCAATCGATCGCCATAGGTACTTTCCATGATCAACAAATCCACATCCTGATCGCCGGCTTCAAAGTTGGTATTGGGGTCCCGGATAATTGGCTTGCCAAAGCGTCCAATATCGCCAGTGTAGGCGACCACGGCTTTACGCCCATTTTCCTGAACTCGCAGCATGCTTATGGCCGAGCCCAATATATGGCCGGCATCGTAAAATGTGCAGGCTACACCTTTCCCGGCAGAAAAGGCATGTCGATACGGGTAGCCGTCCATAACTTCAATGGTATCCTCGGCATCACCAATGGTGTACAAGGGTTTTATTCCGGTGATGTCATGTTCGGCCATCAGCTGGTCGATTTTGACCACATCCAGCTGATGGCGTTTTTTCTTTAGAATCTTTTGAATTTCACGTGTCTCACGCTGATTCGGCTTATGACCATTGGCACCTTTTTTTAACTGGGTCAGGTGATTTCGCAATGATTTATAGTTCAAGTAGGCGGCATCGGATTCCTGGATATGGGCAGCGTCCAGCAGTAGGTAGTTGCAGGCATCGGCTGTAGCCCGGGTGCATAAAACTCGGCCTTTAAATCCTTGTTTCACCAAAACCGGTAGCCGTCCGCTATGATCGATGTGGGCATGCGATAGCACGACGTTGGTTAGACTGGTGGGATCCAGCGGCATAACTCGATTCTTTTCAAAGGCTTCTTTTCGGCGACCTTGAAACATACCGCAATCAAGGAGTATGCGATCCTGATCGGTTGATAACAGATGCATGGAACCTGTCACTTCTCTAACCGCGCCATAAAATGTAATTTGCATGGTGATCCTTTCATTAGGGCTAATGTGTATCTGATTGTGTTCCTTTTTTAATTGTACGACAACAGATGCGTGCGCAAATTGGCCTTTTTATTTTTAATACCCAATTTTTGCCGAATGCTATCCCGATGGGATTCGATGGTACGTGTGGATAAAAATAGGGTTTCAGCAATTTCCTTTGTGGTCTTGCCATGCTTGACCATATTGGCAATTTGTATTTCGGCTGGGGTTAAATTTAAAAAGCGTGTGGATAAAGATTTTGCAAAGGGCGCCACGATGTCGTTCAGATTAGAGGCCATGATCTCCAGCAATGTAAGCTGACGTGAATCCAGCCGACTTGCCTTTAGCTTTTCCAAAAACGGCATAATCAGTTCTTGTACATTATAAATCACCTGCTCTTCGAGTTCATCCTTGTCTTCTTCTCGTTTTTTGAGCAAAACCTTAAGCGCCGTATTCATCTCTTCCAGGTTCTCAGACTTGATGCGCAATTCCCGCGTACGTTCTCCCACACGCCGTTCCAACTCTTCTTTAGCTTCTTTTAGCTTTTGCTGCATAATGTTCTTATGCAGTGCTATTTCGATGGCGGCTAACAATTGCCGTTCCTGCAACGGTTTTAAAACATAGGCATAGGGCCCGATGGGCTTGGCCCTTTGAATCATCTCCTCATCGGCATAGGCTGTCAGGAATATTACCGGTAAATGCAGTGCATCATTGATTTTCGCTGCCGCCGATATTCCATCCAACTTGCCCGGCATCACAATATCCATCAACATGAGGTCTGGCTTGAGGTTCAGGGCCATTTCGACGGCATCTTCACCCGAGGGGGCAATACCCACCACATCATAACCGTTGGACCTCAGGCATTCTTCGATTTGAGAGGCAATAATGATCTCGTCATCGGCGACAACAATTCGCTGCATGGCTATACACTCCTTTTTGGTAGATGATCAGCGGTCTCAAGCAATTTGCATATGTTTTTATGGAACTTGTGTACTACTGAATGCATGCAGGGCGCTATTTTGATAGTTTCTCCAACAATATTAAAGAATTCGAAAGTAACAGTTCAAGCCTGCTGGACAGTCCAGCAGCTTTCGAGTTGATTTTGAACAACCGAGGCAATATGACCATTAAAATAGAGGTGTTCGATTAAATAGCGTTTGTTTAGGCACGTAATTTCCAAATGGCGTTGATCATTTATTCGCGTGATCGTACACCTGGAAAGGCCAGCCATGCCCAAACCTTCTGCTTTTAAAACAGCCTCTTTGGCTGTCCAGTAACGAAAGAACAGTTTTTCCGAGCGGTCGACCTCAAGCTGCCATTCTGAATCCCTTGCAATCCGTTTGAACATGGCAATTGAAATGGGTTTAATCTCTTCGACGTCAATCCCAACACGCTGTAACGAAATAACTGCGGCCACATATTTGGGTTTGTGGGTCAATGACCAATAATGGTTGTCGAAAGGCTGCGGAACCCCTTTATGATCCTTGACCAACTCTCCCAACTGCACCTGGCTCTTTTCGGCACAAAGTTCAAGTGCTTGACGCGCCAGCCTGCTAAGTGTCTTAACACGGTGTCTTCCATTCTGTGCCAGATACTGGTGTGGTACAGCAAGAATTACCGGATGGATGCAATGACTCAAATCCGCCATGGCGCTATGCTTTTTATCGATGATTTGATGGTTTAAGTTTCAATGCCTCGGCATAAACCTGTTTTTTCATCAGCCCGTGCTTGGCGGCAATGCGCTTGGCCAACTCGGAAATGCTGGCATCACCGCCCTGAAGTTCCTGCAGAATATCGTTGCGGACAATATCCATATTCGGATTGTCAAGCCCGCTGAAACCATGCACCACCAAAGTACACTCGCCTTTTATTTCCGCACGATTGGTGAGCTGCGCTAATATATCTGCCAAGCCTCCACGGATAAACTCTTCGTGCCTTTTAGTCATCTCGCGTGAAAGCACAGCTGCCCGGTCCCCGAATGTTTGGATCAGATTGTCCAACAAAGCTCTAATCCGTCTGGGCGACTCATAAAAAATGAGTGTTTTGCGTTCTTGCCTTAAAGCCATCAGGATCTTTTTTACCTTGCCCGCTTTGCGGGGTAGAAAACCGATAAAAACGTATGCATCGGTGGGCAGCCCGGAAACGCTTAGTGACGCCAGTGACGCCGAAGGACCCGGTATCGGCACAATACGTATATGCGACGCTGCAGCTCTTTTTACCAAGCGATAACCTGGGTCGGAAAGTGTCGGTGTACCGGCATTGGAAACCAGCGCAATGGCATCTCCGGACTGCATTCGTGCAATCAGCTCCGGTGTCCGTTGGGATTCATTGTGCTCATGCAACGAAATCATTCTGTTTTTGATTTGATAATGACTTAGTAGGCGTTGGGTGTGCCGCGTGTCTTCTGCCGCAATCAGGTTAACATCTTTTAGGGTCTCGATGGCGCGCAAGGTGATATCAGCCAAATTGCCAATGGGTGTTGCAACCACATAGAGAGGTCCACCCGTGAATACATCACCTGATGTTGGTTTGGTACCTGAATCCATTAGATTATGGTTTTCCAGAAAATTGTATCCTTGATAGTCTATACGAATTTAACAACCATCTTTAATTGTTTATCATTTTAGGGTTCAAAGGGTCAAGGGGCCAAAAGGCTGTGGGCGTTACGAGTTGCAAATTGCGCGTTACGGGTATCGGTTCGCGCTATGAGCAATAGACACGAAGCTACCGACAGTCACCAGCCTAATAGCCTGATTGCATTCTTGCAACCTCGTTCAAAATGCATACGGTTTATTTTCGGGCACAATGTTCTGTAACAGCCTATATTTTTTGTTGATGAAATCAACACCATAGCGGTTGTAATAATCTTACATAAATTTGCACCGTTAACTAAAAAAGTATTTACTTATTTAAACGAATCTCAATCGGAACATATTCATTAGAAACAGTCAGTCGTATTTGGGTACAGTTCTCCCTTCCCAACAACCTGGGTTATTAAAAACCTTCTATGCTGATACATGTTTCTAATGTTGAAAATATTGATATTGATATTTTTAACAAATTTTCCTAACTAGAAGGTACTTTCCATGGCCATAGCATTTGGACAATGCCCAACAGCCGGCATCCAGAAAAAGGCCCAGAGGGTGTCCCTCTGGGTATCTATGCCTGGAAAGTCATCAACATAAGGAGGCAGTTATGAAACGTACCCTGCTGGTTATCTGGCTTCTCATCATCTTAGTTTTCATGCTCTCCTGCAGCGGCCAGGCCAAGCAAGTAAAAAAAGAAAGTCAAACCGCACCAGTTTGGATCGAAACAGGCGGTGTCAAACAATATCCATCCGACCATTACATTACCGGTGTTGGCAGTGCGGATGTCAAATACAACGATACCGCTGCCGCCCAGGCTGAATCGGACTCCAAATCGATAGCCCAAGTTGCCAAACAAATTGAAGTCGTTATCCAACAGCTGTCATCCAGCTTTGAACGGGAAGTTTCCGCTAGTGGCGGACAATCGCTGAATCAACGCGATATCTGGGAGAAAACAGCTGCCTATGTCAAAATCAAGGTGGAGGGTGTCCGCATCCAAAGCCGTTACCATGATAAAAAGAGCGATCGCATGTACTCGCTTGCCGTGCTGGATCGTATGGCCCAAGGCAGACGCATCGCCGATGAAATTAGGACACTCAAATCCAATGCGGCCGCCATGACCGCAGAAGCCGAACGCAGTCAAGAGCGTGTTGACAAAGTGCACCGATCGGTTATGGCTTATGGATTGGCAATCAAGAAACTGATCCTGGCGGTTAGAAAAAATCAGTACCTGGGGATTATCGCACCACCAATGCTAGACCGAGATCTACCCGATGTGCTAGCGCGCCTACAGTCCGACGTGACCAATCTCATGTCTGCTTTTACAATGGAAGTAGTTGCCGGCGACAACCAAAAAGGAATCGTCGGTGGCAACCTTCCCCAATCACTGAAACTGCGTGTATTCTATCGCAATCAACCGGTACCGGCCATACCCATCAATTTCTCTTTTGTGCAAGGTTCCGGTAATGTCGATCCCTACGCCAGGTCTGATAATAATGGCGTAGCCCTTTCCACTGCCAGCAACTTGGGTCCCACCGGGCAGAAGATCAATAAAATCCGTGCCGCCATAAATGTCTATCCATCTGATCCTAAGATACAAAAAGAGCTGAGCGCCATTATTGCAGCAACCTATACCCAGTTTACCTATGAGCTCCCACCTGTGGAGGAAATACGCGTAGCCGTTCTCATTTCCGAATACAACTTAGGCTATGAACAACGGGAATCCTACCTAAAAAACCTGGTGGTGCTATCGCTGGGTCGATCCAAACTGCAAGTCATCAAGGAAGTGCCCCCTCAATATCGTTTGGAATCTTATGATTTACGCGGCGGTCCTGGATTGAGTGGGAAACTGCAAAAGCTCGCGGAAATAGCAGATCTAGCGGTGGTGGGTGAGTCCAGGGCTACGCTACAGAACGTGAGCACTAGTTCGTCTCTCATCATTGCTAAAGCCCGAGCAATCATTAAAATATTTGACTTATCCACCAACACGGAAATCGGCAACGTCGACTTGGTTGCCAAAGGTGCCGGTCCGGACCGTGACGAAGCCGGTCGCCGGACCCTCAAGAAGATTTCCGCCTCGGCCGCCCGGGCCTTTGACAAGGAGATCCAGCGGACGCTCTTCGGCAAGTAGCTCGCAGGTATCGAGTTACGTGTTACGAGTTCGGGTTGTGGGTAATAATAAGGAGGTTTCAGCTATAAGCAATCAGCTGTCGCTGCTTACAGCATAGTGAAATATTATAGCGAACAAAAAAATAGACTGTAAGCCATCAGCCCTGAACGCCTAACAGCCTACAGTCTAAACACCTAACAGTCTCGAGTTACAGCCTATACACCCAACGCGGACAAGCCGCAACCAAACAAGGTTAGAAGCTGCGAATCGCAGAATGCAGAATAATGAATCTAGAATTTAGAAGGATGGAAGCGCTGCGCGCTGGCATTGATGTTAAAATAACGATTGAATAATGCCGGAGCGAAGCGACTCATTCCTTCGACATTCGATATTTTAAATTCTGCATGCGTCATTCGCTGTTCATCTTTTGAAACGTGTGCGTTTTGCTGTCATTTGAACTTGTAAGGGACTAATAGTCTCGTGCGTACTACTTGAGCCGATCAAAAAACTCGCCCGGCACCGTAACTTCCATTTCCACCTCGACAGCGCCGTCCGACATTTCCCGTTTATCAATAACCCGAGCCCCTCGCAGAAATGAACTTACTTGTACGTTTACCTGGTCGCTTTCAGTCATGAAATCCTTAACAGTAGTTTTTGAATCCACTTGAGCGCCTTGAATTTCCTGAACCAAGTTGCGCATGGCGTCGGCTTGCGCAGCTCTAGCCGCTAGTGTTCGTGCCAGCGTCGGGTTTTTATGTTTGGCCGAGGGCACGCCAATTCCACGAGCTCGGAATATTCTTGGTTTGGATGGTTCTGGCTTGGGTTTTGGTAAGGGCGCTCGATAAAGGGCCACCAAACGACTGTCCTTATCCACTTCAACATCTACTGAGGTTAACAGATTTCCCAGCTTAACCCCTACCACCTTCACATTGATGTAAAAGACATCATTAAGCTCGGAAACCGTTCCCGAAATGATTGTCTCAGCCCCCAACAATTTACCAAAGGTCTGGGTAGAAGATTCATCCACAAAAGACGATACTTGAAACTCCTGCTCGGCAATCACCTTATCGATGATGGCGCGTTCCAGCACTGAGAATTGTTCCGAACGGGAAAAATATGGCGTCAATTTCTCGGCAATGTAGCGGCCCAATTTTGAAACCGATTGATCATCGTTGATCAGATCCGCTATCGCGATAACCATCGGTTTTGAGGGTGGACCCCCAGAGGAACCCATATTGGACGACTCGCTCTCGGTATAACTTTCCTGAGAAGTGACTTCGGTTCTGCCTTCTTGCTTGGCGATTTCGGACTCCAACTCGGCCATGGCGTCTTCGGCATTCTGCTGAACCTGTTCTTCGGGTGTCAGCACTTCTTTCTCCCCCCCGGAAGTGGCGGCAGAAAATCCTTGCGATTGGCGCAGGTAATATATTTCTTGATTCAGCTGATTACCCAGGTATGCAAGTGCATCCGCAAACTTCGAATACCTTGGGGTTGTTTTCTCTATCGGTTTTTGCTCCAAACCGCTATCTGGTGCTGGGGGCGCACCCGCACATGCAATCAAAAAGTATATCATCAGAACCGATATAACCGTGGATAGTATTTTCAACGTTGCCTCCTTTCTCTCTAAATATCCGCTGGTTATATAAATATCAGAGGGCAGACTGTTCCGTCAATATTTCTCTTCGAAATCACCATTTTTTCAAAAACTACCAAACCTCACTGGGATTAGACTATTTATTACAAATGGTTATAAACAATCCCCGACATGTCTCAATTAGATTTCGTATTTTCAATTGACTTCTGCCTGTTTTTAACTTATTTTTATATGTACATTTAAAGTGGCTACACCATGTTTCAAGCTGCCTCATATCTTGTTGTTGTTTTCTCATAACTGTCCATTACCTCGCTAGAGAGGAGGTGAAAATTGGTGAAACCCTATAAATTATTACTACTTTTTCTTATCGCTCTACTTCTATCAGGTGGGCTCTTCAACCAAGCGGCATACGCTTATTCACCCAAAGAAATTTATCAAAAAGCAGGCCCGGGAGTCGTTTTTATTTTTGCGTCCAAGGGTTCCAGCAAAGGAAGTGGTGGAACCGGGTCCATCATTACCCCCGACGGGCTGGTGATCACCAATGCGCATCTATTTACTCAGAAAGATTCTTCTAATCTTCTCAGCAACATAACTGTTTTCCTGAAGCCCAAAAGGGTCACCGGTGATCATAAGGCCGATCTAGCCAAAGGATATCGTGGCAAAATATTGGCTTATGATTTGCCCCTTGATTTGGCCCTTGTTCAAATCCTCAATCCGGATAGACGATTTCAGACCGTCCCATTCGCTAATTCCGAAATAATCGAAATTGGCGAACAGGTATATGCCATCGGTCACCCGGAACAGGGAGGCTTATGGAGCCTGACCACGGGAGTTATCAGCGCCCGCTGGAAAAATTACAGCGGTATTTCTGGTAAACACATGTTTCAGACCGATGCCAGTATCAACCGGGGTAATTCTGGTGGCCCCCTTCTTGATGATCACGCTTCAATGATAGGCATCAATTCCATGATCGCTCGTAAGGCTGCGGACGGCCTTACCATAACGGATGTTAACTTTTCCATTCGAGCCAAAGTTGCCATCGATTGGCTCAATCAGAAAGGATATCCAATTAAGGCGGCAGCCAAAACAGCACCACCGTCAAAACCGATTGTAGAGCAGCCCGAAACATCCAACACCCCGCCACCCAAGACAACCCCACCAGCCACAACTGTTAAACCCAAACCGCCGGTCAAGGAGGAAACCGTAACATCACCGGAAAAATCGGTATCCCCGAAGGAAGAACCTGCTCTGACTGTAGAACAGCCAGAGGAACAGACGGCTCCCGTAGCAACATCTCCCCCTAAAAAGAAACCGCCTGTAATTAAAACGCCACCACCTAAAAAAAAGGTCATCGCTCAAAAACCAAAAACAGGAAAAATCTTAACCCAGAAAAAACCCTACCGGATGGATTCCCTGTTGGAGGGCATGCGCGAAATGGAAGATTTAATGGATGAAATGAAAGATATGATGAAAGGCTTTAAAGAAAGGAGAAAACAATGAAAGCAAAAATTCTCGTAGTGTTCTGTGCATTGCTGGTAACTGGTCTGTTTCTCATGGCTGGTTGTTCAAAAACCCCTGAAAGCGCTTTTTCACAAGGTCCGGAATGGATCTACAAGGGCAGTGGGGCTTTTGACGTTGAAAAAGGGAAGGTATTTTACGGCGTCGGTATCGCCTCGGGCATCAAAAATAAAGCGCTGTTGGTAACAACGGCTGATAATCGTGCTCGGGCGGAAATAGCCAAAACGCTTGAGACCTATGTTGCTGTTTTATCAAAGGATTATATGGCTTCGACCACTGCCGGTGACATGTCCGCATCCTCAGAAGAACAGCATGTGGAACAAGCCCTAAAAACTTTTTCAAAGACAACCTTGCATGGTGCCACCATCGTTGATCATTGGCAAGACCCGGCAGATATGACCATGTATGCGCTATGCGAACTCGATATGTTTGCCTTCAAAGATGCATTGGACACCTACAAAGAACTTGACAGTAAAGTTCGTGACTACGTCCGTAAAAATGCTGAAAAAATGCACGATCAGCTCGAAGAGATGGAAGACAAACAATAATTTTGTAATTTGATCTTGTTTTTTTCAAAGGCAGCGCCAAGTTGGCGCTGCCTTTTTATTTGTAGGCTAGCTCAAAAGCATTTTGGATGTGATCGATGGCCTGGTCCTCGCCCGTTGAGAGCACCGTCACCACATCGAATCGAGCCCGTTGATCCATTTGGCGATTGATTTTGAGATAATATAAGGCGGCCATGGAAATTTTCCGCTGTTTATGCGCCGTTATCGCCAGCCGGGCACTGCCGTAAGACAGAGAGCGCCGGGTTTTGACCTCCACAAACACGATGGTTTTTTTATCTTTGACGATGATATCGATCTCCCCCGCCGGACACGCAAAATTCTTTTCCAGAATCTTAAAACCCTTCTTTTTGAGATAGCGTACAACAGCTTTTTCACCGGCCTTGCCGATTTGCTGACGTTGCTGGGTCATACAAGCGTTTCCTTAACGCCTTTAAAACTTTTGCGGTGGATAGGCGAACACCCGAACTGACGAACCGCTTCTTTGTGGGCTATAGTTGGATAGCCTTTATGCTTTGCGAATCCAAATTGTGGGTAAAGGTCATCGTATTCGACCATCAATCGGTCTCGGGTTACTTTGGCAATTATGGAGGCGGCTGCAATGGATATGCTGCGCGAATCACCTTTGGTGATGGTCTTTTGCGGAAAGGGCAAGGAAATTTCAAATATGCCGTCCACCAAAAGGTAATCGGGAGAAAGTGATAGATCTGCCACGGCCATGGCCATGGACTGGAGAGTAGCCTGGAGGATGTTAATGCGGTCGATAGTTGGCGCATCCACGATGCCCACACCCACAGCATGGGCGGCATCCTGAATTCGCGGGAACAGCTCAGTTCTTTTTTTATGGCTCAACTTCTTGGAATCATTAACGCCTTCAACACCAAATGATTCCGATAATACCACTGCCGCGGAAACAACCGGACCGGCCAGGGGTCCCCGACCGGCCTCATCTACACCGGCAATTTGGATGTAACCACCTTTTCGAGCTTCGCGTTCGAACGCCCACAGGTCTTTATTCATACAAATTTGCTACACCCGCTATATTTGATGAATACGTTACAATTTAAAAATGAGATGGCAAAGTAAAATGTTCAAGTTCAAGGCGTCGCGAATCTCGCGTGATGAGGCGTACTTCGTGTACGTTAAATTCACAGCGGGATGAAGCGCAACGAAGAAATTGGACTTTTAACGAAGTCATCTTACTTGGGAGCAAAGCGCTTTTCTTTAATCCGGGCAGCCTTGCCTTTCAATTTTCGCAAATAATAAATCTTTGCACGCCGAACCCGTCCCTTGGAAATCACTTCGATGTCGTTTATGACAGGTGAATTCAATGGAAAGATGCGCTCTACGCCAATACCGTAGGACACTTTTCTGACCGTAAAAGACGCATTAACCTTATCCTTGCGTTTACTGATCACGACGCCCTGAAACGCCTGGATACGTTCCTTCTCACCTTCTCGAATTTTTACATAGACCTTGACCGTGTCGCCGGCATCAAAGCGCGGCAGATCCAGACGCATGATTTCTTTTTCAAGCTGCTTAATTTTTTCCATGATTATCTCCAATCAATTGATATCCGCTATTTTTTAAATACTAATTTCTTTTAAACAATGAAACTCTAACCCGTAACCAATTCTTTTTGGTTTATTGAGTTTTTTGGGTTTATCGTGTTGCTGACTGTATCAGTTTACCTCATTTTACCGGAAACCGTTCCATCAACTCAAGAAACACAACAAACCCAACATACCCAATGAACTCCTATTACCCCAACAACCGATCCAGAATGATTGCAGCTGCTGATCGAACCGATAGATGATTATAGTCTGTAAGCCCCTTTATGGGTTCCAAAATATAATCGACTTGCTTAATAAAATCATCAGGCAAGCCCCAGGCAGTGCCAAAAGTTAGGGCATATGGTTGCCCATTGCGTATTTTCTTTCGCATCGTTGCCATATTAATACAACCATTATGATGACGCGCGCTGGTTGCGATGGTCACGGGCTTACCATTGCCTTCCGCGTTAATATCCTTTAAGGCGGATTCAAATGTATCGCGTACACGAATGATGGCCATGGCCTCCCTTCGTTTGGGATTATAGGTTGACCCTGCCCCTGATACCCAATGCGATACAATCTTGTCAACAAGTTCTAGTTGATCATGAACCGGTGTAACAATAAATAAGGACCGGACCCCATATGTTCGACCTGCTCTGGCAATATCGTGCAGATCTAGGTTCGTCACTGCGGAGGCTATCACCTCGCCATTTTTACCCAGAACCGGATAATGAATCAGTATCAGATGAAGATTGGGCCTTGATGATGTTTTCAATGTCTGTGCACCATTTTTTTAGGATATCAACATCCTGTCGGCTCAATCGTTTTGCTTTAAGTAGATCCGGTCGCTTCAAAAACGTGCGAATCAGGGACATTTCAAGCCGCCACTGGTCGATGGCTTTATGATTGCCCGAACGGAGCACCTCTGGTACCACTTCGCCTTCAAAAACAGGCGGGCGCGTAAAGTGGGGGTGTTCCAATAGGTTGCCAGCAAAAGAATCCATTTCAGCCGAATTTTCGTTGCCCAGAATCCCGGGAATTAATCGGGCCACTGCTTCCATAAGGACCATGGCCGCCAATTCGCCCCCCATCAAGACATAATCACCGATGGATATCTCTTCATCGATAAGGGTCTGATTGATACGCTCATCTACGCCCTCATATCGACCACAAACCAGAATCAACCCTTCAGAGGATGCAAGCGCATGTGCCTGTTCCTGATCCAGCGTTCTGCCTTGGGGCGTTAGCAGAATAGTCCGGGATTTTGGCAATCTCAAGCGGGCACTTAGAATGGCCTCTGCCAAAGGCTCCGGTTTCATAACCATCCCGGACCCACCACCGTAGGGCCGGTCATCCGTAACCTGGTGTTTATCGTGTGCGCAATCTCGGATATTGATAACGCTTGTGCGAAGTTGCCCCTTTGCTACGGCTTTCCCGATGATGCCATGTTGCCAAAATAGATCAAACATCTCCGGGAATATGGTTAAAACGGTGAAATCCATGTTTAATGTGTTTTTTAAACCGGTCGCTACAGTCCTTCTGGCAGATCCACCCGCATGATTTTTCGATCCAGATCTACTTCTTTAACCACCGACACCAAGGCCGGTATTAAAACCTCCGCCTGTGATTCCGGTTTCGATTGCTTGACCACATACACATCATTGCTACCGGTGGGAATGATGGCAGAAAGCTCGCCGAGATATTCCCCATTCACACTATATACTGCCAAACCCAGAAGGTCGTCCCAGTAATAGCTGCCTGCATCCAATTCTTCGAGCGTAGCTTTCTCAATAAATAGCTCCGACCCGATAACAGCTTCAGCCTGACTACGTTCTTGAATGCCGTCTAATGATAGGAGAACGGTTTTGGAATGCGGTTTCGCCCAGATAATCGTGCGTACAAACCTGTTGCCGTGGGAATCCTTCAGGACAAGTTGCATACCAGATTGATATCTGGATTGCGACTCAGCGTAGGAGAAGACTTTGACAACACCCTTGACGCCATGCGCACCAACAATCTTCCCAATGGAAAGGAGATTTGCGTTATCCACAAAACTATTCGATAATTTCCAGGACCGTCCGCTTTCTGATCTTGGCCGATGCCGCACTTAATATCGTGCGCATCGCCCGGGCGGTTCTGCCCTGCTTCCCGATAACTTTTCCCAAATCCTCTTTGGCCACTTTCAGTTCCAGTACAGAGGTCTGGTTGCCTTCAACCTCTTCAACTGAAACTTGGTCTGGTTGGTCCACAAGTGCCTTGGCAATAAAAAAAATCAGGTCTCTCATCGCTCAATCTCCTTTGCAGCTTGAGAATTAGCGTATCGATGTTATGCCGGACTCGCGAATAAACCTTCCTTTTTCAGTAGACTTTTAACCGTGTCTGAGGGGAGCGCCCCTTGTTCCATCCAATATTTAACCCGATCGGTCTTGAGCGTTACCTCAGCCGGTTCTTTTAACGGATTATAAGTGCCCACGGACTCTAAAAAGCGTCCATCCCGTGGACTTTCACCATCTGCGACAACGATGCGGTAGAAAGGTCGTTTCTTTGCACCATGTCGGGCTAACCTTATTTTCACTGCCATACAACATCTCCTTTAGAAAGGAAGCATCCCGCGTCCCAAACCGCGCATGCCGCCTTTATTGAACTTTTTCATCATTTTAAGCATCTGACTGTAATTTTTCAACAACTTATTTACATCTTGTACACGAGTTCCACTGCCTTTTGCAATCCTTTTCCGTCGACTTCCGTTAATTATGGTATGTGTTTGGCGTTCTTGGGGCGTCATCGAGTTAATAATGGCTTCAATTCGCACAAACTCGTATTCATCCACCTCAAGATTTTTGAGCTGTTTGATCTTGCCCATACCGGGAATCATGTTGATTAGATCCGAGAAAGATCCCATCTTGCGGATCTGAACCATCTGGTCACGAAAATCCTCCAAGGTAAATTGACTTTTACGCAGTTTTTTTTCTAGTTCGATCGCCTTTTTTTCATCCATCACGGCCTGGGCTTTTTCAATCATAGTTAGGACATCGCCCATCCCCAAAATCCTGGATGACATCCTTTCCGGATGAAACGGCTCCAACTCACTCAATTTTTCGCCAACGCCCACGAATTTAATCGGCTTACCCGTTACCGATTTAATCGAGATGGCCGCACCGCCACGGGCATCGCCATCCATCTTTGTCAGAACCACACCACCAATATCCAGAGCCTCATCAAAAGATAGAGCAATATTGACGGCATCCTGACCCGTCATGGCATCGGCAATTAGGAGCGTGTCCGACGGATTAACGGCGGACTTGATGTGTTGCAATTCAGACATGAGTTCTTCGTCGATATGCAGCCGGCCCGCCGTGTCGAGAATTAGGGTATCACACCCAGCTTTTTGGGCAGCTCCTCTGGCAGCCTGGCAGATATCCACCGGATCCATATCAACCGTAGCTGGGTGAACCGGCACACCCAGTTGGGCCCCCAACTTGGTCAACTGATCGATGGCTGCCGGTCGATACACATCGGCCGGAACTAAATAGGGATGATGGCCTTTAGATCGGATAAAAATGGCCAGCTTTCCGGCTGTTGTGGTTTTACCCGATCCTTGTAGTCCCACCAACATAATCGACATGGGACGGGTGCCACTCAGAGATAGCTCTTGATGTTCCCCGCCCATGATAGTTGTCAGTTCCTCATTGACAATCTTGACGATTTGCTGGCCTGGTGTTAGGCTGGCCATAACTTCCTGGCCTAGTGCCCGCGCCTTGATATCTGCAACGAAGCGTTTGACAACCTTATAATGTACATCCGCTTCTAGAAGCGCCATCCGGACCTCTCGCAGTCCATCCGAGATATTCTTTTCGGATAGTTTTCCGTGTCCTTTGAGCTTCTTTAAAGCCAGATTGAGTTTGTCACTGAGGTTGTCGAACATCGAAATCGCCTCTTGAAATAAAATCGTGTTCCACGATTTTATGAAACGCGACTATGTCGCTCCTATGTGAAAGACAAAAATTTCTATCGCTGCAGCAATCTGCAGAGTATTTCGGGATTTTTTAAAATCCTTCGGATTCCGTTTTGACTCTTTCACAAAAAATGGATCCTGATCTAAAATTTGAATTCATCCACCGCAGTTTATTGTGACCGCTTCCAAGCAGCGGGGAATTCAAATTTAAACTGTCGAAAATAGTATTATATAAATAACATGTCAATATTAAATTTGACCTTTTTTCAAAACCGTCTATCTTATAGGTTAATCTATCTTATTCATCATCGCTTAATAACAGCGATGCCTGGTTGTAATGGCTAGAGGATATAAGCTTATTCTAAAATTGATAAAGGGCCGCATGAATCAAAACAATCCTAAACCTGACATCAAGGATCTCAGCCGCAAACAATTGGCACATTGGTTTGAACAACATGGTATCCGTTCCTTTCGGGCCGACCAAGTATTCAAATGGCTGTACCTGCACCAAATTGATGATTTTCATCAGATGACCGATCTGGGAAAAAACACGCGTGATTTATTAAGCCAGAATTTCGTCAGCGAGCGTCTGACTGTAAAGGATGTTGCGACATCCAAAGATGAAACGCGCAAATACTTATTTGAACTTGTGGATGGTAATCTGATCGAGGCCGTGCTGATACCGGAAAAACAGCATCACACCCTTTGTATTTCCAGCCAGGTGGGCTGCGGCCAGGCATGTCGCTTCTGCCTGACGGCTCGCACTGGTATGATTCGCAATCTGACATCGTCAGAAATTATTTCCCAGGTTCGTGATATTTGTCACACCACCGCCGGATCTCAATCTCCCACCAATATTGTCTTTATGGGCATGGGCGAGCCATTGGCGAATTACGACAATGTCATCCAGGCCCTGGGGGTCATTACCGACAGTGATGTGGGCTTAAAATTTTCAAACCGGCGTATAACTCTTTCCACAGCCGGCATGGTTCCACGTATGCCGGACTTGGGCCAGGACACTCAAGTTAATTTGGCGGTTTCATTAAATGCGGTGGATAACCAAACGCGCAGTCATTTGATGCCCATTAATCGTAAATATCCCATTGAAATGCTTATTGCAGCTTGCCGAGACTACCCCCTCAAGAATCGAAAGAAAATCACCATCGAGTATATTCTGATGAAAGGGGTCAACGATTCTCCGGAAGCGGCTAATACCTTAGCCAAACTTCTCGAGCCGATTAAAGCCAAAATAAACTTGATTCCCTACAATGCATATGATGGAAGCCCATATGCGTGTCCGCCGCAGGATGTGATATTAAAATTTCAAGACATTCTGATTGCCAATCATTACACTGTTATGATCCGGCGTAGTAAGGGGCAGGATATTTTGGCGGCCTGTGGCCAACTCCGCGCTTTTCGAGGTGAGCGTTCCAGATTTTCAGAAGACGATCAAGATGAAATTCAAGATTTATTGAATCAGAAAAAAAGTACGTTTAACCTCATCAAGTAAACAGGAAAGTCAACCAACCCAATTCTGGATTTTCAAACCAGGTACGCGTTGAAACTCTCTTTCATTGTTAGTGACTAGCGTAAGGGCTGTTGCTTTTGCGTGTGCTGCAATCCACAAACCGTTATTGCCAATCGGGATTCCTTTGGATTCCAGCAATGCGTGCATGGCGCCATAAGTATCCCCTGTGTTTTCGGGAATTGGCAAAACAGGAACGAAAGATTTGAATTCCCGAAGCAACTCCAAAACCTTTTTGTGTTGCCTGCTTTTTTCGGCGCCATAAACCAGTTCCCCCCAAGTGATGACTGATATAACGGCATCACCAGGTTTGAGCTTTTGGAAACGTGACAATACATTTTCTGGTCTTTGCCGTTGAATGTAGATACATATATTGGTATCCAACATATAACGCGCAGTCATCACAATCCCTCGCGATTTTGTGGCGGTGAATCCAGACGACCTTCGGCAAGAAAATCATCGGGAAGTTCGGTCAATATTTCAAACGCCCGCGCCAATCCTTTAGATGTTTCCCGAAGTACAATTTCGTCTCCACGCCGGAAAATTTCTAACACCTTACAGCTGACAGAGAATTCTTTTGGCAATCTTACAGCCTGACTATTTCCTGATTTAAATACTCGGGTTGTTGCCACAATAGCCCCCCTTTATTGGATCAAGAACTGATCACCCTCGAGGAATTATAAACAACATCTTTCCTTTTGTATATACTTATGCGTATATACATTGAATTGTGCATTGTCAATATATGTTTTCATAGGCCAGAAATCGATATCCCTGAATGAACCAACATGCTTTCGGTTAGCCTACCTCTTTATTTACATATTCAATCACCGTACGTTGGCAATGGCAGCGATGTTTTGATTACACTCGAATTATGTCAACTATCTGATTTAGTTAAAACACTAAGCTATTGTTACATAATCACAACTTTTTGGCTTTCCCCAAAATTGATGAAACCTCCAAAATTAGGCATAGATCATAATTTGGAGGTTTCTTTCGACAATCCAAACCTGGAATTTGTTCAATTGTTGGATTTATAATTTCCCAGATATCATTTTATAGGGCGCAATGGCCCTCTATAACTCAAATCAGGTATATACTAACATCAATTATTTCTATGAGCTTTATATAATACGGTAGAATTGATCTACTGGCAAATCTCCGGTACCGCTTAATAGGGATCTAAGAAGCTCAGAATACTCTTCGTCTTTATCTGCTTCAGCATCAATTCGTTCATAATCGGCCAATGAAGCATAACGCGTCTGAATCGTAGCCTTGCCTCTCTGCCCTGCCAAATTGTACATGAGTTCCACTGATACCTCAGGAAAATTTTTTTCTAAATGTTCTTTCGCTTTAACGAGCGCTTCAAAAAACTCTGCATCATTCTCACGATAGCTTAGTTCTCTTTGATGTACAATCATTTGAACCCCCTCGGTTTGTTTTGCATTATATTGCGTAATCCAATAAACTGTAATTAATGACGGCCTATTTATGGATGGTTGGGATTAACCACTTTGTGGTAGTTCAAACAATAAGGAAAGATTATAATATATCAAGAAAACTGAAGATTAGAATGATAACATATGAGGTTACAGGTACATCAATATTCTTTTTATTGATATTCAACGTAATACTATTTCATTATTGTTAACGCTGTAATTAGGCTGCCTGGTTTCCACTTCCATCGATTATAAGTGATCTACAAATTTCTTGACATGCCACTTTGTGGCACTATAATTTTATATTGGACTTTTATTCGTCCTCATTAAAATTCCAAATTCAAAAACTAAAATAAAAATGTTTATAAGGAGTTTGTCATGTCAAGATATTTTATCGATTGCCGAGACTACCCCAGTGATAAAAAATGTTCCGTTGCTCTTTCTGCTGATTCAAAAGAAGAGCTATTAGAAGCTGTTGTCCAACATGGAACAACTGTCCATAGTTATGAAGACACACCGGAATTTAGAAAAAATATAATGAAAGAATTTAAGGAAGGGCACCCTCCTGCTTAATACCGCTTTCTTAATTGTTACCACGAAAAATTGATTTTGATTCGTGTTTATTTAACTCCCACTAAATTCAAACAGAATCAGACTAGCGCGGCTCCAATTGGTATGTCGCGCATTTTATTTCATTTATTATCGCAAAATATTATCACTAATAGTGATACCAGGATATCCTGCAATCATAGATGGATGGAGGATCTAATATAAGATCTACAAACGAATTATAATTCTCCGATAGCCGTCTCAAACTAGAAGGGGCCATAAATTAGGTCGTAAACTATTATGTTGAATACCCAATACAAATCGAAGCAGGAACTTCTCAATGAACTTAACTCCGGGCGACAGGAAGTGGTTGAACTCAAAAACCGATTATCCAAAATGCAACGAGTCGCTGAAATGCAGAAATACGCTGATTTGATCATCGACAATAGTCCTGCGATCCTATTTCGTCGTCTAACTTCGGAAGACCTTAAAAAGAGAAGAATGGTGTACGTGTCTCCGAATATTTCCCGGTTCGGGTACAAAGCGGAAGACTTCATAAGCAATAAAATGATGTTCAGTCAGATCGTAAATCCCAAAGATAAGAAAAGGATCCAAAAGGAAATCCAACAATATGTAAGCAAGAATATTGATAGTTATTCACAGATCTATCGTGTCATCACCCGGGGCGGAGATCTCCGCTGGGTAGAGGATCATACATCTATAATCATCGATCTTGAAACCGGCATCAAATACCATCAAGGTATTGTGACTGATATTCACCAGAGAAAAGAGGCGGAAGAAAAATTACGCAAAAGCGAGGAAAAATACCGGCGCATAGTCGAAACTACCAGTGAAGGATTTTTATACATGAACAAAGGCCTGTTCATCGTTGACGTGAACAATGCTTACGGTCGTATGATTTCATGTGCCCAAGAGGAAATCATTGGTAAAAACCTGATAGACATGGTTACAGAGGAGAACCGCGCATTTTTATCCGCTAATATTGATAAGTTGTTACAGGGTAAAGACTATGAATTTGAAAGTGACCTTATCGCGAGCTCTGGATCGACCGTGCACGTTCTTATTCATGGGAACACCCTTGAAGATGAAGAGGGTAAATCACGGAAATGAACCAGCATTTACTATCGGATTTTTCCCACACTGGGCATTTCATGACACTGTTTTATGTTAGTATCGACTCTCAAAATCAAAAACTTCGATGGGTCCGTGCTGGTCACGATCCTGCTGTCATTTATGATCCAGATAAAGATCGTTTTGAAGAATTGAAAGGCACAGGTTTGGCTCTGGGTTTGGATGAAAGTTATGAATATGAGGAGAACTTGAAAGGTGGCCTAAATCCAGGTCAAATCATTGCTATTGGCACCGATGGGATATGGGAGACAAACAATAGCGAGGGCCAGATGTTTGGCAAGCAGCGCTTTAACGAGCTCGTGCGTGAAAATGCCCATCGATCTGCCAAAGATATCAATGATTCAGTGTTCAATGAGTTACAAAAATTTACGATTGGCTTTAAGCAAACTGATGATATTACACTTGTAGTAATTAAGGTTGGAAATCCTCTACAAGCCTATGAAGAACAATAAATGATAACAGCTTGAACCCACTTTCAATTCCAACACATATAGCATAATAAAGGCAGGGCAATTTCCTTCAAACGGAATCGCCCTGCCCCAATGATTTTTCTTCGGCTATCTTATGTAAAGTTCTTACTGGCCTTGAACTTTATGACATTCCTACCCTTGATTTTGATCTGTTCACCTGTTTGAGGATTCCGACATTCTCGGGTTTTCCGGTAAACTTTTTTGAAAGTGCCAAAGCCCACCAACGTCACCTTGCTGCCACGCGTCTTCAAGTTTTTTTTTGAGGGATAGCCCCGCTAATTATTGTAGCGATAAATATCGATATATACAGCCACCAATCTTATTTTTCCGGTTAAGAATGGGGAAAATACTATGGTCTGAAGAAGCTATTTTGCTAATTCCTCTTTTACAGCCAACCCTAATTTTTCTAAGGTTAGCGGTTTTTTTATGTATCGGCCAGCACCTAATTTTTGGGCTACTTTGACGTCTTCTGTTTCAGCATAACCACTGGTGATGATGGCCTTTTGGCCAGGATGAATCTTTATTATCCTTTTATATGTTTCGCGTCCATTTATCCCCGGGTCCATAATCATATCCAGCAATATCAAATCTACAGTGTATTTTTTTAAATATTCAACAGCCTCTTCACCGCTGGAAACGGCTTCAGGTTTATAGCCGAGTGTATCCAACATTTTGCTGGATATATCTCTTTGGCTTTTCACATCATCGACAACCAGGATTGTTTCTCCCTCCCCTTTGAAATCTTCAATGGGTATAGACAAATTCTTACCCAATATTTCATCTCTTGTAACAGGAAAATACAATTCAAATATTGTACCGCTCTCGTCACTTTTCACATCGATGTAGCCTTTATGATCAAGCATTATGTTCCATACGACAGCTAATCCTAAACCGGTTCCACTTCTGCCCATAAATTTCTTTGTGTAGAAAGGTTCAAAGATCTTTTCGAGGTCATTTGAAGTGATTCCTGAACCATCGTCATCTACGGATAGAACCACGTATTCACCGTTGAGTACATCATCATATCCCTCTAAATGTTTGTCCATATAATGGTTCTTGGTCGATATGGTAACATTTCCGCTACTCTCTACGGCCTCCGAGGCATTCGACACAAGATTCATCAACACTTTTCTGATATGAACCGCAGAACCACTTATGTTAAATAAATCATTATAGAGACGGGTCTTGACCGTAACTGAAGGATGAAACTGTTTGAGCTTAATAAACTCAGGAGAATGTAAATAATCATCGATCAGATCATTTAAATTCAGAGGTTCTCTTGTAATGGCCACACCCCTTGCCACGGTTAGCAGGTCTTGAACTATGGCAACCGCTCTCTGCCCGGACTCCTTTATCGTCTCAATTGGTTCTCTAAATTTGCTGTCTTCAGGCAAATCCAATAGGATTAATTCCGGGTAGCTTACGATCCCCGAGAGGATGTTATTAAGGTCGTGGGCAACACCACCCGCCAAAAGTCCCAAGGATTCCATTTTTTTTAACCTTGCAAGCTTTTTTTCGCTCTCTCGCAGCGACTCCGCCGCTCGCTTGCGCTCAGTGATGTCTTCAATAGTACCATCGCTATATTTGATTTCATCATTTTCATCTTTCACTACTACAGCAGATACTGAACCGATAAATGAGATTCCGTTCTTTTTCTGTAATTGTAGTTCTTCATTTCTTAATGCACCTTCTTTTAATAATTTCGCATTGTATTCCTTCCTATTATCTGGATTCTTATATAAATCAGAGACTCTTACTTTAAGAAATTCCTCCCTGCTACCATAGCCGAACATTTCCACAATAGCAGGATTAGCCTCGAGAAATTCGCCTTTGGCTCCTGAAGTATTTCTATATACCCCTACGTTAAGATTATTTGTCAAAGATTTATATTTTTTTTCACTCTCTCGAAGTGCCTCCTCGGCCCACTTGCGCTCGGTGATGTCTCGGGTTACCCCGAGTATGCTTACCGGCTTTTTGTCGGGACCTGGAAGAAATCTTGCGTTGTTGTGGGACCAGATTGTTGTGCCGCCTTTGCAATATTGTTTTGCTTCAAATATCACAGGGCTCCATCCTTCATCGTCACCCGATTCGATGAGTAGTAACTTTTGATTTACTAAACCTATTGTCATGGCAAGTGAGTCAGCGTGAATCGTTTCGTTCAGTGATTGCTCCAGTGCCTCTTCAACAGTGTATCCCCTCAGTTGTAAAATCGAAGGGCTGATATAGGTAAACTGAAAGTTCATATCCATCGTCCATATTACGTCGGCAACGTTTTCGGCTATTAGACGATAGCGTTCCTCGCTATCTTTTAACGCTCTTTCAATCTTCTTGCGATTGGTTATATCTGCAAACTGGGCTACCATCTTGTTGGGTGATGTTTGAAACGCCCGAACTTCAAACGCACCGATTATTTGCTGGTCTTCATAGTTGATTTGTTCCGTTTCCCAAGGAATGCCCTGTCGCGCGGCCTGTAGATATCTTTCCGGTACTTCCGTTTGTAACAACGGCGGAAAAGCTTCCTCAATTGTTTTGCCGATAAAAGTCTGATTATCAACACCAAGCAACCTGTCAGCCGCTGGATTAGCACCGATGAATATCAATCGGTCATGATCTTGGAGCTCGTAAAAGTGCATGCCCATAGGCGAACTCAGAGCCAGATTGCGGTACGCCTCTTCAGCAAGCTTGCGGCCAGTGATATCCTGAGACATTCCTATCAATTGATTCGGTTCTAAATTCTCATCCTTTTCGAGTTTGCCTTGGCTACTTATCCAGCGTTGCTCTCCATCATTTTCGCGGTAAATCCTATATTCGATATTGTATGGCTTGTCTTTCTTAATAGCGGCCGCTATGGCTTCTTGTAGTGGTTTTTTGTCATCAGGATGGTAGACATCAAAATAAGAATCCATAGGGGGAACACCCAGATCTATGTCTCTCCCGAAGATATGATAGAGTTGCTCAGACCAAACCGTTTTCCCCGTTTTTAAGTCCAACATCCAACTACCAGTATTCGCACTTTTTTGTGATTCAGACAAAAGCTTCTCACTCTCCCGCAGTGCCTTCTCCGCCTGCTTACGTTCCTCAACTTCCAATTCCAGTTCATTATTTATTTCAATCAGGTGTGACTGCTCTCTTTTCAAGGCGCTGGTCGAATCTCTTTCTTTCTGATGAGTTAAGATAAGACTCTTTACCAGCACTGCCACGGACATCGCTGCAACCGTGTTCAAAAGAATGAAGCTAGCTCCTGCAGTTATCATATGTTTTATGCTGTTAAAAAATGGAAATGTCTGACCAAATAAATTTGCGTAGAAAATACAGCCAATAATCGTGAGAGTTAGTGTGTTAACGATTAATGCTTTTACTGCCGCTTTTGATCCCAGCAAAACTCCAACTAGAACCGCAAAAGCAAAGAGCCATATAGGACCACCGCTCAGGGGCCCAACAGCTATAATTATTACCACCCCAACGACATAAAGCATGAGCAAAGTCATTGCTGCACGTATTTCATATTTTGGAAAAGGTGCGAACAGGAGACCAATAGCAATTAGCCAGCCAGCAAGATCGAACATCAGTAACTCCCACAATTTTTGTTCGATCACCATGGCAACTAGCCCCAAAACAAGCGAGTATTGAGTTTTGATGCAGTAAAAGCGCCTAGTAAAG
>CAZWEO010000013.1:0-70007 GCA_964633115.1 uncultured Desulfobacterales bacterium
GAAAGAAAAGAGTGTTACACGCTAAAAAATTAAAGGTCTATGTTTCGCTGTAGTGATAATATTCACGAAGCTTATGGAACTTTATTTCAGTCAGAAGCGTTCAAACATTCACTGCCCTTAGGTAACCGGTAAGCGGGCTGGGAGTCAATCAAAAAACTGGCAGCATTCGGTCCGCCGATAACGGATTCGACCGCATTATTTTTGAATTTTGGGGTGTTGTGAAACTGGATATGGAACGAATCTCAAATCATCGCTGGTTCGGTTATTATTCCCTATAATATACCATTAATATTGTTGAGTTTTGCTCAGCATAAAAGTGGTAATAATATCAATAGATTCAATCGGGATTCAGAATTGGTGGTATGATAACTCGGAAACTAAGCCATCCACAAGGACAGTGGCTTATTTGGCTGGCCATGTTTAATCAGGTTATAAAATAAGACAGCATGTGCATTTTCTGATGTCGCGGGTGCTAGTAAATTGATTTTACTTCAGCGAGAACAAAGGAACTGCGGGTGGCATTGACGCCTTTTGTGTTGAAAATATGGTGCAGAGCTACCTGTGAATAATGCTCCATATCTTTAGCAACAATTTTGAGCATCAAGTCCACTTCACCGGTTCAGCAAACTACACCCTCTATTTTTTCAAGATTGTGAGCCACTTCTTCCCAACCCACACCAGCCTCACGAACCACACCACAATAAGCACACACCGTCAGTCCCAGCTTTTGTCAATCCGTCAAAGCCGGGTAACCACAATGAAAATCATATTTCTCTTGATTTTGGGACTTTTTGCTGGGAGTGTCGGTTCTTGGTTAAAGCAAAAAAGGAGTATTGCAGGAAAAATACGTATCGGTTCCGGCACCGTTTTGATGTTGCTGGGCTTACGCTTGATACTCCCACAAAAAAACTGACCAACCTAATTGGGTGTACAAAAAGATAATGGAAAAATCACAAATACATTACGGTTGGATTATTGTACTGACCGGAACTGCCGTTCTTTTTTCCTGTTTGGGTTTGGGGCGTTTCTCTCTGGGAATGCTGCTTCCTTCTATGGGGATCTCCCTAAACCTGAGTTATTCACAAATGGGGCTCATTGGAACGGGTAATTTTATGGGATATATGGTTTCGGTGATTTTGGCCGGCATCATAGCAAAATCCATTGGTGCCCGTTGGACCATTTTCTGGGGCCTCGTCATGGTGGGCGGATCCATGATGTTGATCAGTCTTGCATCGGGCTTTATCGGGGTGATGGTGCTTTATGTTGCAACGGGAATCGGTTCCGGACTGGCCAATGTGCCCATGATGGGCCTGGTATCTCACTGGTTTTTGAAAACCACACGGGGTCGGGCGGCCGGTACTATGTTGTCAGGCAATGGTCTTGCTATTGTGTTTGCCGGATTTTTTATTCCTTGGGTCAATACCACCATGGGGACTGAAGGTTGGCGAACTGGCTGGTTGACGATTGGTGCGATTTCAATGATCATCTCGGCAGGGGCTGCACTTTTTCTACGAAATGATCCCGGGGAAAAAGGACTCAGACCGCTTGGCGAAACAGTGACGGCAATGCCAAAGTCTGATGTAACCAGACCTGAGAAAAAAAGGCATGACCCGAAATGGACTATGGTGCATTTAGGCTGTATTTATACACTTTTTGGGGCCACATACGTGGTGTATGCGACGTTTATTGTGACAGCCATGATCAATGAGCGTGGATTTGGTGAGAACACAGCCGGTACATTCTGGGCCATTGTGGGCGCGCTTTCTATTTTTTCAGGCCCCTTGTTCGGATGGCTGTCGGATCGCCTGGGGCGCAAAATCGGTATGATGTTGGTTTATGCATTATTTACCATTGCCTATGTCCTGGTGGCCGCCAATCTCCCGAACATTTTTCTATTTGCTTCCATTGGCATATTCGGCCTGGCCGTGTGGAGTATCCCCACCATCATGTCGGCAGCAGTGGGCGATTATACCGGACCTGCCCGTGCGGTAAAGGCCTTTGGGTTTATCACCGTATTTTTCGGAATCGGACAGATTACAGGACCAGCCGTGGCAGGATACTTGGCGGATGTCACCGGTTCTTTCAGTATGGCGTTTTGGTTATGCGCATTATTAACGGGAATTGCGATCGTACTGACAAAATTTCTTAAGCCTCCTTCAGAAACTTGATGACTTCGTAAAAAAGCTCAACTTTCCGACTTCGCTCTTTGAGCTACGACGGGACGTGCTGTGTTGTGCTAAATTATGCAAACATTCAACGTACGAAAAGTACGCCTCATGAATGCAAAATTTGCACGCCTTGAATTTGAACTTTTTACAAAGCCAATTTTTTTATACTGTGAGTGTCAGGAGTACCCTTCAAACAATTACCTAAAATCTGAGAGAAATTTTTTACTTGCATAATGAATCCAAATACGATTGGTGGTTGACCGGCATATGTCTGGCCAGAACCTTCAATGCCTTGGTGTTCATGACCTATGCGGCGACCCTGCCGGTGCTGCAACGGGAATGGGAGATGTCGGCTGCGGCAGCTGGTAGCATTGCGGGCGGTTTTCAGTTTGGATATGCAATTTCTTTAGTAATATTCTCCTTCCTTTCCGATCGATTCTCTCCCAAGAAGCTTTATCTGGGTTCCATGATAGCCTGTGCAATTTTCGCGTTAGTATTCGCAGGGTGGGCTCGGGACTATATTTCAGGGATGGTGCTATACACGCTGACAGCACTTTCAATGGGGGGTAATTATACGACCGGCCTTATAGTAATGGCCCAACGCTATCCGATTGCCGGACGCGGTAGGGCCATGGGCTTTTTTATTGCCAGCACATCGCTGGGTTATGCACTTTCGTTGATGCTAAGTGGTATTGCCATGCCTATTGGCGGTTATATATTGGCATTTTGGCTCACCTGCTCAGGACCGACATTAGGCGCCATCTTGGCCTGGATTACCCTGCGACGAACCGAGGTGGATATCCCGCTGCGCACAAGGGAACAGCGTTTTAGCCGCGAAGTATTGCGGAACCGACCGGTCATGGCACTGATTGGCAGTTATACGGGACATGCCTGGGAATTGTTGGGTATGTGGGCCTGGACACCTGCCTTTTTGGCTGCAGTACTTACCCTGGGTGGGGTGGCAGGAGTTCAAGCGGTTGGTTTCGGCGCATATTTGACAGCAGGTTTTCACCTGATGGGATTGGTGGCATCCTTCAGCATGGGTTGGCTTTCGGATCGACTGGGTAGAGCGCCGCTAATGATTGGTTTAGCAGGCATTAGCACGCTATGTTCCTTTACCTTTGGATGGACTATAGGGCTATCCATTTCCATGGTCATATTTGTGGGAGCTGTATATATGTTTACTAGCTTGGGGGACTCGCCCATTTTGTCAGCATCGTTGACGGAAACAGTTAGTTCAGCTTATATGGGAGCGGCTTTTGGCCTGCGTTCCATGTTGGGGTTCAGTGCCGGCGCTATATCGCCAATCGTGTTGGGCGCAGTTCTGGACCTAACCAATCCAGGTGTTTCGCAAAACGGGCTATACTCGAACTGGGGCTGGGCTTTCAGTGTTTTGGGCATCGGTGGGTTGGGTGCCTGGCTGGCAGCCATTTACTATGGTCGCCAGCGAAAGTACTTAGGTTAAATGCACCAGTGTCATCGATGGTCTAATTTTATCCGCCTTCGAAGAATACCACGGGCATGCCCGTGGATGAATGCAAAAAAAATAAGTTAATTGCTACGGCGCGATGTCACCCCAAAGATGAGGCGCATAAACGCGTCGTAGCCGAAGGCGAAGGCGGGTACTTTAATGGGACCACGGGTTTACCAGTGGGATCCATGAAATTTATGGAAACATACGCTGATTTCATGGTATACGAGTCACAAATGGCATTATTTAATCCGCTGATGCTGATTATTACTTTTGTTAGCCGACTCACCTGAATTGCTTGCCATTTGAATACACATCTTTCCAAATTCTAAAAGACAATTTTCTATGCAGTTGACCCTTGGAATGAATAAGGATAGAGCGCCATGCGATTAAAAAAAAGGTACTTTTTTCTTCCATTTTTAGCGATTTTTTCCGGATATCTTCTTTTCTCTGTATATGATGAGGTCAGAACCAAAACTATAGAAGAGTTTAATACCCAACAAATTATCTTTGCCAAACAGGCTGCAAAAGGGATCACGAGTTTCTTTCAATATTATCTTCGCACTTTAAGCCAATTGGCTCAGACAGAAAATATTGTAGATATGAACGCCAGAGGAAAAGCGCTCATGGAGGTTTTTTATAGTATTCACTCCGATGTGATCAGCGCTGTGACTCGAGTCAACAAAGACGGCCGTATTTCTTATACAATCCCATTCAATAAAACTGCTATTAATGCAGATATTTCCAAGCAGAAACACATGCAGATCATACTTCGGGATCATACTCCGGTTATTAGTGATGTTTTTAAAGCCGTACAAGGTTATTTGGCCGTGGCTTACCATGTTCCTGTATTCTTTAATAATACCTTCCAAGGCACGCTTGCCATACTCATTCCGTTCAGCAAGATTTCAAAGGAATATTTGGGAAATATCAGAATTGGCGACGAGGGATATGCTTGGGTAATAAGTGCGGCAGGCATTGAATTATTCAATCCGAGATCAAGTCATATTGGACAATCGGTTTTTGAAACCTATAAAAAATCCACATCGATGATCCAGATGTTTGACGAAATGACCAAGGGGAAGCAGGGTATCGCGTCGTACGAAAAAAATATCAACGCTGGTATCAAACAGTCTGGAATAACAAAAAATGCCGTATATATTCCGATTCCATTAGGCAACACGTTTTGGTCGATTGTCGTAGCCACACCCGAAAAAGAAGTCCTCTCTACTATGAAAGGTTTCAGAAACAAATTTTTAGCCATAGCAACCCTTCTTATGACAGTGGGGGTAATCTTTAGTTATTTTGTAATAAAAGCATGGGCAATCCTAAAGGAGGAAGCAAAACGAAAGTCCGCAGAAGCCGCTCTGAGCAAAAGCGAACAGAAATACCGACTTTTAGCTGATAATGTTATCGATATGATCTGGACATTGAATATCGAGCAACAACGCATCACTTACATTAGTCCGGCTGTCTACAAAATCAGAGGTTATACCCCTGAAGAAGTCATTACGCAGCCACTCGAAGAGATTCTAACGCCTGAGTCACGTGAAAGGGTCTTGGAAACATTGGCTGAAGAAATTACTCATAATGGCGACAGGAATTCAGATCGATCCGTGACCATGGAAATTGAGCAGTATAGAAAAGATGGGGGTACTGTGTGGACGGAGATAATGGCTTCATTTGTGCGCGATGAGCAAAATCGTCCAATCGAGGTTTTGGGAGTAGCCAGGGATATCACTGAACGCAGACTTGCCCAGGAGGCGCTACGGGAAAGTGAAGAAAAGCTGGCCCGATCAAAAAAAATGGAATCCCTCGGTTTACTTGCAGGCGGCGTGGCCCATGATTTGAATAATGTATTGTCGGGTATTGTGAGCTACCCGGATTTACTTTTAATGGATCTACCTGAAGACAGCAAATTAATAAAACCCATAGAGACAATCCAGGAATCAGGAAAAAGAGCGGCTGCCATAGTTCAAGATTTATTGACAGTGGCAAGAGGCGTCGCCATCGCAAAAGAACCTTTGAACATAAATGAGTTGGTCGATACCTATTTGCATTCACCGGAAGCTGAAAAGCTAAAGCAGTTTTATCCGGATATTAAGGTAAAACCCCACCTTGATAAGGGGTTGTTTAATATACTCGGTTCGAATGTTCATATCAGTAAAACGTTGATGAATCTCGTATCAAATGCGGCGGAGGCCATTGAAGGTGATGGTAATATTACGATTGCAACCATGAACCGATATGTTGACAAACCCATTAAGGGTTATAATGAAGTGAGCATCGGCGAATATGTCGTTTTATCAGTGTCAGATGACGGACCCGGAATATTCTCTGATGATCTTGAACGAATCTTTGAACCTTTTTACACCAAGAAGGTCATGGGCAGAAGCGGTACGGGATTGGGATTAGCTGTAGTCTGGAACATCGTGGTGGATCATAAAGGTTATATAGATGTGGGAACAGGAAAGGACGGCACTGTATTTGAGATGTATTTCCCCATAACAAGGGAAGAAAAATCAGATCAGGAAAAGTCCATACCCTTGGAAAAAATTAAGGGAAATGGGGAGAAGGTTATAGTTGTTGATGATGTCGAAAGCCAAAGAGAAATGGCCTGTATGATGTTGACAAAGCTTGGTTATCAAACAGGGACTATGCCGAGTGGAGAAGAAGCAATTGAGTACTTGAGTGAAAATGCAGCAGATTTAATATTACTGGATATGATAATGGATCCGGGCATCAATGGTCATGAGACCTACCGCCGGATTATTAAAATGCATCCCGATCAAAAAGCTATTATCGTAAGTGGTTTTGCTGTGACCGATGATGTGAAGGCGGCCCAAAAATTGGGAGCTGGAAAATACATAAAGAAACCTTATACAATAGAGGAGTTAGGACTTGCCGTGAAAGAAGAATTGGTCAAGTAATTGATATGGTGTGGTATAAAATCAGTATGGAATGGCTGCCAGATTGAATTGGCAGGACAACCTTGAAGGATAGAAACATATACTTAATCGGAGTCTTTGGCTTCATCCAGCACAGTTCGAACCGTTTTTGCCAAATCAGCCTTGTTAATGGGTTTATAAGCAAATGCCTTAATTCCGATTTTAGCAATCGATTTATCAGAGATTTTTCTACTATAACCTGTACATATAATTATGGGCATATCTGGTCGGATTTTTATTAACTCGGTAGCCAATACATCACCGGTCATATTTGGCATCGTCATATCTGTGATGACCAGATCAAATTCATTTGGTTTTACCTTAAACAGCTCCAAGGCCTCAATACTGCTCGTTCGAACAGTCACCTGATATCCTAAACGCTCTAAAAGCTGATTGCTAATATCTGCAATAGAAATTTCGTCGTCTATAAACAGTATTTTCTCGTGGCCCGTGGCCATATTATTTTTTTCGTATGGCGTAAGTTCAGCATAGCTTGTTGTAACGGGGAGATAAATTGAAAAAACAGCCCCCTTTCCCAACTCGCTGTCAACAGTTATTTTGCCACCATAAGATTCAACAATACCATGGGTTAAGGCAAGACCCATACCAGTGCCTTCCCCCGCTTCTTTGGTCGTAAAATATGGCTCAAAGATTGAGTTTATAATATACGGAGAAATCCCAGGCCCATTGTCGGATACAGTGATTTTAAGATAATTACCAGGTTTCAAACCTGAAAACTCTCTGGGCAGTTGATCGCCAAGTTTAATATCTGTAAGAACAACTTCTAAAATACCTCCGCTATCTTCCATTGCTTGAGCCGCGTTGGTGCAAAGGTTCATAAATATTTGGTGAACTTGCGAAGGATTGCCCATGACAACTGATTGGCTTTCAATTCTTTCACGAATGTCAATCGTTGTCGGAATTGTGGACCGGATAAGTTTCAGCACTTCATTTGCAATTATATTCACATTAAGAGGTTTTATCTCTTCGTCGGATTGTCGAGCAAACACCAGTATTTGTTTAACCAAATCTTTGGCCCGCATCCCAGCCTTAAATACTTCCTGTAGGTTTTTCTCTAACGGGGCACCCTTTTTTGCCTCACTAAATGATAATTCTGTATACCCAATTATGGCTGATAGTATATTGTTGAAGTCATGCGCTATCCCTCCAGCTAGGGTGCCGAGCGATTCCATCCGCTCAGCGTGATGGAGACGTGATTCGGTCTGTTTAAGTTGGGTAATATCTCTAAAAAAGGTTAATGTGGCCTCTCTTTCTTCCCATATCGTTCGAACGGCATTGACTTGAGCCCAAATCGTTTCCTTTTGTTTATTAATAAGTCTGCAATTGTAGGTGCTAATGGTTTTTTCGCCCTTTACTCTTTGCTTGTATCTGGTGGTGACAATAGCTCTATCTCGGGGGTCAATAAACACTTTAAAATCTATATCAAGAAACTCGGTTGCAGTATAACCCGTTAATTTTAAAGCGACTGGATTAAAAAACTTAACTTGTTCGTCCTGAATAATAAGTATGGCATCATTTGCATTTTCCACCAGCAAACGATATTTTTCTTCGTTTTTACGCAATGCGTGCTCGGCCAACTTGCGGTCAGTGATGTCATAGATCGCACCATGGAGCATAACTGGCTGGCCTGCATCATCACAAATATTTTGAATTATTTCATGTATCCATCTTATCTGTCCTTCCTTGCGAACAATGCGATACTCGCGTTCATACGAATAGCCTGGGATTGAATGTAATTTCTTTTCTTCTTCAGTTAGAATAATGTTCAGATCATCTGGATGGATTACTTGGTCCCATCTTGGTTTTCCGGTAACAAATTCGTTCTCTGTATAGCCGGTGATTTCTTCGACCGCTCCGTGAAAGAAAATCGGTGTGAAATCCATCTTGCCACGGAAGGCTATACCTTGAAAATTCTGCACGAATGAACGATATCGTTCCTCGCTTTCACGTAGGGATTGGTCAGCCTTTTTGCGATTGGTAACATCCTCGACAATTTCATTTTCCAATTTCTCAACTTTATTTTCTAACTCTTCATAAGACTGTTTTACTGCCATTAGAAGGTTCTCCAATATTAGAATTGCATGTGGTACTTAGAGTTGTGTAGTTAAAATTCTTACAATTAGCGGGTCTCTTCGATAATTTAGTATTTAAATGTATATTTTTTCTGACACTGCATCAAATTTCTCTTCAACATCGTTGAGCTTTTCTTCGCGTCCATTTTTCTTTAATCGGCTTTTTAGGTCTTCGAGTTGCTCCTGGATATGGGGCAAAATTTCGGTCTCCAATTTCTTTTTCATTTGCGAGCTTAGATTTTCGACTTCATCGAGGATTTTTTCGAGCTGGTCCTCGAGTTGCTTAATTTGTTCGTCGTCGGAAAGGCTTTGGAGATCTCTAAAGAGTTCCGTTATTTCGGATTCCAGTACACGCATATTTTTGCGAAACTTCTGCGTGATTTGATCATAAATAGCAGCATATTTTGACTGCCCTTCAATGACGGCGTTCTGTTTTATTATCTTGCCACTGCTACGAAGTTGAATAATTCGTATAGCCTTGCGCTGGTAATTTTCAGGATCCGTGTCGATGAAATATGTGCTGGAATATTTGGGTAGAGAAGCATATTGATTTTCTACAACCACATGCACGCGAAAGTTTCCTGCATCTGTATACTCAATATCCTTCACAGCCCCGACTCGGGTTGTATCAAAATAAACGGTGTCGCTTTTTCGCAATCCATCGATCGCTTCGAATTGAATGGCAAAATCAAGGGAAGTTGCCTTCATCCCTGTTATTACCAAAGCAGCCAGAATCAACATACTAATTTTTTTAAACATTTTTATTGAACTCCTTAAAAAGGATCAGATTGCATTAACTTGGTTTGCAAAAGATTTTTATCAGGTTTGCCGTAACACTGCAATGTTTTGAAATTTTATGCGATTTCTTTACATTAAAATACGATATCGGTAGTATAACACTGTATGGTACTGCCACGCGAATGATTAACACTGGTATCTTTATATCCAAAGGTGCCAGATATTCCGTTTTTGCTGAAGGCAAGATTAAAAAACGAGATTTTCAGGTTGGCATGGGGCCAGCCTCATTATTGGTTTCAAAGATTGGAGACGCCGAATCAGCATTAAGAAGGATAATGTTGTGTCCACTGCAGAGTTAGGGGCCTATCTCAGACCACTGGTTTCCAATGCATCCAACCAAGCCCAAACACCACTTTATGGAAGGCTGGAAGGAGAGTTTTTGTTTTTCATTCGCAACCCCTAATATATTTTGGGCTCCATTACCGTGGTTTGACAGTCCAGGGGCGATCTGGTAGATATTAAATAAATGTTCAATCGATTAGGAGGGGGCAAATATGCAAACAGATGAACTCAAAAAAATCTTGGCCGGCTTATGCATTGCCAGCCTGATATCGGGTTCGGCACTGACCTTGAGTAGCTGCGCCAGCAAGGGCGCTAAAGGCGGGCAAAAGGGGAGTGCGGCCAGTTCTCACAGTGGGTGAAGTGGTGGAACCTCCGGTGCCGGTGGCACCGACAAGAAACAGCAGCCCGATCAAAGCAGCTGATAGAGTTAATGCGCGCAGTTTGCGCGCCTCCTCCTTGAGATCCTTAAAAAAGTGAAATTCTCACACGCCGAGAGATTCCAAAAGATCTTTGTAGTTTGTCACAAGATCCTTGGCAATCCCACCTGGGGAAACATTCTGGCAACTTTAGACTCGGACGCAATCCCAGAATACTTTCCCGATCAACTGAAGAGACTGCGATCCAGCCACAGACTTCCAGGCTACATAGACGATTTGGCGCGAGTTGAATACGCCCGGTATCAACTTCAAAACCTGCCAGGCCCTGCGACTAATGCGATCGACAAACTCTGTGTCAATCCCGAACTACAACTTGTTCCGGTTGCATGGCGGAATCTTGTTGCACTTATCAAATCCGATTCAAGCGGGGATCTGCAACCCCAAGCAGCGCCAGGAAGCCATGTCATCATCTGGCGTCATCCTAAAACCGGTGATATTCAATTACGGGAAGCCTTGGATATCGATTTGCTATCTTTAAAAATTGTAGTTGAAGGAATCGAACTCAATCAAGTTGTTGAGCAAGGCGGGGTAACAAAGACTGCCATCTACACAGCCCTCGACCGGGCTAAATCCGAGGGACTACTCATCTCGCCTCCGTCACGCATTCAACGCGATATATCTTCTTTTATAGCAAATAAAACCGAATGGGAACTATTTTTGACTACCGAGACCTTTGTGCTTCAGTGGCATATAACCCAGGCTTGTGACCTGCATTGCAAGCATTGCTACGATCGTAGCAACCGTGATTTTATGCCTTATGACACAGCCGTGGCAGTCCTGAATGATTTTGAGAACTTTTGCAGAACTATGCACGTGAAGGGACAGGTCACTTTCACCGGTGGCAATCCATTGCTTTACCCGGATTTTGCAATCTTATACCGCGAGGCGTGGGATCGTGGTTTCAAACTCGCCATTTTAGGCAATCCTGTACCCACGAGCCGGATTGAAGACTTGATCGCGATCGCCAGACCGGAATTTTTCCAGGTTAGTTTGGAAGGCTTGCAAGCCCATAATGATGCCATTCGTGGTGAGGGGCATTTCAAGCGGACGATCGCCTTCTTGGATCAAATGCGTCAATTGGATATTTGCACCATGGTGATGCTGACACTCTACCGGGACAATCTGGATCAGGTATTGCCGTTGGCAGAGTTACTCAAGGATCGTACGGATTATTTTACGTTCAATCGTCTCTGCACCATGGGAGAAGGGGCCCAGCTCTCCATGGTGTCGCCGGAGGTGTTTCGGGACTTTTTGAAAAAATATGAGGCAGCCGCTTCGCAAAACGCGACCATAATGCTCAAAGACAATCTAATCAATCTGATTCGACAGAAGAATGGCAGCGAGGTTTTTGGTGGCTGCACGGGTTATGGTTGCGGGGCGGCATTTAACTTTGTAGCACTTTTATCCGACGGAGAAGTGCATGCCTGTAGAAAATTTCCTTCGCTTATCGGTAATATCAATGCAGATCGGCTATTGGATATTTATCAATCCGAGCTCGCCCAAAAATATCGTGCCGGAAGTGACGCCTGCCAAGACTGTGATTTGAACATCGTTTGCCGCGGCTGTCTGGCTGTGGCTTATAGCATGGGTCTGGATGTGTTTAGAGAAAAAGACCCCTTTTGTATTGCATGAAGATTCATAATCCGTAATTTGTCGAGGTTAAGATTGTACGACATATAATAGATTGACAAATGGTATAAAAAGAGTATAATAATTATATCATGCAATTTGAATTCGACCCGGTAAAATATGAAAATAACCAAAAGAAACACAGGATCGATTTTGTTGAAACTCAAGCACTTTGGGAAGACCCGGATTTATTGGAAATTCCCGCTAAAACAGTGGACGAGGAAAGGTTTTTGGTAATCGGCAGGATTGATGAAACGCATTGGTCAGGGGTGATAACTTACCGAAACGAAAATATAAGAATCATCTCCGTGCGTCGATCAAGATATGAGGAGATTGAATTATATGAAAGCTAAAGATTTTGATAAAAAATTTAATGAAGGTAAACGTATAATCCAGCATCTAGATCTGTCTAAGGCCCGACGACCAGAACAGGTACAAAAAAGAGTGAACGTTGATTTCCCGATTTGGATGATTCTGTCCCTGGACAAAGAAGCCAAACGATTGGGTGTGCCGCGACAATCGATTATTAAAATGTGGCTGGCAGAGCGGTTACAGAAAACTTCAACTTGATTGTGTAATTCATACTGTATGATTTCTGAGCACTTGTTCAGATCCTTTCATCTGACTATCTATCCTACCTTACTCTTTAACCGGCAGAATGATTTAGCTAAAGTTGAAAGTGCCCACGGCTTGCCGCAGCAATTGAATCGGTATCTGACCAGGTGCCGAGGGTGTTTCATTGCTAGCAAAAGTGATATCCGAGCCAAAGAGCTTACCTGCGAGACGGGTCAGATTTCCCAAGGTTCCCATGGATATGGCGATCGTGGGAATTTTTAGTCCACTTTTTCGAGCCTGTAGCGTGGCTTTCATAAGGGTAAGCACATCTTCAAAGCCCTGCGGCATGACAGCTACCTTGGCAATGTCGGCACCCAAATCGCGAGCTTGAAACAATGTATCGATAATATATTCCGGTTCGGGTGTGGCTTTGAAATTATGGTAGGATAGGATCATACGTAGGCTGGATTTTTTTACTGCCTTGTGTATGTTCTGGATGAAGGCTTCATCATTCGATAGTTCAATATCGATTATGTCAGCATACCCGGTCTGAATGGCCGCTGTAATCAAGCCTTCTCGTTTATCTGCGGATAGTTTGGCAAGGCCGCCTTCTGTATGGCTTCGGCATGTGAAGATCAAAGGAAGATTGCCGATAGCTCTCCGCAATTCTGAAAGTAGATCTTGGCAGGTAGCACGATTAAACTGTTGATCAAAAGCATCCACACGCCATTCAAAAAGATCTGGAATTTGCCGCAGAGTGGCTTGGGCCTCTTTTAGCAATCCCATCTTGTCTGTCGCCATCAACGGCACACATATGAGTAAATCCGGCCCGCCAATGATGGTGTCTCGAATGGTGACTTTATTTTCGCATTCCAGCTGCATAGATTGTACATCCAATTGAAGGTTCTTACACTATACCAGTTGTTGATATGTCGTTCTGAAATAAAAGGCGTCTCGTTTTTCCTTCGAATCGAAACATATTCATTAGAAACAAGTTGGTATTTTTCTTTTTGATTACATATTCATAAGCCTTTAACGAGAGACGAATCAGATTTGATAATAAATGTTTCTAATGTGTGAAACCGCAGTGTCAGCCTTGTGTTATCGTAGTTTCATTTTCGTGGTCTAGGCCAACAATTTGTTGTTCACCTGGCTGACCGATCATATTTATGTCGCGCTCTATGGCTTCACTTATGTATCGACCTCAAATACGGTCTCAAGATCATCAACATCGTACCTATTACAGCTATGCTAAAACAAAAGCGATCTATTTTAGAAATTTTCATGAATTAACCTAAAATGAAAATATCAAATATATTGTAATAGTAGATGTTTCATGCTTGGTTGTGCGCGCCAGGGCATGAAAATTTATGACAACCGCTATAAGAATACAATATGACGGCGATTGAAACCAGCTTTAGGCTATAAGCAATAAACTACTCATAGCTTCTGGCTGAACGCTCATAGCTCCTAATAGCCTACAGCCTTAACGCCTAAAAGCCTAATGTTATAGTCTTCCCTTTTTCAGGATTGCAAACAGAAGCCAGACGCCCATGATGGCAGCGGCCAAAAAACCGATGATGCCAATAAGGGAGATTCCATAGAATAACGGTGGTGTTTTGGAGATAACGATCAACGCCGATCCGATGATTAGGGCAGCGATAATAATCGAAAAGGATATGCGATTACTAATCTGATCATGGGTGGAAAGCATCTGATCGAGCCCCTGAAGTTCATGTGAAAAAGAGAGTCTGTGCTGACGGATAAGGCGCGTAATTTCAAGTACATCCTTGGGAAAATCTTTTAGAAACGTGAACATCTGTGACCCCAGGGACAGGACGTCACTTTCCAATCGTTCGGCCGAAAACCGTTCCAATTTGACTTTCTTGATAAAGGGTTCGGCGTGACGAACCATATCGAAATCCGGATCAAGCAGGCAGGCAACACTCTCCACCGTACTCAGGGCCTTCATCATAAGAAAAATGTCCGGATAAATCCGCAAGCGGTGTTGTGCGGCCAGCTCCAGCAAATGCTGTAGCAGTTTGCCCAGTTCGATGTCTTTAAGTGGTTTGTACAAATGCTGCCCCATGAACTCGGCCACCTCTTTTTCAAAGGTCCGCATGTTGGGCTCTTCTTCCCAGGCGGTAATCCGGAGCAGGCAACGGGCGGTGCGGGTTTCATCTTGGCGAACAATACTGTCCACAAGCTCAACGAAATCTTCACGGGTGTTGCGATCGATGGCCCCCACCATACCAAAATCGAGTAGGCAGATCACGTTGCCCGGCAGTACGAAAACATTGCCGGGATGGGGATCCGCGTGGAAAAAACCATGATCAAAAATTTGACTCAGACAGATACGGGCGCCTCGAATGGTGATGGTTTTGCGATCATAGCCCTCCTGATCCAACTGGTCCAATTTCGACACCTTAATTCCCCGTACTAACTCGGTAGTAAGAACGCGGTCGGTGGTAGTTTCCCGAAAAACTTTGGGAATATAGACTGTTGGATCCTGCAGAAACTGGCTGGAAACCCGCTCCATGCTGGTGGCCTCGATGGTGTAATCCAATTCCTTTTCCAGCGTTTTGGCAAATTCCTCTACTATTTTTACGGGTTGATGCAAGGAGATTTCTTCGATGTGACGCTCCGCCAAGGTTGCCAGGTGGAGCATGATCTCCAGATCAACATCGACGAGTCGTCGAATACGCGGTCGCTGGATTTTGACGGCCACATCCTCACCTTCCATCAAGCACGCTCGGTGAACTTGTCCAATGGACGCCGAAGCCAATGGTGTTTCCTCAAAGGTTTTAAAGACTTCTTCGATTGGTTGTCGCAACTCTGATTCGACGATGCGTTTGGCATCTTTATATGGAAAGGGCGGAACCTCGTCTTGCAGTTTGGAGAGTTCGCTAACAAAATCGATTGGTACCAGGTCAGGGCGTGTAGAAAGGATCTGGCCTAGCTTAATGTAGGTGGGGCCTAGCTCTTCAAAGGCCATTCTGAGCCGCTCGGCTCGGGAAGATTTCTCTTCATGTTCGCGACGTTTTTTACTGATCATTTGAAGACCGATTTCAATGTACTGGTCGATGTGGAGTGTTTCAACCAGGTCACCGAAACCATACTTGATCAGAACGCCTAGGATTTGCCGGTAGCGATTTAGATTGCGGTAGGTTCGGCCGATAACGCCAATTTTGCGAATACTAAGCATGGTCAATCCGTCGCGATAAAAGTTAGAGTTGGATTGGAAGGCTATCTATTTGGCTTATTTTTCTCCCTGCTCGCTGATCATTTTTTTCAGCTCACGAATTTCCTTTTTCAAGCCTTTGAGTTCCTCAGAGGTGACAACGTCGGCGCGCTTTAAAAATGTATGCACGCTTTTTTCAACACGCTTTTCCAGCCGGGACTGGGCTTCAGTGTAGCGGCTTTCCAGATCTTTTAGGAATTTCTGACCTTCCTCTCTGGGCATTTCGCCTACTTTCTCCAACTCCTTACCCAGGGCTTCCACTTCATCCCAGGTTTTGAGGGCTAAGCCGATGCCAGTTAGCATGCCTTTTCGGATCAATTCGTACATAATTCCCCCTCCAAAAATAAATTTTCAATTATTATGTAAAAACGATGTTTAAAGTATTGTGAAACCGGTGAATGATACCTAATTATTTTGTCTATCCGGTGAAAATTTATTTTAATTTCCCAATTATTGCGCTGGCAATGGTATTTTTCTGGATCTCGCGGGTGCCTTCATAGATCTCTGTGATTTTGGCATCACGGTAAAACCGTTCAACTTCATATTCCTTCATATAACCGTACCCGCCATGAAGCTGGATGGCTTCATCGGCAACTTCCACCGCCGCTCGTGCTGCAACCATTTTGGCCATGGACGTCAGTTTGGGATCAATGCGACCCTGATCAAAATTCCAGGCGGCTTTATAGGTCATCAGCCTGGCCAGCTCGATCTTGGTGGCCATATCGGCCAGTTTGTGTTGGGTAACTTGGAATTGGGCGATCTTTTTTCCGAATTGTTCCCGCTGTTTTACGTAGGCCAGCGCACGATCATAAGCACCTTGGGCGGTCCCGAGTGCTTGGGCAGCGACCTGGATGCGACTTTCATCAAAAAAATGAAGTACCTGATAAAATCCTTTGTTTTCCTCGCCAACCAAATTGGACAAAGGCACGCGCACGTCTTTAAGTATCACTTCGGTGGTGGACATCATGTTGATACCCATTTTGTCGCCCACATCCACGGTGGTAAGACCTTCACGGTCTGCTTCAACCAGAATAGTGCTGATACCCCGGTAGGACGGTTTGGCTTCTGGATCAGTTTGGCACATGACCGTATAAAAGGACGCCAGTCCACCATTGGTGATAAACGTTTTGGCGCCATTGATAACCCATTCATCGCCTTCCTTAACAGCAGCGGTATCCATAAAGGTAATATCCGAACCATGGTTCGGTTCAGTGAAGGCACCGGCCGATAGCGCCTTTCCTTCGGCAACTTGTGGTAGCCATTTTTCTTTTTGTTCATCGCTTCCGTAATGCATAATAATTTCTGAGGCAAAGCTGGCTAAGGCAACCGCGCTGCCAATAGTAGAATCCTGGCGACATAGCTCTTCAATCACTAAAATATCTTCAAGGCTACCCATTCCCTGACCGGAATATTCCTCGGGGAAATGAACACCGATTAGGCCGATGTCACCGGCTTTTTGCCAAATTTTATGTGGGAATTCATGTTTCTTGTCGAGTTCAAGGGCCAAATCCTTATCAAACTCGCCTTTGGTAAAATCACGGACAGCCTTCTGAATATCTTTTTGTGTCTTGTTGAGCTCAAATTCCATTAAAACCCCCTTAAATCATTGCCAAATTGAACTAGGTCTTTATATTGAGATCCTCATTCATCACCCACTACAAACAGTTTAGGATGAATTTAAATTTGGTTAAAAAAGTAGCATACAGGTTAGGGTAATGCAAGCGGATTACAAGCCACCGACAATTGATAAAAAGTGTTGTGTATTTATAGGAAATAGGGACACCAAAACCTACTTGACTGGTTGGGCAATCTGCCATAGATTGTTTATGAGCATTAAGCTTTAAGCTGTAAGCATAAAGCAGCTAATCGCTTATGGCTTATTACTTAGAGCCTTGACTCTGAAGCCCTCAGGCTTTTGCAGGTATCGGGCAGAGCTCACAAATGAAAGGAAATACTATGCCAATATCGATAGCACTTGCAGGCAAAGGTGGAACCGGAAAAACCACCGTGGCCGGCATGCTCATCAAATATCTAATAAAAAATGGCAAACAGCCGGTGCTTGCTGTGGATGCCGACAGTAATGCCAACCTTAATGAAGTGCTGGGTCTTGAGGTCTCAGGTACGCTGAGCCAAGCACGTGAAGATATGAAGAAAGGCAATGTCCCCAGCGGCATGACCAAAGATGTATTCATGTCCATGAAACTTGAACAGGCTGTTATCGAAGACAAAGGATATGATCTGGTGGTGATGGGACAGCCAGAAGGTCCGGGTTGTTACTGTGCAGCCAATACGCTTGTGACGGGTTTTATGGAGCGGCTGACAAGAAACTATCCCTATATCGTTATGGACAATGAAGCCGGCATGGAGCACATCAGCCGCTTGACAACCAGTAACATCGATATTCTTTTGATTGTATCAGATACTTCGAGAAGAGGATTGCAAGCAGCCATGCGTATTGATGCTCTCAGTAAGGAACTGAATATCGGCGTGGGCAGGAGTTGTTTGATCTTGAACCAAGCCAAAGAGGCTCCCATGCAGGCTGTTCTTGACATGCTGAATACAGCGGAACTTGAGCTATCCGGAACCATACCCGAAGATCAAACGGTCTATGAATTTGATCTCGAGGGACGCGCAACCGTTGAATTGCCGGAGGATAATGCAGCTGTTCAATCTGCATTTTCTATTTTTCAGAAAATTGTTGTTTAAAGATAGGTTTAAATGCCATCTGTGGCGGCTAAAGTTCCAATCCATGATGCTGGATTTTCGGCGAGGAGTTCGTCGGAGACTCACGCGAAAGCCTCAAGTCGAGTCACAGCGGGGTATTAAACTGTAAACCAAGTATGGTGGGCATTAAGCAATGAAAAAAACGGGCTTTCTTTTTGATCAGCGCTATCTTCTGCATGACACAGGGCCATATCATCCGGAAGTTCCGGAAAGACTTCAGGCCATTTATCAGGGCATTGAAAATGGTGGACTGATTCCCAAGCTTAGAATGATTACAGCGGATAGAGCCGATCTTAAATGGGTGGAGTCAGTTCACAGTACTGATTATATCCGTAGGTTTGAAGAGGTTTGCTATGCTGGCAAACCTACCATGGATTCCCCGGACAACCGCATGTGTACCGAAACGTTCGAAACAGCCTTGCTAGCGGTTGGCGGCGTGCTTAAGGTGGTGGATCTCGTCATGCAGGATGAGCTTGACAATGCTTTTTGTGCGATCAGGCCTCCGGGTCATCATGCTGAGGTATCGGAAGCTATGGGGTTCTGCTATTTTAACAATGTTGCCATTGCAGCCAGATATCTACAACAACAATGGCACATATCCAAGGTTGGTATAATTGACTTTGATGTTCATCATGGTAATGGCACCCAACATATATTTGAAAAGGATGCATCGGTTTTTTATTATTCTATTCATCAACATCCCTCTTTTGCATATCCAGGTACCGGACGAGAATTTGAAAAGGGATCTGTGGACGGTCTCGGATTTACCAAGAATACGCCGGTGTTACCCGGGCAGGGGGATGAAGAATATCGTCAATATTTGCGACGTGATTTAGAGCCGGCCTTTGATGAATTTCAACCGGATATGATCTTAATCTCGGCCGGCTTTGATGGCCACATGGACGATGACATGTCAGATGTCAGACTTTCGACAGATGCCTTTTCATGGATCATGGAATCCATTTTTCAAATGGCTGAGAAATACTCAAACGGAAAATTGATATCAATTTTAGAAGGCGGTTACAGTCTAAAACGACTACCGGAACTTGCTAGCAACCATGTCCAAATTCTCATGAACGGACGAATAAAATGAATCATGGTTAGAATTAAGTAGGGATTGGCGGTTGCATTTAACGAGGCGTAGTTTAAAACCGTCGACACATGTAAGATTCATTTTTAAAAAAGACTAAAAGGGGGAGGTCCCAATGTTTGTCAGTAGATCAATGACAAGTAAGGTGATAACAATTCAAACGCATGAAACAATACTGGAAGCCCAGAAAAAAATGGCGATCCACCGGATTCGGCATTTGCCGGTAATTGATGCCGATGACCGCTTAATCGGTGTCGTCACAGATCGAGATGTGCGTAGTGTTCTGCCGTATGATTGCTATAAGGATCCAGATTGTTCTGAGGAAAAAGAGAAGGCCGCAGGGTGCAAGATTGAAGAGATTATGACCAAGGATCCCATCACCATCTCGCCATCTGACACAATCCAGGATACACTGCTCCTGATACAGGAAAAGCGTGTGGGAGCCTTCCCGGTGGTGGATGTCGACGGTAAACTCAAAGGCATCATTTCCGTGCGGGATTTACTGCGGGCCTTTATCAATGTTTTGGGTATCGGTGAACCCGGTATGCTGCTGTGTATCCTGGTGGAAGAAGGGGTGGGGCAATTAAAAAAGATTGTCGATGCCATCACCGAAGAAGGTATTTCCTTTGGTAGTATATTGGTTGCCAGGTATTGGGAGGAAGACAAACGGGCCGTTTTCCCATATTTATTGACGCAAAACATTAGTCGGGTAAAAAGAAAGCTCACCGATATGGGCTATACTCTGCTGGAACCCATGGATTGGTATCTGGATCAGTTGCCCAAGCACGAATAATATCCGCAGATACATTTGTGGTTGTATGCTAACTATCATGGGTCAAAATTACTTCCATTTTATTCCTAATATTTCCTATTGAATGCCAAAGAAGATACTATCCAAAATCCATATGGAGAGTTGTTTATTTATTATCTTCAGGGGTGTCTGATGCGTGAATGTAGTATCCATGATCCCGCCTTCATCGGTAACTGGGAAGAGGATGGCTACAGCTTTCTTTTTTTTAGTTGCCAATCAAATTCGGAAGTTGCATCCTTGCTTCAAAGTCAACCTCAACTGAAGCTTCTAGATCAATTCCAAATGTCTTATGAGGAATGGCACGGCCAGCCGGTTGTGCCCATTCGAATTGGGCGGCTACATATTGTTCCGCCGTGGCTAGCAAAAATTAGTCAGACACCTGATCCTGATATAACAATATCTATAACAGATGCGGATACAATTGAGATCCTTTTGGATCCAGGTGTTGTATTTGGTACCGGTACGCATGCCACCACGCGCCATTGCATCGAAGCTATACAAATGTTGGTAGACAACGAATCCATTGACACAGCCGTAGATATCGGCACCGGAACCGGTTTGCTCGCCATCGCGGCTGTTAAGTTGGGCTGCAAAAAAGCATTGGCTCTTGATCTAAATCTATTGGCCGCAAAGACCGCTGCCACAAACATTCGTATCAATGCTCTGGAAGAGCGAATTGTCGCTATTCAAGGATCTGCGGAGAATTTTGTGGACTTAACGAGCGATCTTGTGATATCCAATATACATTACGATGTCATGAAACGGTTGCTAGAACGGGGCTGCTTTTTGCCTACCAAATATGTTATTCTTTCGGGCCTGCTTCGCAGCCAAGCTACTCAATTGGAAACTTTGTTGCAAAAGGCATCGATCCAAATTCTGAAAAAATGGGACTCCCGGGGGATTTGGCACTCCTATCTTGGGCGAGTTTTAAAGTAGATGTTGGAGGAAATCCGCACTTAAAGTCTGAATTGAGCGATTATTTAAATTCATTCTTTGCAGATCGGCCATGCACATTTTTAGGTGATTGAGAGGCTTAATGATTATTACATGCTGGGGTTCCAGAGGATCGATACCGGTTTCCGGCAAGGAGTATATTAAATACGGTGGCGATACGACCTGCCTCGAAATTCGATCACAGAGTGGCGACATTATTATTGTCGATGCCGGTACCGGAATTCGAAGGCTTGGTAACAAGTTAATCAAAGAAGAGGCCTATTTCTACAATTTTATCTTTACGCACGCTCACTGGGATCACATTATGGGGCTTCCTTTTTTTAAGCCTCTCTTCAACAGCAAAACTAAAATAAAAGTATTTCGCTGCCCTTATGCTGGCATGTATGCTGAAAAGATGATTACCCGGGTTTTAACACCACCACATTTCCCCGTAAAATATTCCGATTTGAGTGCTGAATTTACTTATGAGGAAGGCTGCCCGCATCCCTTTCAAATTGGTTCGGTAACAGTGGTTCCGATTCACTTAAGTCATCCCAATGGTGGTAGAGGCTTTAAGTTTATTGAGGATCAAAAGACCTTTGTTTTCCTAACGGACAATGAGTTGGGTTTTATGCATCCCAATGGATTGACCTTGGCAGATTACGCCGAATTCTCATCGCAAGCAGATCTACTGATTCATGATGCCGAGTACACACCCGAGGAATACAAAAGTTTTGTTGAATGGGGCCATTCGTCTTATGCCGATGTCCTTGAACTTGCATCTCGTGCCAATGTAAAAAAGCTGGGTTTGTTTCACCTGAACCAGGCGCGTAGCGATGATGCCATGGACCAGATTGTAGACGTCTGCCGTCAGACCATCGATAAAAATAATTTCGGCTTTGAGTGTCTAGCGGTAGGCAGTGATATGACCTTTGAACTATGACGGACTATTTCGACAGTTGGGTTCGGACCGTCAACTTGCCCCCACCCAGCCTACAAGACAATACCGCTGATTGCGACCGTCTGGTTAATTTCCTGAAACAACATCTCCGCACGAATCGTATAGCTATCGACATTCACGCCTTGCAAGAACTACCGTTTCAACTAAGGGCTTGGAAATATGGCCTGCGCTGCGTGGTGGTAAAAGATCCCTATACCAGCCAGTGGTATCTAACAGGGATATCCGATCCAAACATGGACCGTTGTCTTGCCGGTGCCGCCGTTGATTTAGGCACCTCACGGGTGGCCCTCAGACTGGTGGATCTCTCCACAGGCAATTCACTTTACGAAACGTCATTTGATAATCCGCAATTGAATGTGGGCCCCGACATTCTAACACGCATACATGCCTGTGATCAGCCAGGCGGCCTTGAAGAACTCAACCAAATAATTATTCGTGAGTTAAATCAGCAGATTCAGTCTGCTTGCCATGCCTGTGGTTTGAATACTACCGATCTCTATTTCATGACACTTGCAGGTAATACCTGCATGACACATCTGTTTATGGGACTAACGCCCAAATGGATTATCCGAGAACCGTATATACCTGTCACCAATACACCGGATATTGAACGTGCCGGCGTATATGGTTTAAATATTCATTCAGGCGGACGAATTTTCATTTTTCCCAATATCGGCAGTTATTTTGGCGGTGATCTCATCGCTGGAATATTGCAAAGTGAGCTCAATCGCGAAACAGAAACCGCTATCTTGGTAGATGTAGGGACCAACGCCGAGGTTGTACTGGGCAATGATAGTTGGCTAATGGCGTGTGCTGGTGCTGCCGGTCCGGCCTTAGAAAGCGGTGTGACTCAGATTGGGATGATGGCTGGCCCTGGTGTTGTAGACCGGATTCGTATCGATTCGAAAACGCATACGATTCAAGTTGGCACCATCGATGATTTGCCACCTACGGGTATCTGTGGATCCGGAATGATCGATCTGGCTGCCCAGCTATTTAAGGCGGGTATGATTGACCTGCGGGGACGATTTGTGCCCGAGGCATGCGGTCATAAGCTGCAAGTACATGCGGACATGCCCTATCTTGAAGTTGTATCGGCAAAAGACTCTGGCACTGGCTGTGCGCTTAATATTTCTCAGGCCGATATAGATAGCCTGATTCGATCCAAGGCCGCCATGTATACGATCTTAGAGACGATTACTGAGTCGGTTGGTATGACCCTGGATGAACTCAAGACTTTTTATGTGGCCGGTACCTTTGGGGCCTATATTGATCCTGAATCTGCTGTGACTATTGGTATGCTTCCGGATTTGCCAAAAGGAACCTACAGAACTTTAGGTAATTCGTCGCTGGACGGTGCGACGAGGGTGTTAACATCTTGCGAGAGTATGAATCAGATCGAGCACATCAAATCAAAAATTACTTACCTGGAACTGAACGTCGACCAACAATTTATGAATCGCTTTAGTGCGGCTAAGTTTTTGCCGCATACGGATAGGACTCGATTTCCATCGGTTATAACCTCGCATGAAATTTGATGAAAATATCTTTACTTCTTTAAACGTATCTCTATCGGAACATATTCATTAGAAACAGTCAGTCGTATTTGGGTACAGTTCTCCCTTCCCAAAAACCTGGGTTATTAAAAACCTTCTATGCTGATACATGTTTCTAATGTTAAAAAGATTGATTTTGAATGAGACCGAAGAGTCAGCCTTGTGTTATCGTAGTTTCATTTTCGTGGTCTAGGCCAACAATTTGTTGTTCACCTGGCTGACCGATCATACAAAGGGGCCTCTCCTGAAATTCATCCTGAAGCCTTTATCGCGTCATCGGCCGTCATCATTGGTAATGTAGAGATCAAAAAGGGGGCTAGCATCTGGTATGGCAGTGTTGTCCGCGGGGATATCGAATCCATAACTATCGGTGAGAATACCAATATCCAAGACAACTGCACCGTACATACCGAGGTAGGGTTTCCAACGGTGATCGGCAACAATACTAGTGTGGGCCACAATGCAGTGGTACATGGGTGTACAGTCGAAGATGACTGCCTTATCGGAATTGGTGCCATCGTGAAATCGAAATCTTGAAGGAATTTTAATGATTATAGACAGCCAAACATTAAAAAAACTAGGCCGCCAAAAAATAGTAGGTGCAAAAGGAAACTCGAAGACGCTATCTCTATTGTGGAAAAACAAAAGAGTTGTCTTGGTATTTATCCGGCATTTTGGCTGAATGATTAGTCGTCGGCAGGTTGCCGATCTAAATAACAACACGAAGGCTTTTCGACGTGCAAAGGTGCAATTGGTGATAATTGGCAACGGGCCGCATAAGTTCATTGGGCCTTTCAGGGAATCCACCGAATACAAGGGTCCCTTATTCACTGATCCGACGCTGGAAAGTCACAATATATTAGGGTTTAAAAAAGGCATTACCTCTATGCTGGGGCTTGATCCGCTGAAAGCGGGAATTCGTGCGCTGGGTACCGGCCACCTGCAGAAGGGGATTCAAGGCCCACCTACCCAGCAGGGCGGGGTCTTGGTTGTGGGACCTGGTAATGTTGTTCACTACCTGTATCGCAGCCAGAAAGCCGGCGACCATCCCACGGTTGAGGAAATTCTCCAAGCTTGTGAGGTGTAACGCCTCCCAGCTACTGCGAGTTGGAGCGACTGTTTTTAGAACCCTTCATTGAAAGCGATTTCTTTACATTTAAGGCCGAAGTTGTTACACCATTATATAGTTTGGGGGCAGGTATTTTTAGCTTTTTGTTTTGAGTGGTTACACCCATAGCAAGAAGGAGATGTTTGATGGCTGAGCGCATGAATCGTGCGGACAATTTCTGGTACTGCATGGACGAACCTTCCAACCTGATGGTAATCACCGCCTTTATGGAGTTTAAGGAACCCCTTGACTACAAACGTCTTTATGCCACCATTGAGAGTCGCTTGGCTTCCTTTCCCCGGTTTCAAAAAAAGGTTGTGCGCCCCACGACAGGCGTCGGCATACCCACCTGGGAGACGGATCCGAACTACGATCTCCGGTTTCACTTGCAGCGCATAGCTCTTCCCGCCCCAGGCGACAAGCAGGAACTCCAGGAAATGATCGCCAACCTGATGGTCACACCGCTGGTGTCAAACCGGCCGCTGTGGCAGGTGCACCTCATCGAGAACTACGGAAAAGGGTGTGTTCTTTTTTTCAGGATTCACCATTGCATCGCCGACGGCATCGCCCTGATCCACGTCCTGCTGTCCACGGCAGACACGGACCCCGATGCGCCCTGGCCCAAACTTAGCGAGAAAAAGAAAACCAGCACCCTGCAATTCGATCCGATGTTCCAGGTCCATTCGGCCGTCAACGGCATTAAACAGACATTCAGCTATGCTCAGAACCTGGGCAAGAAACTAACCACGGAAATGGAGAAGGTCGTTTCAGATCCCGCCCGGCTGAAACAGCTGGTCAAAACCTCCAGCCGCCTGCCGACTGATATCACCTCGGTGCTTTCCAAACATACCATCATGAAGTCCGATCCCAATACCGCATTTAAAGGTAAGCTGGGCGTCCGCAAGAAAGTTGCCTGGACGGAACCCATGGCCCTAGATCACATCAAAAAGGTGGGCAAAGCCATCAAAACCGCGACCCTCAACGATGTACTCATTGCAACGGTTACCGCTGCCATGCGCCGCTACCTGAAAACCAGAAACACCCCGGTCAACGAACTCGACCTGCGCGTGACCATTCCGGTGAATATTCGCAAACCTGGCACCGAGTTTGAGTTGGGCAATAAATTCAGCCTGGTCTTTTTACCCCTGCCGGTACATCTCGAGGATCCGGTCCTGCGCTTAAAAGAGGTAAAGCAGCGCATGGACCGGCTAAAAAAATCACCGGACCCGTATATAAATTTTGGACTGCTAAGCTCCATCGGCTACCTGCCGCCCGCCATAGCCAAAAAGGCGGCGGCCTTGTTTGGCAACAAAGCTTCCGGTGTTTTGACCAATGTGCCAGGCCCGCGGCAACCGCTCTATTTTGCCGGGAAAAAAATCGACAAATTCATGTTCTGGGTGCCGCGTTCCGGCCATATCGGGCTGGGGATCAGCATTCTCAGCTACAATAATAACGTTATCGTGGGCATTGCGTCCGATGAGGGCTTGATGCCGGACCCGGAGGTTCTGCTGGAAGGATTTGAGGATGAATTCAACCACCTCCTGGAATTGGTTCAATCCGGAAAAATTGAAGATAAACCGCTCGTATTACATGACCGCTACCAGGAAACGCAGGCAGCCGCCGAAGCCCAAGAATCGAAACAAAGCCGGGAGGAGCCATATCCGGTCGTGTGCAAGGCCATAACCAAGAGCGGTAAGCCCTGTAAAAACAGGGTGCGGGCCGGCATTGAGTATTGCAGTGTTCACCAGCGTCAGTCAAAAACGGATAATCGGCTGAAGGACGTGGCTCAAATCGTCAAAGATTTATCCGGTTAAAAAACGAGGGAGGGGCTGTTATGCTGCCTGAATATTTTGAGTTTTCACTTCCGACCAGATTAATTTATGGGATTGGTATTATTGCTAATCTTGCAGAAGCCCTGAAGCCTTTCGGCCAACGCAAGGCCATCCTAATTACAGACGAGGTGCTGGCCAAAGCGGGTCCGGTCGATAGTGTGAAAGCCGGATTTAAGAAGACCCCCGTCAAGGTGTGCTGCACCTTCAGCAAGGTACCCCCAAACTCTACCATTAAAACCGTTGAACAATGCGCCGTCCTTGCAAAAAAGCATGACTGCGACATGTTCATCGCGGTTGGTGGTGGCAGCGTCATCGACACCGCCAAGGTTGCCAATCTTCTGGCCGTGAAAGGCGGGAAACTGGAAGATCACATGGGTGCCTATCTGCTTGACAACAGCGAAAAATTGATGCCATCCATCTGTATCCCTACCACCGCCGGCACGGGCTCGGAAGTCACTAAAGTGGCAGTAATCGCCGATCCGGACAACGATGTCAAACTACCGTTTGCCGAAGAGCAGTTTTTACCGCAAATGGCCATACTCGATCCTGAAATGACGGTTTCCCTGCCGGGCAAGCTGACCGCCACCACGGGCATGGACGCGTTGACACACGCCATTGAAGCATATGTGGACAAGGAATGGTCACCGGCGGCCGATGCCCTGGCCCTGCACGCCATAAAGCTGATCACCGGAAATATTTTGCAGGCCTGCGCCAAACCGGAAGATCTGCAGGCGCGCGGCAGCATGCAGGTGGGCAGTTTTTTAGCGGGCGTGGCATTTTCACATTCGATGGTAGGGATGGTCCACGGGATCTCGCATGCGCTAGGCGGCGTTTACCATATTCCGCACGGTTTGGCCAATGCGCTCATTCTGCCGGAGGTGATGGCCTATAACCTCGAGGCCAGGATTGACCGATACGCGGATATCGCCGCCGCCCTCGGTATTTCTTTCCCCTTGCTTGTTAATCAAAGCCAAAGCCTGCTTAAATCGAATCGACTGGACGTGGTGTCGAAGTTGGCCAATCTATCGGATGCCGAGTCCTTGAAGGAACTCGTCGACACGGGTTCGTTTCGTGTACGCGGAATGTTTTCAAAGATGATCGGCAATTTTGAATTCGTTGATCAATGGGTTCGAAAACAGGCCGCCTTGGCCGCTATTGAAAAAATACGCACACTGAACCGCCAGCTGGCGCAGCTGACCGGCATGCCGCTCAGCCTGAAAGATGCCGGTATTACCGACAAGCTGGCAAAGCTCGAACAGGTTGCCACCACGGCCATGGAAGATGGGTCCATGCTCTACAACCCCATCGAACCGGATCGTGATGCAGTCATGGACATTGTCAAAAAGGTTTACCACGCCAAGACAAAGCCCCTGCCGGTCTCGGACGAGGACCTGCGGCCGCTGGCTGCGCTTCGCCGGAGCGAGGAACTGACCAACGTGTTCAAAAACGGCAATATGCTCTATGATGTCCTATTTGAATTTTATGAGATGCTCAAAGACGATCCCGATATCGGCCCGGCCCTGGCGAAAACGGACCTGTGTATTCAGTTTAGATATAAAAAACCGTCGGCTGTTATTACCATTAATGCGGCCGGTGACGACATCCAAATCCTGAAAGGCGAATACGAAGGCAATCTGGATGTTACCATGACCATGGACGCCGATTTTGCCCATAAATTCTGGCATGGCAAAGCAAATCTGGTTTCCGCACTGACCCGTCGGCAAGTGGTCGCCAAGGGCAATGTCCCCAAAACCATCAAACTATTGCCTATATTAAAGCCAGCCTACGATCTCTATCCCAAATATCTGCGGAAAAAGGGACTTGGGGATTTGATCATGTCCTAGAGGATATTTCCCAACTGATCGCGGGCGTTGCGGTAGCCCTCATCTATCAGCCAGCGGGCCTGGCGGATGGAAAAGCTGAGCAGCGATCGAAACCCGAGCATTCGGGATGGGGCAACTGTTTTGATGGTGGGCCCATCCGCATCCCTGCCCCCAATCTTTTCACCGTGAACCAAGGACGGGTACGCTGTTGTGTTTACGGCCGCCGGCCACCCCCTGCTTGCCAGGGCGGTCTGGCAGGAGCCGATCAGAAAATGCTCCAAGACGAGCTCCATGGCGGTTGTCAGCGATCCCGGTAAGGCCGGGGAAACCACATTACCCACAGGCGATAGCAGTACCACGATTATTTCATCCGCGCCGCTCTCCAAAGCAGGGAACAATGGGGAATTGGCCATGACACCCCCATCCCAGTATGGTTCCCCATCAATAAGCTGCCAGGGAAACACGATGGGGACCGCGCTGGAGGCCATCACATGATCGATATCAATCACGTGCTGATTGAAAAGATGCAGCCGTGCCGTCAACAGGTTGACGGCGGTGATGATCACATCCATGCGGTTTTTTCTCAAGGCATCGATATCAAGGTGTCGGGAAACCATTTTTCTCAAGGGGCCAGTGTCCATGACCGGTTTCAGGGGTCTACCCAAAAGAAGATTGGCCAGAAACCGCAGCATCCTGAATCGATATATCATGGGACGATGATAGCTGGTCCATATCTCAAAGAGACGATCAAGAGGCATACCGGCGCCGATTGCCACGGCATTGATGGCACCTACGGATGTGCCGCACACCAGGTCAGGTGTCCAGTTTCGCTCTTTGAGATATTTCCAGACCCCGATTTGAAATGCGCCCCGGGCACCACCTCCAGATAGAATCAAGGCTCTTTTCATGCGCTTACCTGTAGCTTGCCATCCCAGATTTCATTGTGCCAGGCCGTCTCACGTTTTTCGACCGTCTCCACGAAGAAATCGATATTTTTGATGACCCGGAATCCGTCGTAACCCTCATAGACAAAGTCGATAATCTTTCCTACGCCGATTAAATGTGCCGCCGAGCGAACGGTTTTTAAGGAAAGGGCCACAACCCATTTCTTGCTCAGCTTATGAAAGGCCCTTGCCGTTTGGGTGCTGAGCTTTATCTGGTATATCCGCTGCTCATAGTTGTCGAGGCTTCGGTAGACCTCCTGGTATTGATCCATTTCCATATTTTCACCAATACCGGATGCAATCATCTGCTCAACCATACGATCGTCGAGTATGTCAGTCAATGCGTGCAATTCGATGACCTGGGTGACAGCGCTGACCATGCCTTTGTAAACCTTCCCCTTAAGTAGCCGGTGAAGCTTTTTCATGCTGGCGTCTCGGAAGGAGAAATCCTCGGGGGCATACAGCCTTTCAAAAAAAAAGTGGCCGATTTTTGCATATTCCGGATCGCTTTTTAAGTCCGCATAGGTGTCATTCAACCGAGCAGACTGGAAGGCCTGCAGCGTGTGCTTGAGGTGTCTAAAGTCGTGTTGATTTGCTGGTTCTGTCATCCATTTGTTCCTTTTTTTACATCAAGTCTTGTTCCACTAAAAACCATTATGGGGGCCATGTTTGCCTTGGTACGGTACCGGGAAAAATGACGCAGTGCGTTATACCTTGACCTAGGTCCAGATGTCAAGTATAATCTTCCTGAAGTACAATTCCTATTGAGGGTCAAACTTCAACCTGTCGCCTTGAAATAATATCTGAACCGCTTTTTGCACGCAACAGAAGGTTTTTCTGACGACCGTTATAACCGGCGGATTTCTTTATCAGACACCTCGCTGTGTCATTTCACTCCCGTGGCCGGGTACGAGCTCACTTTTTTTGAGGCGCTCTTTTTTTCGGTTTTTTTTTGGCGGTTTTTCTTTGTGGCTTTTCAAGTTTCTCAATCTTTTGCGCCAGGGCGTCGACCTTGGCAGATAGTTCGATGACACTGTCTTTTGTGGGCAGGTGCATGACGTCCAAGGCTTCACTGATCCGTTTGTCGACGCTGTCACTGATCCAGTTTTTCAGGGAATCCGTATAGCCGATGATATCCTTTTTCAGTTTGCTACCTTCGGAACGGGAAAGCTCCTTCTCTTTGACCAGCCGGTTTACCAGCTTGTCGACTTCGTCCTCCGCCATGGTGAACGCATGTTGCCACAACGATGTGTATTTTTTTGCATAGTCACTCAACGTTCCCCCGCCCCTGCGTAGAAGCTGCATCAGCACACGCGGCGAAACCCCTCTGTCTTTATCTTCCTTCTCTCTGCCGATTAGCTGGGAGACGATGGCAGACGTTAAGTCGTCGCCAGTGCTGTTCTCGATGATCGAAACCTCTTCGCCCGATTTGATGAGTTTCGACAGCTGGTCCATGGTGATATACCGTTTATCGGTTATATCGTACATTTTTCGGTTTGCGTATTTCTTGATTTTGTGCATTTGGTCCTCCCGCCATTTAGAACCTATCTCAAAAATATCTTTTCGGCCCATCAGCCTGTTGTTTGAACCCACAAAGAATAACGGATTTTTTCAATATTTCAACGATTTGTCAATTCCTTTGCCCTAAGGAAATCCAAACAATCTTTTTAAAACAGAAAAAAAGAAAATAATTACTTGACATATATAACGCACCGCATCATATTTGTTTATAACGCACCGCGTTATTCAGGGAAATGAAAGCAAAGCAGGCACATGCAAGCTAAAACAAATTAAGATAGACACAACCCAAAGGAGGCACCAGATGGCTCAGAAAAAAACCAAAAGTCAAAGCAGCAAATCGACCGCATCCCGTTTTTATGTCGTCAGAAGTATCCAAGATGTACGCAAGAGCATGACCGAGCGAGTGGACAATTACCATCGCGAATTTATCAAAGATCCTATACAGAGCGGCAAAGAAGTCGTGGATGATTTCAGGGACGATCCCCGCAAAGCAATGGACACGCTCGTCGATGACAGCCGGACATTTGTCGGAGATCTGAAAAAAGAAGCCAAAAAGAAAGTCAACAGCGTTGTTACCGACGGCAAGCAGTTTTATAAAAAGGCCAGGAAAAACCCCCGTAAAACTTTTACCAGCATGGTGGATGACAGCAGAGATATTGCCGAGGAACTGGTTGAAGACGGGAAGTCGTTCATGAACGGTTTCGAAAAGGACGCCCGGATTGTACTGGACGAGATGGTCGACAGTGGGAAAAAAGCGCTGGACAACCTGCCCGGCAAAAAGAAATTCCAAAAAAATATTGAAAACCGGATCAAATCTTTGCCCAAGCAATTCAATATGCCGTCCAAGAATGATATCAATCTGCTGACGGGCAGGCTGGAGGCTCTGAGTGTAAAGATAGACACGCTGGGGAAAGAAATTTCGGTTTAGCTTCAACAATAAAAGGAGAGACTCATGCTCACATTAAAAAAATACGCCAACGGTAGGCTTTTCGACATCGCTAACAAACAATACGTGACCAAAGTGCAACTAGCGAAATTGATCGAAAGGAAAGAAAAAGTTAAGGTCATTCTTTCTAAAACCGGTAAGGACATCACCAAAGCTGTTGTTTCATCACTGCCGACCGCGAAAAAAGTCAAATCAAAGGGCAAAAATAAGCCGGTTTCAAAGAAAAAAGTGATTAAAAAGCGGGTTGATGATCATAAAAAGTGGATATCCAAGCAGGTCGATAAAAAAATGGACGCGCTTCTGGACATGATGAACTTTCCGAATAAGCAGCAGGTCGCCAAGCTTAACGCGGAAGTGAAAAAGCTTTCAAAAAAGATCGACGATCTGCAAAAACAGCATGCTAAAATGCAAAAAAAATGATGACACTCACCTGGAGGCGGGAATTCGGTCGTTCTTTCCGGATTCCTGCTTCAGCTATCGGGATTTACAGCGGTTGACATAATATTGTTCCGGTTCTTCAAACTGCAGCATAGATTTTTTTTGGTACATACTTTTGGCAATGCGTGAAAATAATTTTGCTTGTGTGCACTCAATCCAGGCTTGCAATTTATTCACGATATTATACTATTCCCCAACTGAATTACTGGTCGTAACCCTTCTTTTCGAATTGCAATAACATATTATTCTAGCATGCAGCCTATAAAAAATAACATAGGTGTTTTCGGGGGATTCTCTGTGAATGACGGCTGCATTGGCTGCGTCATCTGCGCTGAAATTGCACCGGATAATTTCCGGTTCAACCATGAACAGGGGTGTGGCTACATCGGCAAACAACCCGACACAGATAAAGAAGCATGCCTGTGTGTCGAAGCCAAGGATATCTGTCCGGCCAGCGCCATTGAGGTCGCCGATGAACCGTAGACCCCTCTTTTTATTGCAGGGTTGGGTAGCGTAACATTGTAATATTACCAAAGACATCGCAGGAGGCCGCCGTGAAGCAGGTAATCAGCATCAGTCTGGGATCGAGTGAGAAGGACTACCAATTTGAAACCGAGTTCCTAGGACAGGATTTCATCATCAAACGGTTCGGCACCGACGGCGATATGGAAAAAGCGGCCGGGCTGCTCTTGAAATGGGATAAAGATGCTGAAGCCATCGGTATCGGCAACGTCAAGTTCCCCTATGGTATCGGCCCCCGGTATTTGACCAAAAAACACCATCACAAATTGCACGAATTGGGTACCCAGATCCAGACTCCCGTGACCATCGGGAGCGCCCTGCGCGATGTCTCGTTCGAATGGGCGCTTCGATATATCGAGTACAAATTCGGCAACTATTTCGACAATGCCCGGGTGCTGTTTATCTCCGGCATGAGCAATTATCGCATTGCCAAGGTGATCTCCGAATTTACGCAGAACCTGTCCTTTGCCGATCCGGTACTCGAAAACGGCATTCCCAAATTCGTCAATTCATTAAAGGATCTCGAATCCTATGCTCACGGGGCCCATGAAGTGTTGCAGTGGGTGCCGAGCAAACGGCTTACTACCTCGGTTATGCCGATCAAGGCTTGGAATGATTATATTTTACGCAAGGCAATGCAAAAAGCGGACATCATCGTTGTACCGAGCTACAATTTCGATGGATATCTAAAAGATGCGGCTTTAGAAGAACTGGGCGGAAAAACGATCATTACATCGACGGCCTATGACGAACGCGTGATGTTTTGCAAGGAGCGGGGCGTTGATGTCATTATCGACACCACGCCCAAAATCCTGCAACGGGTTGTTGCGCCGAACGTTCTCGAGGCACTGATTATTGCAGCCCTTGGAAAAAATCGCGATCAAATTCATCCCGACGACCTGCTTGAAATCATCAGCGAGCAAAAAATGGACCCGCGGGTGGTTTATCCCTCCGGTACGCCCAAACGCGTCAACCGTTTTGCCTTTGTCATTCATCCCCTATCAAAGGAATTTTTGAAAAAGGACAAAGCGGTCGATATGCTGTCAAACTTTACACCCCCTGCATTTCTGGACGCTGTCGAAAAGGTGATCGCCTACGCACCGCCCTGGGTGTACTCGCGGGTGACCGGTATCAAGTCGCCAACCGGCACCGAAGCCGAGGGATGGCTGATTACCGTGGGCGGGACACCCAAACAGATGCTGGCACACAGCCCCGAATTTACCTATACCCGGCTGCTTCAGGCCGCCCGGATGGCCAAACGCATGGGGGCGCAGATAATGGGACTGGGCGCCTTTACCAAGGTTGTCGGAGATGCCGGTGTTACGGTGGCCAAAAAAGCGGATATACCGATCACTACCGGAAACAGTTACAGCGCTTGCGGGGCCCTTTGGGCTGGCGCTGAAGCAGTTCGGCGTATGGGCCTGATCGAAATTAAAAAGGGAAAACGAATCCAGGGGAAAACCATGGTGCTCGGTGCCACCGGGGCTATCGGTTCCGTCTGCTGCCGCCTGTTGGCCAAGGCCTTTGACGAAGTCGTCATGGGGGGCCGCAATATGGCCAAATTGCTGGCATTGAAAGAATCGATTTTTAAAGAAGACCCGGATGTAAAAATCAAGGTAACCACCCGGCCCGACAAGTTTCTGAAAGACATGGACGTTATCGTCACCGCCACTTCCGGCGCCGGCAAAAAAATTCTCGACATCACCAAGGTCAAACCCGGGTGTGTTATTACGGATGTGGCTCGCCCGCTGGATCTGTCTCCCGAAGATGTGGCCAAACGACCAGACGTACTGGTTATCGAATCGGGAGAGATTGAACTGCCCGGCAATCCTGAAATGAAAAGTATTGGTCTACCCCACAAGGTGGCCTATGCTTGTCTGGCCGAAACAATCGTGCTGGCGCTGGAGGGCCGCTTTGAGGTGTTTACAATCGGCAGGGATATCGAGTGGGAAAAAGTAAAGGAGATTTACAAGCTCGGCCTCAAACACGGCATGAAACTGGCGGCCATTTCCGGCGTCAACGGTGTCTTTACGGATGAAGACATAGCCAGTGTGAAGCAGCTTGCTCTAGAAGCCCGGATAAAGGTCGCGGCAGCACCATAAACACCGGCAAAGCCTGTGGACGCATAAATTCGGCTTAAATTCGGAACATATTCAACTGGTATAATCTGCAGAAATTGAATAATGAACCGCGAAAGGAGCGATCACCGTGAAACAGATTATCCAAATTAGCCTGGACGTCAGCCGGAACGACGTTGATTTTGAAACCGAGTTTCTTGGCAAAAAATTTTATATCCGGCGCTTTGGTACGGATGGTGATCTGGAGGAGGCCACGGACCTGTTATTGCGATGGAATAAAAAAGCCGATGCTATCGGATTGGGCGGCGTCAAGTTTGCCCATACGTTACAACCAGGTGCACAGCGGAACGAGGAAATTAAAAAGCTGCTGAAGCTGGGAACCCAGGTGCATACGCCGGTGGCCACGGGCGAGACACTGCGATCGGTGGGACACGAATGGTCGCTGCGCCACATCCAATTCAAGTACGGAAACAATTATTTCACCAATGCAAAGGTCTTTTTTTTCTCCGGTGTCGTGAGCCATTCCATTGCCAGGGTTATGGCCGAATACACGGACAACCTGATCTTTGCCGATTTGCTTTTGGAAAACAGCGTCCCAAAATTTATCCACACCATCAAGGATCTGGAATTGTACGCCTCTCATATTCGTGATGCCATGGGCTGGATTCCCGGCAAACGATTCGTCTCAGACGCCCCACCGGTTCGCTCGCTTGCCAATAACCTGATGCGCAAAGCCGTGCGCGAAGCGCACATTCTGGTCGTCCCGCATTACCAGTTCCACAAGTATTTGGATCACTACACCATCGAGGAATTAAAAGGAAAAACAATAATCAGTTCAACGGTCTATGAAGATCGCGTGGCGTACTTGAAAGATAAGGGTGTTGATGTCATCATCGACACCACGCCCAATATTCTGAAAAAAGTTGTGGGTGTCAGCGCACTCGAGGCCTTGTTGTTCGCAGCCCTGGATATTGCCCAGGACCAGGGCAGCGAAGATGATCTTCTGGAAGTTATCAGCGATTTGAATATGCCGCCCCGAATCGTTTATCCCTCCGGCAAAGCCCGGCAGGTCAACCGGTTCGCGTTTGTCGTCCACCCACCCTCACAGGAATTTTTAAAAAAAGTCAAACCCATCGAAGTTGTGTCCGACATTGCCCCGAGCATGATGAATACGGTGGAAAAGCTGATGGCTTATAGCCCACCCTTTGTTTATTCAAAGGTATCTGGCATCGTCTCAAAAACTGGTCTGGAAGCGGAAGGCTGGCTCATCGCTCTGGGTGTAACGCCGGAGCAGATGCAGACCCATCCACCTGAATTCACGACCAAACGGATACTGGAAGCCGCCAAAATGGCAAAAAAACTGGGTGCCCAGGTTATGGGAGTAGCGTTACTCCCCAAAGCCATGGCGGACACCGGCCAGGAAGTTGCCAAACATGCAGTGCTGCCAATCACAACCGGCAACAGCTATACAGCATCGGCGACATTGTGGGCGGTTGCCGAGGTGGTCCGGCAGATGGGGCTGTGTAAACTGAAGGACGGAAAATTCTTGCAAGCCAAAGCCATGGTGATCGGCGCAACCGGCGGTGTGGGAAAGGTCTGCTCACATCTGCTGGCCACAGCTTTTAAAGATGTCACGCTGGTGGGACGCAATATCGCCAAATTGTTGGCCCTCCAGGAGTCAATCCAAAAAGCGATGCCAAGAGTAAAACTCCATGTTTCGACTCGTTCTGATGCGCATCTTGATAAGGTAGATGTGATAGTGGCAGCCAGCTCCGGTGCCAGGCATGTGCTCGACATCATGCAGGTCAGGCCGGGTTGTGTGATCGCCGACATCACCATGCCGATGATTTTTTCCAAAGAGGACACGGCCAAACGACCGGACGTGGTAGTCATCCGGAGCGGGGAGATACAGTTGCCGGGAGAAAAAGTGGAAATGGCGGATATCGGCCTTCCAGCCGGAGTCGCCTACGCCGGCTTGGCTGAAACCATCATCTTGGCTCTCGAGGGGCAGTTTCAAGTTTTCAACACAGGCGGCCCGCCCCAGTGGGACAAGGTTAGAGAGATATACCGACTGGGCTTGAAGCATGGGATGAAGCTGGCCGCCGTTTCCGGTGTGGACGGTTTTTTCAGTGAGGAAGACATCTCAAAGGTTAGGGAGTCAGCTTTAAAGGAGTTAAACAAGGGATGATCGTCAAAAAGTTGCAGGACTTCGGTGGCTCAGTGGTACGTTTTGCGGTGAACGATGTGCCAGCACGCCTCATAATGCAGATCATTGAAAAAGTATGGGGTGATTGGTCGTACGATCGTCAATCATCGTCGTAAAAGCAATGGACCTTCCAAATACATAAGGAGAAAAGCCATGACACCTATGATGGACAGCAAAAATCTGCTGGAGTGCGCCTATTACTGGGAAAGAACCGATCCAGATCGCATGTACTTCACACAGCCGCTCGGCGGCGGCGATGCCAACCTCAAAACCTGGACCTGGAAAGAAGCGCTGGAAGAAGCCCGGCGCATGGCCACCTATCTCAAGCACCTCGACCTCCCGGATCGCAGTCATATCGCGCTGTGTTCCAAGAACTGCGCCCACTGGATTATAGCTGACTTGGCCATCTGGATGGCCGGACACGTCACCATTCCTATTTTTCCAATTTTGACGGCCGATATCGTCCAGTACACCCTCGAGCATTCGGATGCCAGGCTACTTTTTGTCGGTAAACTCGATCCGATCTGGGACGAAATGAAAAAAGGCGTTCCCGCCGACATGCCGCAGATTGCCTTTCCGCTTGCGCCTGAGAGCAACTTGGATGCCTGGGATGACCTGATTGCAGATTGCGAGCCGCTCGAGGAACCGGCCGAACGGTCCCCGGAGGAGGTGGCAACAATCATTTACACATCCGGAAGTACCGGCAAACCCAAGGGTGCCATGATCAGTTTTGGCGCCATGCACCAAAGCGCCAAGGGGATTTCGGAATATCTGCACACCCATGAGCGGGACCGTCTTTTGTCATACCTGCCCCTGTCGCACGTATTCGAGCGGTGGGTCGCCGAAGCGCACTCCCTGTATGCTGGCTGTCCCCTATATTTTGCCGAGAGCCTGGATACATTCATCGCGGACTTGCAGCGGGCACGCCCAACGCTATTCATTTCGGTACCGCGGCTGTGGCTCAAATTCCAGCTCGGTGTGTTTCAAAAAGTGCCCCCCAAAAAGCTGGAGCGTCTACTCAAAATTCCGATCCTCAAGAACCTCGTTAAAAAGAAAATCCTCGCCCAGCTGGGACTGGACCACGTTCGGTTTGCCGGCTCGGGTTCGGCGCCAATTCCCAAGGAAATCATCGAGTGGTACCGTAACCTGGGGCTAGAATTGCTTGAAGGATACGCCATGACCGAAAATTTTGCCTACTCGCACTGCAACAAACCCGGTGAGGTACGGCCCGGTTATGTCGGCCCCCCCTATCCGGATGTACAACAGAAAATCAGCGCGGAGGGCGAGATACTGGTAAAAAGTCCCGGAAACATGATGGGTTACTACAAAATGCCCGAAAAAACCGCGGCGGAATTCACGCAAGACGGTTTTTTCAAAACAGGCGATCTTGGAGAGATCGATGAAAAGGGACGCCTCAAGATCACCGGCCGGGCCAAAGAACAGTTCAAAACATCCAAAGGAAAGTACGTTGCGCCCGCTCCCATCGAGAATCTACTGGCCTTGAGCGAGCACGTGGAGGCGTGCTGTGTGACCGGATCAGGCTTTCCCCAGCCGCATGCGGTGGTGATGCTATCCGAAGGTGCGCACAAAACCCTGGACCAGGGAAGCCGGTCGCTGATCGAAGGTGACCTGGCCGAACACCTGAATGGCATTAACCGCTCCCTTCCTCACCACGAGCGCTTGGCTTTCGTGGCGGTGACCAAAGACGAATGGCTGCCGGAGAACGGATTTCTGACACCCACCATGAAACTCAAACGCGCTAAGCTGGAAGAAATCTACGGTCCCCTGTCCGCCGGGTGGTACGAGCAGAAAAGGCCGGTCATTTGGCAGACCTGAAGACTGGACCCCGGCCAGCCAGAAACACAAGCCGCCTTCTATCCTGATGACGGTGGAAAACTGATGCAAAGAAGGATGATTCCGCCTCCTATTGAATATTTGCTCGCAGATTACCACACAGGTTTGACAGATCCGATCACACTACAATAGAAATCTTAAAGTTTCGTATTATCATGAATTTGAAACCATATACTCAGGTGTGATATCTTGTTTTCTAAAGTCAAATGTGTCAGAAAATAGGGATTAGGGCATGTGCAAAATGATGTAACTTCAGCATTTCAGACTATCGAATAAAAAGAAGTAAAAATTTATGACCATACCTGAGGTAAAACAGATAAAGATTGGTAAGCACATGATTGGCATTGTGGGTCTTAGAAGCACCTTCGAAGAGATGACCAGGGACGATGCGGATCTGACGGATATCACCCTTGCCCGTAAGCTTGTGGAGCACTTGGCGCAGAAAAATTATATTCCCGAGAATGTCAGGGAAGATTACGGCCGGGCATTTATCCGGGAATACAGGCGGTTTCTTGGCCAGGCTGTTGAAGAGGAAGATGCCGAAGGGCTGGTAATAAAGGTTTTGGGCGCTGGCTGCGCTATCTGCGACAGTCTTGAAAACACGATTATGGAGACACTGACGACAATGGGACTGGCAGCTGACCTTGAACATGTCCGGGATGCAGAGCAAATTTCGGAATACCGGGTTAAAGGAACTCCGGCCCTGGTAATCAATGGAAGGATTATGTGTACGGGTAGAAACCCGTCAATTAATGAAATCAGGAAATGGTTGGAACAGGCCGGTTACAATAAACAATCTGGAGGCAAAATGGACAAACATGTATTTATCAAGAATATACCATTTTCGGAACCACAGCGTCTGGCTGAACTAGTGGAATACGAAGAAGGCCGGGTTGTCAGCCGCACCTTTGCTCAAAACCCGTCACTCAGCTTGACCCTCTTTGCGTTCGATAAAGGTGAAGGTGTTAGTACGCATACAGCACCCGGAGATGCGATGGTGCAGGTGCTCGATGGGAAGGCAACGGTAACTGTTGACGGGAAAGAAATGACCGTTGGTGCCGGCCAAGTGGTGGTGATGCCGGCCAATGTTCCCCATGCGGTTACCGCCGTCAAGCGGTTTAAAATGATCCTAACGGTTGTAAAAAAGCCCGTGACGATTCAATCTTAACACAAGGCTGATCTGTATCAGAAATGAAATTTAAAGTAGACGTAAGGTAAAATCATAAAGCACATATTTTCTATTTTACCTTGATAGCCACGAGGGTAACATCGTCATGCGGTTCCTCGGATTGGACGAACTCATCGAGACGGGTGTTGATCTGTTTGACGATTTGATCGGCAGGCAAATGGGCACTTTCTAATAAAGCTGATTCCAGGCGTGTTTGCTCGAAAAGATGCTGGCGCTCATTCATGGCTTCGGTAATACCATCTGAATAAAGCAACAATACATCTCCTTGCTTAACCGCTAACTTTTTCTCTTCCGGACCCGAAGAAAATCCCATGTCCGCGTCAAGCCCCAGACAGACTCCCTTTGTCTTTAGGGGCTGGATAATCTTGGTTGCTGAATTATAAAATAGGGGCCAGTTATGCCCGGCACGTGCAATCGTAATTGATTTGTCGTCTGATTCCAAAAAGGCGATCACAGCGGTAATAAAATCTCCCTCACGCAGTCGTTTGCTGATCAGGGAATTCAAATTGCTAAGAATATTCGCAGGGGATTCGCTTCGTTCGGATATGGATTCAAACATGCTTTGCAGATGAGCGGCATACAAAGCGGCGGGGATTCCTTTGCCGGCGACATCGCCGACGATGCTGAGCATCTGATTGTCGTTGCGTTTCACGAAATCAAAGAAGTCTCCCCCGACAATTTTGGCGGGTTTTGAGGAAAATCCAATGGAAAGCCATGGTGATTCGGGTATTTGCTCGGGCTGCAGGCTGATCTGAATTTCACGTGCAATTTCTAGTTCATCACGAGTGGTCAGTTTGTCGGCTAACTCAAGGGCCAGTAGTAAATTCAAGACAATGAATGCACAAAAGATCCACAACTTGTTGGTGACGATGATGCCCAGCACAAATACAAAAAAACTGAGGATATAGAACAATCGGCGGGCTGGCGTCATTTGCATCAAAAAGCTAGTGAAAATTGCCCTAAAGGCCTGTACAATGGATTTGAATGATTTGGTTTCGGCCGGACTGTCTTTAAGGGCGGTTTTATCCTTGTAGTAGCTTAAGGCCTCGAGGGTATCTTTTTGCAGAAGGCGTTCGATCTCGATTCGGTTCAGGCCGGAGGTATAAAGCTCAAATAAATCACGATGTCTTTTGATCGCGTTTCTGAAATAGGATTTGATGCGTGTGGTCCCCATGATCAAGCCTTTTAAATTTGAAAAATAGAATGTCGAACCCATCCTGGTAACGACGTACGAAGCGTTTACCAGTTTGAAAATACACAAAATTTTACATCATATCAAGTGCAATTCTGTAATTGTTGAATTGGTCTGATTGCAGTATTCAGTATACTATTGGGCATACGCTGGCAGAGCCGCAAAGCCACCGGTCAACTCCGATAAAGCATGTGCAAAAACGAATGAAACAGATATCAGAACAGCAATGGCAACGAAATGAAAAGTCTTTTTTAAATGTTTCATTTCCTGTCCTCCTGCGATTTTGATGTAAGGCAGCAAGCAAATTTTAGTGGTATCTAGGGCGAGGGCGCCTTAAGTTTGACTGATAATTTGTGATTAAATTTGGCAGCATCGATGATAAACCGTTCGTGGGAACCCTTTGAAATGGTATCGATTCCATCATCGGCAGAAATTGAAAAAATTAATTTGCGGCCCGCAACCTCGATTAATTCCACCCTTACCGTGACGATCAGTCCCGGGGGGGTGGCAGCCAGATGGCTCAGGTTTACATGGATGCCGACGGTCTGTTCCCGTGGCCAGTCAATGTGCGGTTTGATGGCCTGAATACAGGTCCATTCAAATAATCCCACCATAAATCCTGTTGCAAGAACATTGGGCATGGCCTGAAATTCCGAAGATTCCGGATAGAGATGCGGCACGGTTTTATTTTCAGGAACCGTGTATTTAAATTCATGAAATAGGCCGGATTTTAAGGATGGTTTCATAATAGCTCCTTGGAATCATAAATCCATTGTTTGTTTACATTATTTCTACTATTCAATGGTAAGTCAAATTATTAAACTGATAGCCCTGGGGGCAATGCTGTCCATGTTTCACTCCTTTTAATCTTGTTTGAGCTATCAAAAAACGAATCCGGATATCAAACACCATTGCAGGCACAATCAAGACGGGAAAATTGCTTGCATGCTATTAAATTGCATGCTATCAATGTCTGGAATTTGCATAAATCTTGATGAGAATTTCATAAACCTACCAGGAGTTGGGCATGAAAGTACGTGATTGTATCTTTTTTCAGTTAATCAAAGCTAGTCAGGCCGGGGCAGCATATTGGGCCGATAAAGTCGCCCACTTGGGCGTGACAGCTTCCCAAGCCATGGTATTGAATTTCCTGGGCGAGGAAGATCGCATCTCATCGCGTAGTTTGGGGCAGAAGCTGGGGATCACCAGTGCAACCATGACTGGGATTCTAGATAGACTCGAAAAGATGGTATTGATCGAACGGCGGCCGCACCCCGATGACCGCCGAGCCATATTGGTCTGTCTAACCAAACGTGGACATATGCTAGCCACTGAAATCAACACGATTATGATCGCCGCCAATCAGGATTTTCTGAGGCCATACAGTCACCAGCAATCAAACCAGTTTCGAGATGTTCTTAAGCAGATGTGGGAGGCGACAACATGAATATATCCGATCAAGGTTTTACAAAAAAACAGCTAGATGTAATGGGGTATCAAATGTCTTACGTGGATGAAGGTAGTGGCGATCCCATTGTTTTGCTGCATGGCAATCCTACTTCATCATATTTGTGGCGTAATATCATCCCTTATCTAACAGATTTGGGCCGCTGTATTGTCCCTGATCTTATCGGCATGGGCGATTCACAAAAGCTCGAGACCAGTGGTCCAAATGCCTATACATTTGTTGAGCACCGGTCCTTTCTGGATGCATTCCTTGAGGCTCTCAACATCAACGAGAATATAGTATTCGTAATACACGATTGGGGTTCTGCGCTGGGCTTTGATTGGGCTTATCGGCATCCGGAAAGCGTTCGGGGTATAGCCTACATGGAAGCCATTGTCTGCCAATATGATTGGCAGGATTGGCCCGATGATGCCCGTAAAATATTTCAAGGATTCCGTTCTCCGACCGGAGAGAAGTTAATCCTGGAAAAAAATTATTTCATTGAATTGGTACTGCCTGGAGCAGTGATGCGAGAGATGTCGCCAGCTGAAATGGAAGTCTACCGCAGGCCGTATTTGAATCCTGGTGAAGATCGGCGACCGACATTAACCTGGCCACGTCAAATTCCCATCAACGGTGAGCCCAAAGAAGTGGCCCAGATTGTTGACACCTACGCCAAATGGTTGGCAACAACCCAGGTTCCCAAGCTCTTTATTAATGCCGATCCCGGTTCCATCCTGGTGGGCAAAGCCCGTGATTTTTGCCGGACTTGGCCAAATCAAGAAGAGCTTACTGTGAAAGGCAAGCATTTTATCCAGGAAGATTCACCCGATGAAATTGGCCAGGCAATTGCGGATTTTATTGGTAGCACATAACATTTATACTAGCGGAGCACCGCATGAATGCAGAACAGGTTTACAATCAGTTTATAAAATGGATCGGGAAGTCGTGGTGGGAATTATCGGAATCGGATTTTCTACTCCCAATGATCAAGGCCAGCTATACTCCGGAAGAGGCGGCATTTTTAACCGGTATCCCATTGCATAGCTCAACACTAGAGGATCTTTCGGAAATTAAAGACATGACCCGAGAGGAACTTGAACCCCTGTTGCAGGAATTGGGGCGTAAGGGTATGATTTATAAATCTAGGCGCGGTGGTTCGGTGCGTTACCGTCTCAACGAGACCTTTTTTGCCTTATTACGAGCCAATTTTTGGTCGGGAAGGGTAGATGAACGTACGAAAAGCTCGGCACCGGCCATCAATAAGTACTTTTTGGACAACTGGTTTGAGCAATACAATCAGGTTCACCATCGCGGGTTGCGTACTTTGCCGATTGCCAAAACCATTCAGGATGACCGCACGATTTTGCCATATGAAGATGTCGTCAAAGTGATTGAGAAATTTGAGTACTACACGGTGTCGACTTGCCCCTGCCGGCAACGTCACAATCTGGATCCTGCTATGAAGGATTGCCATCACCACATGGAGACCTGTCTGCATTTTGATGAATTAGGATATTATATCGTAGAACATGACATGGGCCGGGAAATTAGCAAGCAAGAAACACTGGATATATTAAAACAGGCAGCCGATGCAGGTCTGGTACATGCAATTTCGGCCTGGCAGCAAAAGCCGGACACCATCTGTAACTGCTGCAATTGCTGCTGTTTGTTTCTAGAAAGTTACCATAAATTGGGTCATGCCAAAAGCCTGGATGCTTCCAATTATGGTGTGCAAGCCAATGCAGCCACATGCAAAGCCTGCGGCTCGTGCCTCAAACGCTGCCCCATGGATGCACTGCAACTGGCCTATTCTTCCCAGGCCCAAAACAAGTTTTCAAAAGCAGTTGAAGTTAACCTAGGATCCTGTATTGGCTGTGGCGTGTGCGTTCACAAATGTCCAACCCAATCGCTGGCATTGGTACGCAACCATGAAGTCAGTCCGCCACCAGAGACAGTCAGGGATTATATGAAGCAGTATTTGCAGGATCGGACAGACGCGAAGCGATTGTTAGCAGTAAGCAGTGAGGAGTAGGGAGCAAGCAGAAGGTAACGGGTTACGAGTTGCGCGTGTCGTGTTCCGGGTTGCAAGTTTCTTGTTTTGGTTTATGGCAAACCGATGAGGTCTTACAACCCAACAAACACAACGAAACCGAAAAACCGAAAAACCGAAATTCAGTCTTCAGCCTAATAGCCTAAACCTAATAATTAAAGTATGGAGTGATATTATGTCTAAAGCTGAGCGTATGACCCAACTGGTTAAAGATTTCCTATTCAATGCCGGAGCCATGGATGTGAGTATAGCTACCACAGAGACTTTGGCCGGTGGCCCGCCATCCACCGATCTAACCTACATCATGCCTGATGCAAAATCAGCGGTTTGCTTTGCTGTGCCATTAGATCAGAAGGGTATCGAGCGTTTTCTGAGCAAACAGGATTGTCGGACCCACAATATCGACAATCGACGTACCAATTCACTGGTTAGCGGTATGGCTTTTGAACTGGCAACATTTCTGACCATGCGTGGGCGCCCATCAAAGGCAGTCTGCGCAAACAGTCATTACCGCAGCGAAGTGCCGGGTGGTTTGTACAGTGAGTTGCCCGACCTGAGTCATCGCTATCTGGCTGTCCGATCCGGATTGGGATATTTTGGTTTTTCGGGCAATGTGATCCGATCTGATGTGGGTGGGGCAATTATTCTTGGTTCTGTGGTAACAACCACTGAATTGGTCCCTAGCGATCCGTTGCCTCCGGAAGACAACTACTGCGACAATTGCAAACGCTGCCTACGGACCTGCGCGTCTGGTCTCATGTCCGATACCGAGGAAACAACCGTAACCATGGGTGGGGTGTCGTTTTCCTATGCTAAGCGGCGTGCCTATTCTCGCTGTGAATATGTCTGCGGCGGCTTTGCCGGTTTGCACCCATCCGGCCAATGGTCCACCTGGTCACCGGCAAGATTCACCATTCCGGAAAAAGATGAGGACTTTACAATGGCGTTACTGAACGCGGTAGAACCCTACCGAAATCGACCCCGTTTGGATTATGGCTTTTATCATCCCTTGGTGCCTGGCAGCAAAATCGAGTTTACCTGCGGGCATTGCCAACTGGTTTGCCATCCAGATAAGGATGTACGCCGAAAACGGTATCAAATGATCACCCAGAAAGGGGTAGTCATTCAATACCCGGACGGCAACCTTGAAGCCGTATCACCTGATAAGGCGGTTGCGCATTTAAAAAAGATGGACGTAAGTACTCGAGCTTTATACGAATAATTTTTCCGGAGGAAAATTTATTGTGGATTTCACCCTAAGGGAGTTGGAAATCTTTAGTAAAGTCGTCGAACTGGAAAGTTTTTCCAAGGCAGCTGACAAGGTATTTTTGGTACAGGCTTCGGTGAGTGAGCGCATCGCATCGCTTGAAAAAAAAGTGGGGACACGCTTGCTGGATCGTCTGGGAAGACGTGTGGTGCCAACGGCCGCCGGTGAACTACTGTATAAACATGCTAACCAGCTGTTGGAAATGAAGGCAAACACCCAATTGGAATTGGAGCGGTTTTTAGGTCTGGAGCAGGGCGACATCGCCATGGGTGGTAGCACCATACCGGGTGAATATATCCTTCCGAATATGATAGGCAAATTCAATCAGTCCTATCCTCGTATTATCGTGAATCTTGCCATAGGAGATAGCAGTGGTATTGAAAAACAGGTATTGGCTGGAGAATTGGAGCTGGGCGTAATTGGTTCTGAAAGCGCACAGGCAAATTTACGATGCCGAAAGCTGTGGGAAGACGAGCTTGTGTTGGCCGTAGCACCCAATCATCCCTGGGCTAAACGAAAACAGATATCACCCGATGAATTGCTGCAGGAATCTTTTATTCTACGCGAAAAAGGCTCCGGCACCCTAAAAATATTAGATACCTACCTGCAGTCATCCGATGTTCTCAGTATGGAGGCACTTAAGGTCATCGCCAGATTTGGGTCATCGACTGCTGTTAAACAAGGTGTCAAATCTGGCTTGGGACTTTCGATTCTTTCGGCGCGCGCCATTGAATCAGACGTAAAGGCAGGTCACCTAATCGCACTGAAAATCAAGGACCTAACCATGTCACGCCATTTCTTCCTGATCCGCAATAAGTTACGGATCGCCTCACCTGCATGCCAGGCACTGCTGGACTTCCTGGTATCGGAAAACCCCCATTAATATCATTTTTATATCGGAATTTCCTGTTTGACATATCGGAATGATTGGTCATAAGTATGCCATTAGTGCCAAATCCCTTCATTGGGATAGGAAATGGCGACAGAAAACAGGAGAATAAAACATGCAAGAGATCGATGCCCGTGGTTTAAGTTGTCCGGCACCTGTTCTGCAGACTAAGGCAGTTTTGCAGGCAGAAGCAATCAATCACCTTACTGTGATCGTTGATAACCTAGCTGCCGAACAGAATGTGAAACGGTTTCTGGAATCAGAAGGATTCCAGGCAGAAACAGCTCATGAAAGAGATGATTTTCGAATTATTGGGACTCGTTTGGCGGATAATCCGCACCATATTGATCCACCTGCAGAATTACAAACCCAAGAAAAACGAATATTGGTACTCTGCTCCACTGATCGGCTTGGCTATGGTGATGATGAATTGGGCCGGAAGTTAATGGTCAACTTTATCCGCACACTTCGTGAAATGGGTGATGATCTGTGGCGCTTGATTTTCGTGAACAACGGTGTAAAGCTAACCGTTGATGAGTCGACAGTGCTTAAAGATCTCAAAGCCTACGAAGACAACGGTCTTAAAATACTGGTATGTGGCACTTGCTTGAATCATTTCAATTTGTTGGAACGAAAGCAGGTGGGTGATACTACCAATATGCTCGATATCGTAACGGCCATGCAGTTGGCGGATCAAGTTATTAACATGTAGCTCGTATATGGTATTAAATGTTGGGGCTAATAAACGCTGTTTGACACGTTGCCGACATATTCGTCGATATCGCGCATGATTGGATGCAGGTCTTCCTCCTTGAATTCAAGATTCATCAGGATGTTGGCCGATATCGTTTCAGACTCATCCATAGGTTCGGTTCCGAGACCGCACTTGCGCGCCAGATAATCTGCCAAATAAAGAACATAAACAAGTTCATTATCGGGTGCAGAATCCGGTGCATGATGAAATTTGATTGCATGAGTCTGTATTTCCGGCAGATTCCATTCTTCACAAATTAATGCGGCGATCTCTGAATGGTCAAAACCAAAAAGGGTTTCTTCTGCCTTTCGGGATGATGTACCATTGCTTTTTAGATCATCATAGGCTGATTTATTTTTTTGAATATATTCATCGAGTATAAGCTTACCGACATCATGCAGGAGACCGGCTGTAAAGGCGTCGTTTTCCAGGGTTGGATGGCGTTTGGCTGAGATTGTTTTAGCACCCATGGCTACAGCCAATGAATGATTCCAAAGCGTTCCCGCTTCAAAACCATAACCTTTCATTGTATTTGCCAGTATTTTCGAGGCCCAGGCGGTGTTGATTACCTGTTCCAAAGTCTGATGACCCAGTACTACCAGGGCCTGGTGAATACTGGCAACCCGACCGCTTAAACCGTAGTAGGCTGAGTTTGCGATCTTAAGTACTTTGGCGATGACGGCCTGATCCGTTTCGAGCACCTTGCCAATTTCTTTAAATGTCGCATTCGGCTTGGACATCACCTCACGTGCCTTTTGAATCACTTCCGGCATGGGCTCCAGATCCTCTATTGCTTTGGTGATCGCGGCCATCAAATCTTCTGACGGGTCCATTTGATTCCCAGGCGCGGGTTCTGCCGTATTTTCATTCTTTTCGTTTTCAACTGATGGCAAATGAATCGTTACCACGCCTTCACATGCGGGACATTTAAATGTTTTCCTTTTTAGTGACTTTAAGCGATCATCAGGGAAGTTATAATTTTTTCCACAGGTCGGGCATTCAACGTTCATCATCATCCTCGCTAGTAATTGAAAGATTCAAAATAGATCGTATCAACGGGTTTATCTGTAAAACGATTGATTACCGAAAGATAGATCTGTTTGATGGTCTTAAAATCTCGTCTGGCAATCAGTCCGGAAAATTCCTTCCCATCGATTGTCGTAATAAGGGCGCTTTTAATCTTGGCCGTCTTGTTAGAAATATCTGAGTGTTGCTTTTTATCTTTACAAGGGATGGCTATTTTTAACCTGGCATAAGCATCACTCCCAAAATTTGTCATTAATTTGATACGGACATTTTCATAAAATGTATCCTTTTTCTTATAGCTCGTGGGCAATAATCTGATATCGTTGGATTCATAGGCATACCACATCAGCACCAGGCCCGATATTAGGACCAGCATGCCGACTACTATAAAAACAATCTTTTTCAACCGTTGATCTCTTCTTAACTCATAATTACAACAATTGATCCGCTAAAAGGTTGTCACCCGGGAGTTCTCAAAGGGCACAAGAGCATATTTCCCGAGTTACCTTGTTTCCGACCATCGTGGACACATCTGTATTATCGGAAACTGGCGGTGAAACCTTTAGTCCTATTTATACAGATTATCCGCCTTCGCAGAAGACCACGGGCTTGCCCGTGGATGAATGCCAAAAATAAGTTAATTGCTACGGCGCGATGTCACCCCGGGAATAAGGCGGATAACCGCGGCGAAGCCGAAGACGGGTATTTTAATGGGACCACGGGTTTACCCGCGGGGATCCATTATCTTGGAAATACTGTCGTATGTCGAGGAATGAATATGTGGGCCAACAAATGATAGTTTCCGCCGCAGGCGGAATAGCAATAAGACATTTTTAAGATAGTTTTTAGAATCCGTCGATGCCTTTGGTCACCTTGTCATAGTAATCCAGGCAAGTGCGAACATATTTTCGTTTTTCCGAATAATCACCTGGAAAAAAGCTGCGTTTAAAACCATATGTGATACAGTTTCTTAAGGTCTTTCCGCTTAAGGGAAAATTATTAATGGCCAATAGAATTTCTTTGGTGACATTGGTTTTGCTTACGGTTCGATTGTCGGTACAAAACACGGTACAAATATTATTTTGAATCATTTTGGCAAAACTATGATTGGTAATATCCTTGATGGATGGATTGGTTTGCAAATTACTGGTCAGGCATACCTCAATTGGGATGCGTCGATCAGCGATAAATTGGGATAAATTTTCAATGTACTTTTGTTTGTCGATTATGGCTTTATCCCGGATTTTAGAAGCTTCAAAAAGATAATAGCCATGTCCGATGCGATCGGCATGCAGTTCGGTGATGGCTTGAAAAATCGACTCAGGGCCATAGGCCTCACCGGCGTGTACGGTTTTGGGAAGAAAGCCTTCATGAACGTATTGAAAGGCCTCCCAGTGATTAGCAGCCGGGTATCCCATTTCTGCACCGGCCAGATCAAAACCGGCAAGGGGGATGCCGGTCTTATCCCTGATTTTAAGCGCGCCTTTGGCCAGTTCTAAGGAAGCCAATCGACTAACCACCTCATCATCTGAATAGGTAAATGATTTAATGAAATTATCATAATAAGTGGACCAGTGGCCCAGATTCCGCATGGCACACACGATGATCCCATAATAAAAAGGCGGTTCGGCTTCACATTTGATCACGGTTCGGTTGTTAAACTCAGTCTGGGCTTTTTGTAGACCTTTGTTGACTGCAATAAATACGTCTTCCATATCCATACAATCGTTAATGTGCAGCTGGGGGGCAAAGCGGACTTCCAGATAACGAACACCTTCTTGTTGATTGTCAACAGCCATCTCATAGGCAATAGTTTCAAGATATTCCGGTTTTTGCATGACGGCACAAGAATAGCCGAAGGTGGAGAGATATTCTTCCAGATTGCGGTATTGGTCTTTAAAAAGGGTCTGATTCAATCCTTCAACGGTATAGCTGGGCAACTTAAGCTTCTCTTTTTTAGAAATTTCAATGATGGTTTTGGGCCGAATCGATCCATCCAGATGTACATGCAAATCATTCTTGGGTATTTTTAATACCGTTGCTTTTAAATTTTTTTTATCCATGTTCAATTTGGCATTCATAATAGGTCCTTTGTGTGATTGGCTTACCCAAAATTATCTAGAATCGAAACTATAAGGCTAGCGGTTTTCGACCGCAGCTTCCCGGTTGAATGCGATGGTATCCGTTTTTGCATTCAGGGCAAGAATCTTGGGATAATATCGTCGGTAGGCTGCAAATAACATGTCATAAGGGACATCGTTATAGGTGCCGTGATCGGTAACATATTCCATATGGCGTTTGCCCTGTTCATCAAATTCGTGAAATAAAGAATCCCGACTGCCGTCAAATTCCAGGGGTTTAACTTTAAAATTTTGGCAGAGTGTCAAGTTAAAGGCCGGCGTGGCCTTAACCCAGTTACGCTTTAGATAGATATCAACGTATCCATGGTAGAGGTACACATCTGTATCCATCAAAGCGCTCAGCCTCTCCGTGGATAAATGGTTTTTTACATCAGCATATCCGGGGCGGGCCGGGATTCCTTGGGCGCGCAGCACTGCCGTTAAAAGTACCGCCTTGGGTACACAGAACCCGGCCCCCCTTTTTAGAACAGTACTGGCTCGAAGCGCTTGGCGACTATCTTCCATGCTGTAGGGGTCGTAGCGGATGTCGTCGCGCACAGCATAGTAAAGCGCAACCGCCCGATCCAGATCCGACCGTTTGCCGCGGCATTTCGCTTGGGCATACGCCTGTATCGACGGTGTATCACTATCGATAAAATAAGTAGCTTTCAGATAAGATTTGAAATCCGTTGTAGTGCTCATGTTCATCTTGACTTTGTATTGCCAAATAAAGAAATCGGTGTGGTTGTAAATATGATAACTGGTGTAACTGTAGTGGGCACAATGTTGAATCTTACGGGCCCGGATATTTCCAAATCAGCGATTTCTTTATTTCTTGAACTGCTTATTGTAGTCCATATAGAAATAATATTGTTGTGATATTTCCGCCAGTTCCTTAACGAGTTTCTTTTTTTCTTTTGGGGATCGACACTGTTTAATTTTATCCTTGAGTTCCTCCAGCTCACGCTTGAGACGTACTTCCTCTGGCAGGTAGCCGGCATTTCTGAGGACATGATAGGCGGTGCGCAAGTGCTCAGGCACCGCCATATACTTGCCGATATTTAATGGTTTGCCCTTACCGGGTAAATTGTCAAAGGCTCCCTCGGCCATGGCCTGTTGTATCTTGGCTTCTACCGGATCTTCCAGTTCCTCGACACGTTTATCCTCGTCGGATTCCAGGATTTCTTGATAACGTGCCTGGGTTGTTTCGCGGGTTTGAATACGGTCCGCAGTGGCAATTTTTTTTTGGTTATAATTTTTACTCATCCTAATCTCATTTGAGTAAAAAAAGTTTTGTAAAGCGGGGATCCAAATCTTTGGTGGAAACCGCGCCTAGTTCTTGTTCCATTTCATTAAAAAGATCTTCAAGCACTTGGCCATTGGCCTCCCCTATCTGGCTAGCCGGGATACCACTTTGCGAAGCAAGCCACTTTAGGAAATTGCTTTTGATGGTCATGCGGATATGCCGCGGCTTGGTTTTACTGCGCCAGAGGGTCTTAAAGAAGGATTTAAATTGCTCCAGGGCTATAGGTGTCAAAGTATTTTCATCCCTGTTTGGATCCATGGCCGCCCAGGCCCAATGGGTTAGTAGCAGGTTTTTATATGTCAGCAAACCGGTGGACGGATAAGGTTTTAAATCAAGCGCAAGCTTTGCCAACAACCTGTCCAAATTGATTATATTTGTAAGAATCATATCGGTGCTATGGATGTCTTCTTTTTTCTCAAATTCACGGTAGAGTGTGCCTGATCGGTAATCATCAAAAAAAAGTGGCCGTTTGATCAGCAATCCACCAACAACCCCCATGTCCTTCTGATCCCAGAAACTTAAGGCAAGTCCGTGGGCCAGGCTCCAGCTTTCGCGATGCCAGTTTTCAGCCCGCCATTTCAGCTCAAGCGCTTGACCATAACCGGTTCGAAAAATATCGGACATCAGAAAACGCATTAGGGTTTGATCATGTTTGTCAGACAAGGCTTCAAGCCCAATACTCAAGTAACCGGCTGCCTTGCTGACAGCGGCTTGCAAGCCGACGCGCCCGGTGATAGTGGACTGATCGGCCACAACCAGTTGATTGCACAGCCCAGCAAACTCAGATTGCAATTGCATTAAAATATGGGCGTCGTCGATAATTGCCAGGGCCTTGGCGAATACATTGTCAGTGGATAGCAAGTGGGGGGCAAAAAACGGCACCGGTTCTAATGTCACTGTTTCATTTGAGTCGGAGACAAGCGATTGGGAGCGTTGTCTCAAGCTTCCCGGGTCGAGGGGCTGATATATACCAACAGCTTCTTCAAAGGGTAGGAAGCCTTTGGCAGCCAGACGCACATTGCGCAATCGATAAGCTTCTTCTTCTGTTTCTGCCGGTATGAGGGCCGCTGATTCAAGCAAAAGGCCCTGGAAACGCTGGTGATCAATGTCCGCAAGGCGTTGCAGTAATTGCAATAGAAATGTTTTGCGGTCCTTGGTATATTGTTCTTTATGTTCGGTCTCCGTAGCGTCTGTTTCTGCTGATGGTTCCAGGACCGGGTTCAAAATACGAAAATAAACAGTGTCGTCAAAGGTTACGAACCCATCGCCAAATTCCGACGGACTTTGGTCATGCTCACGAATGCGGATCTCGACATTTTGAAAAAGAAAAAGTTCTGTGAAGATGGCCTTTTGATTGGAACACCAAGCGGCCAGCCTTTGGGGATCAGCCGCCAAGAGCATGTGAAGCCATTTGGTGCTGGCGACTGGATCCAGGCGATCTTTATGCCAGATTTCGGTGTCGAGTATATATTCCCATTGTTGGTTGGATGCTAATGAGAGCATCGGAAGCGCGTCCTGTGGGCCAATATCACGTATCAAAATATGTAAATCCTCGGCCGGAATCGAGTGCACGATTTCAAGCGCGCGCGGGGTTGCCTGCAAACGATCCAAGACTTCAGCTGGCTTGAGCGCCAATAGTTTTTCACGTTCCTTTTTGAGATTCTGTAAGCGCTGGACTATTTTATTATCTTCGGAAGTCATGTTTCATCTCAATAAATTAGCCATAAACATGGTCAAGTTCTAATCCAATTATTAACCTTTAAACAGTTTTACCCAACTAGAACCACACTTTATTCAGCCATTCAATGGAAAAGTTCCGGTGTCTCCAAGTCTCAAGAACTGGAGGTGCCCCTTGTAATATTCTGTTAGACCACCTTTTTTGCGTCCGTCTTTCCCGCGGAAGCGGGAACCCAGGCAAAGCCATCAGCTAAATGCTGATCCTGGATCCCCGATTTCTCGGGGATGACAACGGAAGGAGAGGCTGCCAGGAAGATCCGTTACACGCTACACGAACCCCGTAACCCGCAACACGATTCTGAATTCTGACTCCTTACTGCTTACTTCCTACTGCTTACTCGTTTTTGGTCCGCCAATCCGGCTATGCAATCGCTGGGTCCAAATGATCAGGAATAAAACCGGAATACCAATGATAGCAGTGCCGATGAAAAACCAAGCATAGCCCACATTATTTACCATACCGCCAGAATAGCCGGCCAGAATTTTTGGAAACAGTGTCATTATCGAACTAAACAGGGCATATTGCATGGCCGTAAAGGATATACTTGTCAGACTGGAAAGATAAGCCACAAATGCCGCTGCGGCAATCCCGGCACTGCCATTGTCGGCGACAATAACCCATAACAGCAAGAATTCATTAGGGCTTTGGCCAGCTACATAGGCAAATAAAAGGTTGGTGGCCGCCGCCAGAAAAGCCCCCAGAAGGAGAATGCGTCCAACACCATAACGCATAGACAAGATACCACCTAAAAATCCACCGCCGAGCGTAGCCCACAAGCCCCAAAATTTTGTATAGGTGGCGATCTGGGATTTGGTATAGCCAACATCCAAATAGAAAAGGTTGGCAATCACCCCCATCAATATATCTGAAATACGGTAAGTCCCCACCAATACCAGAATTGCCAGTGCAGTTTTCCCATATCGCTGAAAAAAGTCGGCGATTGGATCCAGATAAGTCTCCTTGATATGGCTCAGGGGCACCAAATGAAATTGAACACAAACCCAGGCTGCCAGACCACCCATTAGGACGCTAAATCCCAGCCTTCCGGTTTCTGTGGAAAATCCGGCCAGTTGTTGAATCCAGCCCCAATTATCCACCAAAAAGGATTTTATCACACGGGCCGGTGTGGCCGACCAGAAAAATCCAAGCACAAAACTGCCGATGGCGATGAGGAATGCCGCCAGAAAGCGAATATAATCGGAAATGCCCTTAAAGCTGCTGTCTGGGCGTCTTTCAACTTTTGGCTCCTTGATGACTAAGGTTGTGGCTACACCCACGAACATGACCAGGGCCATCACCCGATAGACACGCGCCCAGACGTTGGGATCATATCCTCCCGGGCCCCACCAGTCAGCCAGCCACAGGGATCCAGCGCCGGCCAGCAACATGCCGATCCGATAACCGGCAATATACATGGAAGACAGCATGGATTGCAAATCAGCGCCTGCCGATTCAATCCGATAAGCATCGATAACGATATCCTGGGTGGCGGATGAGAATCCCACCAACATGGCACCCACGGCCGTCATAATCAGCGCTTTTTGCGGGTCAAAAAGGGAAATCCAGAGCATGGCGGCAATAATGCAGAACTGAGAAACCAATAGCCAACTGCGTCGTCGTCCCATGCGTGCGGAAAGTACTGGGAATGGTAATCGATCGATTATGGGAGCCCAAACAAATTTGAAAGAATAGCCCAGTGCCGCCCAACTAAAAAACGTCACGGTAGAACGATCAACGCCGGCTTCCCGTAACCAGACTGAAAGCGTGCTGAATATGAGTAAGATTGGCAAACCCGCCGAAAATCCCAGAAACAGCATGGTAATTGCTCGCGGGTGGATTAGCGCAGCGATGGCATTGGACCAGCTGTTAGCCCCTTTCGGGCTCAATCGGCCTCCCGGAGTTGGTCAGGTGTTACCACATTGCCATAGCGCTCTTTGTATTTTAAGAGGGCCTCCCGCTGCGCTTTGAGAATAGTAAACAAACGCTCGGGTATATTGGCTTCCTTTTCATAGGCAGCATGCTGCAAATCGATTCTGGACACGATGTTGTCAATATACAGAGAGAACTGCCGATCATAAAGGTCCTTGCTATATTCTTTATCGATGATGGATTTGAATAGCGATTCAAGATCTGTAAAAAGTGGCAGATCGCCGATGGGTGTCTGGATGCAATCGACCTCCTTGTGCGCCCTTCTTTCCAACCAGGCCAGCCAGACTTTCACGTCTCTTTTTTCTCCCAACAGTTTCTGGGAGGACCCACCCCGGGCTTCATGGGTTAGGAAATAATTCAGACCGGCCAGGACCGGACGTTTTTCAGCAGCTAGGTTAGCATGATTGAAAAACTGAAATTGGGCATCCATATAATCACCCAATGAACCCGGTATGAAGGGTGCATTGGCCCAAGGCGCTCGTTTGACGCCGGTGGCACCCACTTCCGTGGCCGTTGCCGCGGAAACAATGGTGGCACCAATGACTACGCCCTCGTCGGCACTTCTGGCGGCCCAGACTGGTGGCATGGTATCGCTATCACGACCGCTATAGGTGATGATGCGTGTTTCCACCCCAGCAGGGTCTTCGGCCAGATCAGAATAATTGGATAGAGCTGTGGACGCAACGGTGCAACGCGAATTGGGATGCGATATGGGTATTGGTTTGCCATTATCATCCAGTTTGCCCTGAAACCACTCGCCTTGGAAATTTTTTCCCTTTTCAGGCGGTTTCTCTCCATTGCCTACCCAGTGAGGCGCTCCATTTTCATCGATAAGCACGTTCGACCAGATTACTTCGGCGCCTTTACGCCGCAATATTTGCATCAACATGGGATCGCCTTCCCAATTGACGTCTTCTACAATACCAAAGATACCACACTCCGGATTTACAGATCGAATGCTGCCGTCATCTGCAATCCACATTTGGGCCAGATCGTCACCCACAAAATGGTTGCCCGCCATGGCAGTCGTGGTCTTACCACAGCCACTTGGCGCAGCACCCGTGCACCAGGTCACGCGTCCATTGGGACCGTTTATGCCGGTGATAAACATATGCTCGGACAATTCCAGCCCCTTATTTTCATACACCGCCTTGTCTACGGCAAAGCGATGATTTCCTTTTTTCAACAGCAAAGTATTACCGGCATAGGTGCAATTGAAACTGAAGGTGGTTCGAAAGCTGCGGTCCATAAATACACGCGCGTTGGGCAGGTCCTCAGGGCGGTTCAAGCCTTCGCTATGTAGATTGACAAAAAAATGGCCGGAATGCGCGACCTCTTGGTCAAAAGCATGAAATGCATTGCGATACAAGATTTCAGCACTATGTGAGACATACGCAGAGCTGGTAATTTCTAAAGCCGGATTGGAAACAGGTGAGCCGACGGGACCGCGGACATAAAAACCGATTATCATGGTTTGGCCTTTCATGATACCGGCCATTGTTTTGCGAACCACCTCAAGCGCCTCAGTGCGGTCCATACGATTGGCCAATGAACTTATTTGCTCGTCGGGATTGGCAATATAATAGGTGCGGTCGATAATCCGGCCTTGCTCTTTTGGCAAGTCATAGTGAATCGTGTGTTGTGGCATGGGCAAGGGGGCCTCTTCTCCTTTTTTTAAGGAGAGTTCCCGGATAAATTGCCGGTCTTCTGCGGATCCGGTGTTAACAAAAAGTTGGTCCGGATTGCACATGGCAACAGCGTTCGCAATTTTGATGCACGCCTCCTGATCTTTAATCTGTTGGATGCGTGCTAAATGTTGGGGTGACATAGTTTTTTGCAGATATTCAACAGCGGCTGCGTAAGTATTTATACCGCCAATCTCAACGATGATGTCAACACCCCTATTTTTTTGAAGCATAATCTTCCTCCTATGGCATATGAATCTGTATCCATTGGATCACTTTATCAAACTCATCCCTGACCTGTCTCAATGCTTTGCCACGGTGGCTGACCTGACTTTTTTCTTGGCGCGTCAACTCTGCAAATGTCTTTTGCATGGGCGCATAATAAAAGATCGGATCGTAACCAAACCCATTGGCACCCCTGGGTGCCTCCATGAGGGCACCTTCACAGCGGCCCTCGTAGGTCAGTGCCGGGCCGGTAGGCACCGCAATTGAAAGCACACATTCAAACGCAGCCTTTCGATTTGATGCGCCATGCATTTGCTGTAGTATTTTTTGGCAGCGCTCCGCATCGGTGGCTTGCGGCCCTGCAAACCGGGCCGAGTAAACACCAGGGGCACCATCCAATGCGTCCACGAGCAAACCCGAGTCATCCGCCAGTGCTGGATAACCCAAAATTCTGGCTGTGAAGCTGGCCTTCTTGTAGGCATTTTCATCAAAGCTCTCGCCATCCTCCTCGACCTCCGGTATGGGGCCGAAATCGTTTAGGCTTTTGATCGAAATTGGAAATCCGGATAGCAGTTCAGTTATTTCGGCTGCTTTGCCTTGATTGCGGGTGGCGATAATAAGGATTTCAGATTGGTTCATATTCGCGTGTGGTTGCTCCTAATTTTGAGATAGCTTTTAGTTATGTTCATTTGCTTAAGTGCTCAAATGCTAAACAATATATACTATCAGAATTCCAGTATTCAAACAAGGGTTAGAAGGCGCAAAAACACAAGCTAAAAATTGATTCATTAACCATTGGTAGCACTGGTTGGTTGGGAGAGTTAAGGAATCATTTGAAGATCAACAAAACGACCACCTTGAAATAGAATCAACGCCCCGGATCCACGTCGATTGAATGCGCAATTTACCACATGGGTCCTACCGACCATGGTCGTGCCACAGTCCTCATGGATATGACCACAAATCAAGAGATCAGGTTGGCAGGTTTCTATCAGGTTTCTATCAGCCTGCGCAAACCGCGACTACCGGCGTGAAATCGCCCCATGACCAGATCCTGTGCGCCCCGCGGTGGTGTATGCGTGACCAGTACCGTCCGATGATTGATATGCGATTTTATCATTCTTAATTGTGCATTTTCATTCAAAGCAATCCGGGAGTGAAATGGGATGGGCCAGGTACCACCCAGGCCCACAAATGGGATGGCATGGAAAGTGAGGCGTACCCCATGCAAGCAATGGCAGTGGGTGTATGAACGGCACAGATTTTCGACATGTTTCAAGTCGCTGTTGCCGCGTATCATCAGAACCGGAAGCGCTAATGAATTGATCGCCCTGAGTGTATCGCTCACGCGGCTAAAGTTGGTTATATCACCGGCCAGGACGAGGAGATCCGGCTTTAAAATGGAGAGCTTGCTTCGCAGGCGTTCGATACGCGCCTGCTTGCCATGTAAGTCGGAAGCGGCATACACCCGTAACATCAGCTTCCCTTTTTTAGTATGGATCCACACGGATAAATCCGTGGTAGCATTAAAATACCCGTCTTCGCCTTCGGCTACGCCGCGGTTATCCGCCTTATTACTGGGGTGACATCGCGCCGAAGCAATTAACTTATTTATTAGCATTCATCCACGGGCATGCCCGTGATCTTCTGCGAAGGCGGATAAAGATGGATTTGACTAACTGAATTTAGTTACGTATCATCTTGAAAAATTCAATCCATAAGCAGATTATCGAATCAGATTTCGAGGGTCAAGTCTTTGCACAAATTCAACGCCGGGATTTCAGGTCCCGGATACAGACAAAGGAGGAATTGATGGGCACAACGATATCATATGGACTTGAGAATAAAGTCTTCGTGGTCACCGGTGGCAGCCGGGGAATCGGTTTTACCTTGGCCAAACATTTGCTGGCAAATGGCGCCAAGGTAACCATTTGTAGCCGCAAAGAGGAAGGACTGAATGAGGCGGTGACCAACCTTGATGCCGGGGATCGCCTGATGGCGGTTGCAGCCCATGTTGCCAAGGTAGAAGATGTGGACAAACTCATGGACCGCAGCATGCAAAACTTTGGCAGGCTGGATGGACTGATTAACAATGTGGGTATGAATATTGTAACTTCCTGTGTGGATGCAGATCCATCATTGTGGCAAAAAATTATCGATAGCAATTTAAACGGAGCATTTTTGTGTGCCCGTAAAGCCGCCCAGATCATGCGCGTGCAACAACATGGTAAAATAGTAAATATTACCTCGCTAGCCGCCAGTCGGTCGGCACCTGCGATGGGAATTTATGGCATCGCCAAAGCTGGTATAGAGATGATGACAAAGGTTCTGGCCCAGGAATTGGCCATGTTCAACATCCAAGTTAATGCGGTTGCACCGGGGATGGTACGCACCAAATTTAGCGAGCCTTTTTGGTCTAATGAGGATTTTCACCAATTAATTGTCAAATCGATTCCCATGGGAAGGATTGCCGAACCTGAGGATGTGGCTCATCCTGTATTGTTTCTCTGTTCTAGTGGTGCAGGTTATATTACCGGACAGGTATTAGGTGTCGACGGTGGTGCCAGCGCAGTTTAGGAAAAAAGGGTTTTAGGGTTGACGGGTTTGAGGGTGTTATGAGCTAGCAGCTCTAAGCGGATTTCCAGCGTCCAAGCGTTCTACCTCCCAGCATACCAGGGTTTGAGGACTGCGAGTTGCGGGTTAGGTGTTGTGAGTTTCGTATTACGGGTTTCGCGATTTATTTTAGTGTTTAGTATTTGGTGTTTCTTATAGCGTGTTACCCGTTTCGGGTAGTGCTTTTAACCTCATTGTCATCCCCGAGAAGTCGGGAATCCAGATTTAGCCTTAGACAGATTGCTTTGTCAGCATCTCAGTTTACCGGCCATCAAAAAATAAAAAAAAGGGCAATCCAGTTTTTGGATTGCCCTTTTTCGAATTCAAAGGTTTCAGACTACAGTTACATTAGTAGCCGCCGGACCCTTCGTACCTTGCTCGATGTCAAAGGTAACGCGGTCGCCTTCGTAGAGTGTTTTAAAGCCGCTACCACTGATGCCAGTGTGATGAACAAACACATCCGGCCCATCTTCCTGCTCGAGAAATCCGTAGCCTTTTTTACTATTGAACCATTTTACAATTCCAGTCGTCATGGTGACATCCTCCTTCCAAAAAAATTCTCAAGGTTCCAAACCACGGATTGTCACACTGACAATAGGAACGTCCTTCCGGTCGAAACCGGCCCCCCAATTAAGAAGGGGCCTTTACTGATTAAGCGCTAGGATAATTAATTTCCATGAAAAGTCAAGTAGTTCGTTGCCATGTTAGTACTCAAGGTGTTAGCGCCGGAAATTTTTATTCGATCCGGAAAAAGGATTCCTCAAACTCCGGCTTATCCGTATAACGAGCCATGAAAAATCCTGGCAACTGATCGATACTTTCAAACAAAGCAGGATCTGCCTGGACGCCAGCCTGATGTAGGGCTTTGATAATATCCTCAGGTTTTGGCGGGCAGCCTTTGATAGCGATCATTTCTTGGATGTCAGGGTTGTCCTTATGCAGTTGGTACATACATTTTCCCAATAGAACCGTCTTTTTCATGCCCTTGGTTGGTTGCATAATTTTGCCATTGAGTAATTCGATATCATCCCAGGGCTCACCCTTCCAGGCATATCGAATGGCGGTCAGAACAAGACCGGTCACACCGGAACAATAGGTGCACAGGGTTGAGTCGAACTTGCGGTAATGAATACCTTTGATCCCTTGCTTGGCCATGGGAGTCGGGAGACAACAATTTTCATCCTGTATATACTCAAAACCATGCCGATGTAGGGAAGCTGTTGCTTCAACGCTCTCACCAACAACTTTAATATCAGACCAATCAGTGGGGCGCCCTTGGTTTTGAGCGGCCAGAACCAAATGTGGAACCTGACTAGTTTCATATCCTAAAAGTTTAGCCGCCACCATGTCGGCCGAAAGAATGTCTGCCGAGGCCACCAACAGGTTGCTGCGGTGCATACGGCCGTCAAATGCCGGTCCGCGTTCCAGGGTATAGATCCCATCCACCAGGGTAAAAATGGGCGGCAGTTTGTCGGCCAGGCGGGCCACATGAAAATGGAGGTCTTTATCCGGGTCCGCATTATGACAGCGCTTGCGGGATTTTATGTCGATAAGACCTTTAAAATTTTTAAGGCTTAGGCTCACGACGGTTTGGTTGTGAGTCTTCATGGCTGGAATGTCGACCACAAAATCACTCTCCAATACATCCTGGTTAAAGTTTAATACAATACCGTCTCCCAGAGCGACTGTTTTAAAGGGTCGTTCCATTACGTTGATAATATCGACACCATATTTTTTCTTAAGTTGGTTGTAACCCAGGGTTTCGAAAGCATGTGCCGGTGTTTCCGTATCTTTTCGATTTCGCACAACCATGCCTTCACCTATAGTGATTTTGGCTACGCCATGGTCCTTGAGAATTTTGACCATGTCTTCGACAGCACGGGACGTAGTGATAACACCCCACTTGGGGAAGGCAACCGATCGGGTCCAGTATACAATATTGGGTTTGATAAATACATGTGCCCGGGTTGGCAGGTGAGCGAGGCCGTCACAAAGGGTTACGGCTTTTTGGATGGATTTATGAGGCTTTTCATAACGAACGATAGCAACAGTGGATTTACTCATAATTTACTCCTGCACTAAAAGAAATTGATTCGGATCATGGGTAGCATATCGACCAGCACATATCAAAAGCAAACTAGGGGGCGAGTATTCATATATTACTTATCGCACGGCAATAATAATGTCAGCATATGTAATATATGAATACCCGTCCCATGATATTGGTGAAACCAAAGGATCCTATCCAAATCGAAATATAATTCGAAAGACAAAATACTACTTCATTTGCCAGTAGCGTTCCCCGTAACGTCCTTCTGGTAATGCTAGTGTTGTAGCATAGGTTGCCAGGCTCTTTTTAATATTTTGACGAGTCAATAGGGGACTGGAGAGTTGGGATGCGTAGGCCGAGATAGCATCCAGTTTTTGGTCGATATGCGTGCTGATATCCTCTACTTCCTCAATCGCAGGGCAATCTTCAAAATCAACACCCCGTGGTTGAATGACATAGCGGGCCAAAACGCCCACACCCATCATCATAAACAACAATCCGGGTTGCAGGAATTTACGGTCGATCCCCAATGAGGGCAGATTGCCCAACAAATAAGTGAGCATTTTTGAGGATACATGCTGATTGCCGATTATATGCTTGCTTGTCTGCTGCGTCAAAGCATGCCAGATACCGGTTCTTTTGAGTCGGTATATCAGTAAAAAAGGAAAGAGCGTGTAGGGGAGTTCTTCATAAAAGGATGCTGTGTTCGGGTGTGGTTGGTGGTGTTGTAGCGTCAAACCAGCTTGAAAGACGATTTGATGATCCACATGCTGGCCGATACCCAGGGGCAGCACTATCTCTGTACACTGGGTTTGCCGGCAGATCTCACTCAATCTGACGGTCACCTGGCGGCACAGACGCTTGTTTGCAGCTGTATCAGGATATGTGAGCCAATAGCGCCGCCAAGGCGATTGAAGGCGAAACAAAATTTCCGGGAATTCGAGCCATAGAAAATCTACGCTCAATCGCTTCATGGCCTCTGTGTCTTCTAGACGACGGCGGTCGTAATCCAGCATGGTTTGGAGAGCTTTGTTGCTGATCCTGGTGTATTGGTTTGCCCGGGCACTGAAAACCGTTACCACCAGAACGGATTCACCTGCTTGCTTTTGATTTAAGATTCGTCCGCCACAGGAAATGGCCACATCGTCGAAATGCGGGGAAACGTAGACATGGTCGTAGTGACGCTGGATAGCATGGATGTCATTGAGTTGCATGTTTACCTTTACGCCATGCCACATAACGGCACACAGCAGCGATGGCCCGCGCAGCCCTGTGTGGACTTGGCATAACAGGTATGTTTCGCTCCTGAAAAAACTTGATGACAGATGAATTTTGAGCATGGAAGGAAAAACCGATGACGGGTTTCGCATGGGTCTGGGAAATCCGGCTGAAACTGGCGGCGACTTCGTCGATTAATTTGGAAGTCTCAGAGGCAATCTGATCTTCGGGAACATCCATACTTCTGAGCACACGGGCAAACATTTGCTCGGGCAGCAGCAAATAGACCAGCAGCATATCATAATGATCGGCACTCAAGAGACAATCCGGAATACTGGAAAAATAGGCCAAACGATCTTTGGAGAAAGTAATATCGACTGGGTTGCCGACAGTGCCTGTATGCGGGACCAAATCGGCCAGGTGCTGTTTTAGGGATGGGGGCAAGGGGGTCACCGCCATACCTTCACGGTCACAGGCATCAGCAGCCACGGCCCCGGGACCGCCTGAATGGGTCTGGATGATGACTCTATCTCCTTGGGGCCAGGATTGGCTGCCTAAAATAGCACTGATATCGAACATCTCTTCAATGGTATAGGCCCGAATGATACCAGTTTGTCGAAATAGACCTTCATAAAGCGTGTCTGGCCCCGACAAGGCGCCCGTGTGCGATAGACTGGCTTGTCTGCCGGACTCTGATCCACCAACATAATAGGCTACGATCGGTTTTCGGGGGGTAATGGCTTGGGCAACTTGGATGAATGCTTCTGGATTGCGTATGGTTTCAATATAGAGCGTTATCACCCGGGTGTGCGGACAGACCACTAAATAATTAAGTCCGGCGACCATATCGATGTCGGCTTCATTGCCGACACTAATGGCCGTGCTGAAACCCATTCCCATGCGTGCCAGATAATCAAACATCTGGGTAATAAAGCTACCGCTCTGCGATACCATGCCCAGATAACCGGCATGCCCTACAAATGGCAGAAAGGTCGTATTCAGTTTATGGTGGGGGTTGGTAACACCCAAGCAGTTGGGGCCTAAAAAGTGCATGTCGTATGAGCGGGCGGTCTGTATTAGTTGCTGCTGTAGTTTGCTTCCGCTGGTCCCGCTTTCCTGAAAGCCACCGGAAACGATGATGACATGTTTGATGCCCTTTTGGCCACATTGGGTGAGGGTATCCAGAACGATTTTCGTGGGCAGAATCAGGATGGCTAAATCTGGGGTTTCGGGGAGATCGGCGACATGGCCGTAAGCCTTTAGACCCAGCACACGAGATTCTGTGGGGTGAACGGGATAGACAGGGCCCGCAAAACCGAGGTCCAATAGGGACGATAATTGACTGGTCCCCATGGAACCAAAGTTGTTGGAGGCCCCAAAAAAAGCAATACTGTTGGGATTGATCAGTTTAAAAAGGGGGCTAGCTTCAATGCTGGCAGGCATCTCAAAATCAGCAGGTGTATTGAATGGTCTCGGTGGCATCAGTTTTTGAAATCCTTGCATTCTTTGCTAGATAGTTCAAATGGGCGATAGCTTCGCCAGTGGCAAACCATTTTTGGGCGATGGGGAACGCGTGCCAGTTTTCACAGCGGATATCCCAGGTCATTTCAGCGGCAACGTCGTAGGCATGCTTGGGGGAATTGGATGCTAATATTGAGCAGATTTCGTCCAGGCGATGTTGGTGATGATCTTTTAACTCCTGAATTCGCTGGCGATGGTTTTGAAAAAGTCGTCGGTGACCCGGCAGAACCCATTCAATATCGAGCTTTGAGACTTTGTCCAGACTATAAAAATAGTTTTGAAGTGGGTTCTCATTTTCTGACCAGCATTGAATATTGGGGGTGATGTCCACCAGGAGATGATCGCCGGCGATCAGTATTTTTTGGTTGGGTTCATACAGGCATGTGTGACCGAGTGTATGACCGGGTGTCTCGATACACTGGAATTCATAGGATCCGATTTGAATAAGGTCATTATCGTCAAGCACTTCAAAATCCGGAACCCATTCTGACCCGAACTTATTGCCCGGATGAGCAGCCAGGGCTTTGCGCAAATCATTTTGAGGAAAACCATTTTTACCAGCAAAGGCAATCATGGGCTCAAAGCCTTCCCAGGTTTCGATTATTTCCTTTTCCGGGCGATTAAAAAAGAGCCGGCCCGATTTGTGAAGCAAGCGGGTGACCAACCCAAAATGATCGGCATGTAGATGGGTGATAAAGAAATCCGTTCGGGAAAGATCGATATTTAGTGCAGCTAGCCCCTGCTGCATGGCTTCAAAGCATTCAGACCGATTGAACCCGGTATCGACAATCAGATTTCGATCATCTGATTTGATGATGTAGCTGTTAAGATATTTAAGCGGGCTGTCGGGCAGGGGGATCTGGCATCTAAAAAGATTGGGTTTGATTTCTTGCATGAATGGTATCGCTTTAAGCAGTTAGCCTTAAGTAATAAGCAACATATCGCTTATCGCTTAAGGCTTGTATGGTTATTCTTAGATCTTTAGGATGCCAGAAAGCCTGAATGCTATGGGGCTGGGGAGCAGCTCCCAGTTGAGGGTCGTCGCTACGAAACCGGTTAGATACAATAACATGCAACCCGCAACACGTGACCCGTAACCCTTGTTTGCTTGGACCCTACAAAGTAATCTTAATACTCTTCCAGGTTTTGGTGCGCTTCCAGTTACGGCGTTGTTCTTCGCCGCCGCGTCTTTCGCTTTTCCTTCTTTCCGACTTGCCATCCTTGGGCGTACTATCCAATACTGATTGGCGTCGGTCCTTTACCCCGCGGCGATCTCGTTCCCGCCGATGGACCTTAACCACAATACCGCCTTGGGGTTCATTTTTTCTCAATATATCAATGATGCTACGTAAGTTTTTATCCGAATCAGATGTGGGAAACTTGCATGAGCCGGCTCCTTTATGGCCACCACCGTCAAAGTAGGAGAGCATCTGACCCACATTAACATGGCAATTTCGATTCAATATACTATGGCCGACCTTTACGACCATCGTCTTTTTGTCGGCATCTTCAAATCCGATTTTGACACTCACTGTGGCTTTGGGAAACATGGAATAAACGAGAAACCGATTGCCATACGGCATGCTGTCTAAATCCCGAAAATCCGATATGGCCACTTGCTTCTCAAGGATGGTGTGTTTTTCTAGCAAAGCACGATAGTCTCTATTTTCCTGAATAACTGTCTGGCATCTTTTTTGGACCTTGAAATCGCGCAATATCGTTTCAATGTCATGCGCTTTAAGGAGGGTCACGACCCGGTCCCAATAGGGTGAATCTGCTAAGACATGGTCCTGGATTGTCATGGACAGCAGAACGTATGGGTATTTTTCGGGGGTCAAAATTTCATTTAAAGCCAAATTGGCAGAATCAATTTTATCGGTTTCGGCTACCAGGGTACTATAGTCTTTTTGGATGCGCTCACGGTAGTATTGATACACCAATCCAGCAGCAGATGGAGCAATTTCAAAAAGTCCTTTGACTGGATGTCGAATTTGGTTTGAAAAGTGGTGGTCGAACCACAAGTCACAATTTTGGTTATATGGTAAGTTTGCTATTATATCGCCTGGTTGGATGTCAACAAGGCCCCTCTGCATATCATTGGGAGAAGCCCAGAGAACAGGTGGGGACGAATTTTCAGCTTCCTGAATTAACACCACACAGACAATACCGTCGAAATCTGGCCGTGTTACGATTCGCATGGGAGTCCTTCTCGCGATTGAATTGATTTTGAAGATATTAAAATCGATACCCGCAGATCATATGTTTAGTTAAATATAAAGTCAATGCTTGCGATTCTGACAGACTGACTATCTGCTTGACAAGCACTGCGCTTTGACATAATTAACTTAAAAAATACTTATTTCAATAAGTTATCAATAATTGCAAGTGTTTATATCTATGTTTATGATAGCCTTTCCCGTAAAGCTGCTATCCGATATGTCTCCATATAACATGGTTTGCATCGCCTGTACTTAGGGACCAGAAAGGGGCTGCGCAGTATGAATCGAGCGATTAAAATACTGGTGATTGTACTCATTGTATGCATGGTTGTGTTCATGGGATTTACTCAGATTCGCAAGTGGCATCGCGATACACTCGGTCAAGCAATCACCAATGAAAAGGCTGTCTGTGATAAAGAAATTCAGGCCTTGCAGGCTGAATTGACTGCCATCCAGAATGAACTGGTTCAACTGAAAGATACCGAAGAATATGAACATCGTCTGTCTGAGATATTTGGTGAGAAATCGGACTACCTCGCTTTTGGGGATGAAATCAGTTGCAATGATCTTTCGCTGCAAGTGCGAACATTTCTGAACTACATGGACCGTCAAGATTACATGGCTTCTTACAAACAAAGAGGGGGGAGTCAACGGCTAATCAGAGATGTTACCAGGGTGTTGGAAACCTCGCCGCCCATGCTTTCGGGTGAGTTGGAGGATTTGGTTCGGCTGATCCAAAATGTTACTCATTTCTATCGCTTTTTCGGCAAGGAGCGATTGAATATCCTCAAAAACCTCCTCAAGACTGAAATCGATATCATCGAGACGGTTATGGCCATTTTTTATGGATATATGAATTCCGGGAATCGTTGTCCGGACAAGATTATTCAGTTCCCCACAGAAGATACCCGTTACCGTTATGCGGCTTACTTTATTAATACGCTGGCCGGCCGAAGCTACCTCTTGAGACGTGATTCGAAAATTAGAGTGTTGGTCAGTTACTATGCTGTATTGACCATCGATAGAGCCAACGATGCCATGCTCAATTTTCAAGGAACAGATATTCGTCCTTTTATCGATTACTCCTTCTATGAAATCGCCAATCAAAAAGGACTCATATACCGGGGGCAATACCTGGAAAAACTGGCCAAACTTCGTAAAAAGTACGCCTTAGATAGTTGAGAAAACAAATGATTGATTTGAGAAGCGACACCGTTACACAACCCACACCAAAAATGAGATCTGCCATGGCTGAGGCCGTGGTGGGTGACGATGTCTATGGCGATGATCCCACAGTCAATCGTCTAGAAAGCCTGGCAGCAGAGATGTTGGGCAAAGAAGATGCCATCCTGGCAGCCTCGGGAACCCAGAGTAACCTAATGGCGGTTCTAAGCCATTGTGAACGCGGCGACGAGTATATTGTCGGACAGCAAGCGCATACCTACAAGTATGAAGGCGGCGGGGCAGCGGTTTTTGGCAGTGTCCAGCCACAACCGATAGAATTTGAAAGCGACGGCACCCTCAATTTGGATAAGGTCAGGCAGGTTATTAAACCCGATGATTTTCATTTTGCCAACACGCGGTTATTATGTTTGGAAAATACACAAGCGGGCAAAGTCCTGCCCTTGGATTATTTGGAAACCGCCCGGACCTTGGCTCTGGATCAGGGACTCAGCAGCCACTTGGACGGGGCGCGTTTATTCAATGCAGCTGTCAAGCTAGACATCGCGGCCACAGAGATCAGTTGTCATTTTGACTCGGTCTCCATATGCTTGTCAAAAGGTTTGGGCGCGCCAGTGGGATCCCTGTTATGTGGGTCCAGGCAATTGGTCCAAAAGGCCCGCCGCTGGCGCAAAGTTCTCGGTGGTGGTATGCGGCAGGCTGGCATCCTGGCCGCTGCTGGCATTTTGGCCTTGACCGAACATGTTGACCGACTGGCACAGGACCATGCCAATGCCAGGCTTCTGGCTGAAGGACTGACCGAGTTTGAGAACATCGAACTCGATATGAACCAAGTTCAGACCAATATGGTGTTCTTAACCGTGAAAACCAATCGGATTGATGATCTGGCAAACCATTTAAGGGATGCGGGTGTACTGATAACACCTGAAAACCCCATGCGACTCGTAACGCATCTGGATGTTGCCACACAAGATATTCAGCGTGTGGTGGCCTTGTTTCAGTCTTATTTTACGGCTTAATCGTTTTGGGATTAAGACAGATGTTTGCGAATTCAGGAGAATCCAATGTCTACGCATATACACAAACACCAATGGATCTACGTTGTCGTCCAAGACCCTGAAACCAATCCACAGTACCTGGGTCAGCACGACGATCAAAACGACGTATCCTTCATTCCTATTTTTTTAGAAAAAGAAGACGCTTTGATGTGCATCAACCTCATGGCCCGGGATAAACAAAAAAAATATGAGGTCCAAGCCATTATGCATGAGGAGTTGACCGAACATGCCGTCACAGGCGGATTCCACATTTATGTGCTCAATAAAAGCGGCGAAGTTATAGAGAAAATCAATTCAAATAAATAGGGGACATCCTATAATCCCCCAGTCAAGTAGAATATGATATTTTTTTAATCG